>CACWNY010000119.1 GCA_902762375.1 uncultured Ruminococcus sp. | reverse complement strand
GGAAGGTATCAATTCCCAATAGGGAAAGGTAAGCAAGAACAGTAAACAGATGTATTTGTTTACTAATTTCGTATCAATTCCCAATAGGGAAAGGTAAGTGAATTAAAATGCAAAGAGTTACAATTGAATAATTAAATGTATCAATTCCCAATAGGGAAAGGTAAGAGGAAGAAACCTAAAGATATAGATTATTCATATAATGGGTATCAATTCCCAATAGGGAAAGGTAAGATTCTATAGATGTCGTATTTGAACGTGGAAATTATGAAGAAGTATCAATTCCCAATAGGGAAAGGTAAGCTATACCGAGCTGGAGGGTACAATTAGAATGGCTAAAAAGGGAGTATCAATTCCCAACAGGGAAAGGTAAGTGAATAACGGTGATTCTAACACAGTAATACTTGTGACTTCAAGTTGTATCAATTCCCAATAGGGAAAGGTAAGTGCTACAAATTTAGCTCATTAATCCCCAAACAGAGAAATCAGTATCAATTCCCAATAGGGAAAGGTAAGTGCTACAAATTTAGCTCATTAATCCCCAAACAGAGAAATCAGTATCAATTCCCAATAGGGAAAGGTAAGATCTTGGAATCTCTGAAAAAGATTTCTGGAGTCTTGTATCAATTCCCAATAGGGAAAGGTAAGAAGAAAGGAGGACGGTACTTACTTGAAGTGTATGCTAATGTGTATCAATTCCCAATAGGGAAAGGTAAGCCTGCTGCTTCCTGGCCTCGAATTTCAGAGGGAAAGGGAAAGGTAAGAACAACATTTTGTAATGTATTTTTATTATACACGCTAAATATAGTCTTTGTCAAGTGATAATTCAAAAAAACTTGTGATTTTTTGTAAAGTCTTTAGATATATTTAGTTATAAAATCGATTTATCCGTCAGAAAGCCTTATTTTGCAGGTGATTTTGTAAACAAAATACCGATTAACTAAATTTAATGTTGACATATTCTGTCCGTTAGTATATCATAACATACAGGTGATGCTATATGAAGAAAACGGACTACGAAACGATATTTAAAAAAGAAAAACTTAGTCACATTTTAAGGAAGGCTTTGACAATATGACCGCTCAAGGTGCTGAAATATGGCTTGAAATCAATTATGACAATTTGCTGGAACAACTCAAAGCAGGAAAATATCAGCCACAGCCGTTATTGGGGTTTTCGGTAAGCAAGAAAAACGGTACTTTTCGTCAACTGGTAAAGCCGTGTGCTGTCGATATGATTATTCAGAAAGCATTGAAGGATTATCTGACAGAAAGGATTGAACCTGTCCTGTCACCGCATATTCATTCTTACCTGCCGAACCGTGGAGTAACAACAGCAGTCAAGGAATTTTGTGTGTATGGTGCAAAATACCGTTATGTATTAAAGCTTGACCCGTCCGATTATTTTAACAGCATTGACCATACCGTACTTGAAAAAGCACTTGCGGAAATGGAGTTTCCCAAAGCGTTTATAAAGCTTATAATGAAATTTATCAATGCACCTGTTGTGGAAAACGAAAAGACAACACGACATCATTGCGGTATTCCGCAGGGTATTCCCACAGCTCCCATTCTTGCGGACTGGTATCTGTATCCGTTGGATTGTTTTTTAGAGGAAAGGGCTGGTATCTGTATCCGTTGGATTGTTTTTTAGAGGAAAGGGGACTGGATTACATTCGTTATGCTGATGATGTTGTCGTGTTCGGTGATGATTTTGACAGCCTGACGGCATTGTATACGGAAATTTCTGTGATGATGAAAGAACAACTGCACCTGAATATGAACAATGAAAAATGTACGGTGGATATTCCCGAAAAAATTTCCTTTCTGGGATATTGCTTTTCAAAGAACAGCTGCGGTATGATTTCTATGGAATCACAAATCCCCTCTCCGGAAATCAACCATCAATGGACATCTTCTGTACCTGAAAAAGATAACCGACAAATTACGGTTATCAGTAACGGTATACTTTCCAAACAAGATTTTTCTCTGCGTTTTTCCTGTGAAAACGGAAAATATGACATTCCCGTTTACGGCTGTGACAGTATCAATGTTTATTCTGATGTGGTATTCGACAGCAATTTTTTAGCATATGCAGCAAAAAACCGCATAACGGTAAATATGTTCAATGAACGGGGCAAAAAAATCGGGGCTTTTGTTCCTAACACACGTCTGATTTCTCCGCCATTGACCATTAAACAGCTTGAATACTACGGCGACAGCAAAAAAAGATTATATCTTGCTTCAAGATTTGTGCTGGGTTCTGTTCATAATCTGCGTCTGAATATCCGTTACTATCGGAAAAATTATCACGATAAGATATTTACAGATTCGCTGTCGGCAATAGATACATTGGAAAAGCTGGTTAAGAAATGTAATGATTATAATGATTTATTGCTTTTAGAAGCCCGTATAAGAAATATCTACTATCACTGTTTTGACAGCTTTATCCGTGTTGAGGGTTTTGCCTTTGACAAGCGTACACGCCGACCGCCTAAAAATGCCGTAAATGCAATGCTTAGTTTCGGTAATACGGTGCTGTATAATTTAATCGCAACTTATATTGAAAAAACCGCCTTAGATGTGCGGGTAGGGTTTCTGCACGCCACAAACCGCCGACAGGAATCTTTAAATCTGGATATTGCCGAGCTGTTCAAGCCTCTGATTGTGGACAGGGTTGTGTTTTCTATGATAAATAAAGGTATGATAGATTCCGAAAAGCATTTTGAAAAACTGGAAAACGGAACAGTCTATCTGAACAGCGAGGGAAAACATATTTTTCTGCGTACATTCTATGATAA
>CACWNY010000118.1 GCA_902762375.1 uncultured Ruminococcus sp. | reverse complement strand
CGCTTTCAATATTGTTTCGTGCCTTGATAATGTTTCCAGCTCACCTTGTAATTCAAGTTCTTTATCCGCTCTTGATTTCCGTAAATAAATAGCATACTTCTCCAAATATTTTATCCCCCTTAATTTACCGTTCTACTCCTTATCGGAGCAGGACGGCTTTTGGTTTTAGTCGTTGCTTTCAAAAATCATATCATAAAATACATTTTCTGAAATAATTTCTATATCGTATCCTTTTAGCTTAAGTTGTTCTGCTTTTTTATGTTTACTACTTTTTCCGTCTTTGATTGTTTTACAATAATCATTATTGCCAAGTATCAGATAGTTTGTTTTACTGGTCACTCCTTTACCGCAAATGCCACCAAGTTTTTCTACGATTGCCATAGCTGTATTTCTTGACATTTTATCCAGTGTACCGGTAAAAACACATACTTTTTGAAATAAATCACTTTCTTCATTTGTATTGATTTTCCCTACTAAATCATCAAAAGATTGTTGATTTTTATATTTCCCTGAGAAGCCACATCCGGTCTTTATCGTTTTGAACATTTTTTTGAAATCTTCAAGAGTTTCATATTCACAGAGAATGTCTTCAGTCATTTTTTTATAGCATTCAAATGTTGCCTGACAATCTGCCAACGAACGATGAAAAGTTTTTGCGTCTATATGATAAAATGCGACAATATCTTTTAATCTGTGATGTTTAAGTGTGGTATGCAATTTTCTCGATATACGCATAGTATCTATAAAATCGTTTGTCAGTTCCTTAATATCATATAAAAAATTAATATCGAAATTGACATTATGCCCTACCAAAATATAATCACCAATAAATTTATAAAAATCCGAAATAACATCATCTATTGCAGGAGCATTCTTCAGCATATCATTATCTATTCCAGTGAGTTCAGTAATATAACTGTCTACGGGGGTTTCAGGTTTGACAAGAGATTGAAATGTATCAACAATTTTTTTGTCAACAATCTTTAATGACGCAATTTCAATAATTTCATCATATCGAGGGTCGAAACCTGTTGTTTCTATGTCTATAACACAATATTCATTTGGAAAATCAACGATACTACTTCCTTTTTTATCTCTTACAATGGGACTGCGTTTAAAAATCCTGCCCTGTTCCAGATTTTTTCTGTACATACAGGCAGTTGCATAAATCAAATCATCGTGTAAACATTTTTTAGCGTCACTACATTCTACATATTTATGACAACAACCAAACGGTTCAAAAGTAAGAGCGTCCAAAAAAATATCTTCGATAAGCTGAATGAAATCAGGGTCGTTTTTCAATTCTTCTATCTTGGAAAACTCGTCAAGCGGTATCCTGAAGAAATCAGGCATAGAACTTATCTGATTGGTATTGATATTATGTTGTTCAAACCGGTTTCTGTATTTGATTTTAAAGCGAAGATGACCACTGCCATTTGTTTTTACCCAAACAAATACCATATATCCGACAGATGTTCTATAAGCAGTTTTTGTCAGAGAAATAATTATACTCTTGTCTGTCGGTTCATTCTTTGCAATATTCTCAATGCTCACCGATTACAAAGTCTTCCATAATGTACAACCTCCTCATTTTTTTGTCATGTCAGTAACGAATTTCATTGCTTCCACTTGGTCTGTAAAGTCCAGTGTCTCAAATACTTTGATAAAATTTTCAGTTATGTTATTCTGTCTGTTTTCTTTTTTGGGCTGTTCGCCACTGTTTATAGTAAAGTTATTGCCCTTATTACCGTTTATCTGCACATTGTTGTCACCGGTTATGGAATATGTGCCGTTTGGTGTATCAACTCTGCCCAACAAGTAATCAACAGAACAATCAAAATAATCGGCTATTTTTTCCAAAACTTCTGCCGAAGGTGTAAGGTCACGCTTTTCCATATCGTAAATAAGCCCTTTCCTTATTGATGTGTCTAACAGCATTCTGGAAATAGTTACTTTTTGTTTTTTACAAAGCTCTTTAATGATTAAAGCAGTTTGTATATTATCCATAAATTCACCTCTTTACTATTGTTTAAACATACAAATTTACGCTATTAAACGCAAAACACTTGAAATTGCGTTAATAAACGCATATAATATACCTGTAACGACAATGTCGTTGATAAAAGACAGAATAAGCCCCCAAATTAAAATTAAAGTCTGACAGCTTAATTATAATTTATTTTGTTCACAAAGTCAACGAGATAAAGTGGCATTTTCAGATAATTTGAAGAATATTCGTGAAAAGGAAGGAATGTCACAACAGGATTTGGCAGACAAGTTAGGAATAAGTCAGAAAGCCGTTTACAGTTACGAAAAGGGCATAAGAGTACCTAATGTACTTCTGGCTTACTATATGGCAACGGCACTCGGCACAACAGTAGAAACGCTTGTAAACGGTACAGGCAACGCAACACGGACAGCATATAAACGGAGGTGAGAAGATGGATATACAAAAGACTATGGAAGAAAAAATGAATAAGTTGATACAAAAAGCTGAGGCATTGGGAATATCTATGTACACAGTTAATAATATTGATGAATTTCTCAAAAAAATTGAGAG
>CACWNY010000117.1 GCA_902762375.1 uncultured Ruminococcus sp. | reverse complement strand
AGCGGTAATCATCGCCAGCGGTGTGACAAGAATAACAATCAGCCCGAGAACAATTCCGCCGACAACTTTCCACGATTTCGGGTGCGACAAAAGACCTATGGCAATTTTTTTGAGTACTGCACCTACCGTCACCATAAAAAATTCCTCCTTAAAAATTCTGGATATAAAAAAGCCCGTTGATATATTTCAATCAACAGGCAAACAAACTCTTTTGATTTTTTACAAAACTTTTTCCATATATCGTTATTATATCTACCGTTCTTTTCATCTGTAATCTCCCCTGAATGTCATTGATTTTTATTACTATCAACATATCACAATTATAAATAATTATCCGGACAAAAAAGATAGTTCAAAATTTTTTAACAGAAAAAAAATCATTCGGTAATTTTTTTGATTTATGAACGATAATTTACACCAATTCAATATCAATCATATTGACCACATCATACTCATCGGATAATGGCAAAAAAACAATCCAAGTGTAAATAATATATTCAAAAGAATTTTTAAATGTACTCGGCTCTCTCACAATTTTATATTTTATACCATAGGAAGTCTCTTTTACTCCAAAGGAAAAATCATATCCTCCGTAAAATTTATCGGCAATAAAATCATAATAACTGTCAAATCCGATTACTGCTATACAAAACTTATTATTCTGAAATTTCTGCATTACTGTATTTTCATCTGAATCATAATATTCAAATTCATTTATATTTCCAATGCGTATTTCAAAATCATCATTTATTTTATGATTGCGAGTATCTATTTTCAAACGAAAAATATCAGCAGATATACCATTTCTAAAGCAATACTTTTTTGTCGTATATTCAAATGGAATCTTTTGTCCTGATTTAATCATTGTTACTTCGCCAAAAGGCGTTTCTAATTTGTTAGATACAATTTCTTTATTGTAATACTCATCATACAATGTACTTGTAATTCCCATTATCTACCTCAATAATTTAAATTCTGATTTGGTTTGCTTAATTTTAACACTTAAAGATAATCTTGTCTACTATCTGCCACCTGATTTTCCAAACAGAACAGAGTCCTGTTCGCTTTCTTCAAGCTGTATCACTTCTCCTATGGCTTTGATGTTCGTCAGTCCCGGATTGAAAAGATACTGATGTGTCGGAATGGAAAACAACGGCTTTGTATATTCCTGAACATTCGGCAGCAAAAAATCCTCAACATTCTGACTGGCAATAATCACTGCCGATTCTTTCTTACGCACACGCTTCATGGCATTCCGGATATATTCCACCGCCGTAAGATTAGATAAAAACAAATACATTTCATCAATAGCAGACACGGTATTTCCTTTACCTAACAACTGATTGCTCATATACGAAAGTATGTTGAACAGCATAGCGTCTTTCAGTCGCCTATTGGTATCGAGCAGTCCTTTTACACCGAAACACAGAAAGTTATCGTCTGAAATATTGGTGTGACCGTCAAAGTAAGTCGCCTCCGACCCTACACACATACTGTGAACACCCAAGCATATTTCCTGCAGAATGTGTTCCGTATAGACATTTTTTATCTTGTTGTCGAATGTCAGAAATTCTTCCTCACACAATGCGTAAAAGTCCGACATAATCGGGTAATCCGTACTTTTTCTGACGGTTAAATCCGCAGTTTCATCAATGCCAAACCTTTTATACAATTTTTTCAGCAGTATTTCTATCGTGTCAAGCTGACTGTCGTCAAAGTCCTTGTATGTTCGGAAAAAGTCCTTTAAAAATGCAATATGCTGTGAGAGTGGTGTCACCTTGTTGAATGCACACGGAGCGTGAACATCGTGTTCCGCACCGTTTTCAGTACTGTTCCACACTTTCGGTTCAAGGGGATTTATGCGGTATTTTCTGCTTCGGGGTCAAGACAGATAACAGACTTTCCGCTTTCTCTGATGTTCGTCAGTATCAGTTTCAGCAGATACGATTTTCCCTGTCCTGAATTTCCTAAAATCAGAGCGTTGCTTGTGGTCTTATCATTACTTCTGCGGTCAAAATCAACAAGAATACTTCCGCCGTATTTGTCTTTGCCCAGATAGATACCGTTCGGGTCAGTCTTTCCCGAAAAGTTCAGGGGATAAAGATTTGCCACCGAACTTGCAGGCAATATCCTTTCGTACATATCCCCGAATTGATTGTACCCCAACGGAAACACCGATAAAAAGCCCTCTTTCTGTCGGAGAATTAAACGGTCTACCGCAATTTTAGAGCGTGTCAGTTCCATTGTCACATCGCTTTTCAGTTCTTCCAGTTCTTTCATACTTTTCGCTTTGAGTTCGATAAACACTGAACAGTGCAACAGCGGTTCTTTTTCTTTTCGCAGATTGGTTATCAGCGTAACCACATCGTGCAGATTGTTTTCTGCCTCTATCATATCGCTGACATTGTTCGCCCCCGACATCAGCCTGTTCTTTCGGGTATGGTTCTGAATGACTTTTCTCTGTTCCATACTGTCAACAGGACGGCTGTAAATCCGCAAAGTCACATTGTTTCTGTCGGCAATCTGTGATAGAATTGCCTGTTCTTCAGTGGACGGCGGATAACTTCGGACTGCCCAAACACAACGGTAACTGTTGCCGAACACATAACAGTCTGTCATAAACTTGACCGTTGCCGGAAATATCATATCGAAAAAATCTTTTGTACGGATTTTTTCCTGTTCTTCTTCATTGAGTTTTTTCTTTCTGAATATCGCCATTTTTCTTTTCTCCCTGTCTTTTGAATGTAAAAATCAGCCGTTCATCATCAAGACAAACGGCTGAACAATTTCAGTTTTTTACGGCTACTACGATAATTCGCCCGTCCTCATCGGCATTGGTGCAGGTCGACAAGGTGAGTAACTGTTGTCTGTTCTGTGGAATATTTTCCGTATGATACAGACTTTTCTCCATTAAATATTCTATTTCTGCATTGTAATGTTCATCAGTGGAAGCGTCAGTGAACAGATACCAGTCGTCATAACAACTGACAACAGCCACCGCAAACACCTGAAAATATGCTGTTTCCTTTCTGTTTTCCCACAGAATTTCGGTGTGATTATCAAAATAATTTCTGTCAGAATAGTTGCACAAGTCGGCAAACATCGTGCCATCATTCATATGATGTCCGTAGACAATCAGATTATCGCTCTGTTCACAACAGCGATAATCCAGAAAAGGAACACCGCTGTA
>CACWNY010000116.1 GCA_902762375.1 uncultured Ruminococcus sp. | reverse complement strand
TGACATGACAAAAAAATGAGGAGGTTGTACATTATGGAAGACTTTGTAATCGGTGAGCAGTTTCAAAATACATTATGGGACACAGAAAATCATACCGATATAAAGACACCGGAAGAATACGCACAGTTTTTTCAGGATATATTACACAAGAACGAAAATTATCAGGAAGTAGTTTTGACTGTAAGTGGAAAGAATTTGGAAAAAAGTATTAACATTTCTTTACCTTACACCGTATATAGAGAAAATGTCAGTGATAGTCTTTTTGCCAGATTAAAAACTGAAAAAGAAGTTAAATATATCAGTTTTAAAGAAAAATACAAAAATAGATTTGAAAATCATGGGATATTAACTTATGGGATAAAATCTGAACCTGATTTTTTCAGGATACCGCTTGACGAGTTTTCCAAGATAGAAGAATTGAAAAACGACCCTGATTTTATTCAGCTTATCGAAGATATTTTTTTGGACGCTCTTACTTTTGAACCGTTCGGCTGTTGTCATAAGTAATGTTTACACGATGATTTGATTTATGCAACTGCCTGTATGTACAGAAAAAATCTGGAACAGGGCAGGATTTTTTATGGCAAAAATAAAAATATTGATAACACATCAAAAGCAAGCAAATCAGATATTTTCAATGGCAGACAATATGTTGTTGTTGATGTTGAAACCGCTGATTTACAGAATAGCTATATTTGTTCGATAGCTCTTGTTTTAATAAAAAACGGTAAAATAGCTGATACATATTATTCTTTAATCAATGCGGATTGTGAATTTGTAGAAAGAAATGTAAGAATACATGGAATTACTAAAGATATGGTATACAATTCTCCTACATTTAAAGAATTTTGGAATAAATATGGCAAAGTTTTTTCTGATTATATTTTTGTTGCTCATCATTCTAATTTTGACCTGAGTGTTATCAATAAAGAATTATTGCGTAATGATATTGATACAAATTTCGATAGTATCGCTTATATAGACACATTCCAACTGTCACAACAATATCTCGATTTGGAAAATTACAGACTTCCGAATGTATGTCAGGCGTTAAATATTGAATTTAAAAATCACCATAATGCTTTGGCAGATTGTACAGCAACGGCAAATATTCTGATGAAATTGTCAGAGATGTACTCTATAAAATTTCAAGATTGTTGTAATATTTTCGAGAGAGATAAAACAAAAAATCTCAATACTACTCCTACAAAAAGCAATAAACCGAAAGACAGTATTTTTAATGATTGTCCCGAAAATATTGAGTTGTCAGAAAAGAAAATATGTTTAACAGGACATTTTTCAAAAATATCAAAAAATGAATTGAAAGCTGTTTTAGAATCAAACGGAGCAGTAACACAAAAATCAGTTACTTCAAAAACAGATTATGTAATAGTTGGAGAAGACGGTAGTACCCAATGGAAAGGCGATGGATTTGGTTCTAAAATTGAAAAAGCATTAAATTTAAATCAGAATGGTAGTTCAATACTCATTTTAAGAGAAAATGAATTTTTGGAACAATCACATCTTCTTGATAAAAAGCAAAAGAAACAGAATGTAAATCCTGATAACTTTTATCTTGCCCCTGACGAAAGTTGGAAGCAATTTAATTCAACAGAAGAATTGATAACCTTTCTGAAAAAGCATAAACTGTTAGCTCCCACATTAAACGAAATGAAAAATTATTACTATAACGGAATATCATCTGACGGCTATATCTTATGTGACATATGTGGCTATGTAGATGATACGATTATGGTTATTAAAATCAATAACAATTTACATTGCATAGATGTAGACTGTTTCAGAGATATGCAACCGACTAAAACACAAAAAGAAGAATATGATTTAGTATAAACAAAATACCGTCCTGCTCTGATAAGGAGTAGAACGGTAAATTAAGGGGGATAAAATATTTGGAAAAGTATGCTATTTATTTACGGAAATCAAGAGCGGATAAAGAACTTGAATTACAAGGTGAGCTGGAAACATTATCAAGGCACGAAACAATATTGAAAGCG
>CACWNY010000115.1 GCA_902762375.1 uncultured Ruminococcus sp. | reverse complement strand
GGATGCCAGACACTTATCAATGGTTTCCTGCGGCAGCGGTACGCCGGTAGCATCAATGGCACAGCCGCCCAGGAGAGCATCGGTGTAGGTGACGGTAAAGCCGAATTTTTCAGCGGTTTTATCCAGTACCTTGACAGCTTCGCCTACGATTTCCGGACCGATACCATCGCCCCTGAGCAGTGTAATGTTGTAATTTTTCATCGTTCTTTCCTCCTGTTGTTACAGCTTTACGCTGTTTATCCAAGATAAATTATACCCCTACCTTTTATAGATGTCAAGCTACTACCCCACGGAAATCAACTTTCTTTAAAAGAAAAATAATGATGAAGGATTCTGATGATATTGGATGAATCCAGCAGACAATCGAACATTATTTTTGACAAAGCTTTTTTGGAGCCGGTCTCGGATTTATAAAGCTTGATCAGATTCAAAGCAAATTTTCGAAACATATTTAAACTCTGCTGAATATTTCTATCTTCGATCCGACACCAATCTTCTTCAAAATGAACATCCAAAAGCCAATGCATGGTTTCTACAGCCCATTCCATCCGTGCATGATGGAGAAGCTGTTCCGGTGTTAGTGGACAACTCGATATATAGTAATGCCATTCGCTTGATCTGCCCTTTTTTGTTTCAAATTCTGTGTGAATCGCACCGATACAACAAAGATTTTTCCAGTCTTTTCGTTGTTCCAACCATTCGATATCCGTTGTGACAAAAGCAGTTCTTGTTTCAATTCTGCCTCGGTTTTTCTCAGTTTTACTGAATTTTTCCATGGTGGCCTGTAGTTTGCTGTCCTGAATATAATCCTCAATATCCTGTTTTAGAGTAGGATGATTGTCTTTTACACATAACAAATAATCACCCCCACCGTCAACAATAATTCCGGCTGTTTCTTTCTGACAATTCAGGGCATCTGCTACAACAATGGTTCCTTTTATATTCAATTCTTCGAGTAAATTTTGTACAGCCGGTATTTCGTTACTTTTTCCATCTACCGTTTTCTGGGCAAGCGTTATCCCTAATTCAGATAATTGTGCACTGATGATATGCAGCGGATTTCCATATGACGCCATCTGTGTGGTTGAACAAATGGTTTTTCCATCCAATGCTATTGTCAATTTTTCTGCCTTCTCTGGCACAAAGCTATAAGCCCAATTGACAAAGCATCGATTGAGTGAGTCCTGTTTTATGAGTTTGAGCAAGCACAATAACCAATAGTAGCTGGGAATGCGATTTATTTCGAATTTCTCCTTCAAAAATTCACTTACTCTATCACTTTCCGCCCACTGGTGTATCTTCTGGTGATTTCTACTTCTTCGAAGTATTCTGTTATTCCGTTATTTTTCATAAATTCTATTATATCACACTTTCTCTTTTTTGAAAATTGATTTCCGTGGCCACTCGTTGTGCCATATTGACATATCATAAGAGTGATTCTGTTCCCACGAATCAGTACATTGATGTCTGTTGCTGTGTGCAAAATGATGCTGACGAATATCACCTTTTTTCACAATCAAAGGCGTCCCGCAGTAAGGGCAATAGTACGTCTGATTGCTTTGCGTTTCTTCAATATGTATTTTATTGTCATTATAATCGTTTGCGAAAAGCATTTGAATCAACCTTCAACTATATTTTTGTTCGAGCCTACTGTTTAATTGAAGTATGTTGGAGTGAATTGGAGTCTGTTTCACCTCATTGAAAAATGTTTTACCTGACCACGGATTATTCCTCTGTCATAATGCAGTACCATTGTGTGGATATGTTTTTTGGGGCTTCAAGCCCCATTATTTCAATTTGAAGCCGACACCGCCGGACCAATTGTGTTCCTTCATATCTTTTTCGATCAGTTTCGTGATCAGTTCAGTCACGCTCATTCCGTAATCGGCGGCATAGTCTTTCCATAAGTCTTTTGTTCCTAACGGCAGGTTCAGCCGCAGTGATTCTCTTTTGGACTGCATATATTTTACCATTCGTGCTTTTGCTTTTTCATCATAACTCATTGTTGTTATCCCCTTTGTAGTGTGTATAGTACCATTATAAGCGATAGGGGAAGGATAATCAATCAGTAATATCATATAGGGAGTTATATTTATATAAGAAAAAATACAAAAAACGGGTTGACAAAAACAAAAATTTAGAGAGTGTTAACATAAATATTTACAAATCCGCATGAAAGCTGTATAATAGAAGTACAGCAGTTTCCAAGTTTTGAAAAAATAAAGGGGTTAGTCGGAAAAGTAGGACTTATTGATTAAAAAGCCAGTATTCCAATAGTTTGAGAAGAGTGGTAAGTAACATTTACCCTGATGGTGGATAAAGTACAACGTAATTCATCAACAAATTCATTCATAGAAGGTTTGGTACATGACACTATTACGGAAAAGAGTGCCAAATAACGGTTCAGGTATTTGGAAGCCACACCTCGGAATTGTCCCAGCATCCTCTTGATTCTGCTGTGTAAATTGTTGACTGTATTCAAGTGATAAACCTTGTCATAACTTTCGTGACCAATCAACTCGATTTTTTTGCATTCCAAAGTATCGGCGAGTTGATTGTATGAGGCTGCACCGTCACACAGCAGAACAGATTTACGGGAAACGTGTGCAGAGAGCGCCTTGATAATATCCTCTGAGGAAGGCTTGGCTCTGTTGACACATTTGGCAAATACATTTTTATTTCTGTCAGTGACCACACAAATGCAGTATTGTTCATTGGACAATCCTCGTTTTGACGCACTTTCCCCATGTTTCCTTGGTTTACGATTTTTACATTTAACACCTTTCTGAGATTCTGTAACATATGTTTCATCAGTTTCGACAAGTTCGTCAGGCGGTTTTGCTGTTTCTATCATTGTTTCCAGATACGCAAG
>CACWNY010000114.1 GCA_902762375.1 uncultured Ruminococcus sp. | reverse complement strand
TTTCTGATTTCCGATTTGGTTGCCCACCTTGCCACACCGTGCTGACCGTGTCCGACTGTCTTGTCCTTGATTTTGTCGAGTGAGTAGTTTGTTCCGTACAGATTGACAAGCAGAAAAATCAGCAGGACAACTCCGCCTGACACAATCAGTAATGTAGTTCCTGACATACCGTTTCACCGTTCCTTTCGCATAACAAATCCTCGTTCCAGTCTTTTAATTTCGGAACGAGGATTTTTGAACGGATATTCATTTCAGATAATTTTTCCTGAATTCTTCTGCCTGCGGTCCGACCTGCCTCATCGTTATCCAGACACAGATAGACATTATTCAGTTTCGGATTGTCTTTCAGGCATTGAAATAACACTCTGTCACTCACCGAACAGGCAGAAGCATAAGTGTGTCTTTGCCAGTTTTCCTTGTGTAAAGAGATGAAAGACAACAGGTCTATGGGTGCCTCAAACAAGAAAATATGACGGCTGTTTCCGTTCCAGTGAAAACTGTACTGCGGTTGACTGCCCGATACATTTCCTTTGAACGCATTGTTTTTTACTGTTCCACGCTTGTGTGCGTGTCGTGGAGTTCCGTCTTTATCGTAACCGACAAAAACAGCGTTGTGATAGTCGGCTGATTCATAAATCAATTTATTCCTTACGAATGTATCGAGAATCTGTCTGTCAATTCCTCTTGTCATCAGAAGATAAGCGTACATCCTGTTCATACTGTCGTTTGGCTTTGGCAGTATAAACGGCTTTTCTTCCTTTTCTTTTCTGACGGTAAAGTTATCGCCAAGCAACATTCTGACTGCCTCATAATAGTTCTTATCAAAATATTTTCTGACAAAATCAACAGCGTCACCGCCTTTCTGTTCGTAATGACTGAACCATACATTGTTCCGTACTGTCACTTTCTGCGAACCGTCAAGCCACACATATTCCGAACCGCAACGCCTGACACTCTCTCCGTTCCGCCTTAAAAACTCCGCAATATCCGTTGTTCTTGCCTTTCTTCTGTCCTCGTCTGAAAAATAAACCTTTCCGTTCATTACTTTTTACCTCACTGTTTAAGACCCTGAGCCTGTTTTTTCTCTGCAATTTTTCTGAACAGCTTTCGGTCTGTTCTTATCTGACGATTTGTCTGAATACCCTCTGTCTGATTTTCAAACATACTTCCGAAATACTGAAACAACTTCAGAGTAACCATCGTTGCACAATAATTCTGTCTGTTTTCTCTGTAAATCCCATACAGTTTCTGTTTCAGTTCCTCCGCCACAACAGGATTTTCTGCCTTTATTCTGTGATACATTTCTTCTATATCCGTCATTTTCAGAATTTCATTGATGACGGCATTCTTCAGCGGTCGGAATTCTTCGTTCTGAACAAGCGGTTTTCTCGGCGGAATACTGTCGGTGTATATCCTCGTTACATCTTCCTTTTGCTGATACCATAGGTTATATAATTCCTTTATTCTTTCATCTTTTGCCAGTTCAATAATGATTTTATCTACGATATTTTTGATTTCAGGTGGAAGATAACCGTATGATTTCTTTCCTTTTGCTTTGGAAAGACGGTCGGCAAGTTCAAAGATAAGTCTTTTCATTTCGGGACTGACAAAAGAATTATTCTGTATTTCCACCACAATATTGGCTATCATTTTCTTTCCGTCACTACGCAGTCTGTCACGGTATTCGGTCTGTTTTTCAAAAGAACAGTACATATCCTGACTGAAAATACTGTTGGCAAAGGAAGACCGCAGATTTTCCACACCTTTTTTTGAAAGAAATCCGCTTTTTTCATCGTTGGAATAGACTATCATATGGATGTGCGGATGGTGGGATTCGTTATGAAAAGCACCGTACCATTTCAGATTTTTCATCGGGATTTTAAAGTTTCTGGAGATTTCGGCGGTCTGTGTCCGCAGCATATCACGCCAACGCTGACCTGTATCAAAGCCTAATCTTTGGGCATCTTCACGGTGTAAAGACACGATAATCGTCCAGATATTACCATTGTGCCGATTGATTTCTTTCATCACATCAGGCAGATTTACTACCACTCCGTCATCGGTAAACAGTCCGTGCGTACCTGTCTTTTCTGCATTCGGTCGCATAGCAATGTACTTTGCATAACCCTCACGACCTGTTATTTTTACCGCATTGTCCTCAACTGCTCTCGTAATAAATTCAGAAGCTGACCCGACTGTCTGATTTTTCTGATAGTCGTCATACTCAAACATTTCCTTACTGTCGGGAAAATCTTTCAGGATTTTTCTGATAATCTCCCTTTGTTTTTTCGTGACAGGTGCGTACTTTTTAGAATCGTCTATCTTTTCCACACCCTCACGGGTAGCAATATATCCTGCATAACCGCCGATTTTCCTGTCTGCTGTCGGTTTTGAATACCTGAATTTCGTAATGATTTTCGCCAAAGTTCTCACTCCTTCTGCCATTCGTAAGCGTCTTTGAATGAAAATGAACCGTTCAGCCGTCTGACTTCACGGACACATTCTCCTCTTAATCTTTCAAGGGAATCCTTGTCAATATCTTCCGCCGATGCGATAATATTCATCGTGATTGCCAGTTCCACCGCCAGCTTGAATATCATTCTGCCAAGTCTGTTGTCACTCTCATCAACAACAGCTTTCAGCGTGGAAGTGATGACGCTTGAAAAATATTCCTCATTATCCTTTGACGAAAGATACCCAAGATAGAAAAGTACCGCTTTTTCAATAAATTCACTTTTGCTTCTGCAATCATCAACCTTGTATTCTCTCTCAATCCGTTCCATTGTGGACTGCTTTATCCACAAGGCAAACTTACGCTTTTCTTCTGTATTGTTTTCCAAGTGTAACAACTCCTTTTTGCTGACAGCTCCTATGTACAACCCCTGCGAAAATGCCGTAAAATCGGCACTTTTTACAGTTGCAACCCCTGACCCCGACCCTAAACTGAAAATCTGACCCCATAAATTCAAGGGATGAAAATCCCCGAACGGTCGGCTCTGCCGTCCGATGTGGAGTGCGTGGGGAAGCGACTGCGACCCCAACGCTTTCTCCTGCTTGCGTGAAAGGTACTCCAAATCTCCGCAATCTCTCCCTTACTGCCACTGCCATTACT
>CACWNY010000113.1 GCA_902762375.1 uncultured Ruminococcus sp. | reverse complement strand
ATAAAAACAACTTTTATGTTCCATTCCTTGTTCACCGTGTCCATTTTCGATAATAAATCTACTCATGTTTGATATGACACTCCAAAGGCGTAAATTCCCTGCTAACGTACGGGTACATATACACAAATCAGAGAAGTTGATTTTGTGCATTTCGATATTACATCTATCGGAATTGTGTCCTATGCTACCACACTTGAACCGAACGGACTGGTTACCGCCCTGACAGCGAATGACTACGCTGTACCCGGAGGGGATTCCTGCTCCCTTATCATAGCAGTAATGGTTAACCGCTAATCCATTCTCCTTTCGTAATATTTACTCTGCCATCATCGCTTGGCTGTCGCATAGGCTTCGTATCTTCTCTGATTTTAACATAAAAGTTTGCTTTTGTCAATTTCTCAATAACGGTTTTCACCTCTCTTTCTTTTTAAAAATTGTTTTGATATGTTGCGAAAATTATAAAAGTCAATATATTTTTATAACTTTTTATAGGATTGTTTTAACTGTTAAAAGCCTCGTATCCCCTCAATCCTCCGGCGTAATATAGAAAAGAGAAACTCCCGTGGTACAAAAACCCATGGGAGCTTGCTGTTTTCTGTCTGTAACGCCTTGATATATGCTGCAATTTCAGGTGAAATATTATCAGGCATTTTCATCTTTTCTGCACCTCCAAAACAAATTTCCGACACATCTATTATACCATAAATGTGCCGGAAAGTCCAGTGTTTATGCGGTTTTTTGAAGTTTTTTTACATGATATCGGGCTTTCTTTTTGACTTTTTTATCGCTTTTGGCTGCTCGATTGAAAGTCCCTGCATCAGCCATGTGTATTGCTCTGCTGTGATCTGTTCGGCCTCTGTTTTGTTTCTCGGCCACTGAAATCTGCCGTTGTCAAGACGCTTGTAAAGCAGCAGAAAAATATCACCTTCCCACAGTAACGCTTTTATCCTGTCGTATCTTCGTCCGCAAAACAGAAATACTGCTCCCGAACATACATCAAGCTTAAAATTCTGCTGAACGATACCTGCAAGTCCATCAATGCCACGACGAAGGTCTGTGTATCCGCATACAATGTAATACGGTCCGCTTATTTCCTTTAACATGACTGCATCTCCCGAAGTATGGCTGTTATCAACTCCGAAGATACATTTGCCGGCATAGCGATTTGAATTCCGTTTCCGGTAATATGTATCTTTTCATCTGACATTATTGTGCTCATATCTGACGGCATTTCGGTTTTACACTGCATCAGAGGTACAATATCATGTTGGTCGGTTTCGCTAAGCATTTCCTTACGGATCACCTTCAGACGATAGTAAAATATCTTTACCGATAGTCCCTGCATGACACACCAGTCATTTACCTTCATGCCACTCCTTGTATAATATGATTTTATCTTAAAACGCCAAAAAACAAATTTTATTTTCTTTTACTCTTTTCTACCAAATAACCTCGAAAGAAATCCTTGTTTTTGTTTATGCACTTCCGGTTCCCCAGACGATTGATCCATAAGGGAATGTTCAGTAAGCTGTTTTTGAATGGTCCCTGCATGGAGAGCCTGTGCAGCAGTTAAAGCGGTTGTAGCATCGTGTAAACTTTGGGTGAGCATTAGAATTTGTTCTTGGTAAAATTTTATTTGTTCACGATAATCCATGATCTGCTCATCTTTAATAGCCAACTGTTCATTCAGAAGTGACAACTGTTTCTCCAAAATCAGAATCAAATTCTGATTATCAGTTTGCGATTTCAAGTTTTCGGTTTTCGATTTTTGGTCGTCGGTTTGCGATTTCAGGTTTTCGGTTTTCGATTTTTGGTCGTCAGTTTGCGATTTTAAGTTTTCGGTTTTCGAAGTTTTCGTTTTTCGATTTTTGGTCATCGGTTTGCGATTTCAAGTTTTCGATTTTCGATTTTTCATTTTGTGCTAACTGCATTTTTATTTGCAAGATTTGTGTTTCGGAGAGCAAATACTTATTACCGACTTTCTGAATTGTATGTTGCACTCCTAAGCCCGATATGATTTTGTTTATAGTCGTCTTGCTTACTCCAAGTTCATTAGCAAGTTGCCTGATCGTCATCTGCATTGTCTATCCCTCACTGTATCCTTTGAAAAATTTTTTTCATGTTGGCAAAACTCTAATTTTATTTTAACGCAAATATCCAAACTGTTGCAAGTATAGATTTCGTCTTTGGAACTTCTTTCGACAAAAATTTTTTTACAAACTGCAAAATCAATTTTGTTAATTTCTCATAACCAAGAAGAAAAAATTTTTTATGATTTTCAAAAAATCGCCTTGTAAAATTTTATCATTGAATTTTAGAAATTAATTTTCTGCATCCACAAAAATTTTTCAATCAACTTTTATCTATCTCTTTTTCATTCGATGGTGAGCAAAGCGATTTGGCTTTTTGCTGAGTGCAAAAAGTAAGGGGTGTGGGGATTTCACCACTAAGCGATTTTGGATGTACTTTGTATATACAAAATCCATGCTTGCATATTCCTCTTTTTTACCATATTTTTTAATTCTCATACGGAAATATATTTACAGGATTTTTCAAAATTAAAATTTTTTAGAAGATATTGTCAAATTATCATTGCAAAAAATCTTTCAATGAGTTACAATAAAAGGACAGCGGTACCGCAAATACCACTGCCCCAACAACACAAAGAGGTCACAACTCAATGCATTATTTGATTATTTAATTTGTTTAAACCATTGTAACATAATCAAATAAAAAAATCAAGTGTTATGAGTTGTACCCTCGTGAAAAAATTATTTTTACGGAGGGGATTTTTTATGTCCTTATTTGTCTTAGATAACAAAAATATTTCAAAAGCCATTCATCTCTTACATCCGAACGAAGAACTTTTTGAAATTCGTTTGATCAACGGCAACTACAATGCAAGCGGTTACTTCACCAATGCCGACACTGCCATCAAAGCCTTGCAGGACTTCCGCCCGAATTGGAACTCACGTACACCGACAGCCAAAGCCGCCAACATCTTCATCACTCTCAATCCGATTGATATGTCCTGCTATGCTCGTCAACAGCATGACTGCTTCATGGAGAATGTTCAGCCGACTACAAAAGACAATGAGATAACAAATCTTCACTGGCTCTTGATTGATTTAGATCCCAAAAGAATGTCAGGTGTCAGCAGTTCGGACAAAGAGTTACAGCTTGCAAAGGACAAAGCCAAAGTCATACATGGCTTTATGTCCGAACGTGGCTTTAAAGAACCGATTCGTGCCATGAGTGGAAACGGTATTCATTTGGTTTACCGCTTTGACGTTCCGAACATATCAGAGAATGTGTCTGTCTTTGAAAATGCACTGAAAGTCTTGTCCGAAAAATTCAGCGATGACGAAGTTGAAGTAGACACGACTGTATTCAATCCTGCTCGTATCTGCAAGCTCTGGGGAACGATTGCACACAAAGGAGCAAATA
>CACWNY010000112.1 GCA_902762375.1 uncultured Ruminococcus sp. | reverse complement strand
CCATCTGCCGACCCGAGATGCAAACAGGTCGTCGGTTTTCTCGAAGAACAGGAATTTCTCTTCACCCCTGATAACAACCGTATAACAATCTCCGCTGTGTCCCTTTGCAAGTGTTGAAGCGGGACGAAAATCTTTTACTTCATCAATCTTAAATGTCCGGCCATCTGCCCATGTTATTGTCCGCGGCATCATATAGCCGGTTGAGTCAAAATCCGAATTTACTTTGACATATATTTTTTCGAGTATCCGTTTCATTTGTGTCCATCCTCCCAAACATCATCGGGAAATGTTGCGAATCACGCTGTACGCCACACAAATGATCGGTGGCTTACCAGTCGTAGTTGATCGGTGGCTTACCAGTCGTAGTCATTATTTTCAGGTATTTCCAAATCTTTCAGAAAATTGCTCCGCGCTATAATGGGTGGTTCAACCAATTTATAACCCTTCCACTTCATAACACGGAATTTAAAATCAAGAAGTTCCATTGGAATCTCAAGGCTTGCTGCAGCGGAAAAAAAGGTGTTGTCTTCATTTAACGTCTGAAGCACCTCATCATCATCAAGCAATAATTCTGCCGCAAAAAGATTAGCATCCTTTTCCTGCCGACTGCTTTCATCAAATAATCCTACCTCGTTAAATGCAAACATACCAAGTTTACGGTGTAATTCGGCGTGTCCTAACTCATGCGCAACAATAAACTTCTGAATCAGTAAAGGCATATCTGAATTAACAGTAATAGTTCGGATTCTTTTGCTTTCGAGATAAAATCCCTTAATTGCATCCTGCGCTATTCCGAGCGATTGCGGTATCAGAATAATCCCCATTGCCGCACATAATTTAATCGGGTCGGTTTCATGATACCGTCTTTTCAGTCGATCAACAGCTCTTACAATTTCAGCGTAGTACAAGTACCACTCCTCCTATTGTCATATGGGCGCAATTCGCCCATGTAATCAAGATAAGAATCAGAAAAAAGGCAAAAACCTACAGTTCATTTTGACTATTTAGAGACTCTCCCAATTATAGTATAAATTATCCGTTGTACCAAAAAACGGACAATGCTCTGACAGATTCCCAAAATCTCTATGAACACTTATATTCAATTGTAATTGATGTAATCAGCTATCTTTTCTGCCGAATTTCGCCTTTGCTTCCTCTTTACAGGTAACATAAGCAGTCATTACAGCTTGGAAAAAGGCGTCTTTCTGCTCCTGAGACAGCTCACCACCGGCAAACAAAGCGGCGTTGTCGGCAAGAAGTTTATCAACATCGCGCGCACCTTTTGCACCGTATTTTTCACGCGCCTCTTCAATGTAGCTGTCCTTTTCAATATCCTCCATAGGGTTTTTGCAAGTGTCGTCTGATAAGAACTTTACCGAAACACCAAGTGCTTTAGCAAGTTTCAGCATAGTTCCCGGACGGGGTTTTTTCTCACCTTTCTCATAAGACACAATAGCACGAAGGGAAATCCCTACAGCATCACCAAGCTGAGTTTGTGAAAGCCCAAGCTGCAGTCGCGCATCCTTAACTTTTTCAGAAAATGTCTTCATTTTTGATAACCACTCCTTCTGATTTTATCTAATGTTCAAAAAAGTTCAAAAAATATATTGACATTTGTTCAAGTAAGTGCTAATATATCGTTGAAAACAATTTGAACTTACACGCACATTATACGAAATTATTTGAACTTTGTCAATAGCAAAGTGCATAAAAGTTCAAAAAATTTAGAAAGGAGTCGGTTATGATAAAATACGATGATGAAAAAATCCAAGGCTATATCGAAGTACCACATTTTTTATTAAAAAACAACCCGCAAAGAAACCTTGTCGTATTCCCGGCGGACGGCGGAGATCATTTTCTGAAACACGGTATTGTAAAAGACACTATACTGTTTTTTGATACTGATTTGGAATTTGAGGAAGGAAAAGTATCCTGCTTTATCAGTAAAAACAAAAACGCCACAAAAAGATTCAAACTTGCCGACACAGACATGGATTTAGAAAACTATAATCACGTCGGAAGATTGGTCGCTACACAAAGGAATTGCGAATCAGGATGAACGAATGCAGTACTACAGAGTAGAAAGGAACACAAGCAGAGTGAACAGAGAATTTCGATTGAAAAGAACAGAAAATATGATTTACTCCCCGCAGCAGGGAATCCCGTTGGGAGAGGCCGTCATTCTCCCAAACGGCACACACGGCATCCGGTTCAAACGGAAGCGAAAAAACGGCGAAGTCACAGAAGTAGTTACGTTAGACAAATTGCATGAGCTGGTTATGCACGACGACAATAAAACCAGTGAGTAGGGTCCC
>CACWNY010000111.1 GCA_902762375.1 uncultured Ruminococcus sp. | reverse complement strand
TGCGCTCTGGCGAATGTACAGAAAAACCATTGCGAAATCCTGTTTTATGACACTCCAAATTTATTTTTTCTGAATTTTATATTCTTCAATGATACATTCATGCTTTTTATTGTCTTTGATAACTTTCTTATAGCTGATACCGACCAACAGTACTTTCTCAAAACTCTGCAGTTTTTCAGAATAGTTTCTTTCCTTGATTTGCCTGATTGCCGTTTCAGCAGAGTAATCCCATTTCAGTTCTACTACCATAGGCGGATATTTCTCCGTATTTGTTTTCGGCTTAGGAATGAACATAATGTCCGCAAAACCTTTTCCCGCAGGCATTTCCTGAACAATATCATAATGTTCTTTCGCATAGTAATACGCAATCAAAATAATAAATCTCAGTGACTGTTCATTATTGTAATTGATAACGGAAGAATTACTGTCGTGGATTTCTTCAATTGCTTTGGCTACACTTTCACTGTCACATCTCAGCGTATCTTCAAGAAGTTTCCTTGACTGCATAACTGCACCGATTGTTTCTTTCCACAATCCAGTTGCTTCCATACTGATAACAAATTCATCAGCAATTTCCTTGTTGGGAATATATACTGTCCTGTCATCAGAATTATATCCTAAATATCCCAGATGGATAAGCAGTGTCAGAATATCATCTTTACTTTCAAAAGTAACCATATCATTGGTAAAAGTTCGGGTAACTACTGGTTGCGGTTGTCCTGACAGTAGTTCCTCTATTGTATCATGCAGACCATCAAAGTTCAGTGCAATATATTTTGCCAGTGCCTCGTAAGTTTCTGTTTCTGTCCAGTAACCTCCGAATGACTGTGAATCAATCGCTTTTATCACTGAACGGGGACAGTATAATTCTGCACCATTAAGTTGATAACCATCGTACCAGGCTTTCATATTCTCAAAACTGACATCGTATTCTTGACAAAGTACCCGAACTTCATCATCTGTAAAACCTATATACTTTTCTATTCCACGAGAACCCAGCATAGAATATTCATCAAACATATTCAGTGCCGAATGTGTTCCGTATTTCTTTATCGGCAGAATACCCGTCATATGGCAAGAGCGACATAACTTTTGTCTTTTAACCAACTGCGGAGAAAGTCAAGATAAGTTTTCTGCGATTCTTTATCGTTCATATGCTCACGCATAACACAGTCCCATTCATCAATTAAGATAACGAACGGGATATTTGTTATTTCATAAAATTCACTGAAGTGAAAAGACAACCCTGTATTTATATCCCAATCCATATCAGGATACTCTTTTTTAAAGTCTTTTAAAATGATTTTTCTGATAAGCAACAACATTTCCTTAATATTTTCGCTGTTACTTAAAAACTCCTGCATATTGATATAAATTACATTATATTTATTCAGATGTTTCAGATAATCTTCGTTCTTTGCAATAAAAAGACTGTCAAACAATTCTTTACTGTCACAACCTCTGCTGTAATACGCTGACAGCATACCAAGATTTACAGATTTTCCAAATCTTCTCGGACGGCTTACGCAAATATATTTTTGAGAAGTCCTTATTTTTTTATTGGTAAATGATATAAGTTCTGATTTATCTACATATATTTCAGAATTAACTGCTTCAATAAAACTTTCGTTAGTTGGATTCAAATAGATTCCCACTGTACTACCTCCCTACCGATTGTTATGATTTTCGTTATCCATATTAATTATAGCATAATATTTCGTCAAGACAATATGAAAATTGGTTATTTTCAATTTCCATATTGTCCTTTTTTTACTTTAATGTTCTATACTCTTCCGTTCCTGAAATAAATTGCTCATAATTGATATCGAACACTATGTCAATCTCATACCCTCTGGATATGTTGATTTCCTTTATCAGTTGACATACTATCATTTTTTTCTGTTCTATACTCGAACTCTCAAATTCTTCTGCCCATGTTCTGAACTGTGCGTAGTAATAATCCAGTTTCTCCATTGCTGTCTGCTGATTGGCAAGAGCATTCTGTACTTCAAGCAGTTCTGTTTCTTTCTGATGCAGTAATGCGTTCGTTGCTTCGATAAAAGCAGACAGCATATCGGGAGTAAATCTGCTCTCCCCTATCAGCGACCTGCCTATTTCTGCCGATAATTCCACTACCTGTTTTCTGATTTTCTCCGTTTCTTTCAGTAATCTTGTCTGTTTTTTCTTCAATCCTGATATTTCCGACTGATATCTTCTTTCCAGTGCGACATCTTTTGGAGTTGATTTTATCATTGACAGATAGCTTTTCAGTATCTCTATGACTGCACCGTCTATTCTCTGAGCAACATAAGCTGACTGTCCATCGCACGCACCTCTGTGCATTGCTTTGTTGGTACAGATATATCTCTGCCGTCTTACCTTGTACTGTGTTCCGTCTGCCCTGTCATATCTGTCTATGTAGCTTGTCGATATCATTTTATTTCCACAATGAGCACAGTAAACATTTCCTGAAAGTAGTGTACTTCCTTTTGTTGTTCTGGCTATCTGCTGTTTCTCATCATTTTTCTGCGAACGCTGTCCAACAGAAACGCTGACATTCTGTAGGAACCGTATCCCTCTTTGACAGTCATATCAAATATCATTCTGACAATTTCCGCCTCCGTATCATCTACGATGATTTCCATCAGTTCTCTGCCCTTTTTGTTGAAAGTCCCACTTTTTATCAGCTTATAACCAAACGGTGCAACACCTCCCGTAAATTGACCTTCCATAGTCATCTGATTGAGCCTTGTCTTTACACGGGTGGAAGTTTTCTGACTTTCTCCGTTTGCCTGCCAGAATCGAATATAA
Organism: uncultured Ruminococcus sp.; assembly: GCA_902762375.1. Lineage (GTDB taxonomy): Bacteria > Bacillota > Clostridia > Oscillospirales > Acutalibacteraceae > CAG-964. The sequence goes on along the minus strand of CACWNY010000111.1, from coordinate 242 downwards.
TTCATCAACTTATCCACATGACTGTCCATTCTCTGCTCTCCCTCGTTGACACTCCATACCTCAATACCGTGTTTGATAAACCATTCTACGACAAAGGGTGTTTCATCGTCAATTCTTCCTATTCTGTCGAACATAAATACCAGCAGTACATCAAATTCTTTCTTCTCGGCTGCAGTTTTCAAATCCTGAATAGCGTCCCTGTCACTTGCCGATACCTTAAATCCCGACACACCTTTTTCCTG
>CACWNY010000110.1 GCA_902762375.1 uncultured Ruminococcus sp. | reverse complement strand
ACAATTACACCGTCCAATGCTACAAACAAAACAGTAACATGGACAACAAGTAACAGCAGTGTTGCTACGGTGTCTAACGGAACAGTAAAAGCTGTATCAACAGGAAAAGCCACCATTACAGCGAAATCAAATAACGGCAAGACAGCAACTTGTACTGTTAATGTAAAAAAAGAAACAAAAAAATTTACAGATGGTGCAGATAACTGGAGCTTTTCCAATTCACAAGATAACTTTGGCAATACTTACTACATGAACGATAAATATTGGAATGCATTAATGGATGGATTGTCAAATACAGAAAAAGCTAATATAACAGAATATGTAAAAAATAGTTCTTGGGGTGGTTCGTGCTATGGTATGGCTTCTACATCTATCTTAGCAAGCAATAGTATTTTGAAGCCAAGTGTATATCAAAGCGGAGCTAATTTTCTGCATGATATTTCAAAGCCTCCGACAAACGAGGTGAAATCACTTATAAACTATTATTTTGCATTGCAGTATACGGATGTTATTCAGCAACAAGTCTGTAAGAATTTCTATAATGAAAATGAAAAAGAAAAATTGAACTCTTTATTGAAATGTCTTGAAGATGGTTCTCCAACGCTTTTGTGTTTTCATGGATACTTTTACGGATATTCGTGGGGTGGACATGCTGTAGTGGCTTATGGCGTTGAATATGGTACATATTCATATAACAGGAAAGCTTACAACGGAAAAATACTCATCTATGATAATAACAGTGTAAATTATAATGACAACTTTTGTCTGTATTTCAATTCATCTAATGGCTCATGGATTATTCCTTACTATGAATTAAACTCTGATGATGGAAGTATATTAAGTTTTATTACTGATGATATGAAATATATTAATTATCATGGATATTTAAACGGAACATCAAATGTTACCGTGAGCGATTATATTGCGGTATTACATTCAGCAGCACTGACAGGCAATTATAAACTCACAAAAGCAAATTTATCAAATGGTTTATGGATGAGTACAGCAACTTCTGATGATGATATTAAAGTCTTTTCTTCTTTTGCTGATACAGAATTTGATAATTGTGATCTTATGTTTGCAATGAAAGATGCTTCTTCAGGTTATATCCTGAAGACAGATGACACAGAAAAGTTGGATTTATCATTATCATATGAAAACAGCTTTCTTATCGCTGAGGCTGATAAAGGAAGAACAGCAAAATTCTCACCGGATGGTTGTATAGAAATTAACGGCGATAATACCGGCTATAAATTATCAATGACAGATAACTATGATTATCCAACAGACTGGTATACTATTCAAGTCAGTGGTTCTGATGTTGATAGTGCATCACTTAGAAAAACAGATGAAGGTTATGTTTTTAGTGCAGATAATATGAATAATGTTAAAGTCAAGGCAAATAACGATGTTAATTCTGCAATTTTGAATTACAACACAGCGTATGATAAGGTTTTGATATATGAAATCAATCCCACTACTATCGGTCTTAAAGTCGATACAGACAATAACGGTACTTATGAAACAGAACTGACAGATACCCCAAAAGACCCGACAAGTGTATCACTGAATAAATCTTCTCTGATAGTAGGCGTAGGAGAGAAATTCAAATTTCAGGCAAAAGTACCCGATGGGGAAAACGCAGGAACATTTACTTATACTTCATCAAAAAGTGCTGTTGCCACTATTGATAAAAACGGCAGCCTGACAGCAAAGTCAACAGGAACAACCATAATTACGGTAACAACTTATAATGGAAAGACGGCTAAATGTCGTGTAACGGTAAAAAATGCCCCTACAAGTATTTCCATCAATCGTAAAAACAGTATTATGGGCTTAGGCGAAACATTCTATCTTGAGGGCAGTTTAGCCAATGACGAAGCCTCAAGAGTTCTGACCTTTTCGTCAAACAAACCCGAAGTAGCAACGGTAACAGATGGCGGAATTGTTACCGCAAAGTCCATAGGTACAGCGATTGTCAGCATTACCACCTATAACGGACAAAAGGCTACTTGTCGTGTTACTGTCAGA
>CACWNY010000109.1 GCA_902762375.1 uncultured Ruminococcus sp. | reverse complement strand
GGGAGCATTTCTGACAGTAACACGACAAGTAGCCTTTTGTCCGTTATAGGTGGTAATGCTGACAATCGCTGTACCTATGGACTTTGCGGTAACAATTCCTCCCTCTGTTACCGTTGCTACTTCGGGCTTGTTTGATGAAAAGGTCAGAACTCTTGATGCTTCGTCATTGGCTAAGCTGCCCTCAAGATAGAATGTTTCACCCAATCCCATAATACTGTTTTTACGGTTGATAGAAATACTTGTCGGAGCATTTTTTACCGTTACACGACATTTAGCCGTCTTTCCATTATAAGTTGTTACCGTAATTATGGTTGTTCCTGTTGATTTTGCTGTCATGCTGCCGTTTTTATCAATAGTGGCAACAGCATTTTTTGATGAAGTATAAGTAAATGTTCCTGCGTTTTCCCCATTGGGTACTTTTGCATGAAATTTGAATTTCTCTCCTACGCCTACTATCAGAGAAGATTTATTCAGTGATACACCGGTCGGGTCTTTTTGTGTATCTGTCAGTTCTGTTTCATAAGTACCGTTATTATCCATATCTACTTTTAATCCTATGGTATTAAGATTTTTTTCATAAATATATACAGATGGATAAGTTGTTGTAAATATTCTTTCAACCTCAATCTCCTTATTATTTACATCAATGCTCACATTCTTTAAATTGTCAGATGAAAGAATGTAACCATTTTCTGCCTTTTCTAAAGAAGCTGTATTTGTTTCGGAACCTTTCACACTAATGGCAAACCAATCCGTAGGATAATCCTCATCAAACACCATAGACAAGCTATAATCCGCCGACTCCCCTTCAACGCTGACGAAACCTTTCGGATCAAAAATTACATTTTTACCTGCTTTGGAAGAAGCTGCCAGATCACATTTTTCATAATCCATTTTCAGATTAAGTTCTTCTGCATTTTCCTGCATAACTCTGTAAGCCGACTTGGAATCATAAAGGTTATAACCAAATATTCCTTTTGAATTACCTGCTGAAACATACGAATAATCTTCAATAATTTCTCCCGGAGCAGAACTGCGATTAAAATACAACCCGTTATTATTAACTACTTTTGACACAAAACGGTTTTCTGATGATATAGCAACAGCATCAATACGAGCGATAAAATCATCTGTTTTACTGTTATCAGAACTTGCGGATAAATATCCACCCTCATTGATTTCATCGACATTTGCACCTACATAGTTGAATTTTGCTCCTTTTACAGACAACATTTCTGCATAATTGTATGCGGGTATACACCAGTTATAACTTGATGTATTAAAGTAGATATTTGCATTTTTATCGTATGCTTTTGAAAAATTCGGGTCACAGATTTTAATACAGCCTTGATAAGTCACTCCGCTGAATGTATAACTGCCATATTCATATCCATATGCTAAAATTGCGTGACCTCCCCAATTGGCTTTGCTAAATCCCAATAATACTGTACTCTTTCTATTCAAAAGCGAAATGATATTTTCTATATTGGTTTTATTGCTTTGGTTGGGAACTTTTCTGTATTGCTGTTGAATAACATCTTTGACTTGTAACATTTGATAATAAGTAATCAATGAACTGACTTTACGACTACTCAATGGATAATTTAAATCATTTAACTTAGTTGCTCCGCTTTTATAGACATTGAATGGCAAAAGATTTCCGTTTTTAGACAAAAGTGTCAGTGAGGACATTCCATAACATGAACCACCCCACATATCATCTATCCAACCATAATACGCTCTTGTTCCAAAAACTGCATTATATTCAGAATTCGTAAGATTTTTCTTTAATACATCTACATAATCACTGTCTATCTGTTTTCTGTAAGTAGTATAGCCAAAATAGTCGTAACTGTTTGTAAAATTCCAGTTATCTTTTCCCCACTCAAACTCATTATTTTTGAGTATTACCGTTACTTTACAAGTCGCTGTCTTACCGTTATTTGACTTTGCTGTAATGGTCGCTGTTCCTTTTGAAACCGCTGTTACTTTGCCGCCTGATACAGTGGCAATACTGCTGTTACTTGTTGTCCATGTTACCGTTTTGTTTGTAGCATTGGACGGTGTAATTGT
>CACWNY010000108.1 GCA_902762375.1 uncultured Ruminococcus sp. | reverse complement strand
GGCTCTGTGTCAATAGTTGGGGTAAACCCGAGTAAAACAGAATGAGATTATATTAACAAGCGATGGCTAAGAAGCTGTCGCTTGTTTTAGGTTAACAAGGGACTGATTGGAAAATATATGAAGGATACGATTTCTGAATCTATTGAAATTTTGGTAGCCAAAGGCAATTCTTTTGAGGACTTTGATCTTGTTGTTACAACCCTCGGTAAAGCCATTTGTAACAGGGGTAGAGAAAGAATTGAGAATGCCGGTCATCCAGTTAATCATAGTCTGAGCACATTTACGGAATCGTTCAATGCCACAATCATAAGCAGAATTAATCCAGTCAGAGAGAGCAACCTTTGCGGAAGCTCTGTCTTTGCAATCAAGGATTTTCAAGAACTCCTCTTTGTAGAAATGAGCGGTAGAAAGTGAGGGAGAAGCATAGAGCAAAATATTAACCTGCAGCTTTTGCTCATCGGTAAGCTCGTTAAATCGTTTAAAAAGAAGTTTTCGTGAGTGTTTGAAATAAATGCGGTATTGTTTTCCGAGTTTTTTCTGAACCTGTTTTCTGACACTGTCAAAAGCCCAGAACACCTGTCTTATCCAATGGTATTTGTCAACGATCTGCTCGGCGTTCTTAAACAGATTGGAAGCCAAAGAGGCGTAAGGCTTCCACATATCGCTGACAAAAGCGGTGATTTTATCCCTTTCAGACTTATCAAACTTCAAAAAATAGGTTGTTAAGTAGTTTTCATAGCGTTTAGGAAGGATATCCATTACTACCTTGTTAACCGGATCGGTTATGATACATTGGTATTTTTCTTTGTTTGTGTTTCCTTTGAATTCATCAATTGAAAGTGTCGTAGGAAGATCTTTAGGAGAATATGAAACAAGATCAAACGTTCTCATAACAGTTGTTGTTGAAAGGTTTACTTCTTTTCCAACGTCTGTAAATGTTACCATTGTTCTCAATTTGTAGATAATATACGCCGACAAACGATTAGTTCTTCTGTGATAACGAGGTAAAAAGGTATTATCTTCATAGAAGCGTTTTCCGCATTGGCAGCGATAACGTCGCTTTTTAAGAAAAATAAATGCATTTTTGTTGTAAATTGGAATATCCTTGATTACTTGTATACGGTAGTCGTGTATTTTGTCTGTTTCAGCTCCACAGTCAGGACATATATGTGTTTTCCTTTCGAGTTCACCGTGGATATGTATTTCTTTTTCATTTGCTTCGATTTTTTTTATTATTAAGCCTTGCAATCCGATGAGTTCTTCTGTAGAATAATTATAGAGCATATTAGCTGTCTCCGTTTCTGTTTTTTTGTCAATTCTATTATAACGGATTTATGGCAAATATGCTCTACTTTTTTATATTTTTCTTGTAGGCTCTATTTGTTACCCCAACATTTATTATAGAGCCAAATTATCAAGATGACTGTTGTAATGATCGTTTATCAAATGCATCTGTGCGGCAAGGTGTATATAAACCTGAGTAATGTTGATAGTAGAATGACCCATCAGAACACGAAGCACCTCTAAGTTCCCACCGTTATATATATAATTCGTAGCGAAAGTATGTCTGAGCAAATGAGGATATACTCTTGAAAATGACTTTTGCTTTTTTATTCGGGCAAAAAGCATTTTAATTGTATTACGGGTAATGTCAGTATTTTTCTTAGTAAGAAACACGCAGCTGCTTGCCGATGAAACGCTGTTACGATAATCAAAATAAGTTAAAAGCTGTTTAGACAAAGCAGAACCAAAAGGAACGACACGTTGTTTACTGCCTTTGCCATTTACAACAAGACAATGATTTACAAAATCAATATCATTTAATTGCAGGCTTACAACTTCTCCCAAACGAAGTCCGCAGTCAAGCATTAACATAATAATGCTTTTGTTTCTGGAATTAAGCAATGAAGAATTATCATATATATCTAAAAGTCCCTTGATTTCAATATCAGATAATGGAAGAATTACTTCTTTATTTGCTTTCATAAGATTTAAACGATTAATGTCAATATCTATGTAGTGACTGCTTTTTTCTCCCTAAGCACCTTGAAATGCTGATAAACAGTAGAGTTTCAGGATAAAACATGGTATAATAAGTGCAAGGAAAATAGCAGA
>CACWNY010000107.1 GCA_902762375.1 uncultured Ruminococcus sp. | reverse complement strand
CATTCAGACAAAGCGTTTAGAAAACGAACAGCAGGAAATCTTACAGACTTGCACCACACAGGAAGAAGTCAATGCGGTAAAGCAGGAGTTCGCCCAGAAAAAAGAACAGGTTGCCGAACAACTCAAAGAAAACTTGTCCGTTTCGGTAGAAACATTTATAACAACGGCAGAAGAAGATATAGTCCGAACGGTAGAAACATCAGTCAAGGAGCAGGAAAAGAACAGTATAGAAAATTCCGTCAAAGCCCATCTGCGAGGATTTTCAAGGACGATACCGTCATTTTTAATGGCATACGGAAACGACAGCGTAACACTGGAAAACTTTGATAAAGTCATACCCGACAATGTATTCTTTGAGGTGACAGGGATTACCATAAGTGACTTTTGTTTTCTGCGTGACGGTGGCGACTATACGCAAGAGGACAGCGAAGAAGTCTTACACTTTGAGGGAAATCTGTTTGACCCGGTTGTATTCAACGATTCGGTAAAAGAATTTATGCGTCTGAGAACGAAACTTGCGGACTACTTTGACGAAAAAAGCAAGGAAGACATTTTCGACTACATACCGCCCCAGAAGACCAATCAGATATTCACGCCAAGAAAGATAGTCCGACAGATGGTTGACCTTTTGGAGCAGGAAAACCCGAACTGTTATGATGACCCGAACCATACTTTTATAGACCCGTATATGAAATCAGGGTTGTATATAGCGGAAATCGTAAAGCGGTTGTACAGAAGTAAAGCAATGAAAAAACGCTTTCCAAAGAAAGCAGAGCGTCTAAAGCACATATTTGAACATCAGGTATACGGACTTGCCCCGACAGAAATCATATACCGCATAGCGATAAACTACATATTCGGTTTTGACGAAAAGCACGAAATCCAGACGCACAATTTCAAACAATGTGACGCTCTGATTTACGCCAAAGACGGCACACTTCAAAAAAAGATAGTAAAAGTTTTTGTCGAACTTTTTTCAAAAAGTTCGTGGGGTCAAGGGGCAACGCCCCTTGTGGGATTTTTAAGGGCAAAGCCCTTAAACTCCCCAAAATTCAAACAAAATTTGCGTAAGCAAATTTTGTCAATAACGATTTGATTTTCAACCGCACAGATGGAAAGCTTTTATTTTTTCGATGACAGTTCTTTTTTTATATCATCAATACTTGATACCAAACTTTCCCCTAAGCAAAAAACAACTCTATTTTCATCAAATTCATCATCTCCGTCAGTTATCCAAAAACAAAAATCACAAATAGTACAATCATCAAGTATATTGGCATAAGTTTTATTTCTCCATATTCGTTTACCTATGGGACAATATGCAGTATGCCATGCAAAGCCATGATGTACAGTTTGAATTTTTACAGCATAATGAAAAAACAGTCGCTCATATTTTGAGAGAACGGCATTGTATTTCCACTTTTTTTCAGGAGTATCATTTAATAATATATCGGTCAATTCTTGTCTTGTAATTAATCTGTTGATTTTGCTAAGGTCAATTTCGATTGTTGAAATATTGGCTTTTTTTAATTTCGCAAGTTTTTGGTCATCTATTTGATGAGTGACAAAAATCTCTACAAATAATTTTTTTCCACCTGAATAAATAACAATATCAGGAATGATACTATCAAAAGTTTTTTCTAACTCTACTTTATCAATTTTAATTTCTTTAGCATTAGAAATTATTTCTCCCTCTTTATAACTGTGAAAATGTATACTCACCTCTGGTATTACAAACTTTTTTGATGTTGCAATAATTTCTTTAGCAAGCAGATGCAGTGAGGTTTGATACCCGTAGGCACAGTTATCAGAAGAACGATGTGCAAAATGATGAATTTTTTTATTGCCTTTTCGTGCAATAAGCGGTTTACTGCACGAGGGACAAATACAACCACATTTTAAACCACTTTCAACATCTTCAATGTTCACTAATTTGTCGTTTTTTATGGCATATATCATTTGATTTTTATGTAACATTTTTGCCACCTCTTTAGACAAAATATATCACAATTCTTAATACAAATCAACCCATAAATGTTAGGGCTATAAGAGATTTTTTGTTTCCCTTATAGCCTTTTGATGATTGAAGAATAAAATTTGTCGATATATTTTTTAAAAGGTATTGACTATGACGCAAGGTCATAGTTTAGGGAACCTCTAAAAACCCCCTATAAAAAGGAAAAAGTCGCCTAAAGTTGGCGACTTATGATTAGAAATCGAGTAATATGAAAAAGATGGACAATTCCAGCAATGATAAGGAGTTGTATAAGCCCATTTCCGTCAAAAGGGCACACTTACCCCTTGGAGGGTTTTGGTCTTTTCAAAAATTCATACCTACAAAAGTTGTAGATCAGATTTGTCAATCCAATATTGAACCAAGCCCGCTCAATACCGATAGAGCGAATTGTAATGCCGTGCATGGAATTTGTCATAAATCCGAAGATGTGTTCAATGCGGCATCGTGTTTTTGATTTCTTACGGTTGGATTCTTTCTGTTCATCAGTAAGAGGATGATTTCTCGTTCCTTTTTCGCAGATTTGATTTTCACAGCCTTCCGGTAGATTTTGGGCAATATCGTCACCTGCGTAAGCACTGTCAGCGTAAAATACTTCGTCACTTTCCTCAAGCAAATCCGTACAGCGTTGACTATCATGTACTGCTGCATCGGTTACACTATAATTCGTAATAAGTTTACTTTCGGCATCGCATTTTACATGGTCTTTGTATCCGAAATGTGTTTCATTGCCCTTTTTCGTCCATCTTGCATCTGTGTCCTTTTGAGCCAGCTTTGCTGCGTTTTCAGGCTTTTTCCAATCTTCCGGAATATTTCCACTCTTGATGGTTTTGTTATCATCACGACTGTTACGCTGTCTTGGTGCATCTACAAAAGTTGCATCAATGATTGTGCCCTTATGCGTAATAAGTCCCTCTGATTCAAGCATAGAGTCGAACATACAAAAAAGTTCTTCCATTACTTCTGTCTCTGCAAGAGTATTTTCAAAATCCCAAAGAGTACGGGAATCAAGGACTTTATCTCCTAATCCAAGACCTAAAAACCGCATGAAACTCAAGCGGTCATTGAT
>CACWNY010000106.1 GCA_902762375.1 uncultured Ruminococcus sp. | reverse complement strand
TGCGCTCTGGCGAATGTACAGAAAAACCATTGCGAAATCCTGTTTTATGACACTCCAAATTTATTTTTTCTGAATTTTATATTCTTCAATGATACATTCGTGCTTTTTATTGTCCTTGATATCTTTCTTATAGCTGATACCCACCAACAGTACTTTCTCAAAACTTTGCAGTTTTTCAGAATAGTTTCTTTCCTTAATTTGCCTGATTGCCGTTTCAGCAGAGTAATCCCACTTCAGTTCTACTACCATAGGCGGATATTTCTCCGTATTTGTTTTCGGCTTAGGAATGAACATAATGTCCGCAAACCCTTTTCCCGCAGGCATTTCCTGAATTATATCATAATGTTCTTTCGCATAGTAGTAGGCAATCAGAACAATAAATCTCAGTGACTGTTCATTATTGTAATTAAGAACAGACGAGTTACTGTCGTGGACTTGCTCAATAGCTTTAGCTACACTTTCATTGTCACATCTCAACGTATCTTCAAGAAGTTTCCTCGACTGCATAACCGCCTCGATTGTTTCTTTCCATAATCCTGTTGCTTCCATACCAATAACAAATTCATCTGCAATTTCCTTGTTGGGAATATATACTGTCCTGTCATCAAAGTTATATCCTAAGTATCCCAGATGGATAAGCAGTGTCAGAATATCATCTTTACTTTCAAAAGTAACCATATCATTGGTAAAAGTTCGGGTAACTACTGGTTGTGGTTGTCCTGACAACAGTTCCCTTATTGTATCATGCAAACCATCAAAGTTCATAGCAATATACTTTGCCAGTGCCTCATAAGTTTCCGTTTCTATCCAGTAATCATCAAAATTTCTTTCTGTTATGGAACATACAACTGAATTCGGACAATAAATCTCAAGATTACCTAATTTATAACCATTATACCAGAACTTCATTTTTTCAAAATCCATCTGATAATCTTCACAAAGCATTCGGACTTCTTCATCAGTAAAACCTATATAATGATTCAGTTCCACAGATTTTAACATAGAATATTCTCTGAACATATTCAGTGCCGAATGTGTTCCGGCAAGAGCGACATAACTTTTGTCTTTTAACCAACTGCGGAGAAAGTCAAGATAAGTTTTCTGCGATTCTTTATCGTTCATATGCTCACGCATAACACAATCCCATTCATCAATTAAGATAACAAATGGAATTTCCGTTTTATTATAAATTCTATTCATTACATACAAAAATCCTAATTCTTTATGAAGATGGATATCATCAAAAATCTCTTCGAAATCAGTAATAATACTTTGTTTTAACAATTCAATCATATTTTTAACACTTTCACTGCCACTTAAAAAATCCTGCATATTGATATAAATGACATTATATTTATTCAGGTGTTTCAGATAATCTTCGTTCTTTGCAATAAGAAGACTGTCAAACAATTCTTTACTGTCACAGCCTTTGCTATAATATGCTGACAACATACCTAAATTCATTGATTTTCCAAATCTTCTCGGACGGCTTACGCAAATATATTTTTGAGAAGTCCTCATTTTTTTATTGGTAAATGATATAAGTTCTGATTTATCTACATATATTTCAGAATTGACCGCTTCAATAAAACTTTCGTTAGTTGGATTCAAATAAATTCCCACTGTACTACCTCCCTATCGACTGTTATGATTTTTGTTATCCGTATTAATTATAGCATAATATTTCGTGAAGACAATATGAAAATCGGTTATTTTCAATTTCCATATTGTCCTTTTTTTACTTTAATGTTCTATACTCTTCCGTTCCTGAAATAAATTGCTCATAGTTGATATCGAACACTATGTCAATCTCATATCCTCTGGATATGTTGATTTCCTTTATCAGTTGACATACTATCATCTTTTTCTGTTCTATGCTCGAACTTTCAAATTCTTCTGCCCATGTTCTGAACTGTGAGTAGTAATAATCCAGTTTTTCCATTGCTGTCTGCTGATTGGCAAGGACATTCTGTACTTCAAGCAATTCTGTTTCTTTCTGATGCAGTAATGTGTTCGTTGCTTCGATAGAAGCAGACAGCATATCGGGAGTAAATCTGCTCTCCCCTATCAGCGACCTGCCTATTTCTGCCAATAATTCCACTACCTGTTTTCTGATTTTCTCTGTTTCTTTTAATAACCTTGCCTGTTTTTTCTTCAACCCTGTGATTTCTGACTGATATCTTCTTTCCAGTGCGATATCTTTCGGAGTCGATTTTATCATTGACAGATATCTTTTCAGTATCTCTATGACTGCACCGTCTATTCTCTGAGCAACATAAGCTGACTGTCCATTGCAAGCACCTCTGTGCATTGCTTTATTAGTACAAATATATCTCTGCCGTCTTACTTTGTACTGTGTTCCGTCTGCTCTGTCATATCTGTCTATGTAGCTTGTCGATATCATCTTATTTCCACAATGAGCACAGTAAACATTTCCTGATAACAGCGTACTACCTTTTGTTGTTCTGGCTATCTGCTGTTTTTCATCATTTTTCTGCGAACGCTGTCCAAGAATATACTGTGCCTGTTCAAAGACGTTCTCGTCCACTATCTGTAACCGTTCCATATAAGGCGATTCTACACCGCCTGCTATCAGATAACCGCAGTACATTCTATTCTTCAGTATTCTGTTTATCGTGTTGCACTGGAATTTACTGCCGTTATGGGTTCGCAGACCCTGTTCATTCAGAAATGCTGACATTCTGTAGGAACCGTATCCCTCTTTGACAGTCATATCAAATATCATTCTGACAATTTCTGCCTCTGTATCATCTACGATGATTTCCATCAGTTCTCTGCCCTTTTTGTTGAAAGTCCCACTTTTTATCAGCTTATAGCCAAACGGTGCAACACCTCCTGTGAATTGACCTTCCATAGTCATCTGATTAAGCCTCGTCTTTACTCGGGTGGAAGTTTTTTGACTTTCTCCGTTTGCCTGCCAGAAGCGGATATAATTCATCAGCTTATCCACATGATTATCCATTCTCTGCTCTCCCTCGTTGACACTCCATACCTCAATGCCGTGTTTGATAAACCATTCTACGACAAAGGGCGTTTCATCATCAATTCTGCCTATTCTGTCGAACATGAATACCAACAGTACATCAAATTCTTTCTTCTCGGCTGCAGTTTTCAAATCCTGAATAGCGTCCCTGTCACTTGCCGATACCTTAAATCCCGACACACCTTTTTCCTG
>CACWNY010000105.1 GCA_902762375.1 uncultured Ruminococcus sp. | reverse complement strand
ATATATTGCTGTCATTCTGAGGAGCAAAAGCAACGAAGAATCTTCAAAAGATTCCTCACTTCGTTCGGAATGACAACCTTAAGTTGACGACATTGGGGTTAAGGGGCGGCAGCCCCTTAGCAGGATTTTTAAGGACGGCAACCCTTAAACTCTCAATGAAAATGGCGGTAGATGTTTTCGGCAACTGTTTTGGTTATGGACGGCATTTTTTCCAGTTCGGAAATGTCGGCAGACCTGATATTTTCAATCGACCCGAAATATTTCAATAAGGCTTTTGCACGCTTTTCACCGACACCTTCAATTTCCGTCAGAGAACTTTTAAAAGCCGTGAGCTTTCTCTTTTTTCTGTGATAACCTATAGCGAAACGGTGAACTTCTTCCTGAATGGTAGATACCAAAGTAAAAACATTACGGTTGTTCTTTATGGTAATCTCTTTTTCAGAAGAAGTAATAGCACGGGTCTTATGACTGCCGTCTTTGACCATACCGAAAAGCGGAATAAAATCATATCCCTTTTCTGCAAGTACTTTAGCAACGGCATGAATTTGTCCCTTACCACCGTCAAGCAATATCAAATCGGGTAATCTTCCGAAACCACTGTTTTCATCTTTATGCTTTTCATATTCGTCAAGCCGTCTTTCCATCACTTCTGCCATAGACGCATAATCATCTTGTCCGACAACGGTTTTGATTTCAAATTTGCGATAGGCACTTTTCAGAGGTCTGCCGTTTTCAAAAACAACCATTCCCGCAACATTCGCCGTACCGCTTTGATTGGAAATGTCATAAGATTCAATATAGACAGGTGTCTTAGCTAATCCCAATAGATTTCCTAAATCGTTCAGGGCAATAATTTCTTTTCCGACATAACCTTTCTTCTGTGCTAAATGTTCGCCCGCATTGTTACGGCACATCTGCACCAATTTATACTGTTCTCCCTTTTTAGGAATGACTATACTGACTTTTCTGCCTGATTTCTCACTTAACCATTTTTCAATCAGTTCTTTATCCACAATAGCTCCGTCCAGAGCAATTCGTTTTGGAATATAGCTTCGCAAAGAATAATATTGCAAAATAAAATCACTTCGTGTCTGTTCAGTCGTGTCGGCATTATCCAGAATAAAATTTTCCCTGTCGAAAAGTTTGCCCTGTCTGAAATTGAACACTTCAAAACTGACTTTGTTATCCTGCATAATGAGTGCGATAATATCTTGTTCTTCTATAGAGGTGAAAACAACTTTCTGATTTTCTTTCAGTTTCTGTACAGCAAAAATACGGTCACGGATTTTTGCCGCCCTCTCAAAATCCAGACTTTCAGATGCTTTCCGCATTTCTTCTGTCATCTTTTTGATATCGGTGTTATTTTCTCCTTTGAGAAACTTTACCGCCTCGTCAATACTTTCACGGTATTCTTTCAGAGAGATTTTTCCTATACAGGGTGCGTTACACAGCTTGATATGATAATTCAGACAAGCACGCCCTTTGCCGATATCCTGTGGGAATTTTCTATCACAATCGGGAATTTTAAAAATTTTTCTGGCTTGTGCCAACGCTTCCGAAACAGTATGATAACTCATATACGGACCTATATATTCCGCATTGTCATTTTCCACCTTTTTGACTACCGTAATTCTTGCCCATTCTTCATTGCTGATTCTTAAATAATGATAGCCTTTGTCATCTTTCAGCAATATATTATAGTGAGGCTGGTGCTGTTTTATCAGACTACATTCCAGCACCAATGCTTCAAATTCACTGTCAGTAATGATATAATCAAAATCATTCACATTTTCAACCATTTTGATAACTTTTGGGGAATGATTGGTATGTGAACCAAAATACTGACTTACCCTGTTTTTCAACGCTTTGGCTTTGCCGATATAAATAATCTTGTTCTGACTGTCACGCATGATGTACACTCCGGGAACAAGCGGTAATGACATTGCTTTTTTGCGTAAGTCCTGTATTTCCACACAAACTCCTCCTTTTTGCAGGGGTTTCACCCCCGCACCCCTGAGTTAAGGGCTTTGCCCTTAACAATCCCACTCGCTTTTTGAAAAAAGCGAGGCAAAAACTTTTATGGCTCACTTCGTTCGGAATGATTATTCAACTGTCGGCGGTGAAACTTAAAAGTTTTTTGTCCACTTTTTTTCAAAAAAGTGGGCGGGGTTAAGGGGCGGCAGCCCCTTAGCAGGATTTTAAAGGGCGGCAGCC
>CACWNY010000104.1 GCA_902762375.1 uncultured Ruminococcus sp. | reverse complement strand
CTATTTGGCTGACAGAAAATCTCTGTCGGTCTGATTTGGTTTGCCTTGTGAACACAAAACAGAATACTTATTGTGCACTCGGCTTATTTGCCGGGTGTTCTCTTTTTGCTTGATATTATTTCTTGATTTATGCGGTATTGCCCTAAATCAAAAAAGTCTTAGTAGGCCCCACCCCTCATTTTACTACTATTCTACTCACCCCTGCTCTGGTGGGGCTATTTTCTTTTGTAAAAATGCGAAAAAGGGTAGCCGTGGGCGGTGTGGGTGTGGTATAATTATAAAAAATTGGAATTTGGCGGTGAGAAAACAATGGAATTGATGGAATATATCAAAGCAACTGAAAAAGATTTAGAACAAATTGTAACAATGGTACAGGAAACGATACAGACCATCTATCCTAAATATTATCCTAAGGAAGTAGTTGATTTTTTCTGTGAGCTTCATAACAAAGATAACATATTTAGGGATATAAAATCAGGTTTTGTTGGTGTTTTGAAAAATGAAGATGAAATTATTGGAACTGGTTGTTACAAGGAAAATCATATTACACGAGTGTATGTTAAGCCAGCCTATCAAAAGCAAGGTTATGGCAGTTATATTATGCAATATTTAGAGAACGAAATAGGCACAAGTAATGAAAAAGTTTATTTAGACGCTTCTTTGCCTGCCAGCCATCTGTATGAAAAAAGGGGATATAAGACGGTAAAGCACGAGCGATGGAATGTAGAAAACGGTGTAATACTGGTATATGAGGTTATGGAAAAGCGGTTAGCCAAATGTTCAACACACATTTGTTATGATGGGAAATACTTTGTTGCACGGAAGAATACAGAAAATGGCGAAGTTGACGGAAACACGCTTTTTGCATATCATCAAAATGATAATATTTTGTGGGCAGACTATTCGGGTGGAGAAATCATTCGCGGTCATTTAGTTGGGACAGTAGATGAAAATGGGGAATTAGATTTTTACTATCAGCACATAAATGAGCAAAAACAAATACGCATTGGAGTTTGCCACAGTGTACCTCTAATTTTAGAAAATGGTAAAATACAACTCTCTGAAAAGTGGCAATGGTTAAATGGAGACAAATCAAAAGGAACATCTATTGTTGTTGAGAAGTAAACAAATTAGAATTTGAAAGTGAGAATTATAATGGATAAATATACTAAAACAAAAGAATTGTTTGAAAAAAACAGAGATAATGAAAATGCTATAAAAATGTCAAAATATATGAGAGATATGTTTAAATTTTATGGATTAGCGACACCTAAAAGGAAATCATTTTATAAAGAATTGTTAAAAGAAGATAAAACTAATAAGGTTATTGATTGGGAATTTTTAGATAAATGCTATGAAGATGAATATAGAGAATTTCAATATTTAGTTATGGATTATCTTGTAAATATGCAAAAATATTTAACTTATGATGATGTTCCTAAAATTTTTAAATATATAAAACAAAAGCAATGGTGGGATACAATTGATGGACTTGATAGAATTGTTGGAAATATAGCATTTAAAGATGAAAGAATAAACGATTTAATGTTGAAATGGTCAAAAGATGATGATTTTTGGGTAAGAAGAATTGCAATAGACCATCAATTATGTAGAAAAGAAAAAACTAATACAGAATTATTGGAAAAAATAATAGTTAATAATTTTGGTAGCAATGAATTTTTTATAAATAAGGCAATAGGTTGGAGCTTACGAGATTATTCAAAAACAAATCCTGAATGGGTTAGAAATTTTGTAAACAAATATAAAGATAAAATGGATAAGTTAAGTATAAAAGAAGCAAGTAAATATATTTAATCAGTAGTAAAAATTCTGATTTTCCTTAATATTTTTCCTAAACCCTTAGTAGTAAAACCCCCAGTTTTTACTACTATTTTACTACTAACGACTTCCGCAATTTGCCCCGATTTGCAAAGAATTGTAATTTTCGCCCCGCTCTGCCAAAGCAACTACATCACCCTGACACCCTCGCAAAATGCGGCATTGGGGGCTATAATATCGCAATTTGAGAAAGGAAAAATCTATGATAAAAGTAATGTTCATCTGCCACGGCAGCATTCGCCGCCGTGCTCTGCAATCGCAGTATGTGCAAAGCCGTAAGCCTTGATATGAACAGCTGCAAAATTCAGGATAAAAAAGATTTTTAAAGTAAATAATCTGACTTTATTTTTGAATAATAAGAAATAAGGAGCTGATAAGTAATGAAAAAAATAATTCTGGAGCTGGT
>CACWNY010000103.1 GCA_902762375.1 uncultured Ruminococcus sp. | reverse complement strand
ATTAAAATCCATCATTTTTCATTTGGAATTTAAAAATACGCTATTAAATTGTGCATTTTTGTATAAGGGTAAACACTTGTCCAAAATAACAGTTTTTAGGCTGTTTTTATAAATATTTTTGTTGACTATTGACAAATTGAGTCGCACATTGTATAATGGCGACAGTTGGCCAACAATTTATTTTTTGGAGATGAACGAATGACGGTAGACGAAGCATACAGGAAATGGCAGAACGAATACTGTTTTGACTCCCGCAATATCCTCGAAAAAACCATCAACGGATATATCTCGATGTTCGATCGCCATATCATTCCGATTATCTAGGCGATTGTAAAATGCAGGATTAGAATTTTGCCAAAAAGAAAAAAGGAAATAGAAAGCTGCAAGATATCTGAAGAAAGGAAATTTTTACAGCACAAAAAGACCGATTGAAAAAATCAGTCTTTGAAAAATATAGATTTCAAGATTTAACAGGCGGATTTGACAAGAGTTCGTACGCTTTTATAAAGTTCGGGCTTGCACAGAGATTTTGCAAGAATAACACCGATAAGCTGAGTGCAGCCTGCGAGGAACAGATCCGCTTTGATGGTTGAAATGTCGGAAGTACGCAGATCATTCATAGCGAAAGCATCTTTAAAAATATTGATGGTTCTTTCAACAAGTACTCTGTGTTTATACAAATTGTTCCAGTGTTCGGTATTTCTTGGAATACCGGGACAATCCCTGAAATTCTTGTCGGGATAGGTGTAAGCACATTTTCCGTAAGCTGAATCCGTACATGGATTTTCGCAGATACAGATTCTTGTATTTCCTTTTGGAACAGATTTGTGACATACCCATTTAAAACGCAGAGAACGGTTTTTACCGCCGGATTTTCCAAGACAAGTAAACTGTGTACCGTCAATGGGACAAATCGGATTTCCAAACTGATTAAAAAGTGTGTTTGAAGTTTTTGAATTTCTGGGATTGAGAGGTATGCAGACTCTTTTGAATTTGAAATCGTTTTTGAGCATGGAATAAATGTCATACGAATCGAAAGCAGCATCGCCAAGAAAAGTGGAATACTGAAATAGATTGTGTTTTTTGAAAAAGTCCGTTAAAACGGGTTTCAGGGAAACAGAGTCGGCAATTTCCTTATCTTTTTCGGGATCATCGGTTTTTGGAGTGACGATTTCGGGGTGTTCTTTTCTGAAACTGTCGTCAAAAAAGGCAATATGCCTGACGATGCCGAGTCCGTTGGTAACAATGCCCGCTTTATAGGAATAACAGAAATGCCCGTTGATATACTGCTGTCGTGCCATGGGAGCTTTTTCGGCTTCATCGGGAAAAAGGGAATATACCAGTTTGTACGGACTCAAATCTTTATCCGACTTTGATTTGATGATTTTTTTGGCGGTTTCCAGCTTTGTATTGAAGAATTTCGGATTGTTTTCCTTTACGTTCGGCTCAATTCCCGTCGTATCATAGATCAGATACTGTGACTTCTTTTCATTGATTTCTTTACAGATCGGTTCTGTTATTTCTACAAGAGAATGAAACATCATCTCTATATAGTCGCAGAATTGCTGTTTGAATCTTGTAAGCTGAGGTTCATCGGGCAGCTTTTCGAATCCGCAGAAATCTCTGAGTTCCTTCGAGAATGTCAGCAGTGTCAGCAACTGTGTATTATATTTCATTCCGAGAAGTCTCTGCAATATCAGAGCACGGATGAAACTTTCCAAAGAATTGATGCGTTTACGTCCGTAGTGACCGTAATAGGCATCTTTAAAGCGATACGGTATAATTGTATCGAAGTCGATGTACTCCTCAAGCAGTTCGATAAACTCCGGTTTATTGTCTTCCATTTTTTTGAAAGCAATATGGTATGATCGTATCGAAGTCGATGTACTCCTCAAGAAGTTCGATAAACTCCGGTTTATTGTTTTCCATTTTCACGAGTACATCAGTGTAAGTGTCATACAATGATAACTGCACATATTTATTTCGCATGATTTTTTCTCCGTTTCGGTGTGTTTTGATTGCAATTAAATTATACCATAAATGGAGAAAAATCAGTTGTATAAATCGAAAAAAGTCGGCTGTTTATGCTTGTTTAGGATATTTTACAATCGGCTAATTAGTAAACACAAGGGAGAACATTCTGCGGTGTTTGTAGAGGGGATTTTTCCTCTGGATAAGAACGACAAGGAAAAATTTGCTCTGATTTATTTTGATGAAAATGAAGAACCTCATATCGGAAGAATAAGACGGCTAACCCCGAGAGAATGCTGGCGGTTACAGGGATTCAGAGATGAACAGATTAACAAAGTACTGGCAAAGGGAATATCTGACCATCAGATGTACAAAATGGCTGGAAATGCAGTGACTGTACCCGTTATTTCGGCGGTGGCAGAGATAATCAAAAAAGTTTTATCAGAGGGAGTTTAGAGAAAATGGACGATTACAATCAGAACAGGACAGTGATTGAACTGTCAACAGATTTTTAAAAATTCTTGCTTTGACACCATATAATCTGATTGTGCCGTCAGCAAGTCTTTTCCTGTTTCGTTCATAGTGTCATAGTTTTTCAAGAGCTTTTCTTTCCTTTTGTCCTCTCCGCTTGTGGGGGCTTTTTTATTGTTCTCATAGCCCACAGCATCGTTAAGTATACAACCAAGTGCGGAACAAATAGCCTCCACAGTGCTCAAAGTAGGATTAGTGTTAATTCCGGCAGTAATTTTGCTAAGTGTGCTTTTGGGTATCCCTGATTTTTTTGCCAAATCATTGATGCTCATGTTCAACTCTTTACATTTATTATTGACAAACTCGTTAAAATACATCTACTCACCTCCTCAAAACTATATTAACACAATACACTGCGTTAATCAATAAAGGTTGCAGTGGAAAACAGGAAAATAGTTGTTGGAACAGATGAGGCTATAGGGATTGCTGTATGTGGAAAAGATTGTGTATTTACAGAAATATATGATGAAAGGATTTGTTTTTCTATGATATGGTTTATTTCAGGAGCAATAGCAGGATTTATGATAGATATCGTGCAGGGAGAAATTTTTGGTAAGATTTTTCAAAACATATACTTCTCAGAATGGCAACGGGTAGTTTGCTTTTTTGTTGGCTATATCTACAAAATTTAGGTTTCTGAAAGTAGTTTTTTTGATAAATCGACTTGACATTATTCAATATGAAGTATAAAATATACATAAATACTTCTGAAAATTAAAGGAGGAATTGCCTATCAGTCAAAGACCCTTATTGAAAAACCCGTGCAAATAAACCAGTCTGAAAAGTTGCACAAAATCCCAAAATAACACAGTGGCTCATTTACAGCAATCAAAGAAAGAAGTGAAAAAATGAAAGTTATCAAAAAACTTACAGCAGTATTATTATCGACATTATTGTTACTTTCCGCATCAGTCGTAGCAGGCAGTGCCATAACCATTACAGAGAATGGCAAGGAATATATCTTAAATTCCCGTACACCGACAATGGGGGATTGTAATGTACTGATGGTAAGGGTCGGTTTTGCCGACTATCCCATTGACGATGAAGAATATCCCGCAGACAGTGAAGAAACACTGTTGTCGTATTTTGACGGTTCTGAGGACAGCGTCAACTATTTTTATGAAGTTTCGTCTTACGGTAAGCTACGGCTACACTGTGACAAAGTCTACAGCTATACTGCTCGTTATAACCGTGAGGACTATGATTCCGATTATGGAATATACACACCTGAAGATTTAGTGGAAGAAACACTTTTGGCACTCAAAAAAGAAATTGACTTTGAAAAATACGACAGCAACAAAGACGGTCATCTGGATTTTGTCAGTTTTGATTTTTCGGGACCAAAAACGGAACATGGGTCAACATGGTGGCCTCATGTTCATACATCATGGAAAGAAGATGTGGCTAAGGAAGATGTGATTGTAGGGGATAAGCATATCAGTACCTATTCTTTTCTGAAAGGTAAGTCTTCCACCTTTATCCATGAATTCGGACATATTAGACTTCCTCGGAAACTAACTTTGAGTTTCAAAATTAATGATAGCACAGATAAGATTTAATCGCAAAAAATGACGCTTTCTGCGATTGCGATAAGGAT
>CACWNY010000102.1 GCA_902762375.1 uncultured Ruminococcus sp. | reverse complement strand
TTCTGCTTCGGGGTCAAGACAGATAACAGACTTTCCGCTTTCTCTGATGTTCGTCAGTATCAGTTTCAGCAGATACGATTTTCCCTGTCCTGAATTTCCCAAAATCAAAGCGTTGCTTGTGGTCTTGTCATTACTTCTGCGGTCAAAGTCAACAAGGATACTTCCGCCGTACTTGTCTTTGCCGAGATAGATACCGTTCGGGTCAGTCTTTCCCGAAAAATTCAGGGGATAGAGATTTGCCACCGAACTTGCAGGCAATATCCTTTCGTACATATCCCCGAACTGATTGTACCCCAACGGAAATACCGATAAAAAGCCCTCTTTCTGTCGGAGAATTAAACGGTCTACCGCAATTTTGGAGCGGGTCAGTTCCATTGTCACATCGTTTTTCAGTTCTTCCAGTTCTTTCATACTTTTCGCTTTGAGTTCAATAAACACTGAACAATGTAACAGCGGTTCTTTTTCTTTTCGCAGATTGGTTATCAGTGTAACCACATCCTGCAGATTGTTTTCCGCCTCTATCCTGTCGCTGACATTGTCTGCCCCCGACATCAGCCTGTTTTTTCGGGTATGGTTCTGAATAACTTTTCTCTGTTCCATACTGTCAACAGGTCGGCTGTAAATCCGCAAAGTCACATTGTTTCTGTCGGCAATCTGTGAGAGAATTGCCTGTTCTTCGGTGGACGGCGGATAACTGCGGATTGCCCACACACAACGGTAACTGTTGCCGAACACATAACAGTCTGTCATAAATTTTATTGTTGCAGGAAATATCATATCGAAAAAATCTTTTGTACGGATTTTTTCCTGTTCTTCTTCGCTGATTTTTTTCTTTCTGAATATCGCCATTTTTCTTTTCTCCCTGTCTTTTGAATGTAAAAATCAGCCGTTCATCATCAGAATAAACGGCTGAACAATTTCAGTTTTTTACGGCTGCTACGATAATTCGTCCGTCCTCATCGGCATTGGTACAGGTCGATAAGGTGAGCAACTGTTGTCTGTTCTGCGGAATATTTTCCGTATGATACAGACTTTTCTTCATTAAATATTCTATTTCTGCGTTGTAATGTTCGTCAGTAGAAGCATCAGTAAACAGATACCAGTCGTCATAACAACTGACAACCGCCACCGCAAACACCTGAAAATATGCTGTTTCCTTTCTGTTTTCCCACAGAATTTCAAGGTGATTATCAAAATAATTCCTTTCGGTATAGTTGCACAAGTCGGCAAACATCGTACCGTCATTCATATGATGTCCGTAAACAATCAGGTTGTCACTCTGTTCACAACACCGATAATCAAGAAAAGGAACACCACTGTAACTGTCATTTCCATAGAAGTCCCTGTGCAGATACTTCTGAGAATTATACGGTGTGTGCATAACAGGGTAGCTGATATTGGTATCAGATATGCTTATCCAACCGAAACAATCGCTGTTCATTTCAAAAATATTCTGCATACTTCGGCGGTTTTCGATGTGCTGAACAGTATTTTGTTCCTCATTTTTGGGTGTAAAAACAGGAATATCCGTCTTTTTTTCTGTCGGATATTCCGTCTTTCTTTCCGTATGCGGTTCAACAGAACTGACTGCCGGCTTTTCAGGAACTGCCCCTCTGATTTCCGTCAGATGCACAATTGTTTCTTTTTCATCGTGTCTGAAAAGAAAAATCTTCGTGATTTCAAACACCGAAAACAGAAAAACCACGCAAAACAATACGATGAATATTCTGTAAAACACTCTACTCATTCTTCTTTTCTTCCTCAATAAACGGCTGTCCGTCATAATCGGGAATACTGTCCCCATTCAGACTTGCGTCAAAATAAATGGCAAGAAATTTCTTGATGTCCTGTCTGTTCATTCGCTGTACTTCAAATCCCTGTTCCGAAATGATTTTTTCCGCACCGTTGACACTCTGTACCACTTGTTCGGACTTTATTCCTCTGAACATCAGCACAAAGACAAACTGTCTTGATGTTGCTGTTTCACTCTGTACAGCGTCCAGAAAATCAATATCTTTCTCAATGATGTTCTTTACTTTGGCGTTGAGTTCCTTTTCACAGCGTTGTCGGAGATAGTTCCTGTTGTCATCGAAACACTCACAGGAATCGGTGCATAGGATTTCAAGATAAGGCATGGAGGAAAATACCAAACGAAGTTGCCGTATTTTATTCTCAACATTTGCCGTTGACAGTACAGAAATATTTGTCGGCTGAACATTGAAAAAAACATATTCTCCCTTTATCGTTTCAATTCCG
>CACWNY010000101.1 GCA_902762375.1 uncultured Ruminococcus sp. | reverse complement strand
GGTATTTCGGTCAGTGCAACAGTAGGAAGTAATTTTGCATATTCTGAAAATAAAGATGAAAATGGTCTTGGCGGTGTCGCTGTCAGCGGTTATGCTTTTGGGTACAGGCTTTACAACAGTTGGTCAGTTTGTAGGCACAGGCGGTATTTCGGTCAGTGCAACAGTAGGAAGTAATTTTGCATATTCTGAAAATAAAGATGAAAATGGAAATGAAAACGGCACAGTAACTGTATGGGGTACTGCCGATAATTACGATAAAATCAGTATTAATATCCCCTCATCTATAGACGGTAAAACTGTCACAACTGTATCAGACCATACTAGTGAATACTATACCAGAAATTTTAGGGGTAATAAAGATATAATCAGTGTCAGCATACCTAACACCGTTAAAACAATTAGGACTTGTGCTTTTTATGGCTGTTCATCAATAATAAAATTGAACCTCGGAAATGGTATATCGAAAATTGAAACAAGTGCATTTAGAAATTGTACTAATTTGAGAACAGTAACTTTACCTGACAGTTTGACTAAACTTGACACTGGGACTTTTTCATACTGCGATAACTTGGAAATAGTGAATATAGGCAGTGGTCTTTAAGAATTTGATTTATATGCTTTTAGGTATTATCATTTATTGAAAAACATGAATGTATCTGAGGAAAATACGGAATACTCATCAATAGATGGTGTTTTGTTTGATAAAGACCAAATGGTACTGATGTACTACCCCATAGGAAAAACAGATAAAGAATATATCATTCCTGATGGTACAATATATGTTTATGATAGTGCATTTTACATTGGAAGCAGTGGTGATTTTTTATCGAATCTTGAATTCATAGTTTGTCCAGAAAGTTTACAAACCATTGGAAGTTACGCTTTTGGTTCGTTGAAATCATTAAAAACTATAAAACCGGGTAAAGGTATTAAGGCGATAAAAGAAGGTGCTTTTCACGGTTGTAACGCTTTGACCGATGTGTATTATGAAGGCAGTGAAGATGACTGGAAAAATATAAATATAGATGGCAACCGTACTTATATTGTCGGTTCAAGCAATAGCTATTATGATCCTCTTTTGAGTGCAACGATACACTTTAACTCTAAGAAAGCAGAAGCACCTGAAAATAACTCGACTATTTCGGCAAGCACAATAAAACTTGGTGAAACGATTGATATAACCGCTGATGCAGATGGCGGCACAGGCGGCTATAAATATAAAATGCTGTATAAAACGGCTGACGCTTTGGGCTGGCAGACTATTCAGAATTACAGCGAAAACGACATAGCAAAATTCAAACCCACAAAAATGGGCAAATATAACATTCGTGTGAATGTAAAAGATGACAACAACATGGTTACTCCAAAAACTTTTGATATTGAAGTAAAAACTGCCGCAATGGAAAATCTTTCTTCAATTTCAGCGGAAAAGATAACTCTTGGTGAAACAATAAATATAATCGGTGCTGCAAACGGCGGTACGGGTGATTATAAATATCAGATGGTCTATAAGAAGGCTTCTGAAGCAAAATGGAGTGCCATTCAGTCTTACAGTACCAATTTCAACGCAAACTTTAAGCCAAAGGCTGCCACCATACAAGGCTTCAAATCCAATCAAACTGTAATATAAATTAGGTGACTACCGACAGGAAGACACCGTTCCCCGTATCATTTCAGATGAATTGTGGAACAGGGTACAGAAAATCATTGAAAAGTGCCGTTGAATGAATTGGAAGAACAAAAGGCTAAACTGGAATTTAAGTTGACGGAACTTGAAATTATACAGCCTGCTCTTTCCAAAAAACAGATAGTCTATATGCTGACACAGTTCAAAACTGATAAAGATACAGAGCTTACGGAAGAATACAGAAAAGATTTAATTGAATGTTTTGTAAATTCGGTGTATGTATATAACGATAAATTGATAATCACATACAATTTACTGCAAAGAGAAAAAGTCGAACTATTCAGCATTGAACATGCTATGAATAGTTCGACTTTAATATCAAATGGTGGATCAACAGGGACTCGAACCCCGGACCGACCGGTTATGAGCCGGTTGCTCTAACCAACTGAGCTATTGATCCGTATTTGAAATTGACCGCCGAAATAATCGACGGTCAATCGTGGCTCCCCCAACTGGGCTCGAACCAGTGACACACGGATTAACAGTCCGTTGCTCTACCTGCTGAGCTATGGAGGATCATTCATGTTGGCATCTTCCTATTTTTCCGAGCCGTCACCAGCTAAGTATCTTCGGCACCATTGAGCTTAACTTCCGTGTTCG
>CACWNY010000100.1 GCA_902762375.1 uncultured Ruminococcus sp. | reverse complement strand
TGGTTACGGTTACTGGAGTTTGTCATTTTGATATTCCATGTATCATGCCAGCAGTCAGTATCGTCTTTGATGTCTGAGGGGGCAGAAGTGGTAATATCATAGCCTGTCTGATTTCCGAGATGGTTTGAAACGACATCTACAATAACGTGTATGCCGTACTTGTGGGCTTCCTCACACATTGCGGTAAATTCGGCTTTTGTGCCGAGAGCGGAATAGCCCGTGTTGTCAATGGTAAAGTTTGCGGGCTGGTAGTAAAGCCACCAATATTCATTGGTCTTGTTCAAAGTTGACTCCTTGCACTGCTGTATAACAGATGTCTGAATAGAAGTATAACCTGCTTGTGCAATCTGTTCCATGTTGTCTTTAATGTTGTTAAAAGACCATTGCCAGGCATGGAGTATAACACCCTCCTGACAGCTGTCAGTTAAGCCGTAATCTTCGGCAGTTACGGCATTGACAGGCATTGACACAACGGCTCCGCCTGCCGAGCCAAGCCCTGTAAATGCCGAACTTATCATAGACACTGACAGCAATGCACTTATCAGTTTGGATTTTATATCCGAACTGATATATTTTTTCTTTTTTGACATTCATTTCACACTCCTTTAAAATTTTTTATTGCTGAAAGTCATAAATATTATAACATTTTTTAAATAGGTTTGTAAATATCCTACAAAGCCGTTTTTTAGCATAAATTGAGCAAAAATCGGTAATGCCTTTCTTTTTTGACTTAGAGAAAAAAAATTTAAAAAAAATTCAAAAATAAGTGTAATATTATGGCAGGGTGAGTTGTTTACTATATGAAAGATCTTTTAAGACAAAAACAAAGGAGGGACTGAGGTGGAGTCCAAAGAGTACCGTCGTATTGCCGAAACATATCTTGATGATGTTTACAGAGCCGTGTTCTGTTGCTGCGGAAACAGAGAAAATGCCGAAGATGCCGTACAGAATGCATTCCTGAAACTGCTTAGGGAAAATGAATTTAAATTTAATGATGATGAGCATATCAAGCGTTGGCTGATAACGGTAGCTCTGAATGAATGTAAAAATGTATGGAAATCGTTCTGGAACAGAAACAAGGTTTCATTTGACGACCTTGACACAGAACCTTTTTACCACGATAACATACATGAAGAATTGATTGAAGCACTTGACAAGCTGCCGAAAAATTACCGTGCTGTTATTCATCTGTACTACTATGAAGAATACAGTGTAAAGGAAATTGCGGCAATACTTGGTATCTCCGAATCAAATGTACAAGTCAGGCTGAAACGTGCAAGAGATAAAATGAAAGTTTTGATTGGGGAGGAATAACCATGAATGAACAAGATAAAAAGATAAGCAGGCTTTATAAAGAAACTTATGGTAACATACACGCAAGTGAAGATTTGAAAGGAAAAGTGATAAATATGACAAATAAAAATAATCGTAAGGCGAAAGTGATAAAATTGGTTTGTGCCGTTGCTGCCGCAACACTGGCTTTGACAATAGGAACATTGGCAGTTTCTGCTTCAAGAATACAGCATGACAAGATTTTTGTAAACGGTGAGGAAAAAAGTGCAAGATTTATTGACTACGGTATCAATACCCGTATGTGGGAATGCGAATGCAACGGAACAGGTTACAGCGTATTTGTACACGGTGACTTTGATATGGAAAAAGATACCCTTTACTTCGTTGATTATGGTGACTATTTCCTCGCTTCAACCGACCCGAACCCGACACTTAATCTCTATCAGGATATAGACAAATCCTCTTTTGCGGAAATCAAAAAAGAAGATGATGAAACATATCTCTATGTTACAGACGATGCAGGCACTATGCAGATACTTATGACAGCCGACGAAAAAGACGGCACGGCAGATGGCAGAATAGAAACTGATGATGGTTCTGATGAAGTATTTGCTCTCCTTCCCAACGGTGCCGTAGTAAATACCATGAAATACAGCTACACTCCCGTTATAGATGACATTATGAGATTGTTCGGTCAAGACAGAAACTCTTTCTGGAATCACCTTTATGACGAAATGGAAAGCAATAATCAGAACAACTAAACCCCTTTAAAAAAAATGCTCTCTTTCAAAGGAGAGCATTTTTTCTATTCTTCCGAATGATTAT
This sequence comes from uncultured Ruminococcus sp., assembly GCA_902762375.1. Classification (GTDB taxonomy): domain Bacteria; phylum Bacillota; class Clostridia; order Oscillospirales; family Acutalibacteraceae; genus CAG-964. The sequence continues at coordinate 170 of CACWNY010000100.1, read as the reverse complement.
ATTTTTTACATTTTTCCCATTAAATATTGACGTTATTTATAATTTATGTTAAAATGGTAAAAAATTTACATAACGGAGGTCAGACAGTTTCTTTGACAGCTGCTGTTACTCCCAAAGATAGTGCAGTTGTATGGTCATCAAGCGATACTTCAATAGCATCTGTTTCAAAT
>CACWNY010000099.1 GCA_902762375.1 uncultured Ruminococcus sp. | reverse complement strand
AGCCTTAGAAACTGATGCCCGTAAAATGAAATCCTTTGCAAGGTTGGGCGGATTAAAGGAAGCTCCCGCCTCTATAGGCGGTGAGTACTTCACCAATATGTTATGGATTGTGAGCAATCCCTTGTAAGTTTAATCGCAGTTGGCTACTTGTACCATCGCATGACGGATAATTTTATCTCCGATTTTGTAGCCTTTCTGGAATACCTGTGCAATCACATTTTTTCCCAGTGTGTCATCTTCGATTTTCATAACCGCATTGTGTAAATTCGGGTCGAACGGGTCTTCTTTTTCTCCGAAAGTTTCCACATTCAGTTTTTCCAGAGATTTCTGGAACTGATTGCCGATAAGTTCAATGCCCTTTCTGTATTCTTCGGGAGCATTTTCCAAAGACTGAAATGCCATATCCAGACTGTCACCGATAGGGAGAATTTCTTTGATTGCTCTTGCTGTAGCGTCAGAATAGATATTGGTTTTATCTGCGGTTGAACGCTTGCGGTAGTTATCGTATTCGGCGAAAAGTCGTAAATAAGCATCATTTTTGGTTTTCAGTTCTTCTTTGAGTTTTTCCGTTTCGTTTACGGTTTCTTCTTTCGTTTCAGGAGCAACGGTTTCTTCCGTGCTTTGTGTTTCACACTCTTCGGAAGTCTGTTTTTCCTTTTCGACTTTAGTATTCATGATTTATCACCAAACCTTTATTCAATAAGTTCCGTAATCAGATTTCCGCACATCTGCGAAATGTAGTCGGTATAAGCAACGGTAAGCGGATAATTCATTCTCATAGGGGCAATCACGGCAAAAGCACCTGCCAATGTGTTGCCGACAGTATATCTGGACACCGCAACCGCCGTAGCGGAAATATCGTCATTTTGGGATTCTGTTCCCACATAGGTGACAATACGCTGATTTTTTCGGAAGAGAAGTTTTTCCTGACTTTCGTTGTTCTGCAGAAAGCGGTAAATTCCTTTGAGCTGATTCATTTCCAGTTCACCTGTCTGTAGCAGGTTAGCAATCCCGTAATGAAGAATATTGACTACTGATGATTCACGACACGCTTCCATAATGGTAATCAAGACTTTCGGCATGAAAATCATGATATCCCCCGAACTTACTGCCACTGTCTGAATGAATGCAGGGGTAATCCTGTCAATCTGTACTCCCGAAAGCATTTCATTGAGGTTCAACTCAAAAATGCGGATAAGTTCGTCATTGAGGTTATAATCGCAACGGAAAAGTCTGTTTTTGACCATTCCCTTAGAAGTTACCATAACCATCATAGAGGTATGTCGGCTTATCTGTACGATTTTGATTTTCTCAATGAAAGTATTGTCGGTAGGGGGAGTGGTACTCAAAGCAACATAGCCTGTCAGTTGGGAGAGGATTTCCGCACCTTTGCTGAGGATATGTTCAGGGTCATCAGCACTTGCATTCAATACATCATCAATCGCTCTTTTTTCTCGTGAACTTAGCTGTACGGGTTCGACCAGATGGTCAAGATAATAGCGGTAGCCGATTTGTGTAGGTATTCTTCCTGCGGAGGTATGGGGTTGAACGAGATACCCCATCTCAGATAAAGAAGCCATTTCGTTACGGACAGTTGCAGAAGAAACCGAGAAGTCAAGAAAATTCAGTAAAGATTTTGAACCGACAGGTTCGCCTGTTTTGATGTATTGTCTTACAATCACACCAAGAATTTTACTTTTTCGTAAAGGCAACTCCACCGTAAAACACCTCTTATTCAATTTCGTTAGCACTCTCAATGCCTGAGTGCTAACTTGAGTATAATTTACCACTTATTTCAAAATTTGTCAAGTAGCTTATTTGTAAAATAATTATTAATAACAATTCGTAATGCGTAATTACAAGAAAACCATCGTATAGCGGTGACAATTAAAAGTTTCGGTCAAGCCTTTTCAAAGGCTTGTGGGGTCAAGGGGCAAAGCCCCTTGTGGGATTTTTAAGGGCGAAGCCCTTAAACTCCCCGTAATCAAACAAAATTTGCGAATGCAAATTTTGATAAAATTCCAAAAATATTTCTCAGAAATATTTTTGGTTCATAATAATAGTATAAGAGAAAATTCGTACATATTCAAAAACATAATCAGTAAAACATAAACTGCCTTATATCATTCTGAAAAAACAATGTGACAAAGAATGATATAAGGCAGTTTTTTCTACCTAAATTGTCAAAATCTGCATATGCAGATTTTGTTTTGAATTTTTATTCATTAAAGGGCTACCGCCCTTTAAAATCCTGTTTTAAGGGCTGCCGCCCTTAAAAATCCCGCCCACTTTTTGAAAAAAGTGGACAAAA
>CACWNY010000098.1 GCA_902762375.1 uncultured Ruminococcus sp. | reverse complement strand
TTCCTGTGTGGTGCAAGTCTGTAAGATTTCCTGCTGTTCGTTTTCTAAACGCTTTGTCTGAATGGTATAATCGCCGTAAGCCATTTCTATCTGACGGTCTGCATCGGCTTTGAGTTTTTTCTCCAGTCGCTTTCTTTCGGCGGGCTTGATAGCTTTGCCGTATTCTTCCGTTGCGGTCATTATCAGCGGTTCGATAGCCTCATTGCGGAATATTTCTTTCAGCCGTTCAACAGGCGGTTCGGATTTGATTTCTCTGGGTATCTGAATGTCCTCTGTGGCGGTTCGGATTTTCTCTGCTACATCGCTGAACACTTTTTCACCGAAAATTGCCGTTGCTCTGCCTATGACAACTTCTTCGGGCAAATCCACTTCGCCTTTTGCGTTGAGAGAGAGTTCTCTGCCTGTATGGGTATTCAGATTTAAATTGGACGGTGTTTCTTCTATGGGTGTGAATTTCTTAATCATATCAATGACTTCTGTCGGGGCATTGAATACATTGGAAATATTCTGAAACAGAAAATTACTCATAAACCCTCTGTGAACCACTTCAGCGGAACGGATTTTTCGGGGAATAGATAAGACTTTTTCCGCATTGAGTTCTGTCATTTCGCCGTTTTCGTCCTCGCCGATAACAGGGAAAAAGTTGAGTAAAGTACGGATATTTTCTTTTCTTTGGTCGCTGTTGCCACGACCGTCTGATGTTTCTACGGATAAGTCGTTGGCAAATTCTTCAAAGATAGTCAGTGTTCTCGCAGGGTCAAAGTCGAATACATAAGCGTTCTGTTTGCGGTAGTAACCGTCATTCTTCCTGAACAGACAAGGGTTCTGAGCCCTGAATGCTGACTGCATATACAACGCTGGACTTTTGATGTTACTCAACATCATTACCGCAGACCATTCGGGAATGGTGATACCTGTTGTGAGCTGTCCTACGGAAAGAGTAATGGTCTTGTCGTGTTCGGCGATGGCTTTGCGGACTTTATCAAACGACTTCATATTTTCCTGTTGGTCGTCAAGTTTTCCGTCACCTGCCACAAGCACGATTTCATAATCGGGAAAGACTTCTTTCAGCTTTTTGGCAAGGGCTTTTGCACTGTCTACCCTGTTGAGTAGCCAAAAGGTATGTTTCAGTTCTTCACGCAGTTCGGGTGTGGAAAACGGAAACTTCTCCTGTGTCACCATTGCTTTCAGAAAACGGTCTACGGATTTTTCATAGACAAATTTTCCGTTCTGTACTCTGAAAAATTCGTTCAAATCAAAGGCATATTCTTCTGTTTCGCCGTTGATTTCCACCCCTCTTTCCAAATCTGCCCGTACTATCTCCGACATCTGATAGGTGAACATATTGAGTTTGGGCAAGGTAGCATAGGGATTTTCGCCATCGCCTGTCCATTCGGTTTTGGCTTTCTGTTCATCGGCATATGTCCAGTTGAAAATGGCATCTTTGGGGAATTTGTCGTTGGCAAGTGCCTTGAACGGTGTCCCCGACAAATGCAAGGTGAATTTCCGCTTTATCTGATTGAACGCAATATCGGTCTTGTAGGTGTCCACGCCCTCGTGAGCCTCGTCAACCACAAGTATATCCCAATTCAAATCGGCAATTTCTTTGAGTTTGTCGTGCCGACCGCCAAAATACAACGACCCTTTCAAGTCCTGTAAACTGACAAATTCTATACAATAACATCTGCTTTTCCTTGCTTCGGTGATGTATTCTTCTCTTGTGATGACATACTTTCTGTTCTTTAAAGTTTCGGTAGTGCTGACAAAGCGGTATCCTGACTGTATGCCGAAAAACTTTTCATAGTCACCGTACCATGAAGTGGCTATCGCAGGACGGTTAGTCACGACTAAAACAGTCTTTGCTCCGATACGCTTACACAAATCGTATACCGCCAATGTCTTTCCGAAACGGGGCTTTGCATTCCACAAAAATTCACCGTTGGGGTGAGTGTGATAATATTCCATCGTCTTTGTGACTGCCTGATTTTGTTCTTCACGCAGATTATAGGGAATAACTTCGTCACATTCCTGTAAAATGCCCCTGTTCTGTCGGAACTGACAAAATTTCAGGAAAGATTTTTCACCGCTGATGTGAAACCATTCCGTTTTTGGCTTTCTCTCCACTCCAAGTCTTGTCAGATAAGCGTGAAAATCAAAATCGTGGAAAATCTCTCCCGAACCGTCATCAAATACGGCATTGCCTTTCCATTCCTCTTTGACAATCACATCTACGGTATGGGACTGTTGTTTCTGTCTTTGCTGAGTGGTCTGTTTTTCGGTATAGCCTATTTTTACCCACCCGTTGTGTCTGGCAATTTCGGGAGTGGAGTAGGCATAAATCATCGGTACAACTTTCTGGGTTGTCTTAATGGATATTTTTGCCATATTACTTCATCTCCTTGACATT
>CACWNY010000097.1 GCA_902762375.1 uncultured Ruminococcus sp. | reverse complement strand
ATCTTGAGTAATATCCCTTAAATTCCAAAAAGCCAGCGGAGAATTTCTTTTCCGCTGGCTTTTCATCACTTTGAAATTATGTTATAATAACGATATTATCATATACTATTCGTTATTATCATTATTTTAAAGGTGATACTATGTCTGAAAATAATCTTTCTGAAAAGTCCTGTTGTTTTTTCGGTCACAGAAACACTCCGCAAAGTGTCGAACCTTTACTTACAGAAACAACAGAAAAACTGATACTTGAACAGAATGTCCGGTACTTCTATGTCGGTAATCAGGGTAATTTTGACAGTATGGTTCTTTCATCTCTGAAAAAACTTAAAGAATTTTATCCGCAGATTGAATATACCGTTGTCCTTGCCTGTATGCCGTCAGAAACTACGGATAAAAAATATGGGAACACTTCCCTATACCCTGACGGTATGGAATATGTTCCCAAGCGTTTTGCTATTTCTCACCGAAATGACTGGATGATTAAGCATTCCGATTTTGTTATATGTTATATCAGACATCATTTTGGCGGTGCATATCAGTTTGTGGAAAAATCAAAAAGAAAAGGGCTTCCCGTTATCAATATTTTTTAACGACTATCCCTGTGTATCTGCCCAGAGTTCGCACTGGTTCATCACTATGGTGATGGCATCGTTCATACCCTCAGGCGGATAACGATGTTTCTTCAACAGTCGGCGTATCATCATACGCATAGATGCTCTTGCACTGTTGCGTTTCTGCCAGTCGATAGTACGGCTGTTTCTCAGTTGCTGAGTAAGTTCTTTGGTGAGGGCAATCAATTCCTGGTTGGTGTAGAAATCCTTGATTGCCTGCGGTCTGGTGAGAGCATCATAAAAAGCGAGTTCTTCGGTAGTCAGACCAAGTTCTTCACCCTGTTTTGTTGCGTTGCGGATTTGTCGGGCGAGGTTGAGCATTTCTTCAATGACTTCTTCGTTGGTGAGCATACCGTTAAGATAACGGTTCATCGTCTGTTGCATAATTTTACTGAATGTTTCGGACTTGACAAGGTTCGTTTTCTGATAGACATATACTTGTTCAGCGATAAGTTTCTTCAGCAGTTCTATGGCAAGATTTTTTTCTTTCATACGGGCTATGTCATCAAGAAACTGCGGGTCAAAAAGAGAAAATTCTTCGTTCCTGTCGTTGAACAGACAGATAACCCCCTCACTCTTTACGCTTTGTTTCAGAAGTTCGTTAATCCTTTCATTGATTTTTGGAAGTGTCAGTTTTTTGTTGTGAGAGGAAGTACGCAGTAACAGGACACGCACAACTTCAAAAAAAGAGGCTTCCTGCAATTCCTTTTCCGTTGCCACAGATGCACACAATGACAATGCCTGTTTTAACAGATGTGCTTCTTTGATAAATTCTGTAACGACTGTATCAGATTGATTTTGCGATAATCTTTGTTCTGTATTGGCTTTCTGTAACAGAAAATTGACTGCTCCTGTAATGGTTCGTCCTGCTTTGAGGTCGTCTTTTGAAAAAAAGTCCGTGTAGTCAAACCCATACAGAAAATCCTGACACAAGGAGAGTTTTTCTTGAAATTTCGGATAGGCAATACTTTTTATATCGGTATTGCCATAATTTTTGCGGTCACGGACGGTATAGTCATTCATAGCCTGTCGCAAAGCGTTGGCGATACCCACATAGTCCACTACCAGACCGCCCTCTTTTTCCTTGAATACACGGTTCACTCTTGCGATTGCCTGCATAAGATTATGCCCTGTCATCGGTTTATAAATGTACATTGTAGCAAGTGACGGCACATCAAACCCTGTCAGCCACATATCCACCACTATGGCAATTTTTAACGGACTGTCATTATCCTTGAATTTTATTGCCAGTTCGTCTTTGTGGGATTTGTTGCCGATGATTTCGTACCATTCTTCAGGGTCTTTGTTGCCTGAAGTCATCACAACGGAAATTTTTTCCTGCCAGTTCGGACGCAACTGTAAGATACGCTGATATATCTTTATCGCAATTTCTCTTGAATAAGCTACAATCATCGCTTTTCCTGTGAGGAGATTTTCACGGTAATTTTCATAATGAAACAGAATATCGTTCACCAGAGAATTTATGGTATTGTCATTACCGAGTAAGGCTTCCATCTGTCCGAGTTTCTTTTTACTGCGTTGTAAGGTTTCTTCGTCCGTATACTGTGCCATAGCTTCATATTCTCTGTCGATTTTGGCAAGTGTTTCTTCGTCAAGTTTCAAATGAATAACACGGCTTTCATAATAAACAGGTCGTGTTGCACCGTCTTTGACAGCTTGTGTCATATCGTAAATATCAATGTAATCCCCGAAAACTTCACGGGTGTTTCTGTCCGCCAGAGAAAGCGGTGTACCTGTAAAGCCGATATAGGTAGCGTTCGGGAGTGTATCACGAATAATTCTTGCCGTACCTCTGCTACGGTTTGCCAGAAACTGTCCTGTTTCGTCTTTGGTGAGTGTGGTTTTCAGAGCAAGCCCTGACTGTCCTCTGTGAGCTTCGTCTGTCATAACGACAATGTTCTTTCTTTC
>CACWNY010000096.1 GCA_902762375.1 uncultured Ruminococcus sp. | reverse complement strand
CAAATCATGAGGTTCGCTCCGAAATGGTCAGAGCGGTAAAAGCAGACGGCTGGAACGAAGTTTACAAAGCAATAACGGATTCCGAAAAGCTGCTGAAAGTGACATGGGCATGGACGAGGACAAGGTAGCAAAAATGATACACGATGTTCACACGGCAAATTCATCGAGCCTTGTCTATAACAATGAAGTTTCTCTTTCCAGTATCATTATGCTCGCCTACTACAGTGCCGCAAAGGATTACACAGTCATCAGAGAATTGCCGACAGGTGAGGGCTTTGCGGATATGGTATTTATCCCGAAAAGGTCAGCCAATGTCCCTGCCATGATAGTCGAGTTAAAGTGGGATAAGAGTGCCGAGGGAGCGATAAATCAGATAAAAGATAAAGGATATGTTGATGCGTTGAAAGAGTACAAAGGCAATCTCCTGTTGGTAGGTATCAATTACGATAAAAAGACGAGGGTGCATCAGTGCAGGATTGAAAAGTACGAAATGGAATAACAGCCAAGACCCGCTTATTATCACTCCTAACTGGTGGGAAAGATAAGCGGGTCGATATGTTTCCGAGAACAGGCAAAATAAAAATGTGAAATGACAGACTTTTTGCCCTTTCGAGCCATGTGGAGAGTGTGGTATTGATGACTAAACGTGACTGACATAACGGCAAAAAATACTGATTTCAAGCCGCTTTTAAGGCTTTGACAAAATATTTGTGACTTTGTGTTTTTCCTCTCTCCCCTACTCCCGAGCAGTCAAATCAAACACACCCGTGTATTTGTGAAAGAGGGTTGTGTGGGCAAAAAGTTTGTATAATAGACTTCCTCGGAAACTAATTTTATCTCGACAAATGCCCATAAAAGAGATATAATCCAAATGGGTGATGAAGATGGATTTCTATGCAAAAACAGAGAGATTAAGCGACCGGGATTTTAAAGAAATAATAGGAGTTAAAAGGAAAACTTTTGAAGATATGATTTTGATTTTGAAAAATGCGTATGATTCAAGACCGAGAAAGTGGAGAGGCGGTCGGAAAAAGAAACTTTCCTTTGAAGAACAACTTATGATGACATTGAAATATTACCGTTATTATATAACGCAGAAAGCACTTGCTTTTGAATTTGAGGTTGGTGAAGCAACGGTATCAGATACAATAAAGTGGGTGGAAGAAACATTGATAAAAGACGGTACATTTTCACTGCCCGGTAAAAAAGCCCTTCTTGAAGATGACAGTATAGAAGTTGTACTTGTGGATGTTACGGAATGTCCTGTTGAATGCCCTAAAAAAAACAGCGAAAATACTATTCCGGAAAAAAGAAAAGGCACACAATAAAAGCTCAGGTCATCGTCAACCAAGCGACAGGTATCATATTGTGTACTGCTGAAAGTTTCGGAAAAACACATGATTTTGCTTTATATAAAAACAGTATCGGATGCCGTGTACTTGACAGTATCAAAGCACAGGCTGACAGCGGTTATCAGGGAATAACTGCCATTCATCATAACAGCGAAACTCCGAAAAAGAAACCGAGAGGCGGTACACTGACCAACGAAGGAAAAAAAGAGAACAGCCGTATTTCACGGGAGCGTATTTTGATAGAAAACATCAATGCCAAAATCAAAGTCTTTAAAATTATGAAGTACCCTTATCGAAATCGTAGAAAGCGTCATCTTCTGAGATTAAATCCGATTTGTGGCATCATCAATTTTGAAGCTTAATTTTAGTTTCCGAGGAAGTCTACTGTTTTGAGAGGTCTGTTTCAGACCTCTTTTTTCTTTGGACTGCTACGCGGGTTTATTGGGCGGGTACAAAACTCCTTAAAATATTGGAAATAAAGGGATGTATAGTGACCATTGATGCAATGGGTACCCAGACTGAAATCGCTGGAACGGTAAGAGAGAATGGAGGAGATTATATTCTTGCCCTGAAAGAAAATCAAAAAACACTATACAATGATGTAAAATTATATTTGGACGATGTACACCATGAGAAAAAATTATTGGAATCAGAAAATTATTGCAAAACCATTGAAAAAGGTCACGGAAGAATAGAAACGAGAGAATGTATTATATCTGAAGAAATCAGTTGGCTGCATAACAAATCCGCATGGAAAGATTTGCATGGAGTTGGTGTGATTTTTTATTGTACAATTGAGAAAAACGGTGTCATTTCAAAACAAAGTCATTATTTTATTTACAGTTGCATTGGTTTAAATGCGAAACAAATTATGAAATATAAAAGAAATCATTGGACAATAGAAAATAATCTGCATTGGGTTCTTGACATGGCATTCAGAGAAGACGAAAGCAGAGCAAGGAAAGATAATTCTGCTGAAAATTTCAATGTTATCAGACAAATTGCTTTCAATATCCTAAAAAGTGAAAAAACTTTCAAAGGTGGGATTACTGACAAGCAATTCAAATGTCTGTTGGATTCTTCTTATCTTGATTTGATACTTGCTAATTGGATTTGTTCATAATCTATTTACTCATTCAAAAGCCCTGGTTTTTATTTCGACAAAAAGCGAAACATATCTTTAGTCACCTTGCTTATAAACAACAACACATATTTTTGAACAAGGAAAAAGCGAAAAATCAGAACTGAATTATGCTTAACGCATTTTCC
>CACWNY010000095.1 GCA_902762375.1 uncultured Ruminococcus sp. | reverse complement strand
TACCTGTTCAGACAGCATTGCAGATATAGTTTCAGCCTGTTCTCTTGCTTTCTGCTCGGTGTTGGCTCTTTCTCTCTCACTCTGCAAGGTTTTATCGCTTTCGGATACTTGTGTCTGCATAGTTTTTATCTTTTCTTCGGTGGAAGTAATCAGATTGCCGTATGCTGACTTATATTTCTCGACTTGTTCATCAGCCTGTGCCTTTTCCGTCTGCAACTGCACTATGGTCTGATCCTTGCTGTTCAGCAGATTGATAAACTCGGTTTTTATACGCTTTTCGGCATTCTCGTTAATCTCCAAAGACCTCAAAAAAGCACTCTGAATAGCCTGTATGTGCGTATCATAGTCAGATATATCGGTCTGTCTGTCAATCAGCGTTGTCTTTGCGTTCTGCACCTCATAGGCATTGATTAACGCAGACAATGCAGAGTTCTGATTGTCGAAATTCTCGCAAAGTTCTTTCAATTTTGCCGATACTTCCTCCGATATTCTAAACGATCTCGCCTTTAATTCTTCCATAATCGCCCTCCTAAATAAAAAATATTTTATGCAACACGTAAAAACACAACGTATTACAAGCGTGTTACATAAAATATATCATATCCGACAAGAGTTTGTCAATAAGTAAAACTCGCTGTTGGGTATGATGAAAAGCCGCCAAAGACAACTTATTTTTTCTTCCTTTTCTTCTGGCTACGCAAAGAAACAACAAGTACGGAGGAAGAAAAAAAGCAAGAGAAGAAAGAAAAAGTGGCGGCTACAACGGGGGGAGTCAAGGGGGGCACTCCCCCCTTGCTCAATACTGATTTTGATACGTATGTGTCAAAATCAGTATTAAGTTACTCCCATTGACAAGCGGTGTTCGTTGGTGTATGATTATATCATAAACTTACCGCCACAACACCACACACAAACGAACAGGAGTGAAGTCAATGGGAGTAACCATCAGCACGCACAACGGATCGGCTGTTGCAAGGGAACACAACATACGAAATCCCAAAGTTGTCAGCAAAGAGCCACATATCAGACCTAACGGCAAATTTGAAATATGGTACGATGAAAAACCTCGTGACGCATACAATCGCCTTTTCGGTCAAGCATTAGAAGAATACAACAACAAACAGAAACGTTCTGACAGAAAGATTAAGGATTATTACCGCCATATTTGCAACGATAAAGTGAAACACCCTGTGTATGAAATGATTGTAGCTATTGGTAATCGTGACAACACGATTGATGAAGAAAAAGGATATTTTATTCTTCGTGCATTTTACGACACGTGGAAAAAACGAAATCCCAATTTAGAATTGATTGGTGCATACTATCACGCTGATGAAGATGGTGTTCCACACGTTCATATAGACTATGTGCCTGTCGCAACAGGTTATGTCAATGGAATGACTACTCAATCGGCACTTGTTAAGGCTCTCGGACAGCAGGGCTTTACTAAAGAGGGCAAAGAAACGGCACAAATCAAATGGGAAAGACGTGAAAATGCAGAACTTGAAAAATGGTGTAACGCATTCGGCATTGAAGAAATAGATCACCCACGTATAGAGGGAAGAAAACATATAGATACCGAAAGATACAAATTTCAAGAACAAGCAAAGGCAGACATAAAGCAAATGGAACAGGAACGGCAATTAGCCAAACAACAAACAGATTTAGCAATACAGCAAGCAAAAGAAGAACAAGCCAATTTGGATTGGCAGAGAGAAGAAACAGAAAATCTAATCTTATCAGTTGACCAGTTGAGAGAGGAAAAGGAACAACTGAAAAGTAAAATAGATAAACTCAAAAAGCGTTTAAAAAATTTGAAAGGCGAGGTATTGACAGCCGAACAAGCCAAAGCTGTGGAAATCAAAAAAGCACCTTTGGGCATGGCTTTGTTGAAGTACAAAGACGCTATTGACTTGAAAAAGACCGCTGAAAGAGTGGATCAATCAGATAATATAATTAACAGAAAGTATGAAATATTGTCAGATGCAAGAAAAAGAGCGGAAGAAATAACAAATGATGCAAGTAAAAAATTAGAAGAAACAGAACATTTGCTTGAATTACGTCTTTCGGAAATCGATGAATTGACAGATACAATTCGCACTCTCATACACGTAAAAAATATTATTAGAGAATTGGAAGAAGAAGAAAGAAAACAAGGGATTGACCGAGAAAAGCTTTTGAAAAATGCTGATACTATCAGAAAAAATTATGAACAAAGCAAACAGCAAAGTTCAAGCGAACACTCGCAAAATCATACACAAGGACAAAATCGCAGAAGAAGATAAAAAATAATGTAACACGTTATAAAACACGTTGCAACACATATGTAACACGCAATAAAAAGCAGGTATTTTTTAACGTAACACATAAAAATACAACGTGTTATATACGTAACACATAAATAAAAAGAAGAAAAAAATTATAAAAACCATTTTTACTTGTTCTACAAAATCAACAGAGCAGGAAAAAAATAAAATTTCCCTGCTCTGTTTAATGCATATCAGAACGGTAAATCTTCGGGCAAATCGCTTATATCAAGATGTATCACTTCTTGTTGTGGCTTCGCCCACGAATACACTTTAAGATTATTTTGGGATTTATCTGTACTGATACGCCTTGACGGTTTATCAAAATAT
>CACWNY010000094.1 GCA_902762375.1 uncultured Ruminococcus sp. | reverse complement strand
AATTGTGGCAAGAGGTGAGGGTACAGCAACCATCTATGCAAGAACACAAAGCAGTATTGCTACTTGTGAAATTACCGTCAATAAAGCTCCCGAAGAAATCATTCTGGATAAAACGGAACTTTCTCTGAACAGTTCAACAAAAGAAATGTATACCCTTAAAGTTGCTTTATCACCCGAAGATGCACAGACAACCCTGACTTTCAAGAGTAGTAACCCGTCTGTAGCAAGCGTCAACTCCAAAGGCAGAATTGTCGCAAGAGGAGAGGGTACAGCAACCATAAAAGTTATTTCCACTAACGGAAAGGTTGCTACCTGTACGGTTCAGGTAAGCTGATACACAATTAACCGCATTTTTCAGACGGATAGCTTAACCGCTATCCGTCTTTTTTCAGCCTGTCATTTCGAGGAGCGAAAGCGACGAGAAATCTTTAATTACGCATTATCAAAATTTGCTTACGCAAATTTTGTTTGGAATTTTGGGGAGTTTAAGGGCTTTGCCCTTAAAAATCCCACAAGGGGCTTTGCCCCGTTTAAGGGCTTTGCCCTTAAAAATCCCACAAGGGGCTTTGCCCCTTGACCCCACCACTTTTGAAAAAGTGGACAAAACTTTTAATTGTCATAGCTATAAGTTGTTTTTTTCATTATACAAAATAAAAAGCCTGTTGCAAAACGATTTCTTTTTGCAACAGGTTTTTTCTGTTTTTATCTTACGCCGTAAAGCAGTTCGCCGTAAGACGGATAAGGCCAGTATTGTGATGAAACGGAAACTTCCATCTCATCTCCTACAGCACGCAGTTCATTCATCGCACTTAATACTTCTTCACCATAATATAAAGCTCTCTGTGCAACATCGTTAATTTCCCGTGCAGAATTGATTTTTGTTTCCAGTACATTGATTTTCTGATAGAAACAGTTAAGCAGTCGGGAAAGTTTTTCAATAAGGTCAAGTTCTGCATCACAAATAATGGAGGTACTCAACATCTTTTTGGCATTGCAGGTGTCGGCAAGTTCATGAATGTATCGGGAAACGGCAGGGAAGATATCTTTTCGTGCCATATCCAGCATGGTCAGTGCTTCAATATTCAATACACGGCAATATTCTTCCTGCTGAATTTCATATCTGGAGAATATCTCACGCCTTGTATGCACATTGTGTTTTCTAAAGAGTTCGACATTCTTCTCATCAATAAAATGGGGCATGGCTATCGGCATAGAACGCAGATTCAATAAACCACGCCTTTCAGCCTCTGCTACCCATTCCTCAGAATAGTTATCTCCATTAAAGACGATATCTTTATATTCTCTGAATACACGCCTGATTAACTGCTTGACCGCAGACTGTTTATCCTGTGCAGGTTCAACTTCGTCTGCAAACTGACTTAATTCTTCTGCAACAATCGTATTCAGCATAATATTCGGACAGGCAATATTCAGTGATGAACCTAATGAACGAAATTCGAATTTGTTTCCTGTAAAGGCAAACGGGGAAGTACGGTTGCGGTCTGTGGTATCTTTTTTGAAATCAGGTAATACCCCTACGCCCAGTTCCATATTGCCGACATCGTTTTTGACCATATCCTTACCGTCAATAATCGCATTGACAACCGCTTCCAAATCATCTCCGATGAACATAGAAATAATCGCAGGTGGTGCTTCATGAGCCCCCAGACGATGGTCATTTCCAGCACTAGCTACCGATACACGCAACAAATCCTGATATTCATAAACACCTTTCATGATTGCTGCAAGGAAAATCAGAAATTCTGTATTTTCAATAGGATTTTTACCTGGTTTGAGTAAATTCCTTCCTGTATTGGTGGAAATTGACCAGTTGTTGTGTTTACCACTGCCGTTGACACCTGCAAACGGTTTTTCATGTAATAAGCATACCAGATTATGTTTCTTGGCAACTTTTTTCATAACTTCCATTGTCAACTGATTGTGGTCTGTGGCAAGATTGGTTGTAGTGAAAATCGGTGCCATTTCGTGCTGTGCAGGAGCAACTTCATTATGTCTGGTTTTGGAATAGATACCAAGTTTCCACAATTCCCTGTCTAAGTCCTGCATATAAGCCAGTACTCTCGGTTTTAATGACCCGAAATAATGGTCCTCCAGTTCCTGACCTTTGGGAGATTTTGCTCCGAACAGTGTTCTGCCTGTATAGATAAGGTCTTTTCTCTTATCGAACAAATCCTTATCAATCAGGAAATATTCCTGTTCCGCACCCACAGTGGTGACTACTCTTGTTGTTTCATCGTCACCTAACACACGCAAAATTCTTACCGCCTCATCGCTTATTCTTTCCATAGAACGCAAAAGCGGTGTTTTCTTGTCCAGTGCCTCGCCTGTATACGAACAGAATGCAGTGGGAATACACAAAGTCTGGTCTTTAACAAAAGCATAAGAAGTCGGGTCCCATGCGGTATAACCTCTTGCTTCGAAAGTAGCTCTTATTCCGCCTGACGGAAAAGAAGAGGCGTCAGGTTCTCCTTTGATAAGTTCTTTACCCGAAAACTCCATGATAACTTTACCGTCATCGGTAGGATTGATGAAACTGTCATGTTTTTCAGCGGTAATGCCTGTCATCGGCTGAAACCAGTGGGTATAATGGGTTGCTCCTAATTCCAATGCCCAGTCTTTCATCGCATTGGCAACGATGTTGGCAACATTGATATCCAGTGGTTCACCGTCTTTAATTGTCTTTTTCAGTGCTTTGTAAGTTTCTTTGGGAAGTCTTTCTTTCATCGTTGCGTCATCAAATACCATACTGCCGAACAATTCGGGAATTTTTACCATGAGGAACACTCCTTGTAAGATAAGAATATACTATTAATAGGTGTGTAAAACAAAAGGGCGTAGGAAAGCCCGTAGCTTACCTACAGCCCCATTGCTGTATCTGTTACTTACAGTATATACCTTAATTTTTATCTTGTCAATACTTTTTGTCGGCGAAAATGGGTTGACTTGATTTGGAAATTTTATCTTTTTTTTGAAAAAAGGTATTGACATGGGATATGAAATATTGTATAATAACAATCGTCGCTGGAGAGAAAAGAAACTTTAAGCGAATTTCTCAGGTGTGGGAGCATAGCTCAGCTGGGAGAGCATCTGCCTTACAAGCAGAGGGTCACAGGTTCGAGCCCTGTTGTTCCCACCAAAATTGGCCCGGTAGTTCA
>CACWNY010000093.1 GCA_902762375.1 uncultured Ruminococcus sp. | reverse complement strand
TGATAAAAAGAGAAAATTCGTGTATGATATAACTATACAGAAAGTAAAAAGAGAAAGGCGGAAAAAGAAAATGTACAGTGAAGATTTTATTATGTCACCCAAAGTAGACTTTGCGTTCAAGGAACTTATGCGTGACGAAATGGTACGGAAGGGATTTTTAAGTGCAGTGCTGAATATTAAGGATACAGATATACAGTCAACAGTGCTGATGAATACCAATCTTCCGAGAGTGCATGAGGACGACAAGCAGAGCATTCTTGATGTCAGATTGACAATGAATGACACTACGGAAATCGATATTGAAATACAGATTGCCTATATGTCCTCATGGGCAGACAGAAGTACATTTTATCTGTCAAAGATGTTGGTGGAACAGGTTGGGGTCAACAAGAGTTACAGCAATCTAAAAAAATGTGTAGGAATAAGTATTCTGGACTTCAATTACATCAAAAAGACACAGCGTTTTCATACGGTGTATCACATTACGGAAGATACGGAACATATCAGGTACACGGATATTCTGGAAATGCACATTGTCGAACTGCCGAAATTACCTGCCGCAGATGACCAGACTGACTTGTACGACTGGGTAAAATTTATCAGAGCGAAGAACAGGAGTGAGTTTCAGATGCCTGCCAAAGAAAATGTATATATAAAAAGAGCTTATGATGTTCTGGAAGAAATCAGTGCCGATGAACAGAAACGCATAGAATACAATACCCGACAGAAGTGGTTGTATGACTATAACACCATGATGGAAGAAAATTTGCAAAGAGGTATAAATATCGGAGAAGAGCGTGGTATAGCTATCGGTGAAAAAAAGAAAGAAGAAGAAATGCTTCAAAGAATGAAAAACTTAGGCTACACAGAAGAACAAATCAGACAGATTGTAGGTTAACAGAAAATAGTATGGATTGAAGATACTCAGTGGTGTGTTTGTAACTGCTGAGTATTTTTTATTGAGTATTTTTTATACAGAAATACATTTCAAAGGTTCGACTTCTGGCAAGAGATTGAAAAATATCATTTTTGTACGATGTAGACATCTGCATCGTATAAAAATGATATCATCGTAAAAACCCCGTAATTACGGGGTTTTTAACGCTTTTGGGGAGTAGAATTTTACTATCGTATAAAAGATATCATAAGGCGTTTTTTTGCGTTTTTTGGATTCGAACCTGCGTAAGCAGTTTTTCGGCACTTTTTTGAGAACAGAATTCGGCATTCTGTTCTTTTTTGTTGCCCGAATTTTTAAAAATTCAGCCGGAAACTGTTTGAAAAATTCAGCAGAAAGTGAGTGGCAGAATGAAAGTTATCCGCAGTCCAACAAGGCAGATGTCAGAAAAAAACGATGGAGGTGAAAAGGAATGCCAAATTATGTACAGAACATTCTGAACATTGAGGGTGACAAAAAAGAAGTGGACAGAGTGCTGAAAGCCGTATCGAATGCGTACAGAACATTTGATTTTGAAAGACTTATTCCTATGCCCCGTGAACTTGAGATTGAGGCAGGAATACGCACACAGAGAGGGTTTCTGCATTATCAGAAATTTGTGGGAGAGTATTTTCTCAAAATCAAAGACAGCGAAAAGGTAGAAGATATTCCTGAAAATGCCGAAAAGGAATATCTTACCAGTCATTCAGAAGTGGACAGTCAGATGATAAATTTATCATTTTTAGGGAAAACAAAAAATACAGATTATGATAACAGAATAATCGTTAAAATGAATGGAGAAGAGATATATGATTATGAATTTGAAAGAAATATCTGAACTTATTTGTGAGTTGGATTGGAACAATCCGTTAGAAGTACAGGAAAATGCCGTTAAAATCTTATCTGACCGTAATGATTATCCTATTCATCTGTTATTACAGCCTTCAGATAAAAAGTATTGGGAAAATTCTGCAAAAGTTCTTTACCATAAAGGGTATGAAGAAGTAAAAAGTATTACCATAGAACTTTTTTATTGGTTGCAGGATATGAACTGGCCCGGTAGTGTAATCATCAGAGATTTATTATGGAGTTATCCATCTCAAATACTTGCTGACTATCTTGAACAGATATTGTTGAATGCGGTAGCGTCAAATGATGAAGAATGGATTTATAATTTGTGTTACTTTATAGATAATAAAGTAGGCATAAAAGATTTTACCAATAAATCCATATACAAGATTTATCATATGTATAAATCAGAATACGAAAATTTATAGTCTCGGGAGGTTTATGTTATAGATGGTAATACCTATCTGATGAAATTGCAGGATGCCTGTGTAAGAAATGGTCTGGAGGAAAAATGAAATCTGTTGAAAGCAACGGTTTTCACTTTATGAATATGAACGCTGACCAGAAGATTACGGAAATCTGCCGTTGCATTACCACAAGACAGCATTCGGGAATCAGTAAACACAAGGGAGAACATTCTGCGGTGTTTGTGGAGGTTTTTTTTCTCTGGATAAGAACGACAAGAAAAAATTTGCTCTGATTTATTTTGATGAAAGTGAAGAACTCCACATTGGCAGAATAAGACGGCTGACCCCGAGAGAGTGCTGGCGGGATTCAGAGATGAACAGATTGACAAAGTACTGGCAAAGGGAATATCTGACCATCAGATGTACAGAATGGCTGGAAATGCAGTGACTGTACCCGTTATTTCAGCGGTGGCAGAAATAATCAAAAAAGTTTATCAGAGGGAGTTTGAAGAAAATGGACGATTACAATCAGAACAAGACGGTGATTGAACTGTCAACGGACAGTCCGATAAATAACAGTTATTTTTATAGTGTTCTGGAGTTACCGGTAACAGACGGCAAAATTTATGACATTATGCAGAAAGTAAGGGCAACCGACCGTGAACTGCAATATTATGGAATAGAAGTAGTCAACAGTCCGTATGTTCCCAAATTACAGGATTTGCGGATTGACGGTATCAACATTCACGATATGAATATTTTTGCACAACGGACAGAAAATTTAAAGGAAAACGAGTTGCAGAAACTGAACGGACTGCTTGATTACCGAAAAAGTTGTGGTCTTTACGATGACGGAATATCAATGGAAGAACTGGTCAATATGACTTACGGACTGGAAAACTGTAATGATGTGAGAAATTATGAAATTCCAAAGGTGTACAGTGCATACAGTATTTCCGATGACTATTACCAGACACTGCATTTTGTGTTCAGACTGGATATTGCCAAAGATAAATACAGTGAGAAATACGAAACTGTGACTTTTCCGAGTACGACAGCACATCTGAATGAAGTTGCCCGACAGCTTGGACAGGAAAGAATTGAAGATTGTGTCTGTCTG
>CACWNY010000092.1 GCA_902762375.1 uncultured Ruminococcus sp. | reverse complement strand
ATTTTTAGAAAGCATAGACATCATATAGCTTGCTGCCCACAATGCGGACGGGCTTGAGGCAAGATTAATGGTGTCCAGTACAGGACCTATTGTTACAGCTATATAGTTATTCACTTTTTATTTTCCCCCTTAATATAGTAATATTTGCAGTATTACGGAAATCCTGCTCATATTTACTAAGGTTAAGATATTCATTGCTATTGTACAATTTAAGAGCATCAAAATATTCTCTTACTTCTTTAAAATATTTGTTTAATTCTTTCGCACAATATTCCATAAATTCATTCATAAAATTATCAGACAGTTCACCTTTTTGGGGAACGCACAAAGTCATACCTCTTCTTTTCATTGATGAAGCAAAGGAAAATCTTTTGCCATAGATATTTTCGTTCGGTTCACAACCAACAAAATATACCCTATCATTTATTACCTTAAAAAGTATCGGAGAATTTAACCTCTCTATTTTTTTGGCTTTTTTTTCTTTTTCATCTTTTCCTTCAGGTTGTTCTGTGATTGTGACAGTTTCTTTCTTTATTTTTTTCCCTTTGGCAGGTTTTTCTTTCAGGTATTCTATTCTTTCGCCAATACCCAGCAATGCTCTGACATAACGACTGTAATTATCGTTCTGTTCTACATAATATCCCGAAGCATTTAACTTGGGAACAATGCCCTTTTGTTTCATCCAAGCCTTTTCGTTGCCCATATTTACAGCTTTATCGTTTTTTTCCATAATCCGTACATACTGATACAAAAGGGAACGATGATAATATAGGCTGGAATAATCTTTTTCATTCACTATATTATTTCTAGGGTATTTTCCGTCACGCGAAAGATTATGTCCCGACTTTATAAGTGAATAAACCATTTTAATTTGATTGAAAATCAAATTTTTATCCTTTGGCTTAAAACAGTAGCAATAACCACCGGATGTATACTCTTTTCTCAGAACATCGTAAATATGATTTATACTATTTTCTTTGCCGTCAACGGTAAATGAGCCAAACCCTTTGCTTTGCATAGTACCGAAATTTGTTACGATAAAAAAATCACCTATAATTTCATCAATATATTTCAGCAAATCCGCATGAAAACAAGTAATGGTAAGTGTGGACTTATTCATAACACCTTTTTTAATCGGTGTATTCTCGCCCATATTACCATAGAAAATATCATATGGGGTATTTCTACCCAAATCAATGGGTTTGTTATTTTCGTCAGTGACAATTCGCATTTTATAGTTCAGCGATATTTTGCCGTTTATATTATCTTTTTTCCATTGTTTTGGAATTTCTCGGCAATGTTTCACAATATATCTGTCCAGCTTTGGTTTAACTTCTGTTGCTCGGAGTGTTGCATAGTCGCTGTCCCATTGAAAATGTATCAGCGGCGAGTGTGGTGTCAGTTTATATGTATTTTGAAATTTGTTATAATTTGTCATTTTATCCCTCCTATAAAAATTTTCACTACTATTTTGTTTTAATTTTATCACCAGTTTTTTACATAGTCAATAAAAATAAAAGAATTTTTTAAAATTTATGGTTGAAATTTGTATGTTTTTTATTGAAATAATCACATTTTCAAAATAACAAAAATTTGTCATTTTAAGAATTAGAGGAGAAGAATTATGTGTAAAATAACCGATAAAAATGAAATCAGTTAAAAACTGTGATTTTGGAAAATATAGCAGACGATAGTAGAATTAATTGAAAATCTGTAAAGGAACTTGTTGACTTTTCTTGATGAATATGGTATAGTGCCATCATAATCAATAAATTTATAGTAAGGATTATATAAAAAATATGAAAATTGTAAAAATGTTATTTAATGCAAAGAACGGACTGAGATTACCGTTTGCACATATGGAAATATTGCAGGGAGTAGTTTATAGAATGATGTCGTATGATGAGGAGCTTTCTGCGGAAATTCACGATAAACGGTTTGAAAACAGTAAACCATTTAAATTTTTTTGTTTCAGTGATATTATCGGCAGATACCGTATTGCCAATAAAGAGGTTATCTATAACGGCTTTTTTGAGTGGGAAATCCGTTGTGGAGATGACAGAATTGCCAATGCTGTATTTAAATATATAAGTAATTATCATATGATTGAAATTAATCATCAGGAGTGTGAAATTTTATCTGCACAGATTTGCCGAAAGGTATTTTTTAAAGATGAGATCGATATTAAAATGAATACTCCTGTTGTTATCTATCACACAGACAAAACAGGGTTTGTATCTTATGAAAACCCGTTGAAAGAAGAATTTTATGATGGGATTATTAAGAATATCCGTAATAAATATGAAGTGTTTTACGGCAAAAAATGTGAAGATAATATCGTTATCAAATGCAGAAAACTGACAGAAAAGGATAAATGCGTTACCCGTTACAAGGGTACATTGATTACCTGTTGGTATGGAGAATATAACATTACCGCACCGACTGAGCTATTGAAATTTATCTATCATACAGGCATTGGCGGAAAAAATTCTATGGGCTTCGGCACGTTTTTTGAATTGAATTACTGTTAATCAGAACGATTTATTGAAAATTGATACTTGAACTTTTCCCCCGTATTTTTAGCACCTAAGCCTATGAGTATGCGTGGTTAATTTCACAAAATATCTGTAAATTTAGTTAATCTGTATTTTATTTACGAAATAACCTTAAAAATAAGGCTTT
>CACWNY010000091.1 GCA_902762375.1 uncultured Ruminococcus sp. | reverse complement strand
TCGCTGTCAGGGCGGTAACCAGTCCGTTCGGTTCAAGTGTGGTAGAGTAGGACACAGTTCCACAAGTAATATCAGAAATGCACAAAATCAACTTCTCTGATTTGTGTATATGTACCCGTTCGTTAGCGGGGAATTTAAGCCTTCGGAGTGTCATATCAAACATGAGTAGATTTATTATCGAAAATGGACACGGTGAACAAGGAATGGAACATAAAAGTTGATTTTATAACTTTTTATAAGTTTTCAGTAACGGGAGCGGAAACGGTATATATTTGTGCAGTTCCATGAAAAATCAGAAATTTGCTCATTGATATTTGTAAAAAAAGGAGTTTCAAAAAGCGAAAATACTTTTTGAAAACTCCTTTTTCTGTGGTATGATATATCTTATTTTTCTGTTGTAAACATATCGCCTGTTTGTTTTACCGAAACATTAAGGTCATTATCTACCGTAAATGTTACCGGAATATTGTGCCATTTGCCTTCTGCATTTTTTACCTTGAGGACAGCTTTTGTGATACCTGCTTTTGTGCCTGTTGCAATGAACCTGGCATTTTTAGCGGCATAGTCAAATTCACAGGTGATTTTTGCGTTAGTGCTCTCTGCGGAATAATTCCAGTCGTATGCGTCAAATTTCAATTCAACGGTTTTCACGCTTTTCTTTGTTTCAGCGGTTGGCATTTCCTTATATCCATATCCGGATTCTCCCGGATGTTTGCCGTATTCGTTGACATAATTGTAACCGCATTCCCCGGGGTGCTTGCCGTTGGCATTTACATCTTCTTCGTTTTCTTCATGGTAATTATATCCTGCTTCGCCCGGATGTTTGCCGTATTCGTTGACATAATTGTAACCGCATTCACCGGGGTGTTTTTCTGCTGCAAAAGCTGTCATTGCCATTGTACCTGCCGAGCAGGCTGTAACTGCTGCAAGAACTGCTGCCATAACCGTTGTCTTTACTGTCTTTTTCATCATCATCGTCTCCTTAAAAAATTATATCATTTGGTCAATTTCCGTGGAAACAGGGCTGTCTTTTTCGGCACTGTTTATCATGTAAGCGGCAGTAAATGAGCCTGCTGCAGCCGTAAAAAGAATTATTGTTAAAATTATCGTTTTGACTGTCTTTTTCATAGTCATTGTTTCCTGTCCCCGCTTCATTTTGTTTTTTCCCTTTCGGTGATTTTATCATACTGCAAATTTCGAGTAAAAGCAATTTGCAGTATGTCCCCAAAATGTAAAGTAACTTACAGATTCCATACAGAATGTTAATTAACTTACATTACAGGAAAAATTGTAAACTGCATTGCACTGAAAACGTAAATTTGCTATAATTGTATCAAAGAAAGGAGTGTATCAAAAATGGAGGAAAACAAGTCGTCAGACCGTCGTACACTGAAAACCAAAAAAGCGATATTTCAGGCATTTTCCGAGCTTTTGAAAGAAAAGGAACTGCGTAAGATAACCGTACAGGAAATCGTTGATAAAGCGGATATAAGCCGTGTCACGTTCTACAAATACTATCTTGATGTTTATGACCTTTATGATAAAATAGAAAGTGAACTGCTGACCAATATCGGACTGATTACATTACAGCTTGCCGATAAGACTTTTAATGAGTTTTTTAAAGAGCTTATCAATTATGTTTACAATAACCGTGTCACTTTTGAAATGGTATTCAGTCCCAATGTTACCAACAAGCTTAGGGATAAACTGAGCCGTATCATTGAAGGCATATTAAAGAAAATATACAGTGAAAAATTGGGAATTTCCATAGACAATGAGGACCTTGCCTATCTGTGCTGTTATCGTTCAAGCGGTTTTCTGGCTGTCATTCAAAGGTGGGTGCAGAACGGATTTTCACAGTCATGCGAAAATATGGTAAAACAGGTTTCTGTATTTGATGATAATATAGAACAGATATTTTCAAATAAAAGAAAACAATCAAAATAACAATTTGCCCCGACAGAATAAAACAGCTCTGTCGGGGAATTTTTTCGATGAATTGACAATTTATACCTATGGTGTAAGTTAATTGACATTTTGGATTGAAAGTGTAAGTTACTTTACATTTGACGGATATATTGCAAATTGTTTTTACACGAGATTTGTATTATGATAACATCAACGAAATCAAAAAAAATTTAAATAAACTTTTTTAAGGAGATGTTTTTCGATGAAAGAAAAAAATGTAAAGGGTATCATAGGTTTGAGTTTTGGTTTGGTTGCGATTGCATGTGCGGTGCTTTCTGCCATTCCGATGACAAGTCTTACGGGTATGGGACTTGACGGAAAAATGTCATTTTTTGGCAATATAAACATCATATTCGCATTGTGTACGGTTATTGCCTCTGTCATTGCCATCGTATTCGGAGCAATGTCAAAGAAAGATGCCGATAAGCCGGGTCCGAGAAAATCGGGTGTTGTAATTGGAATTCTTTTTGTTCTCATAGGCTTGACTTCTTTTGGTACGACAAGTGCTCTTTCAACATTTACCGAATATATCAACAGCGAAGGCAAAACAGGCGTTATTGCAGAGAGTATCAAGGAAAATCCCGAACAGCAGGAACAGATAAATGAACTTATTAAGGCATGGAGCGACAGTGTCAAATAAAAGTTATTGGCATATCAAAATAAATCGCCCTATGTCGCCCTATGTCATTCCGAGCGAAGCGAGGAATCTTTGAAAGATTCTTCGTCACTTCGTTCCTCAGAATGACAAAAGGAAATTTTCAGTGACGTTTACTAAGTATTGAGTTCGCATTTTCATATTTTCTCATTTGACAATACGAATACCAAGTGATATAATAATCATGCAGACAGGGGAGCTTGTGGACAGGCTGAGAGGAAGTTTTATTAACTTCGACCCTTTTACCTGATGCGGATAATGCCGCCGTAGGAAGTGTGATTATGCATTTTTGAGGGACATTCTCTGTGAGGGTGTCCCTTTATTTTTTGCCTTTTTCGGGCAGTTAAAAGGAGGTATCAAAAAAATATCCTTGCAGGACAGAAGGGGAGCTCCTTGTGTTCGTTGATTTTTTTGCGATGGGAAGCCGTGTTTCGGCGTGAGAGGGAAAAAT
>CACWNY010000090.1 GCA_902762375.1 uncultured Ruminococcus sp. | reverse complement strand
CCTGCTTTGAGTTGTTCCAGCAAATTGTCATAATTGATTTCAAGCCATATTTCAGCACCTTGAGCGGTCATATTGTCAAAGCCTTCCTTAAAATGTGACTTTTTCATTTCATCAGCAATCAGCATAAGTTTTTCTTTTTTAAATATCGTTTCGTAGTCCGTTTTCTTCATACAGCATCACCTGTATTTTATGATATACTAACGGACAGAATATGTCAACATTGAATTTAGTTAATCTGTATTTTATTTACGGAATCACCTGCAAAATAAGGCCGTCTGACAGACAAATCAATTTTATAACTAAATACCGCTAAAAAATTTACAAAAAATCACAAGTTTTTTTGAATTATCACTTGACAAAGACTATATTTAGCTTTTTTTGAATTATCACTTGACAAAGACTATATTTAGCGTGTATAATAAAAATACATTACAAAATGTTGTTCTTACCTTTCCCTATTGGGAATTGATACCCAGATTAACGTTCATAGTATCCCTCCTATAAAAGACTTACCTTTCCCTATTGGGAATTGATACTCTCTCAAGTAGTTTTATTAAATTAAAAACGCTAATTAACTTACCTTTCCCTATTGGGAATTGATACATTCCGTAAGCTTATAGCCCTTTTTTTGGAGCTCTTCTTTAGCTTACCTTTCCCTATTGGGAATTGATACAAATAACTACGACTGTCTTATCTCCCTGGTACTTATTTATACTTGCCTTTCCCTATTGGGAATTGATACTTTTTAATTAAGAAGACCATTGGAGAGAATTCTCTTACCACTTACCTTTCCCTATTGGGAATTGATACCGAAAAAATGGATTCCCGTTGCACATTCTTTCCATCTATCTTACCTTTCCCTATTGGGAATTGATACGTAGGCAAGAACAGATTTTAGGCTTCAATTTTCGCTTACCTTTCCCTATTGGGAATTGATACTTCAGCAGCGATTCTTTCAGCTTCGGCTTTCTCAGCAGCGACTTACCTTTCCCTATTGGGAATTGATACGAAATTAGTAAACAAATACATCTGTTTACTGTTCTTGCTTACCTTTCCCTTCCCTATTGGGAATTGATACCTTCCAGTGCTAACGACTTCGTATGCCATATAAGGCTCATCAGTTTTACTTTACCCATTGGGATTGAAAACAAAAAAATACACACCCTTTCTCTTCACTTTTGTGAAAACAGATAGGGTGTGTTTCTTTGATAAAATTTTGACCTGTCAATTTATAAAGCTTCCTCACTTCGTTCGGAATGACAGGTTAAGTATTAAGGCTGACAAATGCTTGTGCAATTTTTCAAATCTGCTTATTTGTGGTAATCAAGTATTCATAATCCCCCTTCGCCGATAAAATTTATAAAAAATCAGGGCAAAAACAGACTGTAGAAAAACTCGGAATCCGCTTTCACGAATTCCGAGTTTTTCTACAGTCTGCAAAATTTGTTTGGAATTTTTGGGAGTTTAAGGGCTTTGCCCTTAAAAATCCCACAAGGGGCTTTGCCCCAAAATCGCTACGAGCGATTTTCATCCCACGAAAAAGGCTATGCCTTTCACTTTTGAAAAAGTGGACAAAACTTTTAATTGTCATAGCTATACAATGGAAAATCATTTCAACCGCACAGAGGGAATTATTTTATCGACAGGAAACAAATCAGTTCAAAATCGTCAAGACCGTTGATTTCGGATAACAATGCCGTTGTTCCGCCTGATTTGAAAAGACTGTCTATGTCACAATCTTCTTTCGTGCTGATAATGGACTTTATCGCCATACTTAACAGTTCGGAAAGTTCTGCCATATTATTGCCGTCATCTGTTTCTTCGTTGAACTGTTCACAAAGTTCCATATACGGTTCGGAAACTTCTTTACAGAGTTTCCGCATAATATCCAGCAATTTTTTCGGGTCGAGATAGTCACACAGAATGTCACCGCCCTCCGAAATGTACACCATATAAAACGGGTGTATTCGGTTAAGCTGTCCGATATTGACAGCGTTGTTCTTATTTTTCAGTATAAAGATAACACCGCTTTCAAATTCATCAGTGGCTTTCGTCACCGCATGAATACCGCACGGATTTTTCGCCAAATCTTCGTGTTCTCTGATGTATTCAAGCAGGTCAAGACGAAATTCGTTAAGTCCCAAATCAAGAATAGATACACCGCCCGTCATTTCTTCAATATCAACCACTTCATTCTGCAATTTTTCCAGTTGTTTGCGTCTGTATTCCAAATCTCCCTTTTCTTCGGGACTTAAAAGGTTATCGTCACCTGTGGAGGTCATTACAGAAATTTTCATTCTTGTTTCTACTCTTGCTTTCAGGTTGATGTATTCGTCAAGCGTCAAGTCCAGCCAGAAGTTGACAAGCTGTATCTTCTCGTTGGTACTGCCGATACGGTCAATTCTTCCGAAACGCTGGATAATTCGGACAGGATTCCAGTGAATATCGTAATTTATCAGATAGTCGCAATCCTGAAGATTTTGTCCCTCCGAAATACAGTCTGTGGCAATCAGAATATCAATATCATCTTTCTGTGCTTTCGGATTGTTTTTCAACAGAATATCTCTTTCTTTTGAAACGGGAGAAAAATTCATCAGAATATCATTCATCGTAACACTTTTTAATCTTGCATTGGTTCTGCCGTCAATACTGCCCGTTACCAGAGCTGTTTTCAGACCGTATTCTTTTCTGACATAGTCACTGACTTCTCTGTAAAGATATTCCGCCGTATCCGAAAATGCCGAAAATATAATTATTTTCTTATTCCCTTTATTGATAGGGTGTTCGATTTTTTGAGAGATGAGTTTCAGCAGTTCCACAAGTTTGCTGTCATAGGCAGGAGTAATATCATCTACCATAGAAACCAGTCTGTCAAGGATATAAGCGTCTTCGGAAAGTTCCTCTCTCCATGTCATATAATCCATATCCGCTAAACTGATTTTTACTTTGTCACCTGTGGTGAAGTAAGCCGTATTGCTGTCATCAATGTCAAATTCCTGTTCTGAAAGTTCGCCGTTGTCAATCATAGACAGTTTGCTTTCGTCATAGCTGTCAATAATTGCCATCGTTTTATAGATAAATTCCCGTATTCTTTGCAGTGACAGACGGAAAGAATACACTGAACTTTCCAACCGCTTTAAAAGATTGATACTCATCAGCTTTTTTATTCCCTGTTCACGCCCTCGCTGTGTAAGACCGCCTTTGCTTTTATGTTCTGACCCGAAATATTTTGTCAGTTTGCTTTCAAAAACAAAGTCTGACGGTGTATATATTCTCAGATTGAGATTGTTCAGATATTCATAGATAATTCTGTAATTTACAGCATTGTCTATGCTTGTCAGCTTAGGTCTTTTGGAGATGGGCTTTAAGCGTTCGGGGAATTTTCCGACTTTTTCAGACGCATAATATTTCTGAATATGTTTCCTTGACCTCGCAATGGTGACACTGTCCAACAGTTCAAAGAAATCAAAGTCAAGTGTTTTCAGGAGATTTTCCGTAGTGCGTTGTTCCGCCGGCAGTTTACTCCATACATTAAAATCTCTCTGTGCCTGTTTGAAAATTTCATCAATGGATTTTTTCGTATTCAGATTATTATCAATTTCATCGGTGTGTCCCTCATAGGCTAAGGCAAGCTGATTTCTTAAATCATAAAAACGGTTGTTGACAGGTGTCGCAGAAAGCATTAAGGCAACACCGCACAATTGCAAAACAACATCAAAAATGATATAATAAAAGCATGGACAGACAAATGACACTGGCAGAAATGAATGATGAGTTTGGT
>CACWNY010000089.1 GCA_902762375.1 uncultured Ruminococcus sp. | reverse complement strand
TGCAATAAAACGAATTTTCATTTTCTACCTTCCTTTTTTTATTTCTATGAACATTATAACAAATTTCCTCTTCAATAGCAATCTCAACCGCACAGGTGGCAAATTTTTCGTCGCTCTTGCTCCTCAACATAAAGTACAGAAATTTTCAGGTAATGGATTGAAGCGGTATCTGAACCAAATCCCAACTGCTGTCTTTATGTAAAGTTATCAATTCTGCACCACGCTGTTTGGTTTCCCTTTCAATACCTGGCATAGCAAGATAATCTATACTCATACCATAAGTCAGACGGATTCCTTTATACTCAATAGAGGCATTGTTGTAGTGGTCGTGTCCACAAAAAAATCCTGTTGTACTGCCAAGTTGTAAAGCCGTATCAAACATCTTACTTGAATAATCGGAACAACAAACCAAATCATTTGTGATACCGCCATGGTCTCCCGGATTTTCACCAAAGAAATACTTGACTTTATCACTACCCTGAAGATAAAGTTCTGTAGCCGTTTTGTATTCCTGCAAGGGAATATGGAAAAACACCATAGAATTAACAGTATGCCCTGCTTCGGTATTCATTTTTTTGACTTCATCAGCATACCAGTTTACCTGGTCATCATGGATATAATCGTAAACATTGATACCCTCTCCTGTGTAGGCATTGGAATCTATCATAAACAATCCAGTATTCAGACTTCCGTTTGTGTTTCGTATTTCAATAAGCTGATTGTTTCTTCCCATAATATCGGGTTGTGTATAGGGATAAAGTAATGTTCCTGAAGTTTTGTAGGAAAGGGATTTATAGACATCATTCAGTTCCTGTTGGTTGGCAGAAGCAAGTGTTTCCGTATCATGGTTGCCATAGGTAAACGCCCACGGAATACCTGTATTACGCATAAAGGCAGCAAACTGTTCTACAGGTGCGGTATTGTTCAGTGACAGCGACATAATCCCCAAAGGAAAACTCATATCTCCTGTAACAACAACCAAATCAGGGTGAGTATATTCAATTTCTGCATAACAGGCTTTTAATGCCTTTAAATCTTTGCGGTAGGAATACAGACTTCCACCAATATGAATATCTGTCAGGTGCAATATTTTAAAATCGTCTGTCGAAGAGGTTATGGTATAAATCCCTGTGTTATCATCATAGTTGATTTTATGGGTATTATGACTGACAATGGGAACAGAATTAATATAGCTTTGGGTATACCATGAATCTCCCTGCATAATACTGAATCCCGAAACAGCAACTAACACAGCGGTATATACCGCTATTTTAGGAGTGTTGATAACAATATTTTTATACATAATTTTTTTACGGAGTGTTATATTGTATAGGAGTATCAGTATACCAAAAACAATTCCTGCCATAAGAAAAATATTTCCGGGATAAGTAATATCTTTGCTTTTGATAACAGTAAAAGCAGTTACTCCAAATCCGTACAATAAAGAAAATACAGTTATTCCGATAATATGTTTGCGAAATTCCAGTTTGTCAGGTTTCCCTATGCGTTTTTGAAAGATATACTGACATAAAATGTTCTTCAACAAGATAAATATCGAAATCTCTACAAAAATACTGTTTTTGAAAAAATTTTCAATAAATTCAGCAGATTTTGAGTTACCGAAAATATAAAAGCTGAGTTCGGAAAAAACGAATACAAACATTACACCCACAAGTAGAGCAATACTGTTAAGTAGTCGTTTAGCATACTTATCCGAACGACTTCGCAGATAGCGGTAAGCCTCTGTATCATATTTGTTTCCTTCGGAACTTTTTTCGGTACGGAGGTATTTTCGCAACGGAAAAGAGATAATCAACACATCAATTCCTATCACCAACAGATTTTCTATTGCCATAGAGGGTTTGACGAACAGATTATACACCAGCCATACTACCTGCAAGAGTGCAAACACGCAGAATGCAGAGGTCAGATATACTCTTTTTCGTTGTTGATGAACTTCTTTTTTTAGTGAGCGAATATCCATAGCTTCACCGTCTTCACGCCAGATTTCCGTACGGTCTGTAGAATAACCTGCAAGCGTTGCCATTTGAGAAAGTCTGCTGTATTTACTAAGAAGTTCTTCAAGAGCCTCGTCCTCATGCCTATCTGTTTTGATTTTGTCAAATTCCGTATTGAGTGCGGTTTCAATTTTTTCCTGTGCTTCGGCAACCTCTTCCGAATACGGAATATCTTCAAACATCATTGCCACAATAGTTTTGATTTTGTGGTTACACGAAATTTCTTCGTTTTTATTTTGGGTTTTCATTTTCATTTTTGGCACACTTCCTTATCTGATAATTTTTCCAGAAGATTGTTGCGTAACGCTTTAATTTAGTGACTAAAAGCCATAAACATTTAAGCATAAACAACATAATTGCCGAAATCAGCATTCCCATAACTACAGCGGGATATAGTGCATAGCCTGTATGAGGATATATACTGTACAGTTCACGAAAAATAGCCGTACCACTTAACAGACCTATTACCAATGCGTATAGAATTTTAGACCAACGTCTCAGTCGAAAAAACAAGGTGACGACTTTTTTTGATTTTTTTATGATTTTCTGCTTTTTCATAAAAATTATTCCTTTGCTATAATTCAGCATCTTTAATTATACGGATTTTACAATCAATGTCAGGGTTTTTGAATGAGTAAACAAATTGTTAATAAAATAAAAAGAGAAATATGATACACTCATAAAAGAGGTGAATGTATCATGAAAAAGTTAAGTTTA
>CACWNY010000088.1 GCA_902762375.1 uncultured Ruminococcus sp. | reverse complement strand
TTTCGTTAGTCTCTTTTTCATAAATCACAATACCGTCCCTTTCAATTTCCTGCTGTAAATCTTCGGTAATATGTCTGTTCATATCTACTACATCAAACAGTAAAAATCAAGTGCATCTCCCCCACTTACCGCAAGGTCAATATCACTTCTTTCCCAGTGCGTACCTCTTGCCCTCGACCCGAACAGTATGATTTTTTTTATACCATTCTTTTCCGCAATTCTAAAAATATCCCTTAACACTCTGTCGGGAATATTATATTTCATAGCCTATCGCTCCTAATTTTTCCCTGATTTCGTTTTCCAGTTCGTGACATATCTTCCAGGTGTAAGAATATAATCCTGCTTTGCAATTTCTGCCGTTGTCGCCGATGCACAGAAACCTTTCACTTCTTCCAGTGTGCCGTTCTGAAATGCCCTGAATGTGTCCGCTATTTTCTGAATATCTTCTGCGGAAAAATCTCTGTGTTTTCGGTCAACCATATAACCCAGTTTTCGTGCATCTATAAACAAGGTCTTACCCTTTTGCTTTTTGTTCTTGCTGATAAACCACAGCGTAACGGGAATGGTCACACTGTAAAACAACTGTGTCGGCATGGCTACGATACCCTCTATCAAATCATCTTCTATGATTTTTTTGCGGATAATTCCCTCACCGCTTGTCTGTGTCGATAACGCTCCGTTTGCCAGCACAAGCCCGATTTTTCCGTTAGGGGCAAGGTGATGTATCATATGCTGAATCCACGCATAATTGGCATTTCCCGCAGGCGGTATACCATACTTCCAGCGAATATCGTCCTGTAATTTTTCCTGTCCCCAGTTAGAAAGATTGAACGGCGGATTTGCCATAATGAAATCTGCTTTTAAATTCTTGTGCAAATCATTGAAGAATGTGTCAGCGTGAAATTTGCCCAAGTCTGCTCCGATACCCCGTATCGCCATATTGATTTTCGCCATTTTCCAAGTATCAGAATTGGATTCCTGTCCATAGACCGAAATTTTATTATTGCCGTTTTCGTCCCTGTTGGAACTGTGGGCTTGAACGAATTTTGTACTCTGTACGAACATTCCCCCAGAACCACAACACGGGTCATAAATACGGCTGTTCTCGAACGGCTGGAGAATTTCAACTATTGTCTTTACCACACTTGACGGTGTGTAAAATTCTCCTCCGCCTTTCCCTTCGTGAGAGGCAAACTGCTGAATACAATATTCATATGTTCTTCCCAGTAAATCTTTGTCGTGTTCGATAATGCTCATATCTATTTCGTTTGTGAAAATATCCACGACTTCTCCCAAAACTCTTTTGTCAAGGTCGGGACTTGCGTAATTCTTCGGCAGAACATCTTTCAGTTCTCTGTTGTCGTCCTCGATGGCTTTCATAGCGTTGTCAATGACAATTCCTATTTCCTGTGTGTGAGTGTGCTTTGCGATGTTATCCCATCTTGCCTGCTCGGGTACGAAAAATACATTCTTTTCCATATATGCGTCAGGTTCATCTTCAAAGCCGTCACCCTCCGCCACAAGTTCCTGATACCGCTTTTCAAAAGCATACGATACATACCGCAAAAATATCAGTCCGATAATTACCTTTCTGTACTCCGCTGCGGGAATATGTCCCCACAATACGCACGCTGCGTTCCATATCTGTTTTTCAAAGCCTATGTTGGCATTGTTATTCTCTGCCATAATTCCACTCCTAATAATAACTTTATATTGTCGTAATTATACCACATTTTCGTTTTATTGACAATATTTTCTGCAAATCCTCAAAACAGAAACGGATAAGCAATCCCATAAAGGACTACTTATCCGTTTTGTAATCAGATGGTTAAAAGTTTGTGTAATACTATCTTACTTTTCTCTGTACTGTACCCATTCCTGAACATTTGAAATATCATTGCCTGCCGGGTAACTTGTCGATTCTTTAGACAAATCTCTGTAATAGTAATAAGTGTAAACAGGGTCTTGATAATACCATCTTGTACCATAGTTATCGGATACCCACTCTTGTGTAGTATAGGGAGAACGCTGATATAACGAAACATAATTAGAACTACTGTACCACCATTTATATGCTGGATACCCATCAACATATTTGTAAAATTCCAATTCAGAATCTGTGTCAAGCTCGTAATAGTTTGTATAACCGTAAGACGGTGTATATTGATAACTTCCCCAACCACCTTCACGATTAGCAGCATAACGATAATAATGATATACAGTTTTGTAGTTCGATGATGTTACATAAGATTCTGACCAAACATTTCTTACTCCGTTTGACGGGTCATAGTATACAGGACCTTGTGTTCCACCCCAACTGGTTCTTCGTGTATCATATTTAGAGCGTGTTCACATAAAAAGAGCGTCAAAAATCATAGCCAACATAATCACCGAAAGAAAAATTGAATCGAGTTTATCATAGCGTGTAAAAACTTTTCTGAAACGTTTGATTCTGAGAAAATAGCGTTCTATCTGATTTCTCTTTTTATAAAGTTCTTTATCATACTCCCATGGATCTTTACGGTTCTTCTTTGGAGGAACAACAACATAAAACCCGTGTTCTTCAGCCAAAGCACGGGTTTTATTGTCTTCATAAGCTCTGTCCATGAGAAGTGCATGGTTATCTTCCGAATAAATGGTTTCAATAAGTTTGCGTCCTTGCGGTGCATCATGACAATTTCCGGCAGAAAGATGAAAAACAAATGCGTATCGTTCAGAGGCACAGCACAGATGCAGTTTCGTTGTCAGTCCCCCTTTTGAACGCCCGATACTCTGTTTACCGTTCGATTTGCGGACACCTGCTGCATCAGGATGAACCTTTATGCTTGTACTGTCAATACAAAGCGTATCTGTTCGAATATCAATGATATTAAGGTTCTGCATTTCTTCAAAAATTTTCTGTATCGTTCCGTTTTTTGACCACCTGTTGAATTTCATATAAATTGTGTGCCATTTTCCATATTTCTTTGGCAATGCCCTCCATTTGCAGCCGTTTTCTATTATGTAAAGTAATGCACACAAAAACTGATAATTTGAAATTTTCGGTG
>CACWNY010000087.1 GCA_902762375.1 uncultured Ruminococcus sp. | reverse complement strand
ACTGTGGCTGTGGTCATTGCGTGATTTGGTATTGGTCGGCATTATGGCGATGATTTCCTTGTTTTTGTTCGTCAATCTGGGGTGGATTGTTCCTATGGCGATGACGATGTGCTATGCGTTTATGACAATCCGCCTTGATGACATCACTGTCGTTGATTTTATCCGCTATGCCGTAAAATATTTTATCAGCACACAGCAGTACTTTGAATGGAGGTCAGAATATTGAAAAGAAAAGGAAAATCCGTACAGAAATTACTTGGAGTAAAATCTTTTACTGAAAACGGAATAGAAACGATAAAGGGAGAATATATCTTTTTCAATGTTCAGCCGACAAATATTTCTGTACTGTCAACGGCAAATGTTGAGAATAAAATACGGCAACTGAAACTTGTTTTTTCTGCTGTACCCTATCTTGAAATCCTATGCACGGATTCCTGTGAGTGTTTTGATGACAACAAGAACTATCTCCGACAACGCTGCGAAAAAGAACTCAACAACAAAGTGAAGAACATCATTGAGAAAGATATTGATTTTCTGGACGCTGTACAGAGTGAAACAGCAACATCAAGACAGTTTGTCTTTGTGCTGATGTTCAGGGGAATGAAGTCCGAACAGGTGGTACAGCGTGTCAACGGTGCAGAAAAAATCATTTCGGAACAAGGATTTGAGGTACAGCGAATGAACAGACAGGACATCAAGAAATTTCTTGCCATTTATTTTGATGCAAGTTTGAATGGGGACAGCATTCCCGACTATGACGGAAAGCCGTTTATCGAGGAAGAAAAGAAGAATGAGTAGAGTGTTTTACAGAATTTTTATTATTGTTTTCTGCATAGTTTTTCTGTTTTCGGTGTTTGAAATCACGAAGTTCTTTCTTGTCAGACACGATGAAAAAGAAACGATGGTGCATCTGACGGAAATCAGAGGGGCAGTTTCTGAAAAGCCGACAGTCAGTTCTGCAGAACCGCATACGGAAAGAAAGACGGAATATCCGACAGAAAAAAAGACGGATATTCCTGTTTTTGCACCCAAAAATGAGGGACAAAATACTGTTCAGCACCACGAAAATCAGCAAAGCGTACAGAATATTTTTGAAATGAACAGCGACTGTTTCGATTGGATAAGCATAGCCGATACCAATATCAGTTATCCTGTTATGCACACGCCGTATGATTCGCAGAAGTATCTGCATATGGATTTCTATGGAAATTACAGTTACAGTGGTGTTCCTTTTCTGGATTATCGCTGTTCGGAGCAGAGCAATAACCTGATTGTTTACGGACATCATATGAATAATGGCACGATGTTTGCCGACTTGTGCAACTATACCGACAGGAATTATTTTAATAATCACCTTGAAATTCTGTGGGAAAACAGAAAGGAAACAGCATATTTTCAGGTGTTTGCGGTGGCGGTTGTCAGTTGTTATGATGACTGGTATCTGTTCACCGATGCTTCTACTGACGAACATTACAACGCAGAAATAGAATATTTAATGGAGAAAAGTCTGTACCATACGGAAAATATTCCGCAGAACAGACAACAGTTACTCACCTTGTCGACCTGTACCAATGCCGATGAGGACGGACGAATTATTGTAGTAGCCGTAAAAAACTGAAATTATTCAGCCGTTTGTCTTGATGATGAACGGCTTTTTTTACATTCAAAAAACAGGGAGAAAAGAAAAATGGCGATATTCAGAAAGAAAAAACTCAGCGAAGAAAAACAGGAAAAAATCCGTACAAAAGATTTTTTCGATATGATATTTCCTGCAACAGTAAAATTTATGACAGACTGTTATATATTCGGCAACAGTTACCGTTGTGTGTGGGCAGTCCGCAGTTATCCGCCGTCCACCGAAGAACAGGCAATTTTTTCGCAGATTGCCGACAGAAACAATGTGACTTTGAGGATTTACAGCCGACCTGTTGACAGTATGGAACAGAGAAAAGTCATTCAGAACCATACCCGAAAGAACAGGCTGATGTCGGGGGCAAACAATGTCAGCGATATGATAGAGGCGGAAAATAATCTGCAGGATGTGGTTACGCTGATAACCAATCTGCGAAAGGAAAAAGAACCGCTGTTGCACTGTTCAGTGTTTATCGAACTCAAAGCAAAAAGTATGAAAGAACTGGAAGAACTGAAAAGCGATGTGACAATGGAACTGACCCGTTCCAAAATTGCGGTAGACCGTTTAATTCTCCGACAGAAAGAGGGCTTTTTATCGGTGTTTCCGTTGGGGTACAATCAGTTTGGCGATATGTATGAAAGGATATTGCCTGCAAGTTCGGTGGCAAACCTCTATCCTTTGAACTTTTCGGGAAAGACCGACCCGAACGGTATCTATCTCGGCAAAGACAAGTACGGCGGAAGTATTCTTGTTGACTTTGACAGACGAAGCAACGACAAAACCACAAGCAATGCTCTGATTTTAGGAAATTCAGGACAGGGAAAATCGTATCTGCTGAAACTGATACTGACAAACATCAGAGAAAGTGGAAAGTCTGTTATCTGTCTTGACCCCGAAGCCGAATTCCGTGAACTGACGGAAAATCTTGGCGGTTGTTATGTGGACTTTATGAGTGGAGAATACCGCATAAATCCCCTTGAGCCGAAAATCTGGAACAGCAATGAAAATGGTGCAGAACACGATGTTCATGTACCGAGTGCATTCAACAAAGTGACACCACTCTCACAGCATATCGCATTTTTAAAGGATTTTTTCCGAACATACAAGGACTTTGACGACAGTCAGCTTGACACGATAGAAATACTGCTGAAAAAATTGTATAAAAGATTTGGCATTGATGAAACTACGGATTTAACCGCCAGAAAAAGTGTAGACTATCCGATTATGTCGGAC
>CACWNY010000086.1 GCA_902762375.1 uncultured Ruminococcus sp. | reverse complement strand
ACCTTACCTATCGCAATCTTTGCCCAAAATTGAATCGGCAGAGATGATGTTTTCCGCATCTCGTTCAAGAAGATTGCAGATAGTTCCGATAATCCAGTCGTTCGCACAGCTTGAACGGAATTACGGTAAAGAGGAAAGTGAAATCATTATTGACAACACTCAGCTTACCATATTCGGTGGATTTGCTCCGAACAGTTCATCAGCCGATATTCTTTCAAAATCATTGGGTAGCAGAACGGCAATGTCAGGTTCGGTGAGTAAAAGCAAGAACGAACCGTCACAGTCCTTACAGATGACGGAACGACAACTGATGACCCCTGACGAACTCAAGACTATGCCTAAAGGTACATTTATCGTGATGAAAACGGGATTTTACCCAATGAAAGTTAAATTGAAACTGTTTTTTGAGTGGGGAATTACCTTTGAGGAGAAATTTGAAGTCATAGAAAACAGCAACCGAAAGGTCTGTTATGTGGACAAAGACAGCTTGATTGAAAACATTCTCATAGGTTGCGGACACTTTGAAGAACCTGTTTCTTCCCCTGAATCTGAAAATGTCATAAAAGCAGAAACAATATCAAAGAAAACAGTAATGTTGTAGTTTCCTACTTGATTTCAGGATAACAGACAGCATATATTTATTGGAAACATACTTTCGTAGAGAAAAATCCCATGAGGTGAGCTTTTTGTGTTTACAGAATCATAATATAGACATTGCTCTCCAATGAACCGTTCCAGAATGGAACATCTGAATTTATAAAATATCTTGTTTTTATATATTGGTTTTGTTTATAATGGTATGTAGAATTCTGATATAAGTTTTAAAACATCAATCAACTAAGGAGAATAGAATAATGAGTTTGTTTTTTTCGAATACCCTGAAAAAGCTGAGAACTGAAAGAGGTCTTTCACAGCAGGCATTGGCGGATAAAATGTATGTTACGCGTTCCACGATAGCCCGATGGGAAATTGGCAGCCGTCTGCCGGACGCCGTAATGATATCCCGTCTTTCCGAAGTCTTAGATGTAGATATGAATATGTTGCTCTCTACAGTTGCACGGAGTGACGAGTGTCCCAACATTATTTTGGTGGACGACAGAAAGTTGATTCTGAGTGGTGGTTTACCGATACTTGAGGAGGTCATGCCTAACGCAACAGTCATGGGTTTTACACAGGCTTCGGACGCACTTGAATACGCAAAGGCGAACCGTGTCGCACTTGCCTTTTTAGATATCGAACTGAGAAATACGAGCGGACTGGATTTGTGTTGCCAGTTGCTTGAGATTAATCCACGAACCAATGTTGTGTATCTTACAGCATACAGCGATTATGCTCTTGATGCATGGAGTACGGGAGCAAGTGGTTTCATGCTCAAACCAATCACACCCGAAGGTGTCAGGGAGCAACTCAGAAAACTGAGATATCCGTTTTGGACAGGAGGCAAAGACACATGACAAACTGGTTTGATATCGTCTGTTATTCGATAAGTGGTGCAATGCTGGTGATGATGGCAATCGGTATCGTGTTCTCCGCTTTTATGCCTACACTCGACCGGTGGAGCAGGCACTATTTCATCACATTTTTTTTGTTTCTTTTGCTGTATGTCGTTGTTCTCTTTATTGATATAATTATCTACAACAATCCCGATATGGCGACGGCACAAAAAGTAGTCATTATTTTTGAATATCTGTTTTTCTCTGTGCAGATGCCTATGCCAATGCCTTTTCTACTGCATTGTTGCGGAGAAAACCAAAAAAGTAGCGTATTGTTACGCACTGTAATGACACTGTGGGGGATATTCTGCATAATGTTGTTTGTCACTCAGTTTACAGACGCTTTCTACTACACTACATCGGATAATCAGTACTTTCGTGGTTCGTGGTTTGCACTGCTGATGATTCCGCTGGTCGTGATTATGGTTCTTAACATAACGGGTTTGATGAAAAGGCGAAAAAAACTTTCAAAAAAGGTTTTTATTGCTCTTCTTGTCTATCTGCTGCCTACGGCGATTTTCATAATCATTTATATGTTCGCTGCTATAGATGTGTTAGTTACATTCTGGATGGTGCTCTGTGCAATGACGATGTTCAGTCTTATTCTTACGGATAATGTGGAAAAATATATGCAACAGCAGCGTAAAATTGCCAGTCAGCACGCCAGCGTTATGGTGTTACAGATGCGACCACACTTCATCTACAACACCATGATGGGTATTTACTATCTTTGTGACCAAGACCCCAAAAAAGCAAAGCAGGTCACACTGGATTTCACCACCTATCTGCGTAAGAATTTCGTTGCTATTGCAAGCGAGGACACCATTCCCTTTTCAGCGGAACTGGAGCATACCCGTGCCTATCTTGCCATTGAACAGGCACAGTTTGAGGACAGTCTTTTTGTCAGCTTTGATACACCGCACACCATGTTCCGTGTGCCACCGCTGACGCTACAGCCTATCGTAGAGAATGCTGTCAAGCACGGTATGAAATCGAGCAGTGAACCCATTCACATCTCTGTTGTTACCCGACAGACAAATACGGCAAGCGAGATTATCGTAGAGGACGATGGTATTGGTTTTGATTTAGTCGATGACAACGAACCGCATATTGCCCTGAATAATATCCGTGAAAGGCTTGAACTGATGTGTAAAGGCAAATTGATAATTGTGCCGCGTGAAGGTGGAGGTATATCAGTGAAAGTGACAATTCCGATTTAAAGGGCTTTGCCCTTTAAAATCCTACAAGGGGCTGCCGCCCCTTGACCCTGCCCACTTTTTTGAAAAAAAGTGGACAAAAAACTTTCCATCTGTGCGGTTGGAATGGTTATAGCTGTGACAATTAAAAGTTTTGTCCACTTTTTCAAAAGTGGTGGGGTTCAGGGGCAAAGCCCCTGAT
The DNA here is from genome assembly GCA_902762375.1 of uncultured Ruminococcus sp. Classification (GTDB taxonomy): domain Bacteria; phylum Bacillota; class Clostridia; order Oscillospirales; family Acutalibacteraceae; genus CAG-964. The sequence continues at coordinate 1,903 of CACWNY010000086.1, read as the reverse complement.
GGGATTTTTAAGGGCGAAGCCCTTAAACTCCCCAAAATTACAAACAAAATTTGCGTAAGCAAATTTTGTTAATGCGTAATGCGTAATTAAAGATTCCTCACGGTCAATAGGGTGTTCCATTCTGGAACACCCTATTGACATATTATACATATTATGGTATTCTAATCTAAAATAAATATATTTTTTTTCGTTGATGTGCAAAGGAGGATTGATACCCATGCAGTATACACCAACACTTGTCTAATACAGTAGACAATATCACTATTTTTCGTCAGCCCTTTTTTCATCAGTAGGCAGACACAAAAAACGCAAAATAAATCTTAATTTCTAAATCAGGAGGAATTTTTTATGAAAAGAGAACACAAATTCTGTTTGCGACGCATTATTGCGACATCACTTATTATGCTTATGGCTACGGGTACAGTTCCGATTCAGCCGATAGCGGAAGTCTTTGATACGGCTATTGTGGCTGAAGCAACTACAGAATCTTCGGGTTCTATTTATCACTACGGTATAGGCACATATTTGGATGCAGGCACAAAGATATCAACTAATGGCAGGACTTACAGGACGACTATTTATTTAGACAACAGTATAGTTTTAAATCAATCAAACGCAACATATACTGTCCCCAACAGAGTTTATGTTAAAGATGCTGACCAGCAAAGCATCGATTATATAATTTATCTTACTACCGCTAAATTAGACCAAAGCCCGACTATCAGTGTTGAAAGCAAAACTTATGACGGAAATGCTGTAAACTATGACGCAGGAACAGGATACGGCACTTGTACGGTTAATTTTACAGGTATCAACGGAACAAGTTATGACAGCACAACTGCACCCAGTACCGCAGGCGATTACAGAATGACCGTTTCTTATGAAGGTGACGGAAATTATAATTCATGGAGTGGCACGGCAGATTTCACAATCAGCAGGGCAACACCGAACTATACAGTTCCTTCTAATCTGACAGCTTTACGCGGACAGACACTTGCTGATGTTACTCTGCCGACAGGTTGGGAATGGGTAAACCCGTCAACAAGTCTTAGCAGTGCTGGTGAGAATACATTCAAGGCGATATACACACCGACGGATACCACAAACTATAATATCGTTGATAATGTTGATGTTACTGTTAATGTAAGCATTCCCGCCTACACCGTAACATGGCAGAATGATGACGGCACTGTACTTGAAACAGATGAAAATGTCGCATACGACACAACCCCCACATATGACGGTGCTACCCCTACAAAAGCAAAGAGCGGAAATTACACCTACATATTCAGTGGCTGGACGGACGGCACAACCAGTTATTCTGTTGACGATGTACTTCCTGCAGTCAAAGGAAATGTTACCTATACGGCACAGTTCCGCCCTTGTTTACCAGCAAATTACATGAAAAAGGGTAATGTTATCAACGCTGGAGTTACCATTTATAACGCTGGAATGACCACTATGGGAGGTCAACCTCTTCCTGTCTATCTTTGGATTGACGGAGAAGTCATTAATATAAGCAATATCGGACAGGAATACGGATATACACTTGATAAAAATTATACTGTTGAAAATTATAAATACAGTACTTCTGTTGCTTTAGGTGTTATGCTGACAAGCGGTGAACAGGTAGTATTTACTAAAAAATCTAAGAAAACGGCAACTTGTAGTCAAGAAGGTAATATTCTTTACTACAGTGGGTCAGACGGAAAATATTATATCGAAGATTCTCAGTATAACCAAGTAATTTATAAGCAGGTTGCTTATGAAGATGTTGTCATTCCTGCAACAGGTATTCACACATCAGGCGAACCTGTCAAAGAAAACGAAGTTGCTCCTACCTATGAGAGCGAAGGTTCTTATGAAGAAGTGGTTTACTGTAGCGTATGCGGAGAAGAAATAA
>CACWNY010000085.1 GCA_902762375.1 uncultured Ruminococcus sp. | reverse complement strand
TGTTTGATGTAGTAGATATGAACAGACATATTACCGAAGATTTACAGCAGGAAATTGAAAGGGACGGTATTGTGATTTATGAAAAAGAGACTAACGAAAATGGGAGTAGATTCAATATGAACTTTGAAAGATTTTATAATTTATATGAACAAATTAAACAGATGAAAGAGTTCTCAGAATTTGAAAAAGAAAGATACGAAAACAATTATATTTTAAATGAAAAACCTTTCGATAAAAATAAAGCAAACCAACAAGTTATTATGCTGATTAATAAATATGGAATTGAACTAAATACGATTGCGATTTTATCGAGAAATGGAAAAACCACTACAAAACAAGACCATGCGAAAACTGAAATACAGATAAAATCAGAACTTGATTATATAAATCAATGTATTCCTCTTATTGCTTTGATTAGAACGCAAATATCTTCAGAACTTAATGAAATACTCAATACAACATTAAATAATAACGAAGTAAATGGAACAGGGAATTTTTATGGATAAGTGGGAAAAAAGAAAATTTAGTGATATTGTTATTTTTAATCCTAAGGAGATTTTAAAGAAAGGTACGATTGCAAAAAAAATCCCAATGGATATGTTAGTTCCGTTTTGTAGAGATATTCCAAATTTTGAGATTGCGAAATTCAACGGTGGTACAAAATTTAGGAATGGAGATACTATAATGGCAAGGATTACCCCTTGTTTAGAAAATGGTAAAACCGCTAAAGTTAATATTTTAAATGATAATGAAATTGGGTTCGGTTCAACAGAATACATTGTATTTAGAGCTATTGACGGAATAACTACTCAAGATTTTGTTTATTATCTTGTATGTAGTTCCACAATTAGAACTCCTGCAATAAAATCTATGGTAGGTTCATCAGGCAGACAACGAGTACAGACAGATGTATTACAGAATTTAGAAATTACTATTCCTGATTATGAAACACAACAAAAGATTTCGTCCATACTATCAGCGATTGATGATAAAATAGAACTCAACAACAAAATCAATGCTAATCTGGAACAACAGGCACAGGCAATATTTAAATCTTGGTTTGTCGATTTTGAACCGTTCGGCGGTGTTATGCCTGATGATTGGAAAGAAACGACTTTGGGAAATATTGCAATAATCAGTACTAAAAGTATAAATCCATTAAAACATTCTGATTTATATTTAGAACATTATAGTATTCCAGCATTTGATGAACAGCACTATCCCATATTTGAATATGCAGGTGAGATTAAAAGCAATAAATATATTTTAACAAATAATTCTGTTATGATTTCAAAACTTAATCCCAATACCAAAAGAATTTGGCGACCACTTTGTTTGTCAAAAAATCCTGTTTGTTCAACAGAATTTATTATTTATGAGGCTATAAACCCACAATATAAAGACTATATTTATTCTTTAATTGATAGTCGAGCCTTTTACGATTATTTGTGTTCACATACAACAGGTTCAACAAACAGCAGACAACGAGTAACACCAAAAACAACACTTGATTTTTCATGTGTGATTTCACCTCATGAAGTAACTATGGAATTTTGCAGTCTTGTAACACCTATATATGAGCAGATAGCAAATAATCTGATTGAAAACCAACGCTTGTCAGAATTGAGAGATACCCTGTTGCCAAAGCTGATGAACGGCGAAATTGATGTAGAAAATGTAAAAATATAGCATAAATAGATAGGAGGAAAAATATGTGGAATAAATTTAAAAATTTTATTTTTCGTAAAGATATTTTTTATAGCATTAACTTAGGTGTATTTATGACGGGTTTAATGTTATTTATTATGGATACTATTTGTAAATTAAACAATATTGCTCAAAACAATAGTTTTAACAGAATGATTATTAGTGGTATTTGTTTTGGAGTTGCTTATATGATGTTTCCATTAATAGATGAGAGGAAAAAAGATAAATTTTCACAATATGTTATAATACATGCTGTGGGTATAATTATTTCTGCTATTATTATAAATTTAATTTTACCACATTATCTTTCTGGTAAAACTTCAAATCTTGGAATAGAGATTTTATGTGCCGTACTGTCTTTTATTGTATTAACCTATTTTGCTTATATTTTAATTCATTTTGGAACAGCAGTGTATAAAGTGTTAAAAAAATTTTTAACTCCAAATCTTGATACACAAATTTCAGATATGACAGAAAAAGTGGAAAGAATTAATAAACTGGTTTCAGCTGTAACAGCTTTGATAGCATCTTTAACACCTGTTGCGTGTATCATTTTTGCTGTTTTTACTAATGGATAGTAGGTGAATAATGCTTATGAGTTACAGGGAAGATAATTACGAAAATTCCATAATACAACTTTTTGAGGAAATGGGATATACGCACATATGCGGATATGATGTCAGCAGGGATTATCAATGTCCGCTGTATATGGACGAGTTGCAGAATGCACTTTACCGACTTAATCCCAATTTGCCCGAAATTGCCTTGCGTGAGGCTATGGAGAAAATCACGCATTTTGAAAACGGTGAAACCGTACAGAAAAACGAACTTTTTACAGACTATCTGCAAAACGGCATTGACATAAGCTATACCCATAACGGACAGCAAAAATCCGCTGTTTGTTATCTGGCAGACTTTGAACATACAGACAACAATTCTTTTATTATTGCTAATCAATGGACTTTTGTTGAAAATGAAGAAAAACGACCTGATTTATTGGTATTTCTCAACGGAATACCTGTTGTTCTTATGGAGCTGAAATCACCGTCAAGACAGGAAACCGATGTTTCCGAAGCCTATGCACAAATCAGAAATTATACCCACGCTATCCCGTCAATGTTCATTTACAATCAGATATGTGTGATGAGTGATATGGCAATTTCTAAAGCAGGCACACTCACAAGCAGTGAAGACCGTTATATGGAGTGGAAATC
>CACWNY010000084.1 GCA_902762375.1 uncultured Ruminococcus sp. | reverse complement strand
GATTTTTATGTGTTTAAGGGCTTCGCCCTTAAAAATCCCATCAGGGGCGTTGCCCCTGAACCCCACGAACTTTTTGAAAAAAGTTCGACAAAAACTTTTATGGCTCACTTCGTTCGGAATGATTAGCCAAGTGTGGGCGGTGAGACTTAAAAGTTTTTTGTCCACTTTTTTTCAAAAAAGTGGGCGGGATTGTTAAGGGTGCAACCCTTGACGCAGGATTTTTAAGGGCGACAGCCCTTAAACTAGCCTTTAAACAGGAAACTGCCGTTGTGGGCAATGCCTTCTACCATACTGCTGTCACAATGCTTGACCATTTCCATATATCCACGATGATAATCACAGCCACGCATAGTGGAATGGGTGTCACTGCCAAGAAAATCAACATAGCCTTCGTTTATCAGCTTGAAAAGTATCTTCGATAATCCACGAGTATACAGACTTTCCGTATTGATTTGCACCTTGCAACCCATTTCACGCAGACGGGATAATAACTTCTTGTCGGTCACCAGAACTGTATAGCGTTCGATATGGGCAAGAATGGGCGTAATATTATACTTTTCAATGAGTGTTTTCAGCCACACCACTTCATTTTCCGCCATAACGCTGTCATAGGGCATTTCGGCAAGCAGATAGTTCGTACCGTGATAGCACAAAGGCGATAAATCCTTTGCGTGTATGATATTTTCCGACATATGCACCTCTGCCCCATAGGTAAAACGCATATGCCCCTCATATTCACGCAAGACAGACTGTAAAGCGTCTTTTCTGGACTGAAAATATTGCTGTAATATTTTTTCGGACTGTTCGTCATTACCGCTCATATCCACATACTGCGAATAAAAATGCGGTGTGAATGCCAGATGCGTTACCCCCTGATTTTCCAGTTCTTCCAGCAACACCATAGAAATATCAATATCGGGAGAACCGTCATCAAGTCGGGGTAAAATATGCGTATGAATATCATATCTGTTCACTGAAATTCCTCCCGTACAATTTTCAGGCTACAGAATTACTCTATAGCCTGAAAAGTTTTCTCAGATTAATGTACACACATAGTCGCCCATCTCTGAACAGCTTACCTTGATTTTGCCGTCCTCATAGATATCAGGTGTTCTGTGGGTTTCCAGAGCTTTAGATACAGCGTTTTCGATAGCCTGTCCTGCCTGCTGTTCGCCCAGAGAATACTTCAACATCATTGCTACGGATAATATCGTTGCTAAGGGATTGGCAATATTTTTTCCTGCAATATCGGGAGCTGAACCGTGAATGGGTTCATACAGTCCCAGCTTGCCCGAACTCAGACTTGCTGACGCAAGCATACCTATCGAACCGCTTATCATTGACGCTTCATCAGACAGAATATCCCCGAAAATATTTGAGGTCACAATCACATCGAACTGCTTAGGATTTCTGACCAACTGCATAGCACAGTTATCCACATACATATGATTGACTTCCACTTCGGGATATTCCTTAGCCATTCTGTTGACCGTTTCTCTCCACAGTCTTGAAGATTCCAGTACATTCGCCTTATCGACACTGGTGAGTTTTTTACCCCGTTTCATTGCCAAATCAAAAGCAACTCTGACAATTCTTTCAATCTCATACACGGAATATTTTTCGGTATCGTAAGCATACGGCATACCATCATCTTCGCCTCTGCCTCTCTCTCCGAAATAAATACCGCCTGTCAGTTCTCTGACTATCATGATATCCAGATTATCCCCGATAATGTCATCTTTGATAGGTGAAGCCTTTTTCAGCGGTTCAAAGATAACAGCAGGTCGCAGGTTGGCAAAAAGACCCAATGCACCTCTTATTCCCAGTAAACCTGATTCGGGTCTTTTGCCAGACGGCTGGTTATCCCACTTTGCACCGCCTACCGCTCCCAGAAGTACCGAATCCGAACTTTTACACTTATCTATCGTAATCTGCGGTAACGGTTCACCATAGTTGTCGATAGCTATTCCGCCTATGTCAGCAGGGTCGTACTCCACAGCAAAACCGAATTTCTTCGCCGTAACATCAAGTACCTTTACTGCCTGTTCAACAATTTCAGGTCCTATTCCGTCGCCTTTGAGTAAGGCAATCTTATATTGTTTCATTGTTTATTCCTCCATTTATCCTGACTGGTTTGATTGTATCATAACCTTGTCCTTTCAGAATGTAGCCTACTTTACAATCTCAGGAAAATACACCCCCTCCAGCTATGACAATGAAAAGTTTTTGTCCACTTTTTTCAAAAAGTGGTAGGGGTCAAGGGGACAAAGTCCCCTTGTGGGATTTTTAAGGGCAAAGCCCTTAAACAGAAAAATTTTTTCAAAAAAACTATTGACATTCTTTTTCCATAGTGCTATAATAACCATCGTTGATGACAAATGCGAGTGTGCTGGAATCGGCAGACAGGCACGTTTAAGGTGCGTGTGCTTATGGCGTATGGGTTCAAGTCCCATCACTCGCACCAGTCACACTTCTTCGCTCTGGAATACCGTCTGTTCGGTATTTCAGAGTTTTCTTTTTTGCCTTAAATGTGCCTGTACTAACCGTTTTGTTCAATGATTTGTTCAACGGAAAATCATTCTGTTTTGCCGTCAATAATGTCTGCTACAAGATAAATAGCCCTTGCATTAGCCTTTTGCACCGCATGACTATAAATTCCTAATGTCGTTTTTGGGTTAGAATGTCCCACCACTCCGGACACGGTGGCAACATCTACACCGCTAGTGATTGCGGTTGTTATCATAGAATGACGGAAAGCGTGTAGTCCTTTGAATGGTATCGCATAATGCTTACAAAAACGCTTTAACCAATTATACGGCGTGTTAGGGTGCAATGGCTTACCGGGCATCTCTAAAAACCTCTATACAAATCAATGAAATTATAGTAAAATAAAGGTATGAAAACAAGGCAGAGAAGTCTCTTTGATGAAGAGAATAGGATG
>CACWNY010000083.1 GCA_902762375.1 uncultured Ruminococcus sp. | reverse complement strand
AGAGTAAAGAACTTCATGAAACTGTAATCGGTATATTCATTAATACTTTCTTTTTTGAACGCCAATTTTCTTTTTCAAACTTTTAGGGACACCACCGCTTTTCGCACTGATAAAATAACCGTTCAGGAATAACAGTCATTTTTGTATCCATTTCAGCAGAGGTCATTCCGCTGAAAGCAAACGCATAACAACCGATTTTTTCCAACTCTGACGGAAAATCAAAACTTTTCAGCCTTTTGTCATACAAAAAAACTCCGTTGCCCATCTGACTGACGGAATTGGGCAATTCCGCTTTGACAAGACTTGTACAAAGAGCAAACACATTATTTCCAAAACAAGTAACCGTATCTTCAAAAGTGACCGTTTTTAAATGGGAACAACACTCAAAAGCATAGTCACCTACTGAATTAAGACTTGCTTTACAGATTACCTCTTCCAAATCCAAATTTCCTTGAAATGCTTCTTTGCCAATCTCCTCTACATCGTATCCGTTGGCAAGAATGTTGTTAATGGTTATTTTGGAAATTCCCTCATCACAACCTGTAACAACCGCTTTGAAATCTTCGTTAAGCTGATAATGAATACCACTTTCTGTATAACTATTTCCGCTTGCATAAGCAGGTGAGGTCATCGAACAGACAGCAATACTGCAAAGCATGGTTACTGTCAGCAATACAGAAATCATCTTTTTCATCTGATATGCTCCTTTATTGATAGATTGTCTGCATTTTGTAATACAGAAGATTTTTACAAAGAACAATGAAGAATACTGTACTCACCGTCAATAGCCGAAAGTGACAATATCTCAGCCACTGTCAGCAGTACGGGCAAGCCACCACTGATAGTCTGTGTAATCATGATTAGATTCCAAAGTAGTATCGCCTGTGTTTTTGGGTGAGTGGAAATCCATCAGAAATTCAACGACCTGTGTATAACTTCCATCAGGATTGATTTCATTCATTCTTTTCAGGTTATCATCGGTAACAGTTTCATCACCCGAATGATGGATATTTTTAAGTTCACAACCATTAAGAAAAGCAAATCTGCTAAGCTGACAATAGAAAGTTTTTTCATAAATAATTATCCTTTCTATAGTGCTATGAATGAGAAAATATATAACATTATTCGCCGTGATGATGTACAATGAATATACTCTGTTTGTTGCTCGGCAAAGGTGAAAGTCTGAAAAGATTCCTTACTGCGTTCGGAATGACACTCTCAAAACCTTGTTTTTTGTATTATGCAAGATAAATTCATTTGTTTTTTGTTACACCGTCACCGTAGATAGTTGTCCAGTCGTCTTTCATAGAAACCGCTGTATAGCCGTTTTCCTCACAGCTTGCACGCATTTTGTCTGCTTTTTCGATGTTGCCGTTCTCACGCTCGGTATCGTCACAGCAAAGCATACATGCCATACTTTTGTATTGGTTATTATTGATAGTGTAGTTCGCCATAGCTGAATCACCGGAACTGTTTCCGAAACAAAGCACAGGCTGTACACCGATTTCTTGTTCGATAATGCTGACTTTGTTCATTTTGAGATTTTTAATCAGAAATTCACCGCCTGTGGTGATTTCATCGTCCTTTGCGAAAGTGTACTCCAGACCGTCCTTATCTCCCTGATGGCTGGCAACAAGGCTTTCATCAGAACCAATCATCTGACTAAGCGGAATATTGACTATACCTTCCGCAAGTCCACGAGTAATCAGTCGGTCAGTACCGCTGACAATGTATACCGTAAAATCATTTTCCTGCAAATATTCTATCACCTGAAGCATAGGTTTGTAGAATGCCTGTCCGTTAGTCATATTGGTATAGCTGTTCATTGGTGTATCTCTGTAGGCTTTGACATATGCGTCAAATTCATCTACTGTCATACCCTTGAATGCAGTGGCTACCGCCGTACCGTGTCTGACATCTAATCCTTCAGGATATTTTCCTGTGTCAAAATAAGTTTTGATTTCTTCTGCGGTTGCTTTTTCCTCTTCGCTTGCTTTATCCTTGTAATCAGGGTCTTCTATCACACGATGATACAAAAGCTTGTGGTCAAAATAACCAGGGTCAGTTTCACAACAGAGCGTGCCGTCCATATCAAATACAGCGATACGGTTTTCAACAGGGATAAAGTCTGGACTGTTTTTGTCGGTGACCGATTTCATATACGCTGTCAGTTCCGATTTCAAAGGTGCGTTTTCCGTCCAAAGCGACAGAGCATCAGCGTTTTTTGTCTGCGATGTTGTTTCAGTAGCAGATGTGTTTGCTGAGGGTAAACTTGTCTGATTATTGTTTGCGGTAAAGCCCCAAGTACAGCATACGCCAACCAGTGTGACAGCTAAAGTTGCTGATACAATTTTCCACAATGTTGCGGGATTTTTCTTTTTACTTTCCATAATGAAGAAACCTCCATAAATTTATTCCACCTGAGCGGTTGGAATGATTTTCTCATTGTATAGCTGTGACAATTAAAAGTTTTTGTCCACTTTTTTCAAAAAGTGGGTGGGGTCAAGGGGCGACAGCCCCTTGTGGGACTTTTAAGGGCGAAGCCCTTAAACACATCAAAATCCAAACAAAATTTGCCAAAGCAAATTTTGAAAATTCAGAAAATCATTTCAACCACTCAGCTCTATAAATTCCTTAAGTCCCCCATAACAGCATTTATCTGCTATGGGGGAGCTTTTTTGTTTTTTATCCACTATCCACAACTTAAAGAACCATAAGAGAAAAAATCAATTTATATCTGATTTTGCTTTTTGTTCGAGAAAATAAAAATTGTATTTCAGAAGTCTGAAACCTTAAGTTGTGGATAGTGGTTTTTTATCAGAAAGCCGGATTAATGATTTCTGGGTTCATGTGCCATGACAAGTCTTTTGCTTTCTCCATAATATCGGGCATAAGAGCAAGGAACTGGTCAACTTCTTCTTCTGTATTGTAAATACCAAAGCTGATACGCACCATTCCCGGTGTCCTAATATCCGCACAATGTTCGTATTCGTGTACCTGTTCATCAGGGATTCCCATCAGTCGCCATACATAGGGGTGAGCACAGAATGCACCACGCCTTGTCGCAACAGCACCGTATTCCTTTAATCTTTGTGCCAGCAAATAGGAATTTATATCGCTGAAATTGAAAGTAACCACACCTACTCTGTCATCAATATTTTCGGTATCACCGTAAATAATCACATTATCTAACTTTTTCAGTCCGTCAATCAATCTGCGGTTGAGAGCCTTTTCGTGTTCCTGAATTTTGTCAAAGCCGACTTCTTGTAAAATGTCAATCGCTTTGCTTAAACCGACAACGCTGGCATAGTTAGGAGAACCTGCTTCATAAGAAGCGGGTGCTTGTTTGTAATTTTCCCAGTCGTCACCGACAATATCAATCGTACCGCCACCGTAAGCGTCAGGCATACCTTTATTAAGTTCATCAAACAAACCCACTATTGCACCGCCACCATAAGGCGTATACATTTTGTGAGCAGAGAATACAAACAAGTCAATATTTTCGTCGGGTGTATCGCCCACCATAGAGAACTGACGATGAGCAACAATTTGTGCTCCATCAACGATGATTTTCGCTCCGTATTTGTGGGCAAGTTTTGCCACTCTGTGTACATCGGTAACATAACCTGTAACATTGGAGGCTGCCGTAACGGAAACATATTTTACCTTGTTTTCTTTCAACAGTCTTTCCATATCATCATACTTCACACGACCTAATTCATCTACTTCTGCATAAATTACTTTACAGCGTTCACGCCATGAAAGGTCGTTGGAATGGTGTTCAATTCTCGTTGTCAGAACAATGTCATCTTTGCTTTTAATCAAAGCTGACGCTAATTTGTTCAGACCGTCTGTTGTATTGTCGACATAGATACAAGTATAAAGATAGCTTTCATCTTCGGGTACTCCCACAAAACGCTTTACCTTTTCTCTGGTATCATTGTAAACATCGGTGGAGTGGTCGGACTTCTGTGAAAATCCACGACCGATAGAACCGTACATTTTCAGTTCTTCATTGACGGCGTTCATAACAGGGGTCAGAACAGGAGTAGTTGCCGCATTGTCAAAGTTAATCAAAGTCTTTTTCGTGCCGTCAATCAGTTCAACAGGTTCATCAATACCAACAACATAATTGCGGATATTTTCCAGTGTATAAGGACCGTCAACAGAGGGGGTGTCTGTTGGAGTTTCAGGTGTTACCTCATCAGGACAGTTGATTTTGACTTCGGCTTCAATCGTATAGTCCTTGCTGTTGATGGTAATCGTTTTCTGCTGTCCGAAACCATAAAAGGCACTGGTATCACTTTCTGCTGAAACGCTCACTGCGGGCAAAACAGTAGTAGAAAGTATACAGGTACACAATAACAATGACAATACACTGCTGTTCTTTTTACGCTTTCTCAAGGCGAAAATCATAATAACGGCTACTGCCATCACTACCGACAAACCGATAACATAAGACGGGTTACTGCCTGTGATAATGGTTTTGCCGTTGGAATCTGTTGTTGTTACCGCTGTGTTCGTGTTGTTCTGTGTTGTGTTGGTTGTCGTATTGTTGTTAGTGTTTGTATTCTGCTGTTTTGTGTTGTCGGTAGTAGTGGTTGGCGTGGTTGGTGTGGTGTTCTGTTCAGTTTTCTTGCTGTCATCATTCTTGTTTTCTACGAGAACAAAGTCCAGTGACAGTTTGCCGTTGCTTTCCATAGATGTTGAAGAAACTTGCAAATCCTGATTGTTTTTTTCTTTCAGACCGTTCGGCAATGCCGTTTTCAACAAGACATTCTCAATTTTTGATGCTGATGTGTTGGTAAAGGTGATGTTTACCTTGACATCTTCATCTGCCTTGTACACGGTCTTATCCGTAGTGATGATAAGAGCCTTGTCTTTCTCAAAATGCGGAAGCTGGGTTGATGGCGATGCAAATGCTGACAGACCAATACATGAAATCAGTCCAAGTGTCACAACAGCACCTATTGACCGCCTTAACAATTTGTCTTTCATTACTGTACCTCTCTTAAAAAATATTTATTCACAGGTCTAAAAAACTTAAACCTTGTCAAGCACTTATACGATTAACTCTTATATGTATAATATACCATTATACATCATTTATGTCAATACAAATAAAGAATTTTGAACAATTTCACAAATCTTCATTCAGCTTATTGACATAGGTGTAAGTTACCTTTTAAAGGTATTTGGTGAATACCTGCTTGATACTGTCAATGATAGTACAGAATAAAACTCTTTTCAACAAACACTTTGCTTTAATTATGTAAATTAAGTGACAATTTGTATACCATCTGTAAATCAGGTTACACTTCGTATGCAATCTGTAAATTAGGCTACAAACGGACGCACTTTATCTTTTGTTGAGAAATCAAACTATAATTCAGATAAAAATTTTCCAACTGTGTGGTTGAAAGCCAGAAAGTTACTGTCAAAATTTGCGTAAGCAAATTTTGTTTGAATTTTGATGTGTTTAAGGGCTTCGCCCTTAAAAATCCCACAAGGGGCTTTGCCCCTTGACCCCACCACTTTTGAAAAAGTGGACAAAACTTTTGATTGTCACAGCTATACGATGAGAAAATCATTTCAACCGCACAGGTGGAAAATTTTGGGTTGATTTTCAAACTTCGTGTTACCACAGAACCGATAGACGAATCAAACAACGAAAAAAATCTTGGTTATTTTGATATTGTCAATAATACTTGACACATTTTATTCGGACAAATTTCAGGAAACAAGAAGTTCTCTTTCATAATAGAAACTTCTTTTGATTGCAGGTG
>CACWNY010000082.1 GCA_902762375.1 uncultured Ruminococcus sp. | reverse complement strand
GTAGTAAGGAAGTATCATAAAAGGTACAAGGCTTGCGAATACTCCTATCCAGCCTGACTTTTTATTCAGCTTACCATATGCGGTCAAGGCACTTTGTTTAGTTTTTCTTCCGATTGCAACCTCAGTTACAAGCATAGTAAATCCGAAGGTCAGAGCAAGTATTATGTATACAAACAGAAACAGACCTCCGCCGTCCTTTGCAGCCAGATACGGAAACCTCCATATATTGCCGAGACCTACCGCACTTCCCGCAGCCGCAAGGACAAATCCCAATGAGCTTGAAAAAGAATTTCTCTTTTCATTCATTTTGATTTTTCCCCCCTGAAAAATATTTTTATATTTTAATTATAAAGCATATCAAGGAAATATAGCTTTATAATAAATTTACAAAACAAAGAATTACTGATGTCCGCCTATAGCATAAATAACAACATCAGGAGAATTTTTTCTGATAAAATCTTCCACAGAATCAGTATATCCGCGTATATCAATACAATCTATATGCTGAAATTCAACAGCAAGGTAGGGATATACGACACAACCGTAAGAATTAAGAATAAACAGTGCCTTTTTACCATTTTTTATGCTATGGTTTGTTATTCTTACTAAAGAATGATTTCCTCCCATATAGGCATCATACGCTGTTTCATCTCTGTTGAGAAGATTATCTGGAGTAATACACTCTTCATAAATCATAGTTTTGCAGAAATCGCCTCTTACCTTTGAATTATTTTCTGCTATTTCAACCGTAAAGTCCGTATCAAAGCGAGGTCTGACAATATCAAAATCATCTGCCCCCGCATATAACACTCCGACACGTCTGCCCTGAGTTCCCAAAAAAGAAGAAGGATAGCTGTCAGTTACATAATTCTGTTCTTCAAGAAGCTTTGTATCGAGCTTCCAGCCGAAAGAGCTGTTTATTTCCTTTACAATATTACGGCTTACCCATAATCCTGTTTTGGGTGTCCAGTGATGGTCAGTTTTAAAAAACAATGAAAACTTGTCTATATTCTGCTCATTTACCACATCTTCAAGATCCAGAACTGTAACACCGTTATTTTTTAAATCCGATTTTGCCTGTTTAAAGTTTGAGGTATAGACATACGGGTAAAAATCAGGAATAAGTTTTTCATTTGTTGTATCCTTGCTAAGATTATTTACAAACAACAATTTGCTTCCTGCCGAGTCACATACTTTTTTGAAATCAATAATGTAATTTTTTAAAGCACTTACATCTACGTCATCGTTTTGTCTGAATGTAAGATATCCGTTTTTTAATTTCACAACCTCGTAGCTTTTATCTACATCGTTTATCAGAGATTTATTCAGTACTCTCTGAATACCTCCGTATGAGTGGATTGACAAATCGTGAAGTACAAAATACTCGCTTACTCTCCCGTCAAATGTTTTTACCGAATTTCCGAGCTTCTGAAAAACACTGCTTTCTTCGGGAGTATTTATATAACCTCTCACAAGACCTCCGAAAATCTGTCTGGGTGACAGAAACAGAGTCAGGATTCCGCATACGGATATAAAGGCTGTAAAAATAACTGCAACTGTTTTTTTTACATCAAAATCGAATTTCAAATAACTGCACCTCCTTAGAAATTAAAATATATGAACGGATTATAAGTTCCCTTTACAATATATATAATACTTAATAAAAATATAATTATCAGAGATACGGCAACCAATACTTGTCCGCTCTTGCTTTCGGACAGATATTTTTCATATAATTTTCTGAAAACAGGTGTCGATGCCAGCAAAGCAAGCACAAATCCGAATACATTTTCCTTTAGATAAAACAACGCACTGTTATCAGACAATATTCCAGAGAATCCGAACATAGCTCCGATATATTCAACAGCATTTTCGATAGATGACGCTCTGAAAATAACCCAGCCGATTATCACAAAGAAAATGGTATAAATATATCTGACAGGCTTGAATTTTTCTGACTTATGTATTCCTGTCTGCTTTTCTATTACAAGCAGGACAAAATACATAAGACCCCATACTATAAACGTCCAGTTTGCTCCGTGCCAGATTCCTGTCATAAGCCAAACTACAAACAGATTAAATACAAGCCTTGATTTCTTTTCCACACGGCTTCCGCCCAGCGGAAAGTATAAATAATCACGAAACCACGTTCCGAGTGAAATATGCCATCTACGCCAGAATTCGGTAATCGAGGTTGAAATATAAGGGTATCTGAAATTTTCCAGAAAATTAAAACCAAACATTCTTCCTAATCCGATAGCCATATCGCTGTATCCGCTAAAATCGAAAAATATCTGAAACGTATATGCAACAGCACCCACCCATGCAGACAAACACGAAATATTGCTTATATTACCGTCAAAAAAGGTGTCAGCGACTACTGCCATAGTATTTGCAATCAATACTTTCTTTCCGAGTCCGAGAATAAATCTGTATATACCGCTTGAAAAATTGCTGAATGTTTCCTTTCGATATTCTATCTGGTTTGCAACTGTTTCGTATCGTACAATAGGACCTGCAATAAGCTGAGGAAAGAATGATATATATAAACCGACATTCAGTATATTTTTCTGATAAGTCTCTCCTCTGTATACGTCAATGACATATGACATAGCCTGAAAAGTAAAAAATGATATGCCTATGGGCAAAGCTATTGAAGGTACGTTAAGGGAAAGTCCGAAGAACTGATTTATGCTGGATATTGTGAATGTCAGGTATTTGAACACAAATAATATAATGAGATTAAATATGACCGATAATATCAGAACTGTTTTACAGCCTGAATTATTATTGTCTTTTTTTCTTTTTCCTATATACAAGCCGAACAAATAGTTTACAGTAATCGAAAACAGCATAACAAACACAAAAGCAGGTTCTCCCCAGGCATAGAAAACAAAGCTTACAAAACATAAAAATATATTTTGAAGCTTTCTGTTGTTTCTGAGCAAAGTATAATATACTGTTATCACAAAAGGAAGAAACAGGAATAAAAATGTTGCACCTGAAAAAAGCAATATACCACTCCTCCGATATTTCAAAAATACATAATATCCATAAACACCTAAACATTATACATTTGAATTTCGTTTTAATCAATATATTTTTAATAAAAACTATTGTTACGTAAAAATAAAAAGCTGCCGACTTTAATCGACAGCTTTCGACTGTGGTCGAGGTGACAGGACTTGAACCTGCGGCATCTACGTCCCTAACGTAGCACTCTACCAAACTGAGTTACACCTCGAAATTACATATTGAATACCTGA
>CACWNY010000081.1 GCA_902762375.1 uncultured Ruminococcus sp. | reverse complement strand
CCGTCTTGCAGAAACAGGAAGAACTTGAAAAGTTCATGAAAAAAATTATCTCCGAAATTTCCAAAGATGAAGAACATACTCTCGACAGTCTGGAAAAGAAACTTGATAAAATCGCAGAAAGGATTGAAAAGCATGGCAATAGTTAAAGCAGTAGAAAAGGAAATCAAATCGCATGAGTACGTTTATTCTTCACTCTCCTACATACTTTCACCCGAAAACAAAAACGGTGACGAAAAGTGCTTTCAATCAACCACTTTGAACTGTTTCGGCAGCGGTGCAGATGATTTTTCAAAACAGTTCTTCATGGTGCGTGATGCGTTCAACAAGGACAAGAATATTTTAGCACACCACTATATACAGAGTTTCTCTCCGAATGAAAAAATCTCTCCTGCCCTTGCTCATAAAATCGGAGTAGAACTTGCCCAAAAGGTTGCAACAGGATTTCAAGTTGTTATAGCAACTCATGTGGACAGGGAGCATATACACAATCACATCATTATCAATTCCGTCAATATGGAAACAGGGCTTAAATGGAAAGGAAATGCAGATACGCTTAAAAATATGCGTAATGAAAGCGATAAGCTGTGTAAAGAAAACTGCTTGACGGTCATTGAACAGCCGTCAGAGGACTTCGCAGTATAGACCAAGACACACTTGAACTTGCAAGAAAGGGCAATTCATGGAAAGTTGAGTTATGCAAGGCTCTGGATGAAGTCACAAGCCTTTGCAATAGAAAGGATAATTTCATTCACTACATGGAAGTCAAGGGCTTTAAGATTACCCGTTACGGTGAAAAGGACATAACCTTTCAGAAAATCGGTGAAACAAAGAAAATTCGTGCAAGTACACTTGCAAAACAGTTCGGAGAAGTCTATAAAAAAGAAAATATCGAAAAGAGAATGAGAATCTACAGACTGCCAAAAATATCCGAACAAACTGTAACAAATCACAAAAAGAGCAAAGCAAATTCTACGTTTATCACAGAATTTGAAAAGTTTGAAAGAAACTATTTTTCAAAAAATCTCCCTCTTGCACAAAAACGTGAAATTCCATTTATGCAAAACTACATCAATAATTCTTCAAATCCATTTTTGGCACTTCTTTCAATTATATTTAGGCTGCTTGTCAGACGAAAAAAGAGAAGTATGTTCGATAAAAAATACGATTTACTCCACTTGTACTGCAAAAGGCAAAAAAGTTACAGGCGATATGTTCCATCACTCGCCGAACAGGTCAGACGGATAGAAAGAATGCAGAAAACGGCAGGAAATATCCCATATCAACGCTTGATTTATTCGCAGGGGGAAAATTATAAAGTCAAAATTTCATTATCCAAAATTTCTAAACTGTATGCTTACGGATTTTTCTTTTCCGCAAGACTTCTCAGTGATGGTGCAATGGTAACAATCAAAGAGAAAGACAAGTATTTGTTGCAAATGGCTTTGGGAATCGATAATATACAGATTCTTGAAAAACATAACAGATATTACAAGCCAAAGTCTGACTATGCAGAAATGAAAAAGAGAGCCGAATACCTTGGAAGTAAAATTGAATATATCATGATAGAACCTGAACAGCTTGAACTTCTGAAAAATGAAACCGACAGATTTATCAAATCCCATGTAGGCGAAAAAATCCGTCTGGTGTTTCTTGAAGAAAACAAGGATTTCATACTCCACGCACTTTATCCCGACAAACATCCCGATAAAAACAACATCTTGGGAACACCAAACGCAAAAGTCCAGACTAAACTCAAAAAGGATATATTCTTACAACAATCTTATCTGCACCGATCTGTTACGCAAGATAAGGTTAATAAATCAGAAAAAAAGCCATCTGCTACTGTCAATCAGCCTGAACGAACCGAAAATACTCCCAATAAGAATGAAAATGTACAAAAATCCCCTCCAACCTACATACCAAGACGCAGAAGATGATGTATTACATAGTATTACTTGTATTACATTGTATATTACATATTTTAGAACTATTGACAGATAAACAATGATTTGCTAAAATTTCTATATGTAATACGTCATACATTACACTGTAATACAACGTATGACACCATATTTTTTTATAGAAATGGGGAAATTTTGATGAACGATGAAGTAAAAGTACGCAGTTTTCGTATCTCGGACAGTGTTGCAGAGAAGTTCAAGGCTTTTTGCGGTGAATTTGACAGTCAGAATGCAGCATTGGACAGCCTGATTACCACCTACGAAATGCAGAATGCAAAATCCGTATTGGTGGATAGAAAAACCGAGATAGCCGAGTTTGACACACATATACAGGCAATACAGAGTGCTTTCCTGAGGTCTTTGGAACTGAACGAGAATGCCGAACAACGTGTGAGAACAGAATTCAACAGCCTGTTATCTTCCAAAGACGAAACGATCATGCAGTTACAGGCGGAGAAAGCAAAGGCAATGGAGCAGATGGAACAGTATAAAACATCATATGACAAAGTTGTGCAGGATACCGACAAGCAGTTGAAAGCTATACAGGAAAAGGTGTCAAAGAACAACCAAGCCTTGCAGAATGAGAAAGAAAGAGCCGATACGGAACAAAAGGCAAGAGAGCAAGCTGAAACTATATCGGCTATGCTTTCAGGGCAGATTAAGGAATTACAAGAACAGTTAGCACAGCTTAAAGCACAAAACGCTGAACTGAGCAACAGGGCAGAACAGGCTGAAACAACATCTTCCAAGCTGTCTGATGAGCTGATGAAACTGAAATCTGCTTATTCGGAAGTACAGAGGACACTGGTTGATGAACAGGCAAGCAGAACAAAAGAATTAGCTGCTGCCGAAAGAGAAAGAGAAACAGCCGTAAAATATGCCATAGCCGATACAGCAGACAAGTATCAACGCAAAATTGACGAAATGCAGCTTAAAATTGATGATATGCAGACAAAACAGGCTGAACAGTTGGCTATGCTTTTCAGCAATCAGAACAAACAGAATAATAACTGAATCCATACCGAGCAAGGCAATTTTTGATTTTGTCTTGCTCACTTTTTTGAACTCATTTTATACTCATTTTGTGTAAAAAAATGTAGTAAGCACATTGAGGAAATAGGCGAAAATGTAGTAAGTAAATGCGAAAATGTAGTAAGTAAATGCAAAAATGTAGTAAGTAAGAGGTATAAATGTAGTAAGCAAAAAAAATAAAAAAAGCCTATTTCATGGGATTTTTTAAAAATGTAGTAAGTAAAAGTGCCTTTTTTTGAAAAACCCCTAAACGATAAAAATTTCTATTTGACTAAAATAGAAAAAAAAATGTATTTTTCAGGGGTTTTATAGAAAGTGCTTACTACACTTACTACACCTACTACATTTATCATCTGTAAAAAGTCAAAAAAGCCGATAAAATAGGGAAAAAATAGGTGTAGTAGGTACTTTTTATGTACCTACTACACCTTACTACAACCTACTACATTTTTAACCCGAAGATTATTTTTTTATCTTTCACTTACTACATTTTTAACTAAACGGTTATATTTTTGGAAATATATGGTAATTCATGGCTATTTTTACAATAAAATAGGAGAATTTACATATAAATTTTAGATATTTTTTACGAAAAATAATTTTTTCGAGGCAAAAAACGCATATAAAGAACTTTTGTATCCACTCTACGCATCTGTTTTTTGTATCCTAATTTTGTGAGAACTTTGCCAACCTGTTCGGCAGTGTACTTGTTCAAACTTGTATGCTGACTTATAAATTCTGTTACAGTCATATATTCATCAGTTATACTGTATCCTGCCGACAATATCTGCCTTTCCATATTCAATCTTGCCAGAATGTCTATAACTTCATCTTCTGATTTCATAGGCTTTGTGTAAACTTCATTTCTGCTGTCCAATTCTGCTTTCATTTCAGGATCAAGTCTGAAACAGCTTGCCATTGTCGCACCTTTGGCGATTTCTTCCTGTACTATACGATATACCTGAGCCCACAACTGCAAGGAATCGAAAGGTCTGATTTGTGTATTGTAGTCGATATGTACATCATCTGAGATAGGAACAGTGGCAAATCTCCTGTTTCCTGTCTG
>CACWNY010000080.1 GCA_902762375.1 uncultured Ruminococcus sp. | reverse complement strand
TCACCTATTGATATATTAGAACAGCAAAGGACGCTTTCTTTATTGTATCAAGGTCTTGCAAAGCTGCCGAAAAAGCAAGGTAGAAGAATTTACGCTCACATAAAATTGTACCTTCGCCCTTTTTCGTTAATTATGTTATTTTTGCAAATGCGAGAATCAAATACGTTTTTTATAAAGCGACAATGTTAGAAGTGATGGTTTAAGCGTACTTGCCAACATACAATTCTGCGTGCTGCGTACCACTTGAATAATAGATCTGTTTTCCTCCAACATACCCACAATAATCTCCGGTTTCTGTCCAATACAATCTCCTACCTGCATCAATTTTAGAAACCGATGGATTAACTAATAAAAACCATTTTTTTGATACATATTTGTTTCGCAAAAAACATTCGTCACAGTTCCCCATACGTTGTTACCATAATTATTCTTTTTTATATATGCTTTTGCACCTGCAGTAGCATATTTTATAGCTTTTTTGCTTTAACAGGACTAGCGGAATTAATTGATATGTTTGTAGTATTTCCTTCTGTGTTAAAATAGTTCAAAGTTGATTCTTTAGATTGCAACCCAGATATTGACTCTTTAGTTATTCTATCATACTCAGGGATTTCAACTTCTGCAATATACCTCAATTCTTTTTCAAAAGAATTAGAATCAAAGTTTACTTCATTATCATTTGTGTTTTCAGGAAGTCCATATTTTTTTAGTTCTTCTTTGGATAAAATATGGATATTTGTTCCATACTCCGAGTTTATTTCTGCGATAATTTCATTCATAGAATCCTGATTAGTAACAATATCTTGTTCGGCTGCTAATGCAACAACTGAAATCGAACAGATTATCACGGTTGTCATAATGATTGATAATAACCTTTTAAACATTAAAATTCTTCTTTCAAAAATTAATAAAATATATTCCAATAGCTCGGTTTTGTGCGCACTAAAACATTGCTCTTGAAAACATTATTGTTTAACCCTAAACTTATAGAAAATATTTTGAATGCTTGGTGCTTTGGATAGCAAAATATAAATAAGATAACCTATTAAAGCACCCAACATATTTAACCATAAATCGTCAATATCAGTTCCACGAGCTTGAGGTAATTGAAGCAACTCAATACATAAGGACATAAATAATGCTATCAAAACGATTTTTTTGACTGATATATTTCTCCAGAGAACTGATATAAAGAAGCCTATTGGGATAAAAATACATACGTTTCCAATTATATTTATAACAAAATAAATATAATTGTTGTATGTATTGATTTCATTGTATGTATCAAAAACCACTTTGCCCGGAATAAAATTGATTTCCCCAAAAATATTTTGATTGAGAATATAACTTGAAGTATTGCCAAATTCTATTTTGGGTATAAAGGTTTGAGAAGCTACACCAACACAATACATCACGAACAGAAACAGTCCCAGTTCATGAAGCCAATTCTTTTGTCTATGCTTTTTTAATATAAGTATAACAAATCTAATAATGCTGTATAAAGGTATGGAGCATACCATATAAGGGATTGAGTTTAAAATATAATCATAAATCATGTTTGCTTCTCCTTGATTTTTGTTTTATCCATTCCTTTACTATATCCTCATGTCTGCTAACAGAAAGGTTAATGCCTATAATGATTAAATCAATTAATGTAAAAACTCCTCCGCTTGCTATGAAAGGAATGTTTATATACATTTCCCCAAAGAACTTAAAATTACAAATTATGGATCCTAACAACTGAAATGTTATAATGAAGAAAGTAATCCACGCTGTTATTTTACCAATCTCAGTTTTTTGTTTACGTGCAACATTAGCCATAACTAACAGCAAACTGATAAAAACAACAAATATGCATCCTACTCCCAAATAACCATATTTTTGCAACAATATGATAAACGGATATTTTTCTAACATCAGTCTTTCTGTGGCTGATTCAATATTATAATCTTCTGTAGCATAAAAGCCAGCAGTACTAACAGAATCATTAATTTTTTGTTGAAAAAATGAATCATATGAGATTAAATTAGGCATTTTCAGATTAAAAAACAAAAATAGAAAACATAAGATAATTAGCGTTACAACAAACACAGCAACAGTCAAAAATGCGCAAGGAATCGATAATAAAAACCAATTATTTTTTATACCATAAAAAATAATTAACGCATAGATTGTCGATATTATCGCTATTGCGGGAACAGAGCTAATCAAAAAAGATAATAGAAATGGTGGAATCGTAAATATTGTAAATAGAATCAAACCATATGTCTTGTTGCTTTCTTTTAGGTATAATGCCACTAATGACAGTGAAATAGGAAATAATAGCAAGGTGTAGAATGTATAATTATATCCAATACAGTGTATACCATTCCTCGCTTCAAAAGCAAAAAGACAGGCAGAGAAAAAAAGGTGTACTGTGTAAATTGCTAAAGGATGACGAAGCAGAAAAGTATAATCGAAGAAATATAAAGCAACTGCTGCAAAACAACCAATCCCAATAGCAATAAAATTATTTTTGCTTAAAGTACCCTCTAACAAATAATGAATAATTACTCCTAATACAAGGAAGGCGGTCGTTAGTTCAATTAACAATATATTAATCTTAGGTCTATATGCACAATCTAATTCTTTACCTATTTTTTGAGGATCGCCCATGGATTTTATCGCTTCTTCCAGTGCTGGATCAGAGTCCATACCTTGATTAACATAAGCATCAAATTGATCCTGTATATGTTGTTCTAAATCCTGCGTAGCAATTTTTCTTGCACGCTTCCAGCGAATATTATTTTGAACTTCTTGGATATAAGCTTCTATAGAATGGGTAGGTTTCAAATTGCAGCTCCTTTCTCAACGAATAAAATTGAGTTAATCGCACTTGAATACTGTTCCCATTCTTTAGACTTTTCTGCTAAGTATGCTTTACCTTTTTCAGTAATATGATAGTATTTTCTTTTTTTTCCAGGTGTCTTACTGTTATTGTCACCCTCATAAGTATCTACATAATCTTTGACTTCAAGATTATGTAACAGGGGATAGAGTGAGCCGGCTGATAAACTAAAAACATTTTGAGATTGTTTTTCCAATTGTTCAATAATCTGATAGCCATACATATCTTGATTTTCGAGAAGTTTAAGTACAAGCATATCCACATTTCCGTATGTTAAAGTTTTATTTCCCATAAAGACCTCCTAATAATAAATATCGGATTTCGATATTTATTATATATCGAAATCCGATATTTGTCAAGATGCTATTTGAATGTTCATTTGAGATAGAAGTGAGGCATACATCATAAAGCTAACAAAGCAATCTTAGTCACAAGAGGGCACATAAAAAGTGCTTTTTGGCAATACTTTTAGATTTTTTACTTACTAAAAAATGTTTTTATGGTTTTGTTGGTTGTGTTAAGATCGAAAAAAATATATTTGGCAGAAAATACCCTTGACAAAACTCAAATCA
>CACWNY010000079.1 GCA_902762375.1 uncultured Ruminococcus sp. | reverse complement strand
TAATAATCCTGAAAAATATCTTCGTATGATTTTGAAAATGTGAAAAAATTTACTTATAAATTCCTTTAGGGAAAGATTATCTTTCATGCGTTTGTCCTGGCGAGTGATAAAATTTTTATTGACAAGTAAGAGCTTGTATGATACACTTATAAAAGTGCCTCAACCACGGTTTCGGGAACAAGCCCCAACGGGGATTTTTCACCTTCCCATTACTGTGATTGATGAATACAACAGGCACAAATTTTTAAAGAGGTGAAACAAATGTTAAAGTCAGAAAAGGACGCTATCATCAAGGAGTATGCCACACATGAAGGCGATACAGGTTCTCCTGAAGTACAGATTGCGTTGCTTACAAAAAGAATTAATGACCTTACCGAACATCTGAAAATTCACAAGAAAGACCATCACTCCAGGCGTGGACTGTTGAAAATGGTAGGTCAGAGAAGAAATCTTCTCAAATATCTGACCAAAGTTGACATTGAGAGATATCGTTCAATCATTGCCAGACTTGGTATCCGTAAGTAATTTTACTTGGCAAAGAAAGGCAGACGGCTTATTATCGTTAGCAGTCTGCCTTTTCGCAAAACAAAAATTTATTATTGACGGAATTTTTACCCGATTAGCAGTGAAACGACACTTTTTGAACCGTTAAAGGGCGTTGCTCTGTCGGGGATTTTATCCCCGAACCCCTATCAGGGGCTTTGCCCCTGAACCCTACAAACTTTTTGAAAAAAGTTTGACAAAAACTTTTTCGGCTCACTTCGTTCGGAATGATTATCGAAGTATCAGCTATGACAATTAAAAGTTTTTTGTCCACTTTTGGGGGAAAAGTGGGTGGGGTTAAGGGGCGGCAGCCCCTTAGCAGGATTTTTAAGGGCGGCAACCCTTAAAAAAGTGTGGTTTTATTGCTAAGCGGTACAATTCTGTCAGAAAAAGGAGTTGTTGATATGTTTGAAAAATTCAGAGTGTTTGAAACTGATTTTGCAGGCAGACCGCTTGTTGTTGAAACAGGAAAAATCGCTCAGCTTGCCAACGGTTCGTGTCTGGTAAGATATGGTGATACCGTAGTCAATGTAGCAGTTACAGGTGCATTGAAACCACGAGAGGGTGTAGACTTTTTTCCGCTTTCGGTAGATTTTGAAGAAAAAATGTATGCTGTCGGAAAAATTCCAGGTTCATATCTCAAAAGAGAGGGCAGACCGTCCGAAAAAGCTATTCTGGTTTCCCGTGTCATCGACCGTCCTATCAGACCGCTTTTCCCAAAAGATATGCGAAATGATGTTGGTGTTACCTGTACAGTTATGTCAGTAGACCCCGATTGCTCAGCAGAAATCACCGCAATGGTGGGAACATCTATTGCATTATCTATTTCCGATATTCCTTGGAATGGTCCGATTTCAGGGGTCAGTGTAGGACTTGTTGACGGCAAATTTGTTATCAATCCCACAAAAGAAGAAAGAGCTAAATCAAAAATGGCGGTCACAGTTGCTTCTACAGACAGTCGTATCGCTATGATAGAAGCAGGTGCAGACAGAGTTTCCGATGAAGATATGTATGACGGTATCATGGCAGGACATGAGGCTAATCAGAAAATCATTGAATTTATT
Source organism: uncultured Ruminococcus sp. (assembly GCA_902762375.1). GTDB lineage: Bacteria > Bacillota > Clostridia > Oscillospirales > Acutalibacteraceae > CAG-964. The sequence goes on along the minus strand of CACWNY010000079.1, from coordinate 1,858 downwards.
AAAGGTATTCAAAAAGAAATAGGCAAGGAGAAATTTTCTTATCCGAGTAATGAACCTGATGCAGAGATGTTTGAAAGCATATTCCAATTTGTTGAAGCAGATTTGAAAATTGCTCTTGATACAGATGATAAGACCGTCAGAGATGACAGACTGTTGCCGATTTATGAGGCAGTACATGAAAAATTCGATGAGATTTATCCCGACCAGTCCGAAAAAATCGACGAATGTATGTATAAATGTCAGAAAAAAATAGTCCGTCGTTGGTTGCTTGATGAACAGAAGAGAGTAGACGGCAGAGGTATGGACGATATCAGACCGTTAGCTTCTGAAGTAGGCATATTGCCGAGAGTTCACGGTTCAGGGTTGTTCACCAGAGGACAGACACAAGTTCTTACTGTTGCTACATTAGGACCTATTAGTGACCAACAGATTTTAGACGGTATTATTGACGATGAAGAAACCAAAAGATATATGCACCATTATAACTTCCCATCTTATTCTGTCGGTGAAACAAAACCTTCCAGAGGACCTGGCAGGCGTGAAATTGGTCACGGTGCGTTAGCGGAAAGAGCATTGGTTCCCGTTATTCCGCCTGTTGAGGAATTTCCGTATGCGTTAAGACTTGTTTCGGAAGTGGTATCTTCCAATGGTTCAACTTCACAAGGGTCTATCTGTGGTTCAACGCTTGCACTCATGGACGCAGGTGTGCCGATTAAAGAACCTGTTGCAGGTATTTCTTGCGGACTTATCACTGAGGGCGACAGATGGATGACTATGGTAGATATTCAGGGACTTGAGGACTTTTTCGGGGATATGGATTTCAAAGTAGCAGGTACACATGACGGTATCACCGCTATTCAGATGGATTTGAAAATTTCAGGACTGACCCCTGAAATGGTCAAAGAAGCACTTGCCAAGACCCATAAAGCAAGAAACTACATTCTTGACGAAGTTATGCTGAAAGCTATTGCAGAACCCCGTGCTGAACTTTCCAAATATGCTCCCAAAATGATGACCACAACCATTCCTGTGGATAAAATCAGTGAAGTTATCGGCAAAAGCGGAAAGGTTATCAAAGAAATTCAGGCGGAATGTGAAGTCAAAGTGGATATTTCTGATGAAGGTCAGGTATTTATCAGCGGACTGGATACTGATAACTGTAAGAGAGCATTGGAAATTATCGAAACGATTGCCAGAGACCCCGAACCAGGTGCCGTATATAAAGGAAAAGTTACCCGTCTGATGGATTTCGGAGCATTTGTAGAAATTGCTCCCGGTAAAGAGGGATTGTGCCATATTTCCCAGCTTGATGTCAAGCGTACCAATAAAGTAGAAGATGTTGTCAATGTTGGAGATGTTATTCTTGTCAAAGTAACCGAAATTGATGATAAGGGCAGAATTAATCTTTCCAGAAGAGAGGCTCTTATTGAAATCGAAGGACTTACTCCCGAAAATAATTTCCCTACTAATAATCACAGAGGTAATAACAGACGCAATAAAAGATAATTTTTCACCTAGTATGGCTGTGACAATTAAAAGTTTTTGTCCACTTTTTTCAAAAAGTGGCGGTTTCCAAAGGCGGAGCCTTTGGTGGGATTTTTAAGGGCGAAGCCCTTAAACTCATCACAATTCAAACAAAATTTGCGTAAGCAAATTTTGACAATATTTATCATATATTTTACCCCATAGTCTGTAGTGAACTATGGGGTATTTTTCAGCCATTATTTTTTTGTAATTTTCTGAGTTGAGCCGTCAGTTTTTGTGGGTGGTGTCCCTAAAAGTTTGAAAAAGAAAATTGGCGTTCAAAAAAGAAAGTATTAATGAATATACCGATTACAGTTTCATGAAGTTCTTTACT
>CACWNY010000078.1 GCA_902762375.1 uncultured Ruminococcus sp. | reverse complement strand
GGCAGCCAAGCGCACGTTGGTAGCGGACACAAACGGATGAGCGGAGATGAAAAGGATCAGCGCATCCGGGAGTTGGAGAAGCAAAACGCAGAATTACAGCTACGCCAACGACTATCAGATCATCACGAAGCTAAAGAGCTTCACCAACAACCACAACATTTGTATGTTGGTTGTCCATCATACACGCAAGCAAACGGCGGACGATAAATTCGATATGATTTCCGGCACAAACGGCTTGCTTGGCACTGCGGACGGTGCGTTTATCCTCTCCAAAGATAAGCGCACGAGCAACAACGCAACGCTTGAGGTATCCGGCAGGGATCAGCAAGACCAGCGTGTGTACTTGAAGAAAAACACAGAAACGCTGGTGTGGGAGCTTGACAAAATCGAAACCGAGCTTTGGAAAGCGCCACCGGAGCCATTGTCCCGACAGGCTTCGCAGGCTCGTCAACGAAGGCAGGATCGTGCACTACCTCGATGATATGGAACGGAAAGTCAGTGATGCTATCTCACGTCAGGTGGAGCTTTGGAAGCAGACCGATAGTTGCTATCAGAAAGCTGTTCTCAGCTGTGATGCTGAGAAGATGCTCGGTCTTGAAAACTGTTTCGTCTATATGGCGAGAGAAGCTGTGTTTGAGTTTATGGTATATATTTGAGGAGCAACGGCTGTGCCTTCGGGTGCAGCCGTTTTCTAACTATTAATCTTACAACGAGATACCATGTTAGACCACTCAGTACTTAATGAGGGATTAAGTTTAGTAAATACTTTTGTTGAAAGTCTGATTTTATAGTGTGCTTTAATTGATTCATATTCAACAATGTTTGCCAAAATCAATACTTTCTGTTTAGCGTCATTTACACCAATGGTCACTAAAATATTATAGAAATCATTATACAGATTATCAAGTCTTTTTTTGTAAACTAATATAAAGCTAATTAATGAGTATATGGCTGATGGAATCAGCATTTTTTGAGCAATATATTTGCTGAAAAACGTGTTTTCAAAAGTGTTTAGTACATACTTATTATATGAAGGAGAAAAGCTATTATTATAGTACTCCTCAACATTTTCTTCTATGGTATCTACACCAAAAGCATCTTTTATACAACTTTTTCTTCTCTTTGATTCTGCATCATACCACCAAAATGAATCATCAATAACTGAGATAATAGGGCAAACAAATGATAATATGATTATTACCTTCATCAAAACAGACGAAACAACCGGATATGATTGTAGAAACAGTACAATTATTGATAAAATGATATTTATCCAAAACGTCCACGTTGAAATCGTATCAGCAATACTTGAGATATCGTAATATTTTGAAATATCATCACGTCTACTCATTATATATCTTTGAATACCTCCTGTATTTCAGACAAAGCCGTTGCTCTTAGTCCATCATTTTCATCTTGTATCGCTTGATTTATTGAGTTGATTGCTTCTGTTATCTCGTCATAGTTTAAAATATCACGAATTTTAGTAAAAGCCTCTTTTGCATAGTCGGTATAATTTGAACAACTAATTCGAGCATAGTACATGTTTTCAGCAATCTTTTTTTCTATTTGATACGATTGCATATTCCGCCCATTATTTGTAACATTCCATCGTTTAATTAGCCTAATTATAGGCTTTATCATACTATTGTTAAATTTGTTGCATTCAATTAGAGTATTATTAAAATCGTTAGGCTTTGTTATTATCCACTGATTTGGACCATTTGGAATATTGTATACTCCTTTTGAATAAGAAAAAGGAATATACGCTGGAACAAGTTCAAATTTGATATGTTGAAGTTCAAGAACGATTGTCGGACTATCTTGATGTATTTCAGATCGACTATAGTACTCAATTGCAAACTGTTTTAGCCGATTAAGATAAGTTTGAGGTTTATACTGGTTGCTGTTATATTCAAAAACAACCATTACATCAATATCTGATTCTTCATCAGCTTTTCGAGGGAGAATTGTCCCCCTTGTATATGAACCAAAAACTACTATGTCGATAATCTCGCTTCCAAAATAATCCTTTAGTTTGGACTTTATAGAAGTTACAGATGTGCTGATTTTGGATTTTTCATCATCCTTAATAACAAGTTTGCTTGATAGCTCTTCTAAATAAGTATTAATAGACACAAGTTTCACCCTTTCAACTTATTGAAAATATCATTGGCTGTTTGTTGGCTATGTGTTGTACACCATATATCAAATTGGCATTTTTCATCAAAGCCATCAAAACTGCACTGAACGAAGGATTCCTGAACAGGCGAAACATAATCGCCATACACTTCCATTCTGTTTGTAAAACGATTTAATATTGCATCAAGACTTTGTGGACTGTTATCAACGCCTATCCACTTTCTTCCACTTTCAAATGCGGCTCCTAATGTCGTTCCACTGCCCGCAAAACAATCAAGCACAATATCGCCAGGATTTGAAGACGCATTTACGATGAGTTTGAGCATTTCATAGTTCTTTTCAGTTGGGTATCCCGTTGTTTTTTGTGCTTGATTAACTGAATCCCTGTAATTTAACCAAATATCTTGAACGGGAATTCCTTTTGAAGGATCGCAGAAAACCATTCTTCTTGGATTTCCAGTAGGACTCCAATATATTTCACCAGCCTCATCGAGTTCATCTAATTTTTCAGGTGTGTATTGCCAATGCTTGCCAGTTGGAGGAAGTTTACCTCTCCACTCTTTGCCTGTTTCACCGTTTCTGACACCTGGAGCATGAACAGGAACTTTTTTATACCTTCGTCCTTTTCCATCTACACAAGGATATTGTTCTATCATTTTATCTAATTCCCACGGATCATAGGGACGATTCCAAGTATATTTCGAACTTTTAGTATAAAACATTATATAATCTGAAACATTACCATATGTATTTTTGGTGTAATTCTTTGTACTACACTTCTTTCTTGTAATAAATGCTCTACAGTTTTCTTCTCCAAATATCTCATCCATGATAATCTTCATAGTAAACGCCATCTTATTATCCAAATGCAGATAAATAGAACCATCATTAGAAAGAAGTTGATATAAAAGAATTAATCTTTTTCTTAAAAACTCAACATACTCTCCTCCGCATAATGAATCACTATACGCCTTTTCTTGTTTTCTATTAACAAAAGTAGATGATGTTGCAAATGGCGGATCAATATATATAAGATTAACTTTTTCTTTATATCCGTTATTGATCATATAAAGCAATGCATCGAAATTGTCTCCGAAAAAAAAGAGGTTTTCACCATTTCCGTTTACACAAATGGATTTATCAAATGAAAGATATGAATTATTCACTATATCTGCTTCTTCTTGCTTTCCTTGATAAGTCAAAAAAACAGGGATTTTATCTTTCGATTTCTTTTTTGAAGGAACACCAGTGGACATCTATTATTCTCCTTTTAACCGTTCCTCTGTTAGTCTTTCATCAATCATTCTAAGCGTGATAACCTTCACTTCATTAGGATATCTTTCCTCTATCCTTGAATAATCTTCCCACATAGAACCTAATAATAATCCAGGGCCATCATTAAGAAAAATGATTTTTGTTTTCAGATTGTGTAAATGAACGTAGTTGAGTATTTCATCTGAACAATTCTTATATCCTCCCGTTCTATCATCTTCCTGAGCTCCACCTCTATCTCCGTCATATCTTGCAAGACCAACAGCATAAATAATTGTTTTGTCTTCTGATGAAATAATAAAGTCAAGTGGTCGGCTTGAATTCGGATAATCCTTCCATATACTTTTTGCTTGTACATCTGCACCAGATCGTTTCGGACCCCATATACACAAATCAGGGAACTTCGCCTGAATCATATCAAAGAATTTTTCTGTAAGATCATATCCTTTTTTGCCCCTATCCTTATATTCCCATAATACAGCGCATAATGCTTCATCAGGGAAGGGGCGTGCATCAAATCTTTCTTGAACAATTGGTATTGGACGAAATCCATCACCGAATTCATCACATATTTGTTTAGCTTTCGTGCTCTTTTTCAACATCTCAACAGGTGTTTCTGGAGATACATATTTTCTAAAAACACGGCATAATTGCGTTCTCATCCATTGATTTGGTGTAGATGCGATGTTTAAAAACAATGCACTTGAACTTTCAGAACTGTGTAGAAGTCTTGAGAATGTTTCGAGCACTGGTGTGTAAAGCCTACAAGCATCTTCTAATATATCAGGATAGTATTCACCTGTTGATAAAGTAATGTAATTTCTTCTTTCTTCAGGTTTGAAATCTCTAAAATTCTTCATATCACCACTCCAAACTACAAAAAATTATTATTAATACTATTATAGCACAATTCTTAGAAAAAATCAACATCATTTCCCGATTTTACCAGGACAAACGCATGAAAGATAATCTTACCCTAAAGGGATTTTCGGTTAATTTTTTCACATTTCTAAAATCATACGAAGATATTTTTCAGCAGGACAAACGCATGAAAGATAATCTTACCCTAAAGGGATTTTCGGTTAATTTTTTCACATTTCTAAAATCATACGAAGATATTTTTCAGGATTATTAAGAATGACATAGCGTTTTAATCTCAAAGACTGTTTTTTACCAAAATTGACTGTCTTAAGAATACACAATGCCCATTTACGAATGATATTCATGTTCTGCGCTGCAGTTTTATCCAATGTCTTGTTAGCATCTTCTTTGAAAGTAACATCAAGATGCCAATGCATAATCTCAACAGACCAATGTTGACGCACAGATTTTGAGAAAAGTTCAATATCTTCTTTTAAACTGCTGATATAATATCTTATTTCTGTTACTGTTTTCTCTTTTCTTTGTATTGTTTTCACAATACAGCCGATTGTTTTTAAACTTTTCCATCTCTCTTTCTCTTGCATCCATTCTATCTGTTCTGTCTGATAATATTCACGAACTTCTATCTGCCCATGACTTTTTTCCATAGTCCTTTTATAACCACCTGATTTTCTGATATTTTCTAAAAACTTTCTGTCATTCAGATATTCCGAAATCTCCTTATACAAATTCTTCTGATTTTCTTTGACTGCAAGAACATAATCTGCCTCTTTTTCTATGATTTTTTCTGCTATTTTTGTCTGGGTTCCCATTGCATCTATCGTTACTACATTCCCTTTTACCCTGATAACCTCCAGTAACTCCGGGATTGCTTTGATTTCATTTGTTTTTTCAGATACCTTCGTTTCTCCAAGACTGTAACCGTAATCATCACACCATGCCGTTACTATATGATTTCCTTTTTTACCTTTTCCAGCATTTCCTTTCATTGTCTTTCCATCTACGCTGATTACTTTCTGTATCTTCTGCATTTCTTCCGTTTCCAACATCTCATGCCATTTATTCTGTACCTGTTCTAGATACTCCGGTTCTATCATTCCCATTACTCTTTGTATCGTATCATGTGATGGTATCCCATTAGCCAGTTCTATATATTCTTTCAAAAATTCTTCATGTTCTCTGGCAAATATTCCTATTTCTTCCCAGGTGTCTGCATTGGCTAATGTTCCCATCAATACGATAAATAGTATATCTTGTAGTTTATGTTATGAACTCGTGCATACTTTCTTCCACCAACTTTTTTCTTTCTATTATAGCACATTTTTACTTTTGTTCATAATTTTTTTACTCATGCGTTTGTCCTGTACATCTTCATAAGTAACCTGTATGTCCGCTGTCAACTGCAATTCAGCAAGCTCAATTTCTGTATCTTGTTTTTGTATCTCCAACTGCTCTGCCTTGTCATTGATTTTGTCTACCATCATATCGCTTTTTGCTCTAATAAGTGCTTCCGCACAGCGTGTTATTTCAATATCAATCGTGACTAATTTTCTTTTCAGCTTGTCTATTTTTTCTTTTGAAAAATCTTTGTTGTACTGATTGACGATACTTTGTGTGATATATGGGCGGCGTTTTTCATCAAGAACATATTTTACAGTCTGCTCCACTACATACCATTCCAAAAAATCTTTCTTTTCACTGAGTTTTTTACAGCCTTGTCGCTTGCGTTTGTTCCGACAGGTATAGTAATAGTGCCTTGACCCGTTTCTTGATGTTCCGCTGTCCCCGACCATTGTTGTTCCGCACATTCCACAGAAAAGTTTACCTGTCAGTAAAAATTCAACTTCTTCTGTTTTTTTCTGACCTCTCATTTTCTTATTTCGATTAAGCCTTTCCTGACACTTTCCAAATGTATCGGTATCAACAATCATCGGACAAGACCTCTCTATCTCACCTTTAAAATTGTAATCCCCGATATACATTCTGTTCTGTAAGATGAACGGTAACGCATTGGTGTAGAACTCTTTTCCGCTTTTGGTTCTGTACCCTCTTTTGTTACATTCTTTACAGATTGCCGTTTGTGACATTCCGTCTGCATAAGAACTGAAAATAAATCTTACAATATCTGCCTGAAGCTCATCAATCACCAAAAATTTATTTTCAATTCGGTAGCCAAGCGGTATCTGTCCGCCCGTTGTCTGACCTTTCAAGGCACTTTCTCTCATACCTCTTGACGCATTTTGAGAAATCTGTTTGGAATACATCTCTGCCATAGCTTCAAGCATAGCCTCAAGCAATATGGATTCATCTCCCTCACCAAGCGATTCGGTAGCGGAAATAACTTTTACTCCGTTCTTTTTGAGTTTCGTTTTGTAGATAGCAGAATGGTATCTGTTGCGGGAAAATCTGTCTAATTTCCAGACAAGGATATATTGGAATTGTTTCTTTTTACTGTCCTCTATCATTTTCTGAAATTGCGGACGCTGGTCGCTCGTACCTGAAACAGCTCTGTCAATGTAACTGCCGATAATGTTATACCCACACCGTTTTGCATAATCCGTACAATAGCGTATCTGACCGTCTATACTCTGTTCTGTCTGCTTATCTGATGAATATCGTGCATAAACAACAGCATTAAACTTTTCCATATGGTTTCACTTCCTTAAATTTTACCGTCCTGCTCTGATAAAGAACAGGACGGCTTTATTTTTATGGATTACATCTTTTACAAGGCGAGTAGCCATCGGCTAACGCTTGGTTTAAATCGCTTGTAGTTGCATAATTTTCAGGTGCTATTTTTTTTACGTCACTGCAACTTGATTTGTGAACCTTCTTAGTATGCGTATTTAAAACATAGCTAGTGGTATTTTGCTGTTGTGGATTATCATATGTCTGATAATTTGAATTGTCGGTTTCATTGATAATCTTTTCAGTAGGAGGTTGAGTAGGTTTAGATGTTGGTGGTTCAGTTGGTTTCTCTGTCGGTTTTTCTGTAGGTTTGGAAGTCGGCTTTTCCGTTGGCATTTCTGTAGGTTCTTCAAATTCACCTGTTTCTAAATCTCTTTGTAGTATAGAAATCTTAGTGTATTCCACCGATTTATTTTCAACAAAGTAGGTTAAGTCAACACCTATTTTACTGACATCGTCAGTCAAATTGAAATCAAAAACAGAAAAAGCAACTTCATCAGTAGTATTTGCTGTAACTGTTTCTAAATCTGAAACTTCAAATTTCTTCCCATTGATGATTACGGCATCTCCACCGAAAACATAAGATTTATCTGTTTTGTTTTCTATGGTAAAAAATATTTTTGTCATTGTATCAGAAGTATTTGATACTTTAATTTTGCTATAACGAATTGAAAAAATATCATTTTCATAAAGAAAATTATTATCGGGTTGAGTTGGTTCTTGAGTAGCGATTTTCTTTTCTGTAGCAATGGTTACTTTTTCTGTGATTTGTTCAGTAACAGCTTCTGTTATGATTTCAGTCGCATTTACCTCCGTATTCCTTTTATTTTCGGGATTTGTGCCTATTAAAACAAAAGACAGAACAAACAATACACCTGCTCCAATAAACAATCCTTGCCATATCTTGAATTTCTTTTCAGGTTGTATAAGTCCTGCTCTGATTTTTTGCAGTTCTTTTCCCCATAATATCAAGGCAACACCGCACAAAACAAATGACGCAAAAAATACCATCATGTCGAATTTTCCGTCCGTAATGGCAACCAAAACCCCTAACAAGTTGAATGCTGTAATAATTATTCCAATTATTGCCCTCTTGCTTTTCTTTAGGTGTGGTTGTTGACCGTTCATTTTACATCTTCCTTTCTATTCTGTAACAGTTTATCACTTACACAGTAATTATATCAAATTTTGTCATGTAGATGTCAACAAACTTTACCGTAAAAATTTATCAATTACATACAAAAAACAGGAAAAAGTTACCATATCGTATTACTCTCTCCTGTATATCTGTAAAAATTGATAGATAAAGGCAATGTTTTTCATTTCATATACCGCTTTTATAAAATATTTTTCAGTGGTTTTTTACCACTTTGAATATTTTATTGAAAGGCGGTGTTTTTTATGTCAAAAAAAGATTACATAGAAAAAATTGTCAGACTGCTCAATCACATCAACGATATTGACAAGTTGGCAAGTATCTATGAATTTGTAAAGCACATTTTCAGCAGATAATAAACACAAAAGATGTCGTTTTGCCGAAAGGGTTGGTTTATTCCAATCCTTTTGCTACTTTTTTGATGAAGTCTTTTACAACCTTTTTATTATCATCGGACAGCGATAAATATGTAGTTAAAATCGAAACACCTACATCATCTAAATTATATGTTTTCTTCAAAGTTTCGATAAATCGGTCAGAGGTTTCAAGATACATATTACCTGTACCGTCTATCAGCCATTC
>CACWNY010000077.1 GCA_902762375.1 uncultured Ruminococcus sp. | reverse complement strand
CTTGTTTATATACCTTATCTGCTCTATGGAGTTCATTATACTCTATCATACACTTTTTACTTTGCGGATGAGTAGACGGGGAATATTATACGCTTACTTAGTAACTATAAAATACTTCTTTCTTTGGAGAAAAGTCTCGTTGAAGAGTTTAAAGAATTTATCCCTTTGTCTAAATTGATTACCAGCTCCTATTTCGATAATGTGAATAACTCACTTAGAAATTTAGTCAAAAACTCTAGTAGCCGTACTTCATTTGAAAAATATTTGAAATTGTATGCAGAGAGTCTTATTGAACTTCTTAATAGTGATGTATACAATGAAGATTCGGAATATGTTATAGGATATGTTACTGCAAATGTGGACATAGTAAACGCTTACAAAGACTATTATACCAAATTATATAATAATCAAGACCCTGTGGCAGCTTCATTAGCATATAGTTCAGTAACTATGAAAATAGAAAATTTGGCTAATTATATGGGAGAGGTAAATGATTTTATAGATACAGTAGATAATTTAATACAACAAAGAAAAAACTTAATTAAGCAGCTAGACAAAGAACCTAAATCTGAAATACCCACAGAGAAGCCCACACAAATGCCTACACAAAGACCTTCAGAAGTTTCCACACAAGCACCTACACAGAAACCTTCAGAAGTTCCCACACAAGCACCTACACAGAAACCTTCAGAAGTTCCCACACAAGCACCTACACAAATGCCAACGCAAAAAGCTACTCAAATTTCTACAGAAAAGTCCACGCAAAAGCTTACACCGACACAAACTCCCACACAACCAGCTACTGTAAATAATAATAGCAGTAATACGAATAACACTACCAATACGAATGGTAATAACAATAGCAACAGTGCCAACACAGTTTCAGGAAAAGTTGTCAACACAGACGACAACAGTGGTATATTTGCTTTAGGTACATTGCTTGTTTCAGCGTCAGGAATTGTCTTTGTCAGCCGTAAAAGAAAGCACTCATAACACATAAGATTTTTTCTCCTCTATATAAAGAGAATATTTCTCTAAGCAGACAGTTCACAGTCATAAAGATTGTGAACTGTTTTTTGCAAAAAAATTCATATTTTGATTGACTTTTTTTGGTAAATAGTGTAATATAAGAGTGAAAAATATCGGATAATCTGTAAATATAAAATCAGATAGAAAGGAAAGATAATTCATGCAAGCGACAGACAGTTATGAGGACAGAGTAAAAATGGTAGGAATGCACTCTGATGTATTGAAACGCATAGACAGTGCTATTACGGAGAAACGAAGTATTGAGGCGTGTTGGTTTTGTTATGCCTGTTTAGAGGGCAGACTGAAACGCACATTGGAAAAATTATCTCAAAATTGTCTGAAAGGCTGTTGTCGGGATAAAGGCAGGTTAGTAAGTTTTTCTGCCCGTTTAAACTGTATAGACCGCCTGCGTAGTTATAGTTATGCAGGAGCAGAATATTTTGACCAGAAATTGCTTGATGATATAAGGAAATGGTGTCTGGACAGAAATAAACTTGTTCACGCATTGGTCACGCTGAATAATTATGAAGGTATGGACGAAAAATTTCTTGAACTTGCGGTCAGAGGAAAGCCACTTGTGGAACAGTTGTATAAACAGACTACAAAATTCAGAATGCATTATTATGAAATCGAAAGTCTGCCCGAGTTTCCGACAAAAGCAGAAAAGAAATGTCGTTTAAAGGCAAAAGAGCAAAATAAACAAGACAGTTCACAGCCATAGGGTTGTGGACTGTTTTCAGTTCAGAGATAGAATATTCCCACAAAATTATATTGTCGGTATTGTTGACATTTTACAGGAGTATGAGTAAAATAATACAGACAGGAAAAAAGAGAAATGTTGGAGGAATTATTTTGGCTGATTTAAGAAACGAGATAGAGAAGAGAAGAACATTTGCGATTATTTCCCACCCTGACGCAGGAAAAACGACATTGACAGAAAAATTACTGTTATACGGAGGAGCAATCAATACAGCAGGTTCAGTAAAAGGAAAAAAGACTTCAAAACACGCTGTTTCGGACTGGATGGAGATTGAGAAACAGAGAGGTATTTCGGTAACATCATCGGTACTGCAGTTTCAGTATGGTGGCTATTGTATCAACATTCTTGACACACCGGGACATCAGGACTTTTCGGAAGATACTTACCGAACATTAATGGCAGCAGATTCAGCGGTAATGGTAATAGACGGTTCAAAGGGTGTAGAAAATCAGACCAAAAAACTGTTCAAGGTATGTGTCATGCGGAACATTCCCATAATTACATTTATCAACAAAATGGATAGGGACGCAATGAACACATTTGATTTGCTTGACGATATAGAAAATGTTTTAGGTATTCACACATACCCTGTCAACTGGCCAATCGGTTGCGGAAAAGAATTTAAGGGAGTTTATGACAGGAAGTCAAGACAAATTCTGAAATTCACAGCCAATGGTAACGGACAAAAGGAAGTTGCAGAAGAAATTATCAGCATAGACGATAAGAACTTAGCAGACTATATAGGCGATGACCACACCGACACACTTTTAGAAGAAGTCGAACTTTTAGAAGGTGCAGGAGATGATTTTGACATTGAGGCAGTGCGTAATGGCAAACTGACCCCTGTATTTTTCGGTTCAGCCCTGACCAATTTCGGAGTAGAGCCTTTTCTGGAAAATTTCCTGAAACTCACCACCTCACCATTACCCCGAAAAACCGACAGCGAAATTATTGACCCCTTATCTGACAGTTTTTCTGCATTTGTATTCAAGATACAAGCTAATATGAACAAAGCTCACCGTGACAGAATTGCTTTTATGCGGATATGTTCAGGCAAATTTGATAAAAATATGGAAGTATACCATGTGCAGGACAACCGCAAAATGCGACTATCTCAACCACAACAGATAATGGCACAGGAAAGAGAAGTTGTCGATGAAGCCTATGCAGGAGATATTATTGGTGTGTTTGACCCAGGTGTATTTTCGATAGGCGACACGATTTGTATGCCTAATAAGAAGTTCAGATTTCAAGGCATACCCACATTTGCCCCCGAACATTTTGCGTTGGTACGACAGAAAGACACTATGAAAAGAAAGCAGTTTATCAAAGGTACAGACCAGATTGCCCAAGAAGGAGCGATACAGATATTCCGAGAACTGGGAGCAGGTATGGAAGAAGTCATTGTGGGTGTTGTAGGAACATTGCAGTTTGATGTACTGGAATACCGTTTGAAAAACGAGTATAATGTAGATATTATCATGAACACTTTACCGTATCAGTTTATTCGTTGGATTGAGAATGACGACATTGACCCTAAGAAACTTGACTTAGCGTCCGACACCAAACGCATACAAGACTTGAAAGACCATAATTTACTGTTGTTTACCAGCGAATGGAGTATACAGTGGGCATTGGAACACAACAAGGATTTAGTCCTGAAAGACTTCAGCGAAAATTAGTCGGGGGACTTTGTCCCCGAAGTGAGGAATCTTTTGAAGATTCTTCGTCGCTTTCGCTCCTCAGAATGACAACAATATATTATTTCAAACAGGCTTTTTTCTTAAGTTGATGACATTGCTTATCAGGGGCTTTGCACAGTGTCTGTGTTCCCAACCCCTGAACCCCACGAACTTTTTGAAAAAAGTTCGACAAAAAATTTTTCAGCTCACTGCGTTCGAAATGATTATCATACATTGGGCTATGAAAATTAAAAGTTTTTTGTCCACTTTTTTTCAAAAAAGTGGCGGATTCCAAAGGCGGAGCCTTTGGTGGGATTGTTAAGGGCAAAGCCCTTAACAGAAAGTCCTTTAACTCGGAGGTGAAAAAAATGAATCGTAATTTAAAGACAATAGAACTGGATAAAGTATTGGCAATGCTTTCAGAGGAAACGGCTTTTGCGGATTCCAAAAAGAAAGCTATGGGGATTATACCGAGCGATGACCTTTACACGGTCAATCATCTTTTACAAGAAACTTTTGATGCTTATCAGCTTAGCGGAAAGTATGGAACACCGTCATTCGGAGGAATAAGCAATATCGTCAACAGTCTGAAAAGAGCAGAAGCAGGCGGTTGTTTATCTATGGGAGAGCTTTTGAAAATTGCCGAAACTTTGCGAGTGCTGAGGGGATTAAAGCAGTGGAGAGAAAAATCTGCAAGTGTGGAGGTCACGCTTGACAGTTATTTTAATGTAATAACAGCAAACAAGTTTCTGGAAGAAAAAATTTTTACGAGTATTCTTTCCGAAGAAGAAATGAGTGACAGTGCGTCTGTAACACTTTCGGCAATCAGGCGGAAAATCAAACAGACTTCATTAAAAGCCAAAGAAGTATTGGATAAGATGGTACATTCCAAAAGCTATCAGAAATACTTGCAAGACCCGATAGTGACTATTCGTGACGGAAGATATGTTGTGCCTGTAAAAGCGGAGTACAGAGGAGAAATTGCAGGACTTGTACACGATACCTCATCAAGCGGAGCAACCTTTTTTATTGAACCTATGGGAGCAGTAGAGGCAAACAATGCTGTCAGGGAACTCAAAGCCAAAGAAGAAGCGGAAATCGAAAGAATTTTATATGAACTTTCCGCAACAGCAGGAGGGTTTGCACAGGATATCATAGACAGCTATAAAACGGCAACAGAACTTGATGTCATTTTTGCCAAATCATCGCTTGCCTACAAAATGAGAGCAAGTATGCCTGTTATGAATGACAGAGGTATCATTAAGTTAGACAAAGCACGACACCCCTTAATTTCCAAAGACAAGGTAGTGCCTGTCAGTGTACGGTTAGGAGATACTTTTTATTCTTTGGTGATTACAGGACCAAACACAGGTGGAAAAACAGTAACTTTAAAAACCATAGGTTTGCTTAGTGCTATGGCAATGTGCGGAATGATGATACCAGCCAATGATGAAAGTCAGTTATCGGTATTTTCAGAGATACTGGCAGATATTGGTGACGAACAGAGCATAGAACAATCGCTTTCCACATTTTCTTCCCATATGACTAATGTCATTCAGATACTGAATATAGCCAACGAAAAAAGTCTTGTTCTGATAGACGAACTGGGAGCAGGTACAGACCCTGTAGAGGGAGCAAGTCTGGCAATAGCGATACTGGAGCAACTCAAAAATCAGGGAGCGAAAATCGTATCTACCACCCATTATGCTGAACTGAAAGAATATGCTTTAAAGACCCCATATGTGAAAAATGCCTGTTGTGAATTTGATGTAGAAACCTTACGACCCACCTATAAATTATTAATCGGCATACCTGGAAAATCCAACGCATTTGCGATATCAGAACGCTTAGGCATGAGTAAGGAGATTGTCGACCATGCACGGGAGCTTGTATCAGACGAGAATAGACACTTTGAAGAAGTTATTCAGAATTTGGAACTACAGCGTCAGGAACTAGATAAGAAAAGTGCACAGGTCAGACAGATGATGTTACAAGCAGAGCAGTCAAAGGCAGAGGCGGAAAGACAGAAAGAACAGTTGCATAAACAGGCGGAATATGAACTTGCCAAAGCCAAAGAACAGGCATTGCGGATAACCTCTCAGACAAAGGCAAAAGCTGAAAGTTTACTGGAAGAACTCAACGATATGTACAAGAGCAAGCAACTCACAGCAGAGGAAAAAGCAAAGTTGCGTGCAGAAATTCGCAACATGGAAGAAACTGCCGACCCTGTAGAAAAGGCAAAAACGGAAACTTATCATCTGCCACGAAAACTGAAAAAAGGCGATACGATTTTAATTGTGGATATTGACAAAAAGGCAGTTGTATTGGAAAACCCGAAAGACGATAATATTTTTGTACAGGCAGGAATTATTAAGACAAAAGTGAATATCAATAATATAAGGCTGATAGAGGATAAACAGGACAAAGCATTAAAAAGCAGAACAACATCAAAGCGGAATATCCGCAGTAATGCGGAGGTAAAAGCTGTTACAGAGGTTGATTTGCGTGGTATGACAAGTACAGAAGCGGTTATGGAACTTGACAGGGCATTAGATTCCGCAGTACTTTCAGGCATACATCAGGTAACAATTATACACGGTAAAGGAACAGGTGTTTTGCGAGCAGAAGTACACAAATATCTGAAAAGATGTAAATATGTCAGAACATTCCGACTTGGTGTATTCGGAGAGGGAGAATCAGGTGTAACAATAGCGGAACTCAAATAGTGGGAGGATTTTCGAAAAAATGAAAAAAGTTTTAGTAACCATATTGGTAATTATTCTTGTTATCGCAGTGGCGAGTGGTGTAGTATTCTATGTTTTGTATCAGAAAGCGACTGATCTGAGTGAGGCCGATAAATTGGTGACAACCGAATCCAAAACGATTTATGAACCGTTGTTAAAATCCGTACTGTTGAAAGAACCGCAGGAAATTACAGATGATGACATCAACGGATTATTAGTCAGCATAATGAACAAACACAAGGAAAATCAGAAAACAAAATCCGATTTTTCCATAGATGGTATAGCTGTTTATATGCAGAACGATAACCAAGTGAAAATTTATGCCGACATTTACTATAAGGAAACACGGTTTATATTTTCCTCTTTAGCAGATGTCAGACTGGATACAGCAAAAGAGAAGGTTTATTTTGACATTACTCAGACTAAAGTGGGGACACTGGAAATTTCTAAGGAAACCGTTATCAAATACCTGACAGAATATATTGATAATCAGAAAAATTTATTTTTGTCAACAGAAGATAATTCTATAACGATACCATCAAAATACGATATTACTGTTCCCATCACAAAACAGGAAGTCAGTATTTTCGTAGAAAGCCTGAACATTTCTCAAGGGAAAGCAGATATTCAGACAAACAGTCTGATGAATATTGTCAGTAATTTTTTAAGTGATTATTTGTTAAGTTTAATTCAGTAAATCGTTCTGAGCAAAGAAAAACGGACTTATTCTTTTAACCTAAATGGGCAAGAAGTCCCCCACCTCTTAGGTGGAGGGATGAATTGCCCGTCAGCCGGAAGGCTGACTTTTTCCTTGACTTACGGCTGTGTTTAT
>CACWNY010000076.1 GCA_902762375.1 uncultured Ruminococcus sp. | reverse complement strand
CGGTCTACCGTTGTCTAAGCAGTACAAGTCCTCTACGAAGTCATATATCCTATCAAAATCAACTGCTCTGTCAATTTTTCTAAGCAAATGATTCTCAGGCACAAGGTCTTCCAAACAAATTATTTCTGCTTGCCGTCTGTTTTGTACGTTCTTTTTCAACATTTTCATCACCATATCCATTATACCATAGATACGAGAAAAAGCCTACCCTTCGGTAGAATTTTTCGACAAGCTGAGTGATTATGTTTTTTGACATAATCACTTTTTCCGTTTGTCTATATTTTGTTGGCAGTTGCTCCTAATATCTGCTCCAGTTTAGGCTTGTCAGCACCGTTGATACGCACAATAGCCGAACCGTCCTCCTGTACTTTGCCAATATCAAATTTTATATCGGTTGTGTTTGAGAGTTTTGATAACTGCTGTTCTGTCAGGTTTTCGTAAACATATTCTTCTGCGGACTGCTTATTCTGATTATATGCACTTATAACAACATCACTTATCCGTACATAAGCATTTTTATTTGCCGGAGAAATCAGACTGTAACTCTTTTTTGTGTTTGGATTGTAAGAACTTGGCAAAGATACAAATGGTATACCATCTTTATTCTGCACTACTTTTACACCTTTAACAACGAATTCATTATTCACCGTTATAGAACCTCTTGCCAGTACAGAAGATTTGTCAGACTGTACATTAAAAAGCTGTACATCTATCTGACAAGGCTTGTTACTTTCAGTGTTTTGCGGTGTATCGGGATTGTGGAAATGTTTTAAAATTTCATCGCTGATTGTTGTGCGTCCGTCTGTGGTGATGGGAAAGGCAACATCTTGATATTTTTCTGTTTTAGCATTTTTTTGCTGTGGCATTTGTACATATGCCTGACCGTTGTTAGCTCTGCGAATAAGAATACTGTTTACAGCAACGGCATTATCAATAATACAACTTGCCTGACCGATAATGTTTGTTCCGGCTACTTCTCTGTTAGTCGTTTTGATACTGGTAATTTCCATTACGAAACTCCTTTCGTTCTTCTGTTGACAAGCTGTTCTATATCTTTCTGATAGTTCTGCGTATATCTTACAATGGTATAATCACCATTTAAAGTGGCTTCAAAGGGAATATCTGATTGTTTCAGTTTATTGAATTGTTCTCTGTTCATTCTGACATAACGATACTTTTCTTCTACACCTGTATATTCTCCGTCAATGAAGTCGGGAATACCGTCTGCGTCAATATCACTGTGCCGTCTGAAATCTTCTCTTTTCCGTATTGCATAATCCAGTTCTCTTTTAGAACGCTCCAAAAAGTCCCTGACAGCAAAAAGAATATCGTCAAAAAAGTGTCCGTCCGAATAGCCTTTATTGTCTGACCATTCCCAAGTAACATAAGTTTCACTCTGATTTTTTCCGAGTACAATTTTTTTGTCCTCGACAGTGATTGTATTGATAATCACATAACCTGAAAAGGTCTGATTGTCCATAAATTACCTCCTACAATTTATTTGAGTAAGTATCTGATTTACCTGACTGCTGTATACTTTGTTGTATTTGATAATGAAACCGTCCTGTTGTTTGCTTGTTTCAAAGGGAATATCCGACTGTGCAAGTACATCAAGTTCTTTGGCTGAAATCTCTTTAAATTCCGAATAACGACTTTTTACTTTATCGGCAATATCTTCTATTTCTTCCTGAATATGTATTGGTAAATTTTCCAAGAAGTTAATATCTCCTGTTCTGTCGATTTGAGCAATTTCTTTATCAGAATCAAATTTATTGATAATGTGCAGAGTATGATTTTGCGAGTACTTACCGATTTTATAGCATTTATTCCTGACATCAGACAAAAAATAACTCATTGCCTTATCGTAATCAATAAAATATTTGCCACCGTAAAAATCATTTTTACCTGTCTGTGTCCATACCGCAAAAGATTCGGGAGCATTTCTGTTGTAAGCAATAACGGTTGGCATTCCGGGAACATTTTTGCAGGTATCGAAAATAATATATCCGTTGTTTCTCACAATATCCTTTTGCACCTGCTGATAGCAGGAAAGCATTATCTTGACATTTTCTAACGCACTGTTATCAAAGTTAAAATTAAATCCGAACCATTTGGCACACACTGCCAACGGTTGACACACAAACGATTTGTTTAAACTATGCCAGTTTCCATACATAACAGCAAAATCATATGCAAAATCTACTTTCTTAATGCCCTTGAAATTAACACCGTTTCTCTGCAATAAATAGGTGTTGCGATGATAATCAATAATACATTCTGCACCTTGTACGATACGGTTAATTTCTCCAATGCTGTCTTTCAGAAGATGTTTCCCGTTGAAATTTTCATTGAAAAGAACATTTCCGTTATCATCAATGATTGCCAAATTGGTAATGTTATCGTTATCTTCTTCCAACAAACTTTGTTCATAGCGTAAACATATTCTTTTACCATAGTTTTCCATTTTGTCACTCCCTATTTTTTTAATGTATTGTTGAAATTATTCAGAATGTCCTCAACCTGTTGTTTATCAGTTCTTGTATATTTTATAATGAAATTTCCCTGTGAAGAACGGTCTTGAACATAATCAATTTCCATACCCGTATCAGTCAGAGCATTCAGTTCATCTTCGGAAACAGATTTAAACTCCACTTCCTTATCCTCTGAACCGTTTACCATTTTCAGAACTTCCGCATACCGCAAAGTCAGTTCTTTCAGTTCTTCTTCCTGTTCAAACGGTTTGCTGACTTCTTGTTTCATTTCTTCTATCTGTTCCCTGAACTCATCAAGGTCTTTAGCAGCACTTTCTTTTTTGTTCTGAATAGAGTTTACCCTGTTATTCAGTCTCGTTAAATTACCGTATATATCTTCCGAAAGGTCTGTAAAATGTTCCAGTTCACCTTTCAGATAAGCAACAGGCATATTGTTATGTCTGCCAACAGAAAGAGAAAAACCTCTGTATGTTCCCAAAGGATAGCGGTCTGTTTCTGTTCGATGAGGGAGATTATGTAAAATTTCAAGTAAAACAGAACCGGCTCTTTTCTTATCTGTATAGGTAGTGTTATTGATTGTTATCGAAAATTCATCTTCTGCAAACTGATGACTTTGGGCGGTCTGAACATCTTTATCCAGTAAAGCAATAATCTGTTCTTTTTGTGAGATTTGTGCCGGAGCATTTAAAATTCTGTCCTCTAAAGTGTATTTGTTACTCAAATATCCTGATTTCAGAATATTCAGTCTTTTGATTTTAATATCCAAATCCATTTGTTCCTGTAACAAAGGATTGCCTGTTGTCAGCATTTTTACGGTTGCATAGTCAAGAACATTACCGCTAATATCTTCGGCTTCTGTAGGAATATCACTGCTTGCGTCCATAATCCTGTTGATAAATCCGGCTTTTATCTGAACGCTTTGGTAAGCTGTGGCAATCGGTGTATTTTGTGTAACATATCTGAAAATGTAAACTTCAGGATTTTCATTGCCTTGTCGGATTATTCTTCCCTCACGCTGTTCAAAATCCGAAGGTCGCCACGGGCAATCAAGATGATGTAAGGCGATGAGCTTATCCTGTACATTTGTGCCGGCACCCATTTTCTCAGTTGAACCGAAAAGTATTCTG
>CACWNY010000075.1 GCA_902762375.1 uncultured Ruminococcus sp. | reverse complement strand
GGACACACGGGGTTAGCTCGCTGATACTGTACAGGTTGCTGTACTTGAACGAGAAGCCCCCGCCTCTAAGCGAAGCGTAGGCGGCGGGAGTATGTCACACTTTTTGCTATCGAACACTGCCAAGCCTTAAAAGTTTTTTGTCCACTTTTTTTCAAAAAAGTGGGCAGGATTTTCAAGGGTGCAACCCTTGAAACAGGATTGTTAAG
The DNA here is from genome assembly GCA_902762375.1 of uncultured Ruminococcus sp. GTDB lineage: Bacteria > Bacillota > Clostridia > Oscillospirales > Acutalibacteraceae > CAG-964. The sequence goes on along the minus strand of CACWNY010000075.1, from coordinate 3,437 downwards.
GGCGGTAGCCCTTAACCTATAGGGGTAAGGCGGATTTGGGAATGTCCGTTGTCATCTTCATAGACCTCTAAGGTGTAACGATAAGTTTTATCGCCGTCTTTAATAGTAAATTCGGTTGTGCCGTAGTCTTTGGCGTGAATATCAATCTGACTGTCTTTTCCTGTTTCCCGTAGGGAAACGGTAATATCTTCTGTATTGTCTGATATAAGAACTGCATTTTCGGTAAGTACTGTACCTTCAGGAAGAAAATAATTACTCTTGAACTCTATAGGCGGTGTTGTTAATGTAAGCGTGAGCGTGATTGCCAGTGGTACAACAAAGCCGATGATTTTCTTTTTCATGCTGTCAGTGAACACATACAGGTAAACTATCACCTGTGCAAGACAGAATATCGCCATAACGATTTCTCTTGGAAAATGCTTGAAGGCAAACTGAAAACCGCCTATGGAATCTGACATAAGCAAGCACAGTATAGGAAAGAGTATCAACAGACTTAACCAATTTTTTTTGTGGATATACCAACCCACAAACGCCATAGGAACAGTCAGCAAAGTCCAGATAAACCAATACTTATAGTACATGAACAGTTGCCAGCCCATAGAACTGAATGGTACCTGAAAAAGATATATCAACGGCTGACTGATAAGAAAAAATACGAATGTTTTCAAAGCGGATTCCAAAGGCTTTTTAGTATTTGCCATGATGATGACGGCAAAGAATATCCACGCTTCAAAAGTTTCGCCCATACGGTGAAAAGAGGTATGTTCAAAGACAGGTACTACTAAAAATATAGTGGTCAGTACGGCTGTACCTATTGCGTACAGAATGACAACAAGCCAGTTCATCGGCAAATCGCTGTAAATTTTTTGGAGAAAATTCTTTTTTTCTTGTTTCTGTTCTGACATAATTGTTTAACTCCTCAAGTATAAATGTTCTTTCGGATTATAACACAGCTTATCTGAAATTTCAACAGTAAAAATGTTTTTATTTTTTTGCTTACTATTGACGGATAAAGACGAAAATTATAAAATAATAGAAAGTCAGATAAAGAAAGAAGAATGGTGATGACAGTACGACAATATACCAAAGGAGATATTCCTGCCATGATTGAAATATGGAATAGCATTGTAGAAGAGGAAAACGCATTTCCGCAAGAAGAAGTACTTTCTATGGAAAGTGGAAAAGATTTTTTTGCTTCACAAAGCTATACAGGAGTTGCGGTTGATGATATGGGCAATGTTCTGGGACTGTATATTCTGCACCCCAACAATATAGGTCGGTGTGGGCATATTGCTAATGCAAGCTATGCGGTTGCTGTTTCCAGTCGTGGAAAACATATTGGTAAAAGTCTTGTTCAGCATTGTATGAGTACCGCCAAACAGTTGGGGTTTTCTGTTTTACAGTTCAATGCCGTTGTGGAAAGCAATCTGTCTGCCCGAAAATTATATGAAAATCTTGGGTTTCGACAGTTGGGAACTATTCCGAAAGGTTTCCGTAAGAAAGACGGTACTTATGAAAATATTTGTCCGTATTTTATTGAGTTATAGCAAGAGGTGAATTTTTTGGGAAATATCTTTTATTTTGACTGGGAAGTCCGTTTAATGGAGTGGTTGCAATCTTTTGAAAATCCTGTCGTAACCACGATAGCCACATTTTTCAGTATGTTCGGAGAGGAACTTTTTCTGATAGCGATTGTTGGTTTTCTGTACTGGTGTTGGGATAAGGAAAAGGCTAAACCGATTTCGCTGACCTTGTTGTTTTCGTTGAGTATTTGTGTACAAATCAAAGGATTGATTATCCGTCGTCGACCGTATATGGATAATGCTACGGTAAAATGTATTCGTCCTGCTCATAAAGACGGAGATATAATGAGTGTATCTGTACAAGGTTATTCTTGTCCGAGTGCTCATTCAGCACTTTCCTCAACGACATTTGGTTCGATAGCCTATTGGTTCAGAAAAAGACTGTTTCTGATAATTGCGTTTGTGTTGCCGATTTGTATAGGATTTTCCCGAATATATTTCGGTGTACACTATCCTACAGATGTGATAGGTGGTTGGCTTGTGGGTGTCCTTTCGGTATTGCTGATATCGTGGTTATACAACAAGCTCACGGATAAAAAATGGATATTTTTGCTCATCACCGCAATCACACTGACAGGTATATTTTATTGTCGGGACAGCGAATATTTTACGCTTTTGGGTCTGACTTTAGGATTTAATCTTGGCTATATGTTTGAACAGAAATTCGTGAATTTCAAAAACACACGCAGTGTCTTGAAATGTACCAGTCGTGTTATGGGAGGAGTAATCGTATTTTTTGTGCTGTCGTTTGTGCTGAAGTTACCGTTTTCGACGGAATTTCTGGAAGCCATGTCGTGGTCTGCTTTTGTGGTAAGAATATTGCGTTATACGATTATTGCTTTTGTGATTATCGGAGTTTATCCGAAAGTGTTCGATAAGTGTAAATTCATCTAATTACGGAGGTGCTACAAATGAATGATACCAACCAAAATGATAACTTGATTAATGCACCTGCCGAAGTACAGAAACCCTCACCTGAAAAAAAACACATCTATTATAATGAATCTGCTCTTACACCGCCAAAGAAAAAAAATCATGGAATAATTATTGGTATTTTCATTCTGTTGATAGTCATGCTTTTAGTGGGGATAATCGGTTTTGCGTGGAACATGGAAAAGGAAATGGAAAAAAACGGCAAACACCAAGCCGAAGAATTTTGGCGTGGAGCCATATCTATGGTAAAAGACAAGATTGACACAGAAGATTCACAACTGGAGAAGTTTTCGGAAAATAATGAACAGAAATTCTTATTTTATCATGATGCGGAAACAAATGTATTTGTGAGTGTGCCAGAGAATTATATTTTGATTGGTGATTATGGTGAATATGATGATTACAGTATTGAGAATACAAGCAGTATAATGTATGATATGGTGACGGATTATGATATGGCAACGGATAATATTAAAAATGTTATTCATGTATGTGCTGAGTATAAATTGTCTGCTGACAGCGATAAAGAGTATGCTATAGTCAAAAACCGTGCTCAGGAAGTCGTTAAAGAAGGGATAACACTTTCTAAAAACAGAGATAACGGAAAAGCTCTTGTGTATATATTACCAGGTATGAGGGAAAGCTGTGCTGTTATACATACAACAGAAGGACAGGAAGCGGTTATTGTGCTGACTTGTACTACCGCCCATGAATCTGATGTGGATTTAGAAAAAGTAGTGACTGATGTATTTAATACTATTTCTTATGAATTTGACTTGCAGATGAATGAATGATGTCAAAATTTGCTGACGCAAATTTTGTTTGGAATTTTGGGGAGTTTAAGGGCTTTGCCCTTAAAAATCCTATCAGGGGCGTTGCCCCTGAACCCCACGAACTTTTTGAAAAAAGTTCGACAAAAAC
>CACWNY010000074.1:3747-9078 GCA_902762375.1 uncultured Ruminococcus sp. | reverse complement strand
ATATCTTAATGTTGTCAAGGAAAAAATCAGCCTTACGGCTGACGGCAATTCATCCCCGACCTATAGAGGTCGGAGTCTTCTTGCCGATTCAGGATAAAATCTTATTTCAACTGTAAACCGTCTTTGAACGCATTACCAACTCTTGTATCGACCTTGTAATAGCCGTGTGTGTAATTTACATTCCAGTATGGATAGATTAAAAGCAATGTCCGTGTTCACAACCTTCAGAAATCCCACAAGGGCAATGCCGTCAACTTAGCAGAAAAGCCTTTTTGAAATAATATATTGTTGTCATTCTGAGGAGCGAAAGCGACGAGAAATTTTTCTTAAGATTCCTCACTTCGTTCGGAATGACACCAAAAAGTACTCGGAATGACACCAAAAAGTACTCGGAATGACACCAAAGAGTATTCGTAATGACAATCATCAAGCATAAATGTCGTTTACTAAAATTGAAAATCTGAATTGACTGTTTTATTTTCCATCAGGGAAACTGGTGAATACACTGTGTTCAACCTCTGGATAGCCGTATTTGTTTTTAGCGTCAGCAAAGGCTTTTATCATAAAGGACATATTACGGGCAAGATTACGCATAGTCTGTAATCCCTCAAGGTCTTTTCTGACATCTTCGGCGGTAAATCCATGCACTTGATTCCAATAAGTAGATGATGCTATAGGCATACTGCTGATAGTGAAATATTTATTCAGCACATCAAATGACGCTGTATTTCCACCTCTTCGACAAGAAACCACTACCGCACCAACTTTCATATGTTTAGACATATTTCCTGTACTGTAAAAAAGTCTGTCCATAAATGAGAGAATTGTTCCGTTGGGCGAACTGTAATACACAGGACTTCCTATAACTAATCCATCTGCCTCATTTAATTTCGGTGCAACTTCGTTGACAAGGTCATCAAAGACACACTTCCCCAATGTTTTACATTGATTACAGGCAATACAACCACGAATATTCTTGTTGCCTACTTGTATCAGTTCCGTATCAATGTTTTCTTGTTCAAATGTCTTTATCATTTCGTCTAACGCCGTTGCTGTACAACCGTGAATATGCGGACTTCCGTTCAATAATAATACTTTTGACACTGCTATTTACCTCTTTCGTGCAATACTTTTATCCTAATTTTGCATATTCCTCATCGGTCACGACTTCGCACCACTGTGTTGAAGTATCGTTACCGCTGACTTCAATAGCTAAATGTGAGAACCAACTGTCTTTTGTTGCTCCGTGCCAGTGTTTTACATTGGCAGGAATATTGACAACAGACCCTGCAGTTAATAGCACTGCCTCTTTGCCTTCTTCCTGATACCAGCCTTTGCCTCCGATACAGATAAGCATTTGTCCGCCACCTGTACTTGCACGGTGAATATGCCAGTTATTGCGACATTTCGGTTCAAAAGTGACATTAAATAACGGTACTTGTTCTGTAGATATGGGGGCAAGATAACTTTGTCCGACAAAATATTTGCCGTAAGGATTGGGTTCACCTATGGGAAAGAAAATTTCCTTTTGGAATTTGTCTTTTTCGCTGACAGAAGGCGTTTCCTCATTCCATATTTCTTTGGCAAGACGGAACACCGCCCACCCCTTTGGCCAGCCGACATACATCGTTACATGAGTGATAACTGCGGTAATTTCTTCTTTTGTCACACCGTGATTTTTAGCATTCTGCAAATGATAGCTAAGCGACAAATCGGTAATTCCCGATGACATCAACGAAACAATAGTAATGATACATTTTGTTTTTATATCAATAGCCTTTTCATTCCACACCTCACCGAACAGTACATCGTCATTGAGATGAGCAAACATAGGGGCAAAACTACCGAGTTGTTCTCTGCCAGCGGTCTGTATAACTTTAAAATCCCACAAGGGGCTTTGCCCCTTGACCCCACGAACTTTTTGAAAAAAGTTCGACAAAAACTTTTAATTGTCATAGCTACAGGTTGTTTTTCCATAACTACGAATTACGCATTTCAGAAAATCATTCCCAGACAGACAGTGGCAATAAGCATAACAGCGTATAGTATGAGTTGTTTTTTATTTTTGCTTTTTCGCTTTTTGGACGGGATATTTTTCAAAATCATCAATATCGTATAGGCTATCCATACCCACGCAAACAGCATAGTGCTATTTTCCAACAAGACAAGCCACCAAGCCTTGCTGTAATCCAAAAAGGCAAATTGCGACTGAAGAAACATATAACGAAAAATACCAGCATCTAAAAACAGCTTGAAACCGTAAACGGCAACAGCAGACAGAATACTTTCTATTATCAGCCTGAATTTTCCTTTTGGAAGTCTGTTTGTGATAATACCGAAATGCAGACCGATATGTAATCCCATCAGTACAAATGACCAATAAGAAAAAACTAAATGTAATTTTCTGACAAGCATAGAAGAAAACACACCATTCATAAACGGTGTAGCATAACGGCTCATCATCATACCCGAAAACGGAGTAATAAGAATAGATATATACAAAAGTGTATTAATCATAAGCTGTATTATCCGTATGGTAGTATATTTTCCTTTAAAGACCGTTTTGTAGTATCTGTAGTTGAAAATATGATGGACAATGAACAACACAGTCATCGCTATACCAAACCATTCATGAGGCATTTGCTGTGTGACCTGCATAGACATAAGCAACAGAAGGATAACAGTCATCGTAATGTCTGTTATCCGCATAAAGATTGCTTTTACTTTCATATTCTGCACCTCGTGGGATTTTATAGTAAACGATATTGAATTTGGCTTTTATTATTCCGAACGCATTTTACTGTTCTGAAAATCCGTTGTTAATTTTTTCTAAAATGCGTAATGATAAAAACAACTTATAGTTATGATAATTAAAAGTTTTGTCCACTTTTTCAAAAGTGGTGGGGTTAAGGGGCAAAGCCCCTTAGCAGGATTTTTAAGGGTGGCAGCCCTTAAACTCCCCAAATACAAAACAAAATTTGCGTCAGCAAATTTTGATAATAACTATTGGATTTTCAACCGTTTACAAAAGCCTTTGCCCAGTTGGCAACAGTTGTTTCCGATTGTGCCGAACTTCCGCCATGTACGGCAAGCCCTTTTCCAAAATCTGCACCTTTGCAGATTTTTTTCAAATCACGCTCACAACTGCCAAGACCACTGCCTTCGTGTGTCATAAGAGCAACTACTCTTTTACCGCCGAAATTCAGTTTTTCAAGCTGTGTAAACATTCCCATAGGAAAAGTTCCCCACCAACAAGGACCGCAGACAAAAATATTGTCATATTCATTAATACTATCGAGATATTGTTTCAGTTCAGGTCTTGCCTTTGTACGAAGTTCTGCTTTTGCTTCTTCAATGCACTTCATATAGTCTGTATCGTAAGTTCTGACTGTTTCAATTTCAAACAAATCTCCGCCGACTGCCTTCTGAATAAATTCAGCACAGATTTCCGTATTTATACCTGAGCGGTTGAAAATCAAATAGTTACTGTCAAAATTTGCTTTGCAAATTTTGTTTGGATTTTGATGAGTTTAAGGGCTTCGCCCTTAAAAATCCCACAAGGGGCTTTGCCCCTTGACCCTACCACTTCCCCCAAAGTGGACAAAACTTTTAATTGTCATAGCTATACAATGAGAAAATCATTCCAACCACTCAGGTGGAAATTCTTTAACACCGCCCACAACAATACAGTTGGTGATATTATTAAGTAACTATTGGCTTTATTATACCCGTTATTTTACCAAAAAACAATGGGTAATTTTAAAAAATTTGTTAAATAATCAACTTGATACCTCTTTATGATTATATATAACACGATATTTTTCTTATAGCAGTCATGATAGCAGAGTTCACATTCTTTAAAACTGCATTTTTGTATAGACCCAATGATTAACTCCATGTTTTTTCTTTTAAAATTTCTGCCAATTCTTTACTGCGTTTGGAATGACAAACAAAAAGAAAAATAATAAATAGGTTCTTTAATATATCATCAAAATAAAAGGGTGCTGTGAAAAATAAATTATTTTTCACAGCACCCTTAAATAAAGACAAAAGAAAAATTTCTATTTATCAACTAGCGAGATATGTCAGTGTTTCGAATGAGAAAGCAAAATAATAACTAAGTTTAACTGTTTTCCAAGGAGATTTTCCGCCTCCTATATTACCGATAAAGGTAAATAATGTACTGATTTTTTCTGAAGCATTGTTCCAGCCCAGAACGCTTTCAAAAGATTCGGAAATAATTTTACCGACTTCTTTTTCATAGGCCTGACTGAGTATATCTGCTTCTCCGCAGAACAGAGAAAGATATCCCATAGCATTTGTTACAATTTGTCTGCCGGCAGAAACATCATTGTAAGCAAAGTATTGAATAATGCCGTCCAGTGTACTGTAATAACGCTGAACATCTGTGTTGATAGAAAACAGGGTATTCGCCAGTCCAAGTCCGCCAAATATGAAATCTTCCACATTACCTGAGTAAACGCTTGATGTCAGTTTGGTAACGCCGTTAATTAATGACAAATAATTCTTCGTAGAAAAATATCTGTGCATATGTTGTACCACAAAAATAGAAGCATAAACATATCTGTCAAGGTCCTCATCGCTGATTTGGTCAACATAATAGGAAGCACTGGAAAGGTCATCAAGTGATGGTGTTCCTCCGCCGTTAGTTTCTCCGCTGAGTCGGTAAGTAGAACTGCCGTTTTCAAAATTCAAAGCAATAAATCCTGTTCCTGACCAGTCTTCTATATCTGTTTTTTCTTCAGGGATAATGATGGTATATCCGCAGTTGACAAAATTTCTAACATCATCTTTGGTTTTGTCTGGAATATTGATTTTGGCAAGTTCATCTTCTATATTGTCTGCCGTAATATATATCAGTTTTTTGCCGTGATACAAAGTATAAGAGATGATATCTACTGTACTGATACCGTCTGCACCAAGAACAGTTTCCCATACTCTTGCTTCCGATGAAGAATCACTGAAACCGATTATCATATTGAACATTCTGGCATTATTGTTTTTGGAGTTCAAATCCACCACACTGCTACTGTTAAATTCCACATCAATATGGAAACTGCCCGGAGTAAGACTGGAAATATAACCGAAAGTGATTTCACGAACCAGCTCATAGCTTACTATAGCAATGCCTACGGCTTTTGTCTGTGAAACATTGTAAGTATATTCGGAATATTTATTGGGAACATCTGTCATACAATAATAGGTACGCCCGGTGAAGTACTCACCGCCTATAGAGGCGGGAGCTTCCTTTAATCCGCCCAACCTTGCAAAGGATTTCATTTTACGGGCATCAGTTTCTAAGGCTATGGG
>CACWNY010000074.1:0-3687 GCA_902762375.1 uncultured Ruminococcus sp. | reverse complement strand
TATATCTTAATGTTGTCAAGGAAAAAATCAGCCTTACGGCTGACGGCAATTCATCCCCGACCTATAGAGGTCGGAGTCTTCTTGCCGATTCAGGATAAACGGCTTTTAATGCGTAATTATTGATTTAATCGAACTTAATTTTATTGTTACCACCTGTTATGGTAACATTATTTTTGATATTCCATGTATTTTGTGGATTATTGGTTAGACCTAAGATATAATCTGTTGAAACATTGTAAAATTTGGCAAGTGTAATCAAGTGTTCTATTGGCAAAGGGCGTTTACCGTTTTCGTACTGGGCATAGTAACTTTGTGATGTGTTTAATATTTTGGCAATATCTTTTTGAAATAAGTCATGGTCTTCCCGTAAGTCTTTAAGTATTTTTGCATATTTCATTTTGTTCACCAATGGGGTTTGGGGTTATCGGTAAGACCTGCTATGTAATCTAAACTCACATTGAAATATTTTGCATATTTAATTAATATTTCAAGTGGGGGTTGTCTTGTTGCTCTTTCGTATTGAGATATTGTTATCTGATTGACATTGAACTGTTTGCCTAATTCAGCTTGGCTTAAATCTTTATCTTCTCTAAGGGCTTTTAATATTTCGTTATATTTCACAATTTATCACCTCTGCGACATTTTAACATAATTCATTTTGAACTATTGACTTTTAGTTCAAAATGAATTAAAATACTATTGTAACAGTTCAAAACGAACTATTACAGATTAAAAAAAGGAGTGGTTTAAATTGGAAAACCCAACGGCAGAAGTAACACGCACAGGAACGCACCCAGACGCCCCGTATTTGAACGAAAAGGCAAATCAGGAGGAATTATATACCCTACCAGACAAAGGTCTTACAGAGCGATTACAGGCTATCACAGGCGGTTACTTAACAGAAGTCGATAAAATTGTCAGAGTGATGAACGACAGGTACATCGGACTGGTTTACGAGAATGTGGCACTCAAGCAGAGAATTGAACAGATGGCACAGCTGAAGAACACCGACCCCGACACGAATTACAAAGTAAAATTCTATGATGAATTTCTACGCAGCGAATGTGCGTACACAAGCACAACAATAGCTGAACAGTTCGGAAAATCAGGTGTATGGCTGAATAATTTTCTGAAAGAGCAAGGGGTTATTTACAAAAAGGGTAAATACTGGCACATCACACACGCTTATCTTAAACGAGGGTTGATTACTCAGAATGTTTTTCTGGCTGACGCAAACGATATTGTCAAGCACGCAAAAACAAACCTGTACTGGACAGCCAAAGGCTATGAATTTATCTGTAAATTACTTAAACAACATGGGGTACGCCGAAATGGTACGGTATGAGAATGAATGTGTAGATTGTGGCAAGCCGTGTCTCGGGACGGCTTGCCCGAACAGACGGGTAAAACATCTGTATTGTGACTATTGCGAACAGGAAGTAGATGTTTTGTTTGAATATAACCAATACGATGAGATTTGCGAAGAATGTTTGCTGAAAGAATTTGAGGTGATTACTTGTGACGATTGATACCGAAAAAGAGATTTTGAAATTCATGCTGATGATGAAATGCGGTTATGTATGCGATATCCTGCCAAAAGAGGACAGCCTTATGCTTTATCAGCTGATGGAAGCACTGGCAAATACGGACGACAAAAATGTAATGGAGAGTGATACTTATGACGCTTGATGAATTTGTAAATGATGAAGAAAAAATCAATGTTCCTACTTTTATTGTACCTGTGAAATATTGTGGAATTATTAACGGACTGGACGACAGACAGGCAGGAGAACTGTTCAAAGCCCTGTTTCAGGTGGCACAGCACGGGGAAGCGTGGAATAAAGACAGCGATTTCTTTTTCAACAGCTGGCAACAGGCTATCTTTGAAATGATGAAATCTGATATTATCGCAGACTGCAAGAAGTACAGAAGAATGGTAATACGCAACAAACAGAGCGGTTCAACAGGCGGTAAAAAATCTAAACGATGAACATTTTTTTCGTGTCATTCCGAACGAAGTGAGGAATCTTACGAAAAAATATGAACGGCTTTTTAACAAAATAAGCAAGTGCTTATTTTATGACCGCCAATACAGTACAATACAATCCAGTACAATTAGCTATTATCTAAGTTACAGAATATACTATACCTACATAAACAAGCAAAGTTATCTTAATAAATAACTTTGCTTGTTTACCAAAAATTGATAAGAACAAAAAGTTTAGTTGAAAATCGGCAAAGCCGATTTTCGTTTTGAATTTATCCGTTAAAGGGCTTCCGCCCTTTAAAATCCTGACAAGGGGCTTCGCCCCTTGACCCCACAAGCCTTTGAAAAGGCTTGACCGAAACTTTTAATTGTCATCGCCAGCACAAGGAGATTTTTTTAATGGATGAATATAATTTACTCGAGAGTAAGGTTATCGGGATTTTGATTTTAGAAAATCCCGATAACCGTCAGAACTACATCAGTCTTTTACAAGATACCGATTTTAGAAATCCTGTTGCCAAAAAAATGTATCATCGAGTAAAAGACAACATTCAGGCTACACGATATGAAAGCTTGTTTTTCGATTTGTCAGAAGAGGATAAACAATATTGCAAATCTGCAATCGATTTAGCAGATTTGCAATTTGCACATGATGTTGTTGATAATTTTATTTCACTTGCCAAAAATCAGCTTATGATTGAACAATTCAATACAGCACTGATGAATAACGCTGAAATTTCTGATTTGGAAAATATCCTTGAAACCGCGAAAGCACGACAATACACAACCCAGAATAGCTGGCACGATTACATTGAAAAATATTTCGTAAAACCCGACAAAATGAGAATATATTTCAAAAAACTGAATGCCGTACTCAATCAAGGAATTTTATCTGGAACAATTATGACAATCGGGGCAAGACCTTCAACAGGCAAAACAACATTTGCTTTGAATTTATTGAAATCTGTTGTGTATCAGCATAAAAAAGCTGTATTTTTCAGTTTGGAAATGTCAAATACAATGATATACGACAGAATTATTGCCGATATTATGAATATTCCTATTGAAAAAGCAATAAATCACGAATTATCCGATGAAGAATTTAAAAAAATGCAATCTTTATTGCAATATTATCAAGATATACAGATTATTGACGATGTTTCCGATATCGAAAGTATTATCAATTATGTGTATGCCAACAAGCCAGATGTATGCTTTATTGATTATATCCAGATAGTGAATATCTTTGAAAAGCAATTTCTCGATAATCGACATAAAATTGATTACATATCCAATCAAATCAAGCGTTGTGCCAAAAAAACAAGTACAATATTTGTTATATTATCACAAATCACTCGTGTTGCCAGAGAAAATCCTACCATGTCAGACCTCAAAGAAAGTGGTTCGCTTGAGCAAGATAGCGATTATGTTATACTCTTACATCGACCATATGTAAATGATAAAGCCGAAAATCCAAATCGTACAATATTAAAACTTGACAAGAATAAATTTGGTAAATCCGTTGAATTACGATATAATTTTGAAAGTGATTTTCAACGATTTATAGAAGAATAGCCCGAGCTGATGGCTATTTTAGCACTATTTATCCTGAATCGGCAAGAAGACTCCGACCTCTATAGGTCGGGGATGAATTGCCGTCAGCCGTAAGGCTGATTTTTTCCTTGACAACATTAAGATAT
>CACWNY010000073.1 GCA_902762375.1 uncultured Ruminococcus sp. | reverse complement strand
GTACGGAACAAACTACTCACTCGACAAAATCAAGGACAAGACAGTCGGACACGGTCAGCACGGTGTGGCAAGGTGGGCAACCAAATCGGAAATCAGAAAGACCTACAAAGAAGTCCTGTTTGAACCGCAGAAATGGAGAACGGGAGAAAATCTTCCGAAAGAACAAGGCATTATAGTCGGGTGTAAGAGTATCGGAAAAAGAACGAAAGCTCTCGTTGATACAGGTGATGTCCACGCTTTGATGATTGGTGCTGCAGGTGTCGGAAAGACAGCTTATTGGTTATATCCGTGTATAGAATATGCCTGTGCAACGGGAATGTCCTTTTTGTGTAGCGACACGAAAGGCGATGTATTTCGGAATTACGGAATGATTGCACAAAAATATTACGGTTATCACATTTCAGTAATTGATTTGAGAAATCCGACACGCTCCAATGGAAACAATCTGCTGCACCTTGTCAACAAGTATATGGATTTGTTCAAGGAAAATCCTGACAATCTTTCCTATAAATCCAAAAGTGAAAAGTATGCGAAAATCATCGCTAAAACGATTATTTTATCAGGGACAGAGGCAGGCTCGTTCGGGCAGAATGCCTACTTTTACGACGCTGCGGAGGGTCTGCTGACGGCAACTATTCTGTTGGTAGCCGAGTTCTGCGAACCAAAACAACGGCACATTGTGTCTGTCTACAAAATCATTCAGGAACTTCTTGCCCCGTCAGACAAGAAAGGAAAAAATCAGTTTCAGCAACTGATGGGACTGTTGCCGAACGACCATAAGGCAAAGTGGTTTGCAGGTGCGGCACTCAATACCTCCGAACAGAGTATGAACAGTGTTATGAGTACGGCACTTTCAAGGCTGAATACTTTTCTGGATTCAGAGCTTGAGCAGATTTTGTGCTTTGATACAGAGCTTGACGCTGAAAAATTTTGTAAGGAAAAGAGTGCATTTTTTATTGTTATGCCCGAAGAAAATCCGTCTGTATTCTTTATGGTGTCGCTGATTATCCAGCAGATGTACCGTGAGATACTCGTAGTTGCTGATGAAAATGGTGGGAAATTGACAAAGAGATGTATATTTTTCTGTGATGAATTTGGGAGTGCGACACGTTCCTGACTGAAAAAGTCAGGCACTAAAACAAGAACGTATTCAGTTCTGTTTAGGAGAACTGACAGTCCGAAAAGTGGAATGAGAGGGTAACGCCTTGAAACGCTTTCCCTGATACTCCGACTGGCATTTTCTGTAATGGGAATTTGTCAGAAGCTCGGTGAAGTCGGCTGAGAGATACCGTAATCCGTAAACACCGAACGAAAGTTGTTCAGAGGTGAACAATGTATCCTATAGGTCGGGGGTCTATAAAATATATATGGTGAGAATGACAGAAATGTCTGACAAACCTGCGAATGTACGGGTCTAAAATTCGACTGCATAGAAATGTGCAGACTGCCTAAGTGCAGGGACAGTGAGGTAAAGTAAAATTTTCCGATATGAAATTCCTTACGGTGTTACAGGCACCGTCAAGCTGTCAGGCTCAGAGCAAGGCACCTAAGTATATATGTAAAGATAGGACTGTCGGAACGTGGCAACCCACAACACGCTTTTGCGGTGCAGACGAAGAATGATAAGCTGCTTCAGATGTGGGCTAAGTCGTGGCATTACCGATGATGTTTTCTGTAATGGAAAACGGAGGAACAGCCACAAGTCAGTATTACAAAGTCGTTATAGGTATCATCAATCATAGCTTCGAGTAAGATTAGGATTTATCCGAGAAAAACAAACCTGAAAGGGGATGTTGCCTATGACAAAGCAAAAGAAACTAAGACATTTGGAGTATTACGACCTTGAAAAATGCTTTGATAATCTATATGAACGCAGTAAACAAGGTGATGTTTTCACTGATTTAATGGAACTGATTTCCAGTCAGGAAAATATAAGACTTGCGTACAGAAATATCAAGCGTAACAAAGGAAGTTACACAAAGGGAACAGACGGCATGACTATCAAAGATATAGAAAAGCTGTCTCCCGAAAAATTAGCAGAGATAATTCAGAGGAAATTTCAATTCTACAAACCCAAAGCAGTAAGACGTGTTGAAATACCAAAGCCGAACGGAAAAACCAGACCTTTAGGGATACCTACCATCATAGACAGACTTGTACAGCAGTGTATTCTACAGGTACTGGAACCGATATGTGAGGCAAAATTCCACGAAAGAAGTAATGGCTTTCGTCCGAACAGGTCTGCCGAACACGCAATGGCACAATGCTACAAAATGATACAACAGCAGAATTTACACTACGTTGTAGATGTAGATATAAAAGGCTTTTTCGACAATGTTAATCATTCAAAGCTGATACGTCAGATGTGGAATTTGGGAATACGTGATAAACAACTGATATGTATAATCAAAGAAATGCTGAAAGCCCCCGTTGTACTGCCTGACGGCAGTAAGATATATCCCGATAAAGGAACGCCACAGGGCGGTATACTGTCACCTCTACTTGCCAACATTGTCCTCAATGAACTGGACTGGTGGATAAGCAGTCAATGGGAAACTATGCCGACACATAAGAAATACAAGAACTCTTATTCCAAAAACGGTACGCTGAATAACAGCTATAAATTTAATGTTTTCAGGCGTAAAACAAAATTGAAAGAAATATTTATCGTCCGATATGCAGATGATTTTAAAATATTCTGTCGGAAAAGGAGCAACGCAGATAAGATATTTTAGGCTGTCGGGCAATGGTTAAAAGGCAGATTAAAGTTGGAAATCAACGAGGAAAAATCAAAGGTTGTTAATCTGAAAAGACATTACTCTGAATTTTTGGGATTTAAATTAAAGGCTGTTCGAAAAGGAAGTAAATATGTTGTAAGGTCACATATGTCAGATAAAGCCGTAAAGTGTGAAACAGAAAAGCTGATAAATCAGATAAAAACAATTGAGCATAGCCGAAACTGTACGGAAGAAATACTGGCAATCAGACAATATAACTCTATGGTTTTTGGTATTCACAATTATTATCAATATGCTACGGTTGTCAATCTGGATTGTATGAAAATGCAATTTCAAATCAGTAAAGTTTTGCATAACCGTTTAAAAGGGCAGTTGAAACGGCAAGGGACAATAGGAAGAAAGTATATTGCAGAATATTACGGAAAAAGCAAAATGCTACGATTTATCTGTGATGAACCCATTTGTCCGATAGGATATGTTCAGACCAGAAATCCTATGTACAAAAAGAAATCTGTATGTAAATATACAGAAGAAGGCAGAAAAGAAATCCATAAAACCCTGAAACTGAATGAAAGTGCAATGACGGTACTTCATATGCTGGCAAAGGCATATATGCCGAACAGAAGCATTGAGTACACAGACAACAGAGTTTCTTTGTATGCGGCACAGTATGGTAAATGTGCTGTGACAGAAAGAATTTTATGGATTGATGAACTTCATTGTCATCATATCAAGCCTATCAGTATGGGCGGAACAGACGAATATAAAAATTTGATTATTGTCCATAAAGATGTCCATAGGCTCATTCATGCAGTGAATACAGAAACGATACAAATGTACACGAACAAAATTAAACCCAATAAATCTCAGCTTGAAAAAATCAATAAACTCCGAATACTTGCAGGAAACCCTGAAATTTAGTAGAAAAGATAATACCGATGGGGCGCCGTGTGAGTCCGAAAGGCTCATGCACGGTGCTAAGCGGGGGAAAAGGCGGAGATAACTTCAAAACCTTACCTATCGCAATCTCTGCCTAAAATTGAATCGGCAGAGATGATGTTTTCAGCGTCCCGTTCAAGAAGATTGCAGATAGTCCCGATAATCCAGTGGTTCGCACAGCTTGAAAGAAATTACGGTAAAGAGGGCAGTGAAATCATTATTGACAACACTCAGCTTACTATTTTTGGGGGATTTGCCCCAAACAGTTCATCAGCCGATATTCTCTCAAAATCGCTGGGAAACAGAACGGCAATGTCAGGTTCTGTGAGTAAAAGCAGGAATGAGCCGTCACAGTCCCTGCAGATGACGGAGCGACAGCTGATGACCCCTGACGAACTCAAGACTATGCCGAAAGGTACATTTATCGTGATGAAAACGGGATTTTACCCGATGAAAGTCAGATTGAAACTGTTTTTTGAGTGGGGAATTACTTTTGAAGAAAAATTTGAAGTCATAGAAAACAGCAACAGAAAGGTTTGTTATGCAGACAAAGACAGCCTTATCGAAAATATTCTCAGAGATTGCGGATACTTTGAAGAACCTCTTTCCTCTACTGAACCCGATACCAAAGAAAACAATAATGTTTTGAATAACGCCTTTGTTCCGAAAGAACACGAGGGTCGAACCAAACTCAGAAAGAACACAGATAAATAAAAATTTCAAGAAAGTGAGAATAGAAGATATGTTTAAGTTTTTT
>CACWNY010000072.1 GCA_902762375.1 uncultured Ruminococcus sp. | reverse complement strand
AAAATATATCTTCAAAAAATTTATGACGGCAGGGCAGGTCAGAAAGTTGTTTGCCCTGAAAAATCAACGGCTGGAAAAAATCTTTGCGACACTGACAGTTGGTAATGTCAGGATTAATGCACTTGTTTTTGTGTCACACGGAAAAACAGGAACGGTCTGCGATATTCTTGTCAGGGATATTCCGACAAGCGAACAGTGGATTTGCTATGACACCATACAGAATGGGTTTCGGTATAGCGTGTTCAATACGGAACAGGAACTTTTCAACATTCTGAACAAAGAAGTTGAAAAGTACGGACTGTCTTACACGGAATGTAATTTTGAAAAAGAATAAAAATTTCTATTCACTGAAAATTAGATTATTTGTAGCAAACGGTATTTATTTTTGTGGATTGTCATTCCGTATACGGATTTTATTTCCGAAATGACATATAGGGCGATTGGTTTTTATGTTTGCGAATAAAAAGCTGACAACTTTTAGGGGGTGTCAGCTTTTTGTGGTTTTGTCTATGTTTTTCTTAATCCGTCAGACCAAGTGATGTTCTGATTTCGTTTTTATATTTGAGTTTCTGTACGGTTTTATCAAAGTAACGGACAATTTCCAGACCCTCATCAGCTTTGGTGTGCAATGTTTCATAAAGACTGCTGATATTCTTATTCATCATACCATGTACCAGTTCATTACGGTATTCACACCAGTTTTCGGCTTGTGTCAGCATTTCCATAAACAGTGTGGGGTCGGTTTTCTTCTGATAAACTTTACGCAATACTTCAAGATAATCCCCCTCACAGTCTTCAAAGCCGTTTTCCGCCCAGAGCAGTGTGGCACGGATAATATTGCGTTTGCCTGAAATGGTATTGACACTCAGTCTTTTTTCTTTTTTATCCAGATATTTCTTTGCCAGTTTTTTAAGAATATCGCTGACTTTGGGATTATCAAAACAAAATGTATTTCTGTCTTTTATACAGCCGATATAATACAGATACGTCGTCAGTCTGTCCTCCATCATAGCATAAACAATGAACATTGCCTCAAAATAAAATTCCTGTTTCATTGCACTTTTATGGCGTTTCATTAACTCTTTGTAGGTCATAAACTTTTCCTGATTGTCACTGACAAGGGCTACCTGTAATTCTTCCATTAGTATTTTCTCCGTTCTTTCATAGAATAAATGACAAAACAAATTGCCTTTATGTCATTTCGAGGAGCGTATGTTCCGAGAAATCTTTTGTCAGATTCCTCACTTCGTTCGGAATGACAAGCGGTAAAACATTATAGTATCAGCCGAATTTTTCATTTTTATAGTTCATCAGCATAACCTGAATTTCTATATTACCGCCTTTTTGAGTATTTTGTATTGCATAGTCAATAATACCGCCAATATTTCTTTTGGTGATAAATGCTCCACTTTGTACCAGTTCTTTGATTTTTGGGTAATCGTTTTTGTTAATCCAATATCTGATAATTTTTAAGAAATTTTTCTTGATATAGGCTTGTGCTTCACTTTGGGCGGTGTTCAGAAAAATCTGCGTGATGATATCGTATTTTATTTCGTGCGAAAACTTTGTTGCCTACTCTTTTGTATCAAGCATACGCTTAAATTCATTATACTCAAAATCATCATTTTCAAAAAATGCTCTTATGTTAATTGAAAATGGCATAAGAATAACATTTTTCAATGCCGTGCAACCAGAAAAAGCACCATAACCAATTTTCATCAGGCTGTCGGGCAGGGTGATACTTGCTAATGCCGTGCAACCAGAAAAAGCACCAATACCAATTTCCGTCAGGTTGTCTGGCAGAGTGATACTTGCCAATGATGTGCAATCTGAAAAAGCAAACTCACCAATTTCCGTCAGGCTGTCGGGCAGGGTGATACTTTTCAAAGATTTGCAACCTTTAAAAGCATGTTCACCAATTTCTGTAAGGCTGTCAGGCAGGGTGATACTTGCCAATGCCGTGCAACCAGAAAAAGCACCATCACTTATTCTGGTTACTTTTTCAGGAACAATAATATCTTTTTGCTTGCCCTTATATTTTATCAGAAGATGATTTCCTACAATAACAAAATCATCTGGGAAATTTTCAAGCCATTCTGTTTCTTCAAAAGCATACTCTTTTATTTTCGTCAAGTTGGCGGGTAGGGTGATACTTTTCAAAGATTTGCAACCATAAAAAGCTTTATAACTAATTTCCGTCAGGTTGTCTGGCAGAGTGATACTTGCCAATGCCGTGCAACCTTCAAAAGCACATACACCAATTTTCGTCAGGCTGTCGGGCAAGGTGATACTTTCCAATGCCGTGCAACCTTCAAAAGCACATACACCAATTTTCGTCAGGCTGTCGGGCAAGGTGATACTTTCCAATGCCGTGCAACCTTTAAAAACTTCACTATAAATTACCGTCAGGCTATCGGTCAGGGTGATACTTTCCAGTGTCGTGCAATTATAAAAAGCCTTTTCTCTAATTTTCGTCAGGCTGTCGGGCAGGGTGATACTTTTCAAAGATTTGCAACCTTTAAAAGCACGTTCACCAATTTCCGTAAGGCTGTCAGACAGGGTGATAGTTTCCAATGCCGTGCAACCTTTAAAAGCAGAACTACCAATTTCCGTCACATTGTCAGGTATAGTAATTTCACTTACACCTTTTTCTTGTTTGTATTTTTCCAGAATACCGTTGTTTATGATAAAACCCATTTTTATACTCCCTTCCTTTTAAAATACGAATACTTGTTTATATAAGCTATTTTAACAGATATATTTCAAAAAATCAACAGAATATACTAAAAAATTTATATAAAAAGCAAAAGCATTATCCTGAACAGATTGCAATATAGTCAATAATATGCTAAAATATCACATATAAAACAAATATTTGCCAAAATCATAATTGTACTGGAAATGAGCATTTGATTTCACAAGAACAACTGGAAAAAGCCAATACTGTTGCTTTGAAAATCGTCAGTGTGCCAAAGACTCACTGACGATGAATTTATGTTTTGTGAACTATACACTTAGTCAACTATCACAATGTTGTCTTTGTCGCTACAATAAAGGCGGAATTCCACGACACGCACACAAGCGTGGGACAGTAAAAAACAATGCGTTCAAAGGAAATGTATCGGGCAGTCAGCCACAGTACAGTTTTCACTGGAACGGAAACAGCCGTCATATTTTTTTGTTTGAGGCATCCATAGACCTGTTGTCTTTCATCTCTTTACACAAGGAAAACTGGCAAAGACACACCTATGTTTCTGCTTGTTCGGTGAGTGACAGGGTGTTATTCCAGTGCTTGAAAGACAATCCAAAACTGAATAATGTCTATCTGTGTCTGGATAATGATGAGGCAGGTCAGACAGCAGACAGAAGAATTCAGGAGAAGTTATCCGAAGTGAATGTCAGTTCAAAAATCCTCGTTCCAAAGTTGAAAGACTGGAACGAGGTTTTGTTATGCGAAAGGAACGGTGAAACGATATGTCAGGAACTGCATTACTGATTGTGTCGGGCGGAGCTGTTCTGCTGATTTTCCTCCTTGTCAATCTGTACGGAACAAATTACTCGCTCAACAAAATCAAGGACAAGACGGTCGGTCACGGTCAGCACGGTGTAGCAAGGTGGGCAACCAAATCGGAAATCAGAAAGACTTACAAGGAAGTTCTGTTTGAACCGCAGAAATGGAGAATGGGAGAAAATCTTCCGAAAGAACAAGGCATTATAGTCGGGTGTAAGAGCATCGGAAAAAAGACAAAAGCACTCATTGATACAGGAGATGTCCATGTTTTGATGATTGGTGCTGCGGGTGTCGGAAAGACGGCTTACTGGTTATATCCGTGTATAGAATATGCCTGTGCAACAGGTATGTCAATGGTTATCACCGA
>CACWNY010000071.1 GCA_902762375.1 uncultured Ruminococcus sp. | reverse complement strand
CCAAAATTAAAAAGGTTTCAGAAAAAGACAGCCAAAAACTGTTTGAAAAATTCAGCAGAAAGTGAGTGAGAAAATGAAAGTTATCCGCAGTCCAACAGGCAGATGTGAGAAAAAACGATGGAGGTGGAAAACAGTGGTAATGAATATTGCTTCTGTTATATTAAGCGGATTAATCGCCTTAATCCTGAAAAAAAGACAGCATAATTTTCATCAATAAATATATTTGTTTTACTCCTCCCGGTAGTACATAAAAAATTCTGCAAGTGCATTTGTATTTGCAGAATTTTTTATGCTTTTAATGAATACAAATGAACTTGCTTATTTGTTGGGGTATCAGGAAACGAACTCTTTTTTGCGTGCTTTCACCGTATGGACAGGGAAAAATATATCGGATTATCGAAAAAATATGGATTGATAATGCAGGTAAATCATTTTGCTTGGCGATTGATGTTGAAAATCGCCGAGCATTTTTTAAACGGCATCAAAGCGGACAGTAAACCGTGTACCGTTTTCCGAAGAACTTTCCACAGTAATTTTTGCACCGATGATGTCTGTTATCCGCTTGATAATTGAAAGTCCAAGACCGTGACCTTTCGTGGTATTTCTTGTTTTGTCACTGCGGTAAAATCTGTCAAAAATATGAGGCAGGTCGTCTGAAGAAATATGACTGTTCAGGTTATGTACAGATAAAACAATCTGTTTTCCCGAAACAACAGCGGTAACCGTAATTTTTCCCCCTGACTGTTCATATTTCAAAGCATTTTCCGATAATCCGTTGCAAATTCTTTTCATATATTCTGCGGTAGCTATGACAGTGAGATTTTCCTCAATATTCCATTCAAGGGTAATCCTGTTCTCGTAAGCGACACTTTCCATCTGTAACACACATTGTCTGACAATATCGGATAAATCCACTTTTTCTTTTTCAAAATGACGGTCAACGCTTTCCAGTTTGGACAATGTTGTTATTTCATTAATCATATTCATCATATCTTTGGCAGAAGTATCTGTACTGTCAAGCCACTGTGTATAATCTCCGATAATGGCGTTCGGATTGGATTTCAGAATACTTGTATTGGCGGAAATTACAGCAATCGGTGTTTTCAGGTCGTGAGAAATATCCGTCATAAACTGCCGTTCCATAGAAATGGCTTTTTCAATGGGTTCGGCAACAAATTTTGAAAGACGAGAACTGACAGCAAACAATAAAACAGCGGATAACAAAAATGCAGCAATAAGCACAACCACAATTTTCAGTAATCGTATATTCATATAAGACATATCCGTTACCGCTATTTTATAATTCGCTTCTGTTTTTTCTTTGTAATAAAGCAGATGATACTGTCCCAGTTTACCGAAATCATTTTCCTGACGGACAATCTCTTTGACAATATCCGAAACATTATCTTCTTCAAAGGAAAAGAAATCAGATAAGACAGAAATTTTTTCTTCTTTTTCATCGTAAAATATAGTGTCGATATTATCGTATTTATGACTGCGTTCACGAGCAGTTTTCGTTGGTCTGGGCAGTTTTTCTTTATGTGAAGGAGCAGAGGAATTTTCGGTGGGGATTTCTTTGTGCGTTTCTGTTTCTTTTGAGGGATTATCTTTTTCTGAATGGACAGCATTGGTATTCCACGGTTTTACCACAAGCGACATCGTATTTTTCAGGTTGAAATATTCACTTTGATAAAGTTCAAATCCGATAAACGAAAAAGTGACGATTAAGACAAAACAGATTAGTCCCATATTCAGAAGGATAAAATTTTTACGGTAATTTTTCAAGAACTATGCACTTCCAGACGGTAGCCCAGCCGTTGTAATTTTCGGAATGAAACGGCTGAACCGAGATATTTCAGTTTTTTTCGGAGAAACGAAATATAGACCTCTACATTGTTATTGGTTGCTTCGGAATCTGTTCCCCATACATTGGTAATCACCGTATCGGTGGTAACCGTGGCGGTGGGATTATACAGGAAAAGTTTCATCACATCAAATTCTTTGCGACTTAACTGTACGGATTTTTCTTTACAGGACAGTATTGCCGAATGAATATTCAATGATAAATCGCCGTATGTCAGATGACTGACAACAACATCACCTTTTCGCCTTGTCAGAGCATTTATCCTTGCCAACAGTTCTTCTGTATCAAACGGTTTTGTCATATAGTCATCAGCCCCAAAATTCAGTCCTTTTACTTTGTCGGCTGTGGCGGTTTTTGCTGTGAGCATAAGTACAGGTGTGACAATTCCTTTTTTTCTTAAAGCACTTACTACTTCAAAACCGTCAATTTTCGGTATCATAATATCAAGAACAATGAGCTGATAGTTTACAGACTGTGCATAATATACCGCATCCTCACCGTCATATACGGTATCCACAAAATATCCCTGTTGTTCCAGAATCTTTTTGACGGCATTGGATAAGACAACTTCATCTTCTGCCAACAATATTTGCATAAATACACCTCGTTCGCTGAAAGTATGAGAGTATTTATTCTGAAAATACAAATACCCCACTGTTATTATACAATAAAAACTTAAATTAATCTTAAAAAAGTTTTCTGATATGGTAAGACAGAACTGTTTTTGTGCAGTCTTCCGAATTGTTTTTCTGTCGTCTTATAAAAAATCAAAAATATTCTGAAAAAAGTTTGATAATTTAAAGTTCATTTAAGATTTGAAAAGTATAATATACTCAAATCAAAAAACAGGAGGTACTTAAAATGAAAAAGGTTTTCAATAAAAAATCGGTGATAGTAATTGCACTTCTGGCTGCTTTGGGAACATCAGTTCTTTTTACCTCGTGCAGTACAGAAAAGGATACTTCATCAAAAAGCACAGGAACATCTGTAAACAGTTCTCAGGAAACGGCAACAGCAGACAGTACAGGTACACCGTCAACTGAAAATATTATCGAGGAAGCAACAAAAGAAATATCCACAGAAAGTACTTCATCCGTTTCAGTAAAAATCAGTGAAAGCGATATTTCAGTAAAGGAAAAAATTGAAAATTCAAATGACGGAGAGCATGTGGTAACAGCAGACGGAGAAAGCAAAAGCTACAGTAATATATCCGTTACCAAAACAGGAGAAGCTGACGGAGATGAAGCTGATTTTTACGGAGAAAATTCCGCTTTATTTGCCACAAACGGAGGCACGCTTGATTTAAAGAATGTTGTTGTAAAGACCGATGGAACTCATGCCAATGCTGTTTTCAGCTATGGCGAGGGAACAACAGTAAATGTATCGGATTCATACATAGAAACGGACGGAAATTGTTCAGGCGGCATTATGACGACAGGCGGAGGTACAATGAATGCCAATAATCTTACGATAGATACTTCGGGAAATTCTTCTGCCGCAATTCGTTCGGACAGAGGAGGCGGAACGGTAAATGTTACCGGAGGATATTATACAACAAGCGGAGTGGGTTCGCCTGTAATTTATTCTACGGCGGATATAACCGTAAATGATGCAGTTCTTACCGCAAACACATCTCAGGGTATTGTGGTTGAAGGAAAAAACTCTGTAACGCTGAACAATGTTGAGCTTACAGCGGATAACAACAAGAAAAACGGAAGTCACTCAGACTATTATCAGGCAGTAATGATTTACCAGTCTATGTCAGGAGATGCAGATGAGGGTCTGTCCTCATTTGATATGAACGGAGGTACGCTTGTCAACAAGAACGGAGATATATTCTTTGTGACAAATACGGCAACGACAATAAATTTAAGTGAAGCTGACATTACAAACGAAGCTGACGGAATATTTTTAAGAGCAGCAACGGCAGGCTGGGGTTCTGAGGGTTCAAACGGAGGAAAGGTTACTCTGAACGCCTCAAAGCAGACAATAAACGGTGATATTGTTGTTGACAGTGTATCGGCATTAAATCTTTATCTGAAAGATAAGTCGGTTTTCAACGGAGCAGTAAATACTGACGGACAGGACGGAGATGTTTATATAGAAATAGAAAGCGGTTCAACATGGAATCTGACAGGAGATTCCTATATTACAGGTCTTACCTGTGATACAAGCTCTGTAAAGCTGAACGGACATAAACTGTACATTAACGGTGAGCTTTATAGCGAAGGTACTGCTTCAAGCGGAAGTGCGGTTGACACAACAGCTTCTTCGTCAGGCAATTCCCAAAGAAGTTCTCACTCGGGAAATGGCGGTTCAGAACATGGAACTCCTCCGAAAAAACCGGATGAAAACTGAAATTTTTACCAAATGTGACATACTCCCCCGCCTACACTTCGCTTAGAGGCGGGGGACATTTAGGTTAAAAACACTACCCTGTCAGAGATGCCATCTCCGACCCTTTCATTTATCCCACATTCAGCTGTGACAATTAAAAGTTTTTTGTCCACTTTTTTTCAAAAAAGTGGTGGGGTTAAGGGGCAAAGCCCCTTAGGAGGATTTTTAAGGGCGGCAGCCCTTAAACTCCCCAAAGATAACACAAAATTTGCGTAAGCAAATTTTGACAGTAACTATTGGATTTTCAACCGCACAGGTGGAAATTTTTTCGGAGGAAGTCCTGTACCCTATAAGCTATAAGTTTCCATAAAAAACAGAGTAAACTTTTTGGCGAAGTTTTCAACTGTTCAGCGGTATACGGATATTATATCTATTACTGCTGTCCGCTGTGCA
>CACWNY010000070.1 GCA_902762375.1 uncultured Ruminococcus sp. | reverse complement strand
ATATGCAGGCAATGGCACAGTCGCTGAATTTCGGTAAATCTGTTTCAGACAACGGTTGGGGAATGTTCACGGCATTTTTGCAATACAAACTTGAAGAAACGGGGAAACAGCTTGTCAGGATAGATAAGTTTTTTGCCAGTTCACAGCTTTGCAGTGTCTGTGGGTATCAGAACAGTGATACAAAAGATTTGTCTGTCAGAGAATGGACTTGTCCTCGCTGTCAGACAAATCACGACCGTGATATCAATGCCGCTGTAAACATACGAAATGAAGGTATGCGAATAATGATGGCATAAAATATAAAACAAAACCGTGGGACACACGGGGTTAGCTCGCTGATACTGTACAGGTTGCTGTACTTGAACGAGAAGCCCCCGCCTCTAAGCGAAGCGTAGGCGACGGGAGTATGTCACTAAAGGGATAGAAGAGGAGATTTTCTGATGATTTACAACAACATACTTGACGCAGTAGGCAAGACACCAATTATCCGATTAAACCGTATGCAGGAAAAGGGAAGTGCGGAAATTCTTGTGAAAGTGGAGGCACTCAATGTAGGAGGGTCAATCAAGACAAGAACGGCACTGAATATGATTGAACAGGCAGAAAAAGAGGGACTGTTAAATAAAGATACCATTATTGTTGAACCCACAAGCGGTAATCAGGGAATAGGATTAGCGTTGGTAGGAGCGGTAAAGGGTTATCGGACGATTATCGTTATGCCAGATTCCGTGAGTGAAGAAAGACGGAAATTAGTGCGTCATTACGGAGCAGAAGTCAAGTTAATTCATGATTTCGGAGATATTGGAAAATGTATTGATGAATGTTTGCAAACGGCTTTGAGAATGAAAGAGAAAAATCTGAATGTATTTGTCCCACAGCAGTTTGCCAATCCCAATAACACGCTTGCCCACAAAAGACATACCGCATTGGAGATTATGGAACAGATAGCCAGACCTATTCACGGATTTTGCAGTGGTATAGGAACGGGTGGAACGATAACAGGAATAGGGGAGGTACTGAAAGCACAATATCCTGATATAGAGATATGGGCGATTGAACCCGAAAAAGCCGCTATTTTAGCAGGCGGTACGATAGGAACGCATATCCAGATGGGCATAGGTGACGGTATCATTCCTGACATACTCAACCGTGAAATTTACGATGATATTTACATTGTCACGGATAATGAAGCACTGGAAACCGCAAAACGGCTGGCAAGAGAAGAAGGGTTAATGTGTGGAATTTCGAGTGGGTCGAATGTAGCGGCAGCGTTGAAACTTGCCCGAAAGTTAGGTGAGGGAAAAACAGTGGTTACGATTTTGCCAGATACCGCCGAAAGATATTTTTCTACAGAACTTTTCTGTGAATAACGAATGACGACATTATTTTAAAATCAATTACCTGCTTATTTTTTACATATTTCTGATTTCCTAATTATACCATAACAATAGATAATTTGCAATTATCAAATTTTATTATATAACATCATACAGCGGATAAACTGCCATAGCAATTTATCCGCTGTATTTTTATAGTTGAAGAAATATTTCAATGGCAAAACTGCCAGTGATAAGTAATCCTATAACTACTGTAATGATAGAAATTTTTTTAAATTCCACATCTTTTTTTCCGTCAGTTATCCAATAATAAACTCCGCCTACAGTAATTATTAAACCAATTATAATTGCAAAAATTTTAATGACCATTTTTTTTTCTCCAATTTAATAATAATGCTGAATGGACAATCACCACTACAGAACCTACATTATGTACCAACGCTCCCACAACAGGATTTAATATACCTGTCATTGCCAATATGATAGCAATGAAATTCAATATCATAGAAAAAGTCAGATTGATTTTAATAACATTCATCATTTTTCGGGAAATAGCAAGTAAATGCGGTAATTCTCTGACTTCATCATCAATCAGTACAATATCTGCACAATCTACAGTGATATCACTTCCTATGCCACCCATAGCAATACCGACATCTGCTTTTTTTAATGATGGTGCATCGTTGATACCATCTCCAAGCATAGCCACCGAAATATTTTCGTCTTGACATTTTTCGATAAACTTCATTTTATCTTCAGGCAGACATTGTGATTTTACCTGTTCAATAGTCAGTTGTTTTGCTATATGTTGTGCCGAAGCGGAATTATCTCCTGTAAGTAAAACAGGTTCAATTTGCAACGATTTAATTTGTGCTATCATATTTTGGCTTTCTTTTCGGAGCGTATCTGTCAGCACAAGATATCCTGATAATTTTTGATTGATAGCTGTATATATGACAACATTACCCATAGCGATATAGTGTTCTGTTTCTGCCAGAACAGATTGCGGAATAATGATATGATTTTCTCTTAAAAATACATGACTACCTGCTAAAATCGTTTTGTCGTTTGTTGTAGCAGAAACACCTTTTCCCAGTGTCATATGAAAATTATCAGCAACAGGTATATGTTGATATTTTGCCTTAAAATCCCTGACTACAGCTTTTCCTAATGGGTGTTCGGAAAATTGTTCAGCGATGGCAGTAAAGCGGAAAATTTCTTCTTCTGAAAAAGCAGAAACACTTTTTACATTTCCGACTTTTGGCATACCGTAGGTCAGTGTACCTGTTTTATCAAAACAAATTTTATGAATTTTGGCAAGGCGTTCCAATGCGTCGCCTTCACGCACGAGAAATCCATGTTTAGTCACATTTCCTATACCTGCCATAATAGCGGTAGGTGTGGCAAGCACCAACGAACACGGACAAAAGACAACCAGAATGGTTACAGCACGGATAATCTCTCCTGTAATAAACCATGTCAGAAGTGCTGACAAAAGGGCAATGACAACAACCCATGTTGCCCAGCGGTCAGCCAGTGTAACAATTTTTGCTTTGCCTGCGTCAGCAGATTGTACTAATCGTATCATTCTTTGCATAGAACTGTCTGTGCCAATTTTTGTGGCTTTCATTTCAAATGTACCGAATTGATTTACTGTTCCACTGAAAATTTCGTCCCCCACACTTTTATCTACAGGCAAAGGTTCGCCTGTCATTACGGACTGATTAACAGTGCTTTCTCCCGAAAGTATCACACCATCAACGGGGATAGTTTCGCCAGGTAAAACACGCAAAATATCACCTTTGACAACTTTGTCTGCCGAAATCATTTTTTCTTTTCCATCAGTGATTACTCTGGCAGTTTGAGGCGTAAGACGGACTAATTTTTCAATTCCTGCACGAGCCTTAGAAACGGTAACATTTTCAAGAAATGCACCAAGTTGCATAATGAAAGCGACTTCTCCGGCGGAAAAATATTCTCCTATACAAACAGCCGCTATCAGAGCCAAAGATACCAGTACATCAGCCTTGATATCAAAAGAAGTGATAAGACCAATAATTGCTTCCAGAATAATAGGGATTCCGCATAATACAATCGCAATCCAGGCGATATCAAACGGCAACACATTTTCAGGCAGAAAGATACTGAGTAGTAATGCTATACCCGAAATCACCAAAAAAACAATATCTTTTTTCATACCGCCAATAGCCAAGCCATTTTCAAGATGTTTTAGTAAATTTTTCATGAGTAGCATCCTTTCATTATACCTATAGGAGTATTGGTATAGAAAGATTATACCATAGGGGGTATAGGTTTGTCAAGATAAAAAAGAAAAAGGCAATCTGTTTTTCTGATTGCCTTTGATTGTTATTGCATATTAGCGAAACGCTCAATAGCTTTGGTAAAACTTTCAATTTTTTCCATATCGCCCTGTTCGACAGCTTCTTTGATACAATGACTAATATGACCTTCAAGAACAACCTGACCTGCCTTATTGAGTGCTGATTTTGCTGCACTGATTTGTGACAAAACATCTTCACAAGGTATATCTTCATCTATCATTCTGTCAATAGCCTGTACCTGACCAATAATCTTTTTTAAACGGCGATGCAAATTTTCAGAGTCCATACATTTTTTCATTATGTTTTTTCTCCTCTCAAAATAACGGGTATTGCACTGATAAGAGTGTAATACCCGTAAAAAATACTATTATTTTGTGGCATTAAGGATAATTTCCACACCATTATCAAGCCAGTCACCTGTAAAGCCTTCGATGTCGCCTTTATCGACAAGTTCAGCCAGTTTCGGTTCAATGGGAAGTTTGGCAAGTACAGGGAAACCGTAAGTCTTTGCCACTTCATCAACTTTGCTTTCACCGAAAATATAGTGTTTTTTATTGCAGTTATCGCAGACAAAATAGCTGTTGTTTTCCACAACGCCCAATATGGGAATATTCATCATATTTGCCATTTTGACGGCTTTCTGTACAATCATGGAAACCAAATCCTGAGGAGAAGTTACGATGATGATACCATCAAGGGGAATACTCTGGAAAACGGTCAGGGTAACATCGCCCGTTCCGGGAGGCATATCGACAAACATATAATCTTCATCATTCCAGATAACATCAGTCCAGAATTGTTTTACCGTACCCGAAAGTACAGGACCTCTCCAGACAACAGGGTCTGTATCGTTGGGCAGAAACATATTGGTAGAAATAATATCGATACCTGTTTCGGTAACGGCAGGCAAGATACCTTCTTCACAACCCTTAGCACTTTCGGTAATGCCGAATGCTTTGGGAATGGAAGGACCTGTAATATCAGCGTCAAGGATAGCCGTTTTTTTACCCTGACGGTTAAAGAGTACGGCAAGCAAAGAAGTTACCATACTTTTTCCGACACCGCCCTTGCCACTGACCACACCAATGACTTTTCTGACCTTACTCAAATCGTTGAGTTTTTCGTGCAAATCTTCGGGGGCAGTTCTGGAACTGCAACTTGCCGAACAGCTTTCGCAATCGTGTGAACATTCACTCATTGTTCAATTCTCCAATCCATAAATTTTTCTACCTGTACGGTTGAACATCAGGTAATGATTGTCAAAATCTGCTTACGCAGATTTTGTTTTGAATTTTTATCTGTTAAAGGGCTGCCGCCCTTTAAAATCCTGCTAAGGGGCTGGCTGCCGCCCTTTAAAATCCTGCTAAGGGGCTGCCGCCCCTTAACCCTGCCCACTTTTTGAAAAAAGTGGACAAAAACTTTTAATTGTCATAGCTATACGAATTACGCATTTAATCGGGTGGAAATTATTTAGCGGTTGCTACCAGACAGCACCAACCGTTTTCCAGAAATTTTTCCTGAATATCAAAATGACTGCTGATTTTATCCAGTACTTCATTTACTCTCGTGTCGATGATACCGCTCATGATGTAGACGGCATTTTCATTCATAAAGTTTCTGATATCTCTGGAAAGCATGATAATAGCGTCAGCCACAATATTTGCCAGAACGATATCATATTTACCGCTGACCTTGTCAGTGAGATTGCCATGCAAGGCAACGAATTTATCAGAAACACCATTCAAAACAGCATTTTCACGGGCGGTTTTTACTGCCATTTCGTCAATATCCACACCGACAGCATTTTTCGCACCAAGTAAAATTCCCGCCACCGATAAAATACCACTACCGCAACCGACATCAAGTATAGTGGAATTATCGGTAACATATTTTTCCAGAGCCGTCAGACAAAGACGGGTAGTTTCGTGAGTACCCGTGCCGAATGCCAGTCCAGGGTCAAGATGAATGACCACTCTGTTTTCGGTATCAATATTATCACGCCATGTAGGACGGATAAGTAATTTTTCACCGACTTTTATCGGGTGAAAATACTGTTTCCAGTTGTTGAGCCAATCCTGTTCTTCACAACCTGTCAGAGCAATTTCATAGGGAATATGATTTTCGGCATATCTTTCTTTCAGAAAAGCAACCGCCTCAAGGGGGTTATCTTCGGGGCTGATATAGATATGCACAATTCCCTTAGTGCGGTCTTTTTGGAGTAAATCTTCATCAATCAAGTCAATATGAGCGATTTCCTGCACTTCATCTTCCAGCATGGAATAATCTTCGATATAGATACCGTAAGGAACAACCATCTGTGCAATATCGCCTGCAGTATCAATGTGTTCAATGGGGACACTGACAGATACTTCTGTCCATTCCATAATCATTATTCCCCTTTCTCAAGAAAAAATGCCGTTTTTGAGAAACGGCTGAGAGTTTAAGGGCTACCGCCCTTAAAAATCCTGTTTCAAGGGTTGCACCCTTGAAAATCCTGCTAAGGGGCTGCCGCCCCTTAACCCTGCCCACTTTTTTGAAAAAAAGTGGACAAAAAACTTCTAATTGTCATAGCCAACACTTAGCTAATCATTCCGAACGAAGTGAGCCAGAAAAGTTTTTGTCGAACTTTTTTTAAAAAGTTCGTGGGGTTGAGGGGCAAAGCCCCTCATAGGATTGTTAAGGGCAACGCCCTTAACTTATTTGAATAAATCTTTAATTCTGTCAAAGAAGTCTTTGCGTTTGCCATAACTCTTGTCGTCAACGGAGCTGTCAAACTGACGGATAAGTTCTTTTTGTTTAGGGGAAAGGCGTTTAGGCACTTCCAGAATGACTTTGACATATTGGTCGCCTCTGATTTTACTGCCCAGATGAGGAATACCTTTGCCTTTGAGTTTGAATATATCGTTAGGTTGAGTACCTTCGTGGAGTGTATAGGAAACTTTTCCGTCAATGGTAGGAACAACGATTTCGGCTCCGAGTGCTGCCTGAGAAAAAGTAATGGGAATTTCACACCAGATATCATCGCCACGCCTTTCAAAGATAGGGTGAGGTTTTACTTCGACTTTCACCTGTAAATCTCCGTAAGGGCCGTTATTGATACCTGCGTTGCCATGTCCGCTTACCTGTAAGATTTGACCGTTGATACCTGCGGGAATATCCACATCAACTGTTCTTTTCGTCCGTTTTTTGCCTGTACCTCTGCAACTGGGACAAGGATTATCGACAACTTTTCCTTTACCGCCACAGGTATCACAAGTACGGACAGTGCTGACATTACCGAAAAGTGTTCTCTGATTGACAGTGACCTGACCTGTACCATTACAGTTAGGGCAGGTTTTCGGTGATGAACCTTTTGCCGCACCACTGCCGTTACATTCAGAACAGACACTTTCATTGGTGTAGGTAACGGTTTTCTTACAACCTTTGGCAGCTTCTTCAAAAGAAATCGTAACCGTTGTGGTAACATTGGTACCTTTTCTGGGAGCATTGGGATTGCGTCGTCTGTTTCCGCCCATACCACCGAAACCGCCAAATCCACCGAAAAAGCTGTTGAAAATATCTTCAACATCATTCATATTCACATTTACGCCCTGTGTGAAAGGACTTCCGCCTGACGCACCTGCGTTATAGCTGGGGTCTACACCTGCATGACCGAACTGGTCATAGCGGGAACGCTTGCTTTTATCGGAAAGAACTTCATAAGCCTCATTGACTTCTTTGAATTTAGCTTCAGCTTCTTTATCACCGGGATTTAAATCGGGGTGATATTGTTTAGCCAGTTTTCGGAATGCTTTTTTGATGTCATCGTCAGAGGCATTTTTGGGAACACCCATAACCTCATAATAATCTCGTTTATCAGCCACAGTAAATGCCTCCTGTCAGCATTGTTTCTTGTCAGTAGGGGATACCGATTTCTTTTTGCCTACTACTATTCAACACAACAGGGTCGGAAAAAATATTTTCAGACCCTGTTGCTACCAACGAACTATATTATACAACATAATCCGTGTAAATTTGATAATTTTTTATGAACAATCAGTCAACATCAGTAAAATCAGCGTCATAGACATTACCGTCAGTACCATTGTTGTTATCATTGTTCATGTCGCTGTAATCGTCATAGGAGCCTGCATTAGGATTGGAGTAATTCTGCTGAGTATTTTGTGCATTACCCTGAGGGTTAGCGGACTGGTAGAGTTTTGCGGAAACATCATAGACAGTTTTCTGTAAATCTTCTTTAGCAGATTTGATAGTATCAATGTTGTTCTGGGAAATAGCTGTTCTTGTTGCACTGACTTTGGAATTGATGTTGTTTTTGTCCTCATCGCTGATTTTGTCGCCACTGTCTTTAACGAGTTTTTCTGCCTGATAGCAAAGGTTTTCGGCTTCATTTTTAGCGTCAACTTCTTCACGGCGTTTCTTATCTTCAGCAGCATACTGTTCAGCGTCTTTTACAGCCTTTTCGATATCCTCTTTGGACATATTTGTACTGGAAGAGATAGTAATTTTCTGTTCTTTACCTGTACCTAAGTCTTTTGCGGATACATTGACAATACCGTTTGCGTCAATATCGAAAGTAACTTCAATCTGCGGAACACCTCTCATAGCAGGAGCGATACCTGCAAGAGCGAAAATACCAAGCTGTTTGTTATCTCTTGCAAACTGTCTTTCACCCTGTAAGACATTGATTTCAACCTGTGTCTGATTGTCGGCAGCGGTAGAGAAAATCTGACTTTTCTTTGTAGGGATAGTCGTATTTCTGTCGATAATCTTTGTCATGACACCGCCCATCGTTTCAACACCGAGTGAAAGCGGAGTAACATCAAGCAGTAACAAACCGTCAACTTCCTTGTTCAGAACACCGCCCTGAATAGCTGCACCGATAGCGACACATTCATCAGGGTTAATACCTTTGAACGGGTCTTTGCCAATAAGTTTCTTGACAGCTTCCTGAACAGCAGGTATTCTGGAAGAACCGCCTACCATAAGCACTTTGTTGATTTCGCCTACACTCAGACCACTGTCTTGCAAAGCACGGTTGACAGGACCCATTGTTTTTTCAACGAGGTCAGCGGTCAGTTCATTGAACTTAGCACGGGTAAGGGTGAGGTCAAGGTGTTTGGGACCTGTAGCGTCAGCAGTGATGTAAGGCAGATTGATAGCTGTAGAAGTCACGCCTGAAAGTTCGATTTTAGCTTTTTCAGCAGCTTCTTTCAATCTCTGCATAGCCATCTTGTCGCCAGTAAGGTCAACGCCTGTGTCAGATTTGAAAGTACTTACCATCCAGTTGATAATTCTCTGGTCGAAGTCGTCACCGCCAAGACGGTTGTTACCTGCGGTTGCCAGAACTTCCTGTACACCGTCACCCATTTCGATAATAGATACATCGAAAGTACCGCCACCTAAGTCATAAACCATAACTTTCTGGTCAGTTTCCTTGTCGATACCGTAAGAAAGAGCAGCGGCTGTGGGTTCGTTGATAATTCTCTTAACATCAAGACCTGCAATTCTGCCTGCGTCTTTGGTAGCCTGACGCTGAGCGTCTGTAAAGTAAGCAGGAACAGTGATAACAGCCTGTGTAACAGTTTCTCCAAGATAAGCCTCTGCATCAGCCTTCAATTTGGAAAGTATCATTGCGGAAATTTCCTGAGGGGAATAACTTTTTCCGTCTATATTTACTTTGTAATCCGTACCCATTTCTCTTTTAATGGAAGATACTGTTCTGTCGGGGTTGGTGACAGCCTGTCTTTTTGCCACCTGACCGATAAGTCTTTCACCGTTTTTAGAGAAAGCTACAACTGAAGGTGTAGTTCTTGCACCTTCTGCGTTGGCAATAACAACGGGTTCACCGCCTTCAATAACGGATACACATGAGTTTGTTGTACCTAAGTCAATACCAATAATTTTAGCCATAATAAATTCCTCCAAAATTCAATAAATATTTTTTATCCTGAATCGGCAAGAAGACTCCGACCTCTATAGGTCGGGGATGAATTGCCGTCAGCCGTAAGGCTGATTTTTTCCTTGACAACATTA
>CACWNY010000069.1 GCA_902762375.1 uncultured Ruminococcus sp. | reverse complement strand
CAATAACTTTCCTTGTTCATCTGTTATTTCTGCAATAAAACGAATTTTCATTTTCTACCTTCCTTTTTTTATTTCTATGAACATTATAACAAATTTCCTTTTCAATAGCAATCTCAACCGCACAGGTGGAAAAATTTTATCATTTACACTTTACTTTGTCGATAAAAAATCAGACAAAGTTATGCCGATAAAGTTTTTTCTGATATATATGCCATCATTTTACCAGAACATAAAAATTTTCCTTTCTTTTGATAAACATCATTATTTAATATTGTTGCTTTCTCTCTTGAGTGCAGGATAAATATATCACACAAAAACATCTCCGCATATAGGCAATATACTTTCCATTTGTAGCTTAACTTACAGTGCATGTTCAATATGTAGTCCAATTTACAAATCAGGGACAAATTGTCAAGAGTTAGAGGGTTGCCCCTTTAAAATTCCTCCTGCCAAGAGGATGTTGTCCCCTTGCTTGACCCCCTACCCGATTTTTTGGAAAAAGCAGGGCAAAAACTTTTGGTTGTCACCGCTTAAGGCTGTTATTTCTCACCTCGTTCGGAATCTTAAGACGACATTGCTCTTGCCCCCAATAGTTTTAATTATACTTTTTCCTTAGCACAAATTTTTCTAATCACTAACGGCCAGACAATAACGGCAAACAGCACCATAGTTCCTCTTGCTACCATATTGCCCCAATGACCGCCAAGCAAAGGAACGATTGTTGCTGGGGCAAACAACTCTTTCCATGCGAACATAATCGCAAAACCAATACAGGTTAAAATGGGTAAATTAGCTGAACCTTGCGGAATTTCATAGTGAATAAAATGTCTTTCGATATAGCTACCAATCAAAAGTCCCGAAAATCCTCCGCACGCTTTGAAAGCGTCATTCATCATTTTTTCAGGTTTTACAAGCAAGTTGCCGTCAGCGTCATAATCCATCGGATAGGACTTCAGAGTGATGTATAAAATTACTCCGATGGTAACAAACACACCTATCAAAGTCATAATATCCAGTACTTTTTCATTGCCGTCAATACGCTTTTCCACAATACTGACAACAGCAATCAGCAAAATACCTTCTGTCAGACCAACCAGAACATCTTGCGGTGTGTGAACACCCAAAAAGTTTCTTGAAAATCCAATCAGCAAAATCAATATGCCACACAGAATGGCAAGCCATCTGCGTTTCTTCCACTGCCATACTGCCGTATTACCGAACTGCATAGTAGCGGCAAGCGTGTGTCCACTTGGAAAAGAATACCCTGTCGCCGCCGTTTTGGAATCGCCTGCGGGTACAATTTTGTCGCTGCGAATCCACGGACGATAGGCACAAACCGTCAGCTTGATAACACCGTTCAGAACTTCACCGACCCATGTTGTCGCAAGAAAACGGTATCCTAACTTTTTGTTCAGACACCAAAAAATAATGTACGGTAAAAACGGTAAAATGTCAACGGCAAACTTTGACAGTGCATTAAAAAATTCGTCAAAGACACCACCCGTTGTTTCTCTCAGATTTTGCAAAAACAACAAATATTGTAAATCA
Organism: uncultured Ruminococcus sp.; assembly: GCA_902762375.1. GTDB lineage: Bacteria > Bacillota > Clostridia > Oscillospirales > Acutalibacteraceae > CAG-964. Next base: position 3,530 of record CACWNY010000069.1, on the reverse strand, counting down.
AACTCCATTACTATACCGTTACTGAAAAAAGTTTCAGTAACGGTACTCACCTACCTTTCTTTTATTGATAAAATTTAAAAAATCCCAATTTCTTATATACAGCATTTTACTGCTACCTTTGACAAGACAAAGAAGTTATCGCATTTGTAAATGAAACACAGGGAACAATACCCTTTTTTAAAGCTATGAGGCAATAAACTTTTCCATATTTTTATCCAGTTCGGCAATAGTTCTGATAATAAAATCCTTTGACTGTGAAAAATTGCTTTGCACCCATTTTTCATAAATGGCGATACAACCACTCGACCAGAAAGAAGATAAGTAATCCAGTCTGATGTCTTTCAGGGCAATAGGATTCTTCTCAGTCTGAACCAAACGGAATACTCCCTCTGTCATATTAATGAATTTATGTCTTAATTCACCTGTGTTATGGGGACTGAATATCATTCTGAATATTTTCGGGTTTTTCTCTATATATTCTACTATCTCCGTTCCGAAATTCTTTGTTGTATTTTCGTGGAATTTCAGAATCAGTAGTCCCAGTTCGGACAGTATCTCTTTTTCCAACTGCTCATACAAATCGTAAATGTCATAATAATGTGTGTAAAAAGTCACTCGGTGAATATCTGCTTTGTCAGATACTTCCTGAACAGTTATCTGCCTCAGTTCCTTTTCTGTCAACAGTTCTTCAAGTGCCTCTTTAAGTAATTTCTGTGTTTTTAATGACCTGCGGTCAGTTTTCTTTTCATCCATATTTGTATTATTATCTCCTTCCTTTTTGTGTTGCTGATGATACCACAGAACAACAATTTATCCATCTGTGCGGTTGGAATGATTTTCTCATTGTATAGCTATGACAATTAAAAGTTTTGTCCACTTTTTCAAAAGTGGTGGGGTTCAGGGGCAAAGCCCCTGATAGGATTTTTAAGGGCAAAGCCCTTAAACTACCCAAAATTCCAAACAAAATTTGCGTAAGCAAATTTTGACAGTAACTATTTGATTTTCAACTGCACAGATGGAAACTTTTGACTGTCACAGCTTACTGATAATATTTTTTCTTTCGATACAGCACGACCACCACAAATGCCATACCAACAACTGTCAGGAAAAACAGGTGTATTGCCTTACTGCCAGTGTCAACAGAACCTTTGTTGATTGGCGGTGTAGTTGTCTTTTCTGTTACCTCTGTTTTGATGTTGTTCTGTATAGGAGATGTCGGAACAGATGTCGTTTTTGCGGGAATAGTTTCTGTAACAGTTTCTGTAATACTTTCTGTGGATTTTTCAGGTGATGTCGATGTTTCCGTAGAAAGTATTGTGGATTTTTCTGTCGGTTCTTCTATCGGTTCTTCTTTATTGGGATTAGAGAGCAGCCTAAGTTTGACATACCGTTCATGACCATAGGCATAATCTTCTCCGTTAAATCCCAATGTTTTCAGATAGCGGATACCAGCATCTATCACTTCAAATCTTTGTCCCGGTGCAAGCAACAATTCGTACTCAAATTCAGGGTGATAAGCAGCAATATATCCTGCCGAATAAGTGGCAAGCGTTTCTTTATCGGCATAGATGACAAGAGTTACACCATCACCTTTCTGGTAAAAGTTGTTGGAAACATAAGGGTCAAGTGTGGTACTGGTATACATAGGAACATCAAATTGTCTGCCAACAGAATTTTTCAATTCAGCAAGGGTAATACCGTTGCCTGTAATTCTTTGAACAATATCACCGCCTGCACCACTGTAAAGCACCATACTGTCGGGATTTTGATAACGGGAAAGTTCTGTACCGCAAGCATGATTAATTGCCGTAAACATTTCTTCATATCCCTCACCGTAATTTTCCGTACCAAGTTGGTTTTCGTAGATAGTTTTGTCGGTAGCACCATTCATATAAGTATAATAACCGCTTCCCTGATACATGGAAATGATACTATCATCATATTCTGTATTAAGTTTATCGGTAAGATAACCATTAAGCGTACGATAATCAGCTTTCCATGAGGGATAATCATCAGCAGTAAGTTTCAGGTAACCACTTTCATCAAAACCTGTATAAGGAATGTCACTGTCTGATGTTACCATTACAGAACAGGTAAAGTAAACAGAACCCACTGAAGCAACAACTTTTTCCATTCCTTCACGCAGACCTGTAACTGTACCGTCTGATGAAACAGCGACAATCTGATTATTGAAAGAACTGAAAATAACATCTTCACTGTTTGCACCTTTGACTGTCAGTTTTGCGGTTTGTCCACCCTCCAGTTCAACAAAATCCAAATTGATTGAAGGGATTTCTGAAAAAATACCGACATCATTCTTTTTGCCGTATGTTCTTACTCCCTCTGATACTGCTCCGATAATCATCACATTTTCCGCAAGATGTACAGAACCATATTCATTTCTGTATCCGAAACCATATTCTCCGATAGTTTTCAAATTGGGAGTAACATAAAGTTTCTCCAGTTTTTTGGCAGACTGAAAAGCATAGGGAGCAATCTCTGTTACTTCATCAGGAACAGTATATTGTGTTTGTTGAAACTGATTGGTTACCGCAAGAATTTTTTTGCCGTCCGCCGTAAAAACAACACCGTCTTTGGTTTTCAGACCGCCATCTGCCTCAATCGAAAAATACGCATCAATAAAAGAAGTAGTATCAAGGTCGGTCATGACATCAGGCAACATTATTGTTTTATCCGTCCAATATTCAGGTTCACCCGAGTACTCAAAAGCATACTTTCCGATTTTCTCTACCTTACCGAGTTCTATATCTTTTAAAGAAGTACAGTTGACAAAAGACCATTCTCCAATGACTTTGACACTGTCGGGAAAAATGATTTTTTTCAGAGAGCTGTTGGCAAAGGCATATTCTCCTATAGAAGTCACACTGTCGGGCAATACCACTTCTCCGATATAATAGCTTTGGCTGAAAGCATAAGGAGCAATCGTTTCTACACCGTCAGGAACGGTATAGGTTACTTTTTCCATACTGTGCAGATTGTTTTTGAAAGCAAGAAGTGTTTTCTTGTCTTTTGAAAACAAAACACCGTCAACAGTCGAAAATCTCAAATCGTTATCTTCCACAACAAATTCGTCTGTTTTCAGTTCGTATAATGCTGTTTCGGAAAATTCTGTTTCAGGAAAAATCGAAAACTTTGTGATAACCGCATTTTTAAATGCCATATCGTCAATTTTTTCGGGTGTTGTTGTGAAAGTAAGATTATTCAGCTGACTGCAATTCTGAAAGGCTTTTTTTCCGATATTCACACAGGAAACCGTCAGATGGTTAAGCTGACAATCACTAAAAGCACCGTCCCCTATTACACGGACAGTGTCAGGCAATTTGTGAACATTGGCAAGTGATGTTCTGCCGAAAGCATAATTGTCGATTGCCGTTACTCCTGTGGGAAATGTGACATCTGTCAGCTTTTCGCGGTAGTGTCCCAAAAGACTTGAATAATAGAGTAGAATGTGATATAGTAAAAATGAGGTGAGGAATATGGTATACGAAATCATAAAATGTCCATATTGT
>CACWNY010000068.1 GCA_902762375.1 uncultured Ruminococcus sp. | reverse complement strand
TGTGAATAATACTAAACATTCAAAAGTGATGTTCTATTCACGACTTAACAAATACATCATAAAAAATTTACACTTTGTTAATTCATGCGTTTGTCCTGTCGGAAGATATCTGCTTATTGCCATTTACGGAAGAATATGTTAGAATACAGAGGGGCGACACTAGTTTCCAAGTTTTAATTTTTAAGACTATATATAGTTGAGTTCATTTTATTACACATACAATATATATCATACATTTTCAAAAGTTGGAAAGTGGTGAATTTCAGTACAAGTTTTTATAACGGATTTATGTCAGGATTAAATATGTATAATTGTCTGAAAGAAATGGGTTATCCTGAAGATAAATTAGTGTTGCACTTCAATGAAACAGGTGTTCACAGAGGTGACTACTGGTGTAGTGTGTTTTCTGAATTTCTTACTGCTACGGTTTTTCAGCGTATCGAAACATTGCAACAGTAATTTAATTTGTTCAGCAATACTGACCGAGCAACCTTTTTAGGGTTATTCGGTCTTTTTTCTTTAAAGAGACTTATCACTGATGACAGAGAGCATATCATCGGGGAGAGGGGAGGAGAGGGTAACTGGTTTATGGGAAATAGGGTGAATGAAAGAAATCTGCTGACAATGTAAGGCTTGTCGCTTTATAAAGTCAAGATGACCACCATACATATCATCTCCGGCTAAAGGAAAGCCAAGATAAGCCATATGAACTCTGATTTGGTGAGTGCGACCTGTTTCAAGAGAAAATTCCACAAGGGTGTGGTTATTTCGGGAGAGGAGAGGTTTATAGTGAGTGACAGACGGAATACCATTTCCTGTTCCAGCGGTACGCTCTATGGTGTGACCGTCCAGAATAGAGATATCCGCATTGACTGTTCCGCTGTCAGTTAAAATACCCTCACAGATTGCCATATAGCGTTTCTGAAAATTTTTGGCAAGATAGAAAGCGGAGTAACGGTCTTTGGCGATGAGGACAAGACCTGTTGTATCACGGTCTAAGCGGTTGAGGGCATGAAAAGCAAAATGTTCCTGTTTGTTTCGCAGATAATAAGTCACACCATTTGCCAGAGTGTCAGTGATGTGGTCGTGAGTGGGGTGGACAGGCATATGAAAAGGTTTATCAATCACCAATATATAATTGTCCTCATAGAAGATATTCAAAGGCATTGCTACAGGAATAATGGTATTTTCTTCGGGAGGGAGTGTCAGAGTGACAGTATCATTCTGATACACCTTATCGACTGACCGCAACAAAATACCATTTTTGGAGATACCCAAAGGAACTTTTTTCAAAGCAGTGAGCAATCCTGCGGAAATATGACAGTAACTTCTCAGAAAATATTTAGTTTCTTTGCCGTCGAAGTCTTTTGGTACGGTGAAATGCAGAACAGTACTCACAGTGATTTACCCCAATAAATTGCCAGACAGATTAAAGCCATCTGCAAAATAAAAATGACAGGAATACCAATCATAAATTTTTTCTTTTGTGTTTTGTGACGGATAATTTTCATGGTAAGAAACATTCCCACAGAACCACCGAACAGAGCAACCAATAGTAAAGTAGATTCTTTTACTCTCCATTTATGATGTTGTGCTTTTTCCTTGTCGGAAACTGTTACACATACAGCAACGATATTTATGACAAGCAGATAAATCACAGGAATAAAAAACCTGATATTTTCAAAAGAAAATTTGTGCAAAATATCACTCCTTAAATTGAATAGACAACCCTTTTTCGGAATATAATTCATTAAAAAAGAAAAAGGAAGGTCAATAATATGGTAGTCAGAATACGCAGTAACAGGATATGGTTTATAGCCATAGGGATTTTGTTTGTTGTGACAGCGGTTATCAGTGTACATCATCTGGTATCGCATAAAATCTTGCCCACAGGAGGTTCCGAAGATACCACAACCACCATCAAACCTGAAAAAAATAGTAAACAAGTTGATATCCAAAATATGAGGGGTGTATGGATACCGTATTTTTCACTGGAAACACAGGAGCATACCGAAAGTGCTTTCAAAAGTAATTTTGACAGACTTATAGCTACAGCAAAATCCCATAAAATGAACACCGTGATTGTTCATGTACGACCGTTTTCTGACGCATTATATCCGTCAGAATATTATCCACAGTCGCATATTCTCACAGGAACACAAGGGGAAACTGTCAGTTATGACCCACTGGAATATATGATTACCAAAACCCACGAAAGCGGTATGAAATTTCACGCATGGATAAACCCTTACCGAATCAGCACCGAAACCACGCCCGAAGAATTTTCTGATGATAATATTGTCAATACACTTTCTGAAAGCAGTATTCTACACTATAACGGAGGTATATATATCAACCCGTCCAGTGTTGAGGGAAGGAAATTAATCATTGATGGAATAAAAGAAATAGTTGAGAATTATCCTGTTGATGGTGTGCAGTTTGACGATTATTTTTATCCTGACGGGGATTTAAGTCTTGACCGAAAATACTACGAAAACTATGTTTCCGAATGTGACAGTGACGGAATAGTGTTATCGCAGACACAGTGGCGGAAAGCCAATGTCAATATGCTTATCAGTGCGGTTTATGACAGTATAAAGCAGATAAAGAGGGAAGTTATTTTTGGTATATCACCGCAGGGAAATATCAGCAACTGTAACGATATAGGGGCAGATGTACAGGAATGGTGTAGCACTTATGGTTATGTAGATTATATTTGCCCACAAATGTATGTGAATTTTGAACATGCTATATTGCCGTTTGATACGATGGTAGAGCAATGGCAGGAACTGACAAAAAGTCAGAAAATTCCTTTATGTATAGGATTAGCACTTTACAAAGCGAATAGCAGTGATTATGATAACGGCACATGGCAGAACAGTAACGATATTCTCAAGCAAGAAGTAGAATATTGCCAGCAAAAAGGAATAGACAACTTCATGTTATATGATATTGACTATTTTGACAAATCCCACACGGAAGCCGAAATGCAAAATCTTGTTAATGCGTTAGAGAGTTAAAGGGCATTGCCCTTTAAAATCCCACAAGGGGTTTCACCCCTTGCCCCCACAAACTTTTTGAAAAATGTTTGACAAAAACTTTTAATTGTCATAGCTACACCTTGAAATAACAATCCGAACGAAGTGAGCATAAAAGTTTTTTGTCCACTTTTTTTCAAAAAAGTGGTGGGGTTCAGGGGCAAAGCCCCTGATAGGATTGTTAAGGGCAACGCCCTTAACACAGGATTTTTAAGGGCGGTAGCCCTTAAACTAGCGGTAGCCCTTAAATTCTCCGATACACTTGCCAGAGGAAACGGCAGTGATTTTTACATCAACGATTTTGTTGGCTAAGTTTTCATCGCTTTTCACGGTAACGAGGGTATAGTTCATGGTATGCCCCTCCCAAAGACCGCTTTTTTGCCGTTCGAACAAGACGGATTCTGTTTTGCCAACCTGATTTTGCAGAAAGCGGTTCATAGTATTTTCGGTGAGGGCAATCATCTGTTTTGAACGCTGATTTTTGATAGTTTCGTCTATCTGATGTTCAGATTTATCAGCGACAGTACCTTTGCGTCTGGAGTAGGCGAAGGTATGTACTTTAGCGAACTGTATTTTTTCAGCGAAGGCAAGTGACTGTTGAAATTCCTCATCGCTTTCTGCAGGAAACCCGACCATAATATCCGTTGTGATAGCACAGTTGTCAAAGGCATTGCGGAGATTGTCTACAATTTGTGTATATTCAGCGGTAGTGTAGTGACGGTTCATTCTTTTGAGGGTAGCGTCACAACCGCTTTGCAGTGACAGATGAAATTGGGGACAAAGTTTTTTCTGTACAGACAGTCTTTTAATGGTATTGCTATCCATTCTTTCAGGTTCAAGTGACCCAAGACGAACTCTTTCAATACCGTCAACACTACAGGTAGTTTCGATAGCGTCAGCAAGATTAAAGCCAAACTCCTGACCGTAAGCTGAAAGATTAATTCCTACCAACACAATTTCTTTGAAACCGTTTTGGGCAAGGTTGATAATCTCTTCTTTGAGTTGTGGCAAAGGTTTGGAACGCACACGACCTCTTGCATAAGGAATGATACAGTAGGAACAGAAACGGTTACAGCCGTCCTCAATTTTGACAAATGCCCTTGTACGGTCGTTGAAATTATGGACGGACATATCTTCAAACTTGTCGTTGTTCTGATGTTCAGTGACATCAAGCACCCGCACTCCTGACAACAGGAATTTTTCTATTGCCGAAATCAGTTTACCACGACAACGGTTACCGAGAACAATATCCGCCTCAATAAAGCGTTCATCGTGGGGAAAAGCCTGAGAAAGACAGCCTGTCAAGACAAGGACGCACTCTGGATTTTCTCTTTTTACACGGTGCATAAGTTTGACAGCCTTGCTGTCGCTGACAGCGGTCACCGTACAGGAATTGATGATGACCACATCAGCATTATTACAGTCAGAGGTATAGATAAAGCCGTTTTGTATTAAATTTTCGTGCATTATCTGTGATTCATACTGATTGACTTTACAACCGAGCGTATAAATATGGAATTTCATAGAACATACCTGCTTTTCTATAAATTGATATTAATTACAAAAAGTATCGTAATAATATCGGTCATTTATGACAAAAAATACACAGCTTATTGATTTTGGAGAAAAAAAGTGTTAAAATAACAGCACAATTTTTTTAGAAAACAAACAACATTTTGATTAAGGAGAGATGTTATGTATTCTACGACGCTGTACATTCCCGATATTGCCACAGCCAGGAGATTTGTGGAGATTATGGACAGATACCCCGAAGTGAATGTGCGTATTAAAAGCGGTAATCTGGAAATTGACCCGCATTCTATTTTAGGGGTATTGAGTTTAGACCTCAACAAAAAACTGACGCTGGAAACTAGGGATAGAGTTACCAAGCAATTCAAAAAAGATTTATTACCTTTTATGGTTGTCAGCGACTAAAAAACAGAAATGCCGTTTGTGTTTGCACAACGGCATTTTTTAGTTTAAGGGCTACTGCCCTTAACAATTCCGTTTCACGGGTTGCACCCCCCTCAATCCCAATGTCATCAACTTAAGAAAAAAGCCATATATTGCTGTCATTCTGAGGAGCGAAAGCGACGAAGAATCTTATTAAGATTCCTCACTATGTTCGGAATGACACTCTTAAGTTGATGACATTGCCCTCAATCCTGCTCACTTTTTTGAAAAAAGTGGACAAAAAACTTTTCTGGTTTTACTTATTCAGGAGTTTTTTCCACCATTTCCCAAATAACAAAATTCCGTTCAGACCCTTGTGGTCTGAAAAGGAATTTTGCTTGTTTGACTGGAACTTTTCAAATACCTTTGAAAAATAAGAAATAAATGAAAGCGATTAAACCGATAGTTTCCAGAATAACCAAGATAAGTTTAAAAGAAACTTTGAGAAATTCTTTGAACAAAAATTTTAATTCATTATCCAATGTTATTCACCTCCATCAGTTACAGTTTATTAATGACATAAATTCCCGCAAAGACGAGCAAAGCGGAGAGAATATATTTTAGCTGAAATGGTTCATTAAGGATAATGCAGGAAAGAACCGCACCGAAGACGGGAATTAAAGCGTTGAAGATAGCGATTTTCCCGACAGGATTACAACTGATAAGTTTGTTGTAGAGGGAGAAGCCGACAGCGGAAACGCCCACAAGCAACAGCAGAATGATACAGCCAAAAGTAGTAATTTTTGTCAGACGACCGCCCATAGCCACTGCGAAAATTATCATCACAAGACCGCCAATACTTAAACTAAAACCTGTTGTGATAAGTGGCGGTATTTTTTTTGTGATAATTCTTGTCAGAATACCGCCGAATGCTGAACATAATGCACTCAAAAGCAACATACCATCACCCGAAAGACTGAAAGCCTCATCAGGAATTGCACTCTGGAAATCTATATTGATGATAAGAATACCCGAAAACCCCAGAATACAGCCGAGAATTTTTTTAGAAGTCATTTTCTCATTTTTGAAAACGATACAAGCAAGGATAATCAGGAAAAAAGTACCCGAAGAATCAATAATAGCAGAGCGTGACCCAGAAAGATAAGAAAGTCCGATATAAAAGAAGAAGTAGTGCAGACTTGTATTCACTAAAGAAAAAAGTAGCAGTAAAGGAATATGTTGTTTTGTTGGCAGAGAGAATTTTTCGGAAGAAACTTTGGCAATTATCAGCGTGAAAATGCCGGCAAGAAAAAACCGTATACCGGCAAATAAAGTTTTTGCACCTGTATCTGTGGAAGATACCGCAAATTCAGAGAAACCGATTTTTATCAGCGGAAAAGCGAAAGCCCATGTCAGAGCGGTGAGTGTTGCCAACAGGCTGACAAATGGCTGTCTGGTGAAAATGTTTTTATCCTGACGGTTGTTCATAAAAAACCCCATTATTATTATCTTATGCGGTCATATTCTACCACAAAAATTTTGAAAATACAACTGTTCATTGCGAAAAATAAATCTTATTAATATTATAGGAAAATTGACAAACCGTATATTATGCGGTATAATCGCATGGAAGAAATTTTTGTAGGGAGTGTCGAACATGAAAAACAGAAATCAGTCACAGAACAATTTATTCAGACTTGTTTTTGCAGGCGTGACAGGAGCAATGGTATGTATAGCCACAAGTGTTTTTGTAATTCCCTTGCCGACAGGCGGATATGTCAATTTAGGGGATTGTTTTGTCATGATAGCAGGATATCTGTTAGGGGCAGTATACGGAGCTTTTGCAGGCGGAATAGGTTCAGCTTTGGCGGATTTGTTTCTAGGTTATAGCATTTATGCACCGTTTACCTTTATTATCAAAGCATTAATGGCAACGGTGGTATATTGGATTTTCAAATTTGCCACAGGACATTTAGAAAAAGTACGGTTTCTGGCAATGATAATTGCCACACTGTGTGCCGAAGCGATAATGATAAGCGGATATTTTCTGTTGGAAATCTGTTTTTATGGTTTAGAGGGAGCAGTAGCCAATCTGTTAGGCAATGCTGTACAGGGACTGTTCGGTTGTGTATCGACGGTAATATTTTACTCTTTTCTCTCAAAGACGAAACTTTCTGATAAACTCACCAATATTCTTTGCAGTCGCTGAAAGAGAAAGTCCGAACGAAGTGAGCCATAAAAGTTTTTTGTCCACTTTTTTTCAAAAAAGTGGGCAGGATTTTTAAGGGCGGCAGCCCTTAAAACAGGATTTTAAAGGGCGGTAGCCCTTTAACAGGAAGAGTTTAAGGGCGTTGCCCTTAAAAATCCGGTGGTGTCCCTAAAAGTTTGAAAAAGAAAATTGGCGTTCAAAAAAGAAAGTATTAATGAATATACCGATTACAGTTTCATGAAGTTCTTTACTCTTG
>CACWNY010000067.1 GCA_902762375.1 uncultured Ruminococcus sp. | reverse complement strand
CATAGCAGTAATGGCTAACCGCTAATCTATTCTCCTTTCGTAATATTTACTCTGCCATCATCGCTTGGCTGTCGCATAGGCTTCGTATCTTCTCTGATTGTAACATAAAAGCTGCATTTTGTCAATTTTTCAATAACGGTTTTTACCTCTCTTTCTTTTTAAAAATTATAAAAGTCAACATATTTTTATAGCTTTTTATAAAATTGTTTTAACTGTTAAAACACTCTGTCAAAATATTATTTTAATCAAAAATATTTTATGTGAATTATTGATAAAATAGTTGAAATTATTTTTGAAAAGTTGTATAATATAACTATTAGTAAACGACAAAATAAATCGCCCTATGTCATTCCCCCTATGTCATTCCGAGCGAAGCGAGGAATCTTTGAAAGATTCTTCGTCACTTCGTTCCTCAGAATGACAAAAGGAAATTTTCAGTGACGTTTACTATATAAAAACAAACCCTGTCGAAACGGATTTTTCTCAAATGCCGTAGAATGCTCATATTTGCATTTTACGTATGAAAAGGTGAATTAAATGAGTGAAAAATACTATATATTGCATTACCCATCAAGTTGGGGAATGGGAACAAATACCGATATACGTCTTGTAAGTGACTGCGATATCCGTAGGCTGATACGAGCAGAACTTGACAAAAAAATGAAAAACAACAGATTTGATGACCGCTTTACAGGCACATGGAACGAGGAAAAATTTTGTGACAGCGATGATATTGAGGAAGTTGTTGAAGACGTTATTTATAAACGACTGAACACAAATTCTACCTATGCACCTGCCAATGACCTTGTCATTGTACCGAACAGCGTGCCGATAATCAGAACGGACTTTGAAATAAAAAATACCATTTTCCGTATCTGCAATCAATTTGACTGCGTTACAGATGTCATTGCTGGTGAGGGCATTTTCAGGAGTATCGTTCCAATGCTTTTTCCATTGTTTGTCTTATCTCGTCAGCGACTTCGGGCGGATCTGTCACCGTCACATATCGGCAATACTGCATTGCCCAGAAAATCATGGCATTTTTATCGGCTTTGACCGTCACCGAAATTTTTCCCTCGTCCGTTTCTTTCAATTCCACACTTTTTCCAAACCAGTCAAACACATCATTCAAATGTTTTTCATCTGTCAGAAAAGTTATTTTTTGTGCTTTTCCCGTAAACATGTAGAGGCGTTGGGCAAAATGCGGTTCAGAAACACGGCTGACAAGCAGTCGTGTTTCTTCTTTTGCCCTGTTGAAGCCTTTTTCGCATTCCGTGCATGAAATGATACGGTCCACACGCATACAGGAAAGATTGTCATGATGTTCATGACGGCAGTATAAATACAGCCTTCCCATTGACAGTATCATTTTTATGGGATAAACAGTGTATTTATCATCTCTGCGTGGAACAAGAGATTTATTGATATGATAATCTCCATATACGACATTAAGCATTTTTTCATTTGATATGGCGGAATCTATGGTTCTGATATTGATATTCATTCTTTTATTGTACAAATCGGGCGGGTATTCACTGTCAAGAAAATTGATATTTTCCCCTTTTGTGAGTTTCGAGAAAATTTTTCTTGCATTGTCGTTTTTATCTGTGTGAAAACCTTTTACAGCTTTCAGCGATGCAAGCATAATTTTGCAATCGCTTTTTTGCACTTTACTGATATATTTATACAATTCTGCTGTTCTTTTGTTATCCTTTTCATCTTCAATATCAGTCGTTATTTCAAAAAGACCTGTTTTTTCTCCGAAAGCTTTGAGATATCGGAGTCTTGTCCCGATTTTGTAACGGTAGTTGTGACCGTTATGGTATAAAGATGGTTTTTCACGCTGAAGAAGCGTTTGTATCTTGTGTATCGACAAACCCTCTTTGTACGTTTTTAAAATATCAATTATGTCATTATCCATTTGGGCGTCAACTTCACATTCACTCATGTGCTTATCTTCACGGGGCTTTCTCTTTTTTGTTACAGCAGTTTCACTCATTGATTTTTCTCCTCTCAAAAATGAATTTTATATAATTATAACACCAGTTTCCAAGTTTTTAGAAAGTAAATTCACTTAACCAGGCATTGAAATAAGAGAAAAGACATTTTTAGCGGATATGCAGCAGTCTCGAAAGTGGCAAAAAATAATTCATACCAAATCGTCATACCGATAACAAAGCGAGATTGTTGAGGACTGCTGTGTGATAAAGTGATGAAAGTGCAGTCGTAAAACGGAAGCAGTGTCATAAAAGCATACAAAACAGTCAGCAAATTTATTAGCCGTTCAATGCCGATCCTACTTCGAAGCATATAAACCCCTAAAGACCAAAATTTCTTTTGTTCATAGTAAGCAACTTCAATATGCCAACGCAAAGAATAAATCGTGAGAGACAGAAAATCCATGCCGGCTTTCGCAAAAAGCGATGACTTTCCCAAGTCGGTTTGAGTAACATCAAAATTCAGTTCATCGGGGGATTTTGTGCAGATAAAAAGTCGCTCTGTGCCTGATTTTGTTCTTGTAACGACAGCATGAACAGGGATATGACCAAAAAGATTGGTGATCACCCGATGACTGCCAACAGAATAGTCTGTGCCTTCCACATCAGTAAGTTTAAAGTTATCAAAAGAGAGCCTATTTCCTCTTATTTTCGGTCTGCCTTTTTTGCCCGTTTTAGCCGGTGGCAGATCATACAAAACCGTGTCATACCTGACATTGCATATGAGAGCAAGATTACTGTATTTTATCGGCAATTCCGTGATTTCCGCTTTCGGATACCAACTGTCACAGCACAGACAAACATTTCTGTCAATTCCGATACACTTCATTACTTCCTGCACCATCTCAGCCGCCATAGCAAGCTTTGTTTTTTCTTTTGTCCACATTCTGTAACCGACCGGAAAAGACAAATATCGTATTTTACCATTGTCGAAAACAGGTATGGACATCATAAGGCTGACAAAACAATGCCCGTTCAGATAATTGGAACCGTTATGCTTGGCGTGATCGAATAAAAGTCCTCTGTTTTCAAAGTGTTCACCGTACTTTTCGACCATTGTATCGTCAATCGAAAGTATGATAAGCCACCGGCTCAATTCTTTCGGAACAACAGATAAAGCCACTTTGATCATATTCTGCATCCACTTGTCAATATCGATCTTACTTTCATTCAACGTAAAATAGTATGAATTGAGGCTGTTATTCGATACAGGCTTCATGAAATGATCATAACTGTGTTTGACACTTTTAAATCCGTTCAGACACAGTACCGACAATAACAGATCACATAAGTTTTCTCGTGTACTTCTTCTTTCTTCCGAAAAAATTTCATAAAATGCTTTTTTTAACTTGATTACCATCGGCGATTTGGTGTATAATGTATCCATGTGAATTACTCCCTTTCAGTGATACCTGGTTTATTTGTGCATTTACCATTTTATCACTTTTGAGCGGGTAATTCACTACTTTATTTTTCAAAACTTGGAAACTGGTGTAATTATAACAACAATCCCTGTTTTATTTCAAGTATGCGTTGAATGAAATTTATAAAATTGTCGGAATTCCGACAATAACAAATGATATAATACCATCAACGACACGGCAAGACAAATAAATTTGTCGTAATTCAAAAATGAAAGGTGATTTTTACAATGAAAAACAACGGTACGTGCAATTACTCGGAAAGACTTTTGAATTATTGCTGGGATCTTGAAACAGCTCATGAAAACATTTCGGATATGCTCATCAATGTGCTGAAAGCCAATGACATCAACAGCATGATATTGGACGAAGTGCCCGCAGGAACTGATAAATTGCTGTTGGGTGACGGCTTTATCGACCTTGTTTTGTATCATGACATCAGTCGCTGTATCCGTTTGCTGTCGCTTGTGGGAAGAATGCCTCAGGCTGTCATAGACGAAGAAGCGGAGTTTCTGTTCGGCTGTCCTTTCAGATATGAGATGATGTCGCAGACAGAAATTGAAAAATTCGGTCTTGAAGAAGATACGGAGGAATTTGACAATATATGGCTTGTTTTCGGAAAGTTCGGGGAAATCCGCATGGCAGTGCAGATGTCCAGATATAACGGCACTTTCTGCCCTGTCATCTCCGTGCCGATACAGAGCGATTATGAAGATGAAAGCAAGGTATGCAAAAGAGAGCTTATCGACAAAAGCGAAAGAGAAAAGATGGCTGACAGGATACTTTATGATAATAACTGTGTATTTGCCTATGATAACACATATTTTTATGTCAATCACAAAGACGATGTCATAAAAGAATTTTATCGTGATGCTGATGATGACGGCAAAAAAGTCTTTGATGACTGGGAAGATGGCGGAAATGGACTTGGTGACGGTGAAGAAGTTCTTGACGACTGGGAAGATGTTGGAAGTGGACTTGATGACGGTGAAGAAGTTCTTGACGACTGGGAAGATGACGAAGAAGAATTTGACGACGGTGAGGAAGTTTTTGACGACTGGGAAGATGACGAAGAAGAATTTGATGACGGTGAAGAAATTTTTGACGACTGGGAAGATGACGAAGAAGAAGTCTTGGAAAATGAACGTGATGAGTGGAACTGTGTACATCGTTCCGTAAAAAAGGGCAACGGCATTTACATTTTCATTGAACTGAACCACGGCAGGTAATATTTAAAAAAGTCCGTTTTCTTTCACTTATCAACGGGAAACGGACTTTCTCTATATACCATTTTTGTAAATTTTGATATATTTTTATTGACTTTTTTATCAAAAATGGTATAATGTAAAAAGATTTTTGTCGAATAAATGATAAAGGAGATATATTTTATGACCAGAGATGATTTACACAATTTTTTAACCGACAGCAGAGGTTATAGAGATAAAACAAAAGAGTTATTGACAAAAAGAAAGGGAACAAATCCAGAACAGTGTTATGTAAATGAAGACGAGAAAAAGATTATATTTGTTACTTCAAATATCAGATTTGCTGGGACCACTGATAGTAATAAAAATAGTAATAAAAAAAGCTGTATTATAGCCGTTGGAACCCCAAACGAACCTGCGTTTTATCCCTTCAAAAAAGCATATGACAAGTATAAAAAAGATTATCAGATATTCTTTTTGTCTGTATGCAGTGACAGTAACGACGTTGTATATAAAGATATAAAACGTTTTGTTGTTTCCATTGAGCCTTTGGCAATACCCGACAATGATATATCAAAATTATCAAATACAACGATTACGCTCGACAGTGATATAAACAAATTGTCAAATAAAATTAGTAATAGTAAGTTAAAAAGAATACCAATAAATGAGAATTTACAGGCATGTTTTATATGTGTTGATTGGATAGAAGACGGAAAATCAGAACGTAAATATACGCTTTTAGATTTTTATCTTTCAGTCTTTGACAGCAGAACATACAAAGATACGGTTTATGTGACAAACTGGATAGCAACCGAAATGCACAAGAATAATGCAAAAAACCTCGGCTTGCCCCGCAATCTGCTTATATACGGTGCTCCCGGTACAGGCAAAAGCCACTATATAGACGATAAGTTTGAAAAAGATTTTTATTGTGTTC
>CACWNY010000066.1 GCA_902762375.1 uncultured Ruminococcus sp. | reverse complement strand
TTCCACCAACGGAAAGGTCGCTACCTGTACAGTTCAGGTAAGCTGATATATAATTAACCGCATTTTTAAGACGGATAGCTTAACGGCTATCCGTCTTTTTTAGAGAGTTTAACAAAATTTGCTTACGCAAATTTTGGATTTTTATGGGGAGTTTAAGGGCTGCCGCCCTTAAAAATCCTGCTCAGGGGCTTTGCCCCTGAACCCCACCCACTTTTTGAAAAAAGTGGGTCAAAAACTTTTAATTGTCATAGCTGAATGTTGGCTAATCATTCCGAACGATGACAAGTATCTTTCATAGCACAGTTGACACAACCACACCCACAAGAGGAATTACCCTTTTTCTTGTTTTTTACTTTTGAAACGATGATAGCCACGATAATCACAAGCAATACAGCCGAAACGATTAATGTTGACAAATTCGTAATAAGCCAGTTCAACATGAAAAAATCCCTCCCTGAATTTTATTAATCATTATAAATCATGCGTTTACTTTTTCTTTTTCTTTTGTCTGTACTTTCACTTTTTGTGTAAGAGTTGTACTTTCTTCATACTTCTTAATAAAAAGCATATAAATCATTACACCAAGAACAGCAACAGCAAAAATCAGACCGATAATATTCAGGTTACCTGTAAATGCACCGCCGAATTGGTTAATCATCAAAGCAATAGCATAAGCGAAACCACACTGATAAAGAATAGCAAACCAAGTCCATTTAGCACTGTTCATTTCACGCTTAATAGCACCGATTGCCGCAAAGCAAGGAGCACACAACAGATTGAACACTAAGAAAGAATAACCTGTAATTCCTGTAAATGCTTTGCCAAGTGTCTGCCATACAGTAGTATCTCCACCACCGTAAAGAATACCCATAGTACCAACAATATTTTCTTTAGCAACCAGACCTGTAATAGACGCAACTGTCGCCTGCCAGTTACCCCAGCCAAGCGGAATGAATATCCATGAAACTGCAGAACCGATAACCGCAAGCAGAGATTTATCCAGTTCATCTTCAGCAAGCATTCTGAAACCGTCCTCAGCAAATCCGAAATATGATGTGAACCATACAACAACTGTTGACAGTAAAATAATTGTACCAGCCTTTTTAATGAACGACCAACCTCTTTCCCACATGGAACGCAATACATTACCTATTGTCGGCATATGATATGCAGGCAATTCCATAACGAAAGGTGCAGGGTCACCCGAGAACATTTTTGTTTTTTTCAGCATAATACCTGAAATAATAATTGCCATCATTCCGACAAAATAAGCTGATGTAGCTATCCACGCTGAACCATGAAAAATAGCACCGGCTATCATCGCAATAAAGGGAACTTTTGCACCGCAAGGGATAAAAGTTGTTGTCATGATAGTCATTCTTCTGTCACGCTCATTTTCGATGGTACGGCTAGCCATAATTCCTGGTACACCGCAACCTGTACCGACAAGCATAGGAATAAAGGATTTACCTGAAAGACCGAATTTTCTGAACACTCTGTCAAGGACAAAAGCAATTCTTGCCATGTAACCGCAAGCCTCTAAGAATGCCAGCAACAGGAACAATACCAACATCTGTGGAACAAATCCCAGTACGGCACCGACACCTGCAACGATACCGTCAAGAATAAGACCTTTCAGCCAGTCAGCAACACCGATTTTATCCAGACCGCTTTCTACAAGAACAGGAATACCTGGTACCCAAACACCATCTTCAGCAGGGTCAGGTTCATCAAAACCGTTTTTCTCAAAATAGTTTACAGCGTCTGTATAAGATACCCCGATAACTTCTTCTTCATCAGCATCTTCGGGAACTTCTGAAAAATATACTGTATAGTCAACGGTTTCGAGTGTTTCTTCATCTTCTACGGAAATCTGAGCTGTTTTTTCGCCCTTTACCGCCGACATTTCTTTAAGTGCCTTTGCTTCATCAAAATCTTCGGCTTCCGTATCCAGTTCATAATATGCACTTACCGCATTGACAGCATTGTTATATTCTTCGGCTTTTTCTTCATAAGCTGATGTGCCTATCCCGAATAAATGGAAACCGTCACCAAAAAGATTGTCATTTGTCCAGTCAGTAGCGAATGCACCAACACCTACCATAGCTATGTAGTATACCAGAAACATAATACAGGCAAAAATCGGCAGACCTAAAAAACGGTTGGTAACAATCTTATCAATTTTATCTGATGTGGAAAGGGCGTTGCTGTCTTTTTTCTTGTAGCAGTCTTTAATGAGAGTAGCAATATACGCATACCGTTCACTGACAATGATACTTTCGGAATCATCGTCCAGTTCTTCTTCTACCATAGCGATATCTTTGTTGATATGTTCACGGACTTTATCATCAAGGTTCAGTTTTTCCATAACCTTTTCGTCACGCTCAAATAATTTGATAGCATACCAGCGTTGTTGTTCTTCGGGCATATCGTGAACGACTGCTTCTTCAATGTGTGCTAAGGCGTGTTCGACAGACCCCTCAAAAGTATGTTTCGGAACAGGTTTTCCGCCTTTTGCTACTTTGATAGCCGTTTCTACTGCTTCGGTAATACCTGTGCCTTTAAGTGCTGAGATTTCAACTACCTTACAACCAAGTTTATCCGATAATTTGCTGATATTGATTTTATCGCCTTTTTTCTTTACGATATCCATCATGTTAATGGCAATAACTACTGGAATACCCAATTCTGTCAACTGTGTAGTCAGATAGAGGTTTCTTTCCAGGTTTGTGCCGTCGATAATATTGAGGATAGCATTAGGGCGTTCATCAATCAGATAATTTCTTGCCACAACTTCCTCAAGTGTATAGGGGGAAAGTGAATAAATACCCGGCAAGTCAGTAATAATTATTCCTTCATGTTTTTTAAGTTTACCCTCTTTCTTTTCTACCGTTACTCCGGGCCAGTTACCGACAAACTGATTAGACCCTGTAAGAGCATTAAACAGTGTTGTCTTGCCAGAGTTGGGGTTACCTGCAAGGGCAATCCGCATTTGTTCTGCCATAGATGTTCTTCCTTTCATTATGTTATTTCAAACTAACTTTTAAAGGGCTTTGCCCTTTAAAATCCCACAAGGGGTTTCACCCCCTGAACCCCACGAACTTTTCGTGTTTAAGGCTTTTCGTGTTTAAGGGCTTTGCCCTTAAAAATCCCATCAGGGGCTTTGCCCCTGAACCCCACGAACTTTTTGAAAAAAGTTCGACAAAAACTTTTAATTGTCACCGCTGACACTTAGGGAAATAATCCCAACGAAGTGAGCCAAAAAAGTTTTTTGTCCACTTTTTTTCAAAAAAGTGGGCGGGATTTTCAAGGGCGGTAGCCCTTGAACTTATTCTACTTCAATTAATTCAGCGTCAGCTTTTCGGATAGAAAGCTCATAACCACGCACTTTCAGTTCGATGGGGTCACCAAGAGGTGCTACCTTTCTGACAAAAACTTCTGTCCCTTTGGTAAGTCCCATATCCATAATGCGACGCTTTACTGCACCTTCTCCGTGCAATTTGACTACTTTTGTCGTTTGTCCTATTGCGACATCTCTGAGTGTTTTCATTTTTACTTTTCCCTCACTTATACCATAATTTTTCTTGCCATATCAGCACCTAAAGCAACCCTTGAACCTTTTATTCCGACAATCACATTTTCACCAAGTGTATTGATAAGTGTTACCTGAGAACCTGTTGTAAATCCAAGGTCTTCCAGATGTTTTTTGACTTCAGAGTTTCCACTGATTTTTAAAATCGTATGTTCCTTTCCGCTATCTGCAAGACTTAACGGCATCATAGCTAACCCCCCTTTTGTCTGATACAGCATTAGTAAGCCTATGCTAACTTATTCTTAGTTTATCATAGCTAACCTGATTTGTCAAGTTGTGTCTGTTACTTTTGTAATTTATGTTATTTATTTCTTTTAATTAGGGATAAGTTTATACAAATAAAACAAATCCTTACTTAATAAAAAGTGAAATTAACCAAAATCTTTTTAGATATTTGTTTCAAGCGTAAAAATCTGATTTTTGTTTTTTGTGTTATTGCGATAGCGGTCAAAATATTGTATAATAAGATTACAGGTTATATACCGTGATATTCTTAAGGAGGAAGTCAAATGAAAAAATTCACCAGTACCGTATTGTCAGCACTTACGGTTATGTCCATGTGCAGTGTTATCGGTGTACCCGCAGTGAGTGCTGCCGACACCACAAAAGCCACCATTCATGTCAGCGACTTTATGGGAGTTGCCTATGACCGCCACAAAACAACCCAGTCACAACTTAACGGAAAATCTACCAGCAGAGGAGATTATCAGTTTGAAGTCGGTGATTTGGTCAATGTCACAGTTTCGTACCAGTGCGGTAATCCCAGTGCGATTTCAGGTTTCATTGGTTACACTTTCATCAACCAGACTACTGCCAGTGTAACTTCATCACAAGCATTCAGTAGCGATACCAGTGCTTCGAATAATACGATGGTATTAAGCGACCAGTATTTTACCGCTCCTGATTACGAGGACGGTACTTATATTGTCAACCATACGAAAGGTATGTTGATGTCATTCCCTGAAACAGCATCTTCTACAAGTGATGCCTCAATGGATAAAGTTGCCTATACCGCCAGCATAGGGGCAAAAACAGGTATGAAAATTTCCTCTATGACGAAAATGGTAAGTTTTACTGTGCTTATTAAACAGGCAACCGATTGCTATTTGTATTCTGCCATTGAGGACGCTGTTGATACAACGGACGATGTTAATTCTGTACCTGAAAAAATCTCTGTAAAAACAACACTGGAAAAAGTAGGACATCTGGACACTTCTGTTGCTACTGTCAGTAAAAGTTGTACAGTCAACAAGGGTGATGTTGTCGTTTACAATGTCAAGGCAAAATCCAGCAGTAAAGTTGGTGCTTTTGCTATTACTACCACTTATAATTCATCGGAATTTAAACTTTTCACCGATTACAGTAAAGATGGCGTAAACACAATCGTTGCTTCTCAGGGTGGTAAAGAAAGTGTCAATACCAAAACCGCAGGCACGATTACTGCCACAGCAACCGCTACAAGTTCAGCACCGTATCAGATTTCTGCACTTACCAACCTTGTTACTGTAAAATTTGTTGCTTTGAAGAGTGGTACATTTACCATTTCATCAGCACTGGATTCTATCGTTGACAATAACAATAAGGCTATTACTTACGGTGGAACAAAACTGACCATGAGCAATTCAACTTCTATCACAGTCGTTGATACAGACAGAATAGGTGCTGTCAGTAAGAGTGTATTTGTCAAAAAAGGTGATGTTGTTGTTTATGTCGTCAAGGCAAAGAGTACCAGAAAATTCCAGAGTTATCAGATGGTTACTACCTACGACAAATCCGCTTTCCAGCGTTACACCGCTTACAGTACAGACGGTGTTACTACTTTGAAATTGAAACAGAATGGTACAGAAAGTGTCAATACCAAAACTGCAGGCACAATTACCGCTACTGTAACAGCTCCGAGTGGTTCATTGTATGACGCAAAAGAAACTGTCAATCTTGAAATGGTAAAACTTGTAGCACTCAAAGATGGCACATTTACCTTATCCGCTACTATCAAGAGTATGAAAACCAGTAGCGGTGAGGAAATGCCGACAACCAGTGTTAAATTTACCAATACCAGTTTCCTGATGACCTGATGTGTAATTTATCTGTGCGGTTGGAATGCTGTTATCATTGTATAGCTATGACAATGAAAAGTTTTTTGTCCACTTTTTTTCAAAAAAGTGGGCGGGGTTAAGGGGCGGCAGCCCCTTAGCAGGATTTTTAAGGGCGAAGCCCTTAAACTCCTCAAAATCCAGACAAAATTTGCGTAAGCAAATTTTGTCAGCAACTATCTGACTTTCAACCGCACAGGTAAAATATTTTTCATTTTGAACACAAGGAATTTTTTACAGATTTTAACGGTATTATTTGTATAATCTATTACTATACAAAATCCTGTTTTACTGTTATAATAATGATGATAATTTGTGCTTGTTATAAAGACAGGTACAGTTATAATTATATGGCACTACTTTTTAGAAAGAGAGGATTTACAAAAAGATGAATGAGAAAACAAGTTTCCGCAAAAAAGCTACGGCGATTGCTCTGACGCTTGCAATGACTACCTCAATGACAGCGTTGGCAACAACATCAGGCGTTTCTGCGGTGACAAAAACAACAACCACCTCACAGGCAACAGCAAAAGCTACCAGTCAGGCAGGCAGTCCCTCTGATTTTTCGTGGGATAACGCAACAGTTTATTTCCTGCTGACCGACCGTTTCTACAACGGTGACACAAGTAACGACCACGCATACGGCAGAGGTCTTACTAAAAGCGGCAGTGTCGCTAACTATGACCAGTACGGTGCTTTTCAGGGCGGTGACTTTGCAGGTATCACCAAGAAAATCAAAGAAGGTTACTTTGATGATTTAGGTGTCAATGCTATCTGGCTTTCCGCACCGTATGAACAGATTCACGGTTATTGTGTAGGTACAGACGGTGACAGTTTCGCTCACTATTCCTATCACGGTTACTATGTTCTTGACTATACCGAAGCAGATAAAAACTTTGGTACAAAAGAAGAATTTAAAACAATGGTAGATACCGCTCACCAGCACGGTATTCGTATCGTAATGGATATCGTTATGAACCATGCAGGTTATAACACCATTCAGGATATGAGTGAATACGGTTTCGGTGAACTCAAAAGCGGTTGGGAAGATTATTACTATGCTCACAGCAATATCAACAATACCAGTTATCATGGCTATATCAACTATGATGCAAGTGCTTCTGTTTGGGGTAAATGGTGGGGTTCTGACTGGATTCGTTGCGGACTGCCCGGTTATACACAAGGCAGTGGTGATGTAGAAGGTTCACTGGCAGGCTTACCCGACTTTAAAACAGGTGTGACTTCCAAAACAAGCATTCCTGAATTACTCAAGACAAAGTGGAGTAAAGAAGGTACACTCAGCACAAAAACTTCCAAATATGCAAGTTCTGATACAGTAACAGGCTATATTTCTACATGGCTTGCTGAATGGGTAGAAGAATTTGGTGTAGACGGTTTCCGTTGCGATACCGCTAAACATGTTGAAAAGAGTGCATGGAATACATTGAAAACAAAGTGTGTTGCCGCTTTGAAAAAATGGAAACAGGCTAACCCGACCAAAGCAATGGATAACGCTGATTTCTGGATGACAGGTGAACATTTCGGACACGGTGTAGGCAAAGACGCTTACTATACCGAAGGCGGATTTGATTCCATGATTAACTTTGAATTTGCACCCGCAGTAAACAGCAGTAACATTCCTGGTGCAAGTTCTGTTGACAGTACTTACAGTCGTTATGCAAACGCTATTAATAATGATGATAGTTTCAATGTATTAAGCTACATTTCTTCACACGATACCGTTTTGGCAAAGGGTGACAGAAAATATGCAGGTTCATTTATGCTCATGCTTCCCGGTGCTATTCAGATTTATTACGGTGATGAAACTAACAGACCTCTTATTGACAGTAAATTTGCCAGCGTTGACCCCGGTGCAGGACATCAGTTCAGAAGTTTCATGAACTGGAGTAGTATGGATAGTGGTGTACTGGCACACTGGCAGAAACTCGGTAAATTCCGTAGCAACCATGTTGCTGTAGGTGCAGGACAACATCAGGTTATCTCCGCTTACAGTTCAAGCACAGGTTACACATTCTCCAGAACATATGATAAAAACGGTGTTTCTGACGCAATCATTGCTACATTGTTTGCTCCTGCAAATACATCGATTACTATTGATGTTTCTTCTGTATGGTCTAACGGTGCAACTGTTACCAACGCTTATGATGGAAAAACGGCTACTGTTTCCAACGGTAAAGTTACTTTCAACAGTGGTGCTAACGGTACAATTCTTCTTGAAGGTCCTCAGTCCAGCGTATCCGCTTCCTTGACAAGTTCCACAGGCAGTAATTCTTTCGAAGGTACTTGCACACTTACCCTCAGCCTCAAGGGTGCTACATCAGCAAAAGTTTATGTTGATAACGCTTCTGCTATCACTGTAAAAGACGGCGGTACATTTACTATCGGTGCAAACACAGCCGAAGGCGGTACAGTAACTGTAAGAGTTGTGGCTACTGACGGTACTGACACAGTAGACAAGACATTTATCTACAATAAAAAAGACCCTAATGCAACAATCAATGTATACTTTGACAATTCCTCCTATAACTGGAGTACGGTAAATGCTTATATCTATGATGAAAGTGGTTCTTCTGTTATTGAAAACGCAAAATGGCCGGGTGTTGCAATGACTCTCAATGCGACAACAGGTCTTTATGAACTGGAAGTTCCTGAAAATCTTCAGGGAGCAAATGCAATGGTTATTTTCTCAGCAAACGGTTCATCAACCAACAGATATCCCGCTGATATGCAACCTGGTCTTAAAATCAGCGGAACATCACATAAGTTCTCCGCAGGCAATACATGGGAAGTCTATACTGTTCAAACACCTACACAGCCTACACAGAAACCTACCTCTGCTCCTACATCAGCAACATCAGCCAACACCATTAAGATTACTCTTGGCGATGTTACCAAAGACGGTAAAGTAACTCTGGCAGATGTTCTTATGGTGCAGAAAGCACTGGCAGGCAGTGTTACATTGAACGCTGAAAAGAAAATCCGTGCAGATGTCAATGGCGACAAGAAAGTTACTCTTCAAGATGTTACATTGATTTTAAGATATCAGGTTGGCTACTCCGACAAATACGGTATTGGCACACAAATGTATGTAGACAGTACAACTAAAGTTACCATCTGACTTTTTTGTCTGTAACAAATAAACAGTTTTCCTCCTTGTCTTTACAGGCAAGGGGGATTTTTTTCATTAAAGGACTACTGTCCTCTAAAATTCTGCCGAACTCTCATGTAATTCGTAATTATAGAAAAACAACCTCAATTAAAAGTTTTGTCCACTTTTTCAAAAGTGGTGGGGTCAAGGGGCAAAGCCCCTTGTGGGATTTTTAAGGGCAAAGCCCTTAAACTCCCCAAAATTACAAACAAAATTTGCGTCAGCAAATTTTGTTAATGCGTAATGCGTAATTCGTAATTAAAGATTCCTCACTTCGTTCGGAATGACATAAAAAGATTTTTCAGTGTCAAGGGGGTGTTCCATTCTGGAACACTCCCTTGAAAAATTATAAATACTATTATAAACTTGTATAAAATAGATATATTTTTTTCGTTGATAAGTAGGAAGGAGGATTGATACCTATGCAGTATACACCAACGCTTGTCTAGTACAGCAAATAATATTGTTTTTTCTGGTCAGCCATTTTTTCAAAGCAGGCAGACACAAAAAACGCAAAATAAATCTTAATTTCTAAATCAGGAGGAATTTTTATGGCAAAAATGAAAAAGAACTGGTTGTATCGTACATTGTGTGCGGTACTGGCAGTCACGCTTGTATCGGGTACGGCAGTCATGACACCCGTTGCCGATATTGTCGGCACAAGCATTACCGCAAGTGCCGCATACGAGGGCTACACCGCATGGACAGGCACAGGCACTGACGCAAACGGCAATTCCGCAACGGTAACTTGCTACTGGAAAGTAGATGGCAACGGCAAACTCACCATTGCAGGCACTGTCCCCAATACAGGCGGAAACAATGATAGTAGTAAAATCCCGTGGTACACTTACAGAAACAATATAACCGAAGTATATGTTGAAGAGGGTGCTAAAACAAGTGTAGACGCAAGTAGGCTGTTCGCTGATTTGGAAAACACGACCTCAATAGATGTGTCCAATCTTGATACAAGTGATGCCACCAATATGTTTCGTATGTTTGCTAATTGTAAATCACTTACATCGCTTGATGTGAGCAGTTGGAATACCTCTAAGGTTACAAATATGAGCTATATGTTCTCCTGGTGTCGGAGTCTTACATCACTTGATTTGAACGGTTGGGATACCTTATCTGTTACAGGTATGCATGGTATGTTCTACTACTGTCAGAACCTTATACGACTTGATGTGAGCGGTTGGAATACCACAAATATTACAGATATGGGAGAGATGTTCTACCAGTGTGAGAACCTTACATCATTTGATGTGAGCGGTTGGGATACCTCCAAGGTTACAACTATGTATATGATGTTCACCTACTGTAAGAACTTTACATCACTTGATTTTAGCGGTTGGAATACCTCATCTGTTAAAAGTATGAGCTATATGTTCTACGGCTGTCAGAACCTTGCAACCGTTTATGTTGGCAGTGACTGGAATACGAATAATGTAACCAGTTCTTCTTATATGTTCAATGATTGTACAAGTATTGTCGGCGGTAAGGGAACGACATATAACAGAAATAAAATAGATAAGACCTATGCCCACATTGACGGCGGTACAAATAACCCTGGCTACTTCACGGCAAATACAGTTACTGTAACATGGCTGAACGAGGACGGTACAGAGCTTGGCACAACATCTGTTGAAAACGGCACAAGCCCCGTTTACAGCGGAGAAACTCCTACAAAGGCAGATTATGCAGAATATCGTTATATATTCAATGGCTGGACTGACGGAACAAATGAGTATGCTGTTGGTGATACACTTCCCGCAGTCACAGGCGATGTTGTCTACACAGCAACATTTATC
>CACWNY010000065.1 GCA_902762375.1 uncultured Ruminococcus sp. | reverse complement strand
AGTTTCACCGCCAACACTTAGCTAAAGATTTCCGAACGAAGTGAGCCTTGAAAGTTTTTGTCAAACTTTTTTCAAAAAGTTTGTGGGGTTGAGGGGCAACGCCCCTCATGGGGTTTCAGGGGCAAAGCCCCTGACACAAAACGACTTTCTTAATAGCGTCCATTAATTCATCATAGGTTTCAAACGCAGGCAAATCAGGATAATCCTTTTTAATCTGGTCGGTACTTTTAAAGAGAAACCCTGCTTTGCTAGCAAGTATCATTGCTAAATCGTTGTAACTGTCACCACTGGCAATAGTATCGTAACCGATGGACTGCAAGGCTTTTACCGTAGTCAGTTTGGAATTTTCGACACGCATTTTAAAACCTGTGATTTCGCCACTTTCAGCCACTTCCAGAGAGTTACAGAAAATGGTAGGATAACCGAGTTTCTGCATAAGCGGTGAAGCAAACTGTGTGAAAGTATCGCTGATAATAATGACCTGACAGAATGAACGCAGTTCATCTAAAAATGCCTTAGCTCCCTCAAGCGGTTCAATTCTGGAAATGGTTTCCTGAATTTCTTTCAGACCAAGATTATGCTCTTTCAAAATCTTTAATCTGAACTTCATCAGTTTATCGTAATCAGGTTCGTCACGGGTAGTGCGGTTGAGTTCAGGGATACCGCTTTCTTTTGCAAAAGCTATCCATATTTCAGGCACAAGCACTCCCTCAAGGTCAAGACAAACAATATACATAAAAATTTTCCTCCGTTTCATTGATGAAAAATAATAAAATTATTGTATCACAAACCACAATGTTATTCAATACCTAAAGAAAAAACAATGCCGAATAAACGACACTGTTTTCTGATGATAATGATTTGCATTAAGTTCCTTTAAGCACCTTATAGAGCAAGGTATAAAGTTTACTGGCTTCCTCGTCCGTAATATTGACCGTTTTTGCTACATTTTCAGGTACTATCACTGCCTTTTTTTTCAGTCTTTCTCCTTCAGGCGTAACATCTACAAGCAATACCCTTTCATCTTCTTCACTACGATGGCGATAGACAAATCCTTTTGCTTCCAGACTTTTCAAAACAGGTGTCAGTGTTCCCGAATCCAGATACAATATTTCCCCTAATTCTTTGACATTCACCTTTCCCTTATCCCATAATACCGTCATAGTAATATACTGCGTATAGGTGAGGTTCAGTTCTTCAAGATAAGGGCGGTGTTTTTTCACTAGTTCTCTTGAACACGCATAAAGTGGAAAACATAACTGATTTTCCAGTTTCAGTACTTCATCAATGTCATTCATAACCTGATTTCTCCCACAAACTTATAATTTCTGCAAATGGATATTTTGCAAACTCTTGTGGTAATATTATACATCTTATTTTAAAATTTGACAAGATATTTAACAATTTAGCGTGCCAAAAAAAGATAAAAGATTATGTGCATTTTTATTAGAATTATAACAAATTTAAGATTTCACCCTCAATTTTTTCAGGTGTGACTGTAGGAGCAAATCTTTGTACGACATTTCCCTGACGGTCTACCAGAAATTTTGTGAAATTCCATTTGATATTACTACCCATCACACCGCCTTTCTGCGACTTAAGATAAGTATACAGCGGTATTTCATTTTTGCCGTTGACTTCCACTTTGGCAAACTGTAAGAACGATACACCATAATGCAACTTACAGAAACTGACAATTTCCTGTTCTGTTCCGGGTGCCTGATGACCAAACTGATTGCATGGAAAATCCAGAATTTCCAGCCCTTTTTCATGATAGTCCTTGTACAGCTTTTCCAGACCCTCATACTGCGGTGTAAATCCACAACCTGTCGCCGTGTTGACAATCAGCAAAACCTTTCCTTTGAACTGACTTAAACTGACTTCTTCTCCTTTAGTGTTCTTTACGGTAAAATCATAAATTTTCATCAGAAATATCTCCTTCATCGTTATCATAAAATGAATTTTGTTCAATTCAATTTTATAATAATTTTCTGTTTTGTCAAGTTTTCTTTCTGATTTTCTCCATTATTGCTATCTTTTATCCAGAGAATATAGTAAACTTTCACAGTCAGCTTTAAAAGGCTACTGCCTTTTAAAATCCTGATTGTCAAAATTTGCTTACGCAAATTTTGTCTGGATTTTGATGAGTTTAAGGGCTTCGCCCTTAAAAATCCCACAAGGGGCTTTGCCCCTTGACCCCACCACTTTTTTGAAAAAAAGTGGACAAAAAACTTTTAAGTTTCACTGCCAACACTCAGATAAAGATTTCCGAACGAAGTGAGCCTTGAAAGTTTGTGGGGTTCAGGGGTTGGGAACACAGACACTGTGCAAAGCCCCTGATAGGAATGTTAAGGGCAACGCCCTTAACCCACCGACAGGAAATAAAATAACATTTTCTCCAGTCGGGCATAAATTTCGGGAAGTTGTGCGATATCCAGCGGATTTTCTCCTTTGCCAACTTCTACGGTAAAAGCAGGTATGCCCTTTTCGACTATCAGCCAGTCTTTGAACCCTCCGCCGTCAGCAATACTTTCGGGAAAACTTAACGCATAACCACTTAATTCTGCCATCTTCTGGGCTATTTCCAGACTGCGTACAGGTGTCTTTTCACTGAAACTCCAGTAAATTTCCTCCCCTTGTGCATGAAAGGCAATCGCTGACAAAATATGATGTGTCCGACAATATTCTGTCAGTGTCCGTGTTTCGGGTTCGCTTTCGGGAAACTCTCCGCCGTACCTGGTCATTGACGGAAAGGTAATCCCACTGTCCATTTCCTTTTTCTTGATATTCTGCCAGTCCGCATTGAAATTATGGTTGATATCTACCCCCAACGCATTACTTTTCCAGTGAACAGTATCACCTTTGGCAACTCGTCTGACAAAATTTTCCAGATGTTTCGCTGACTGACTGCCGTGAAGAGAAATTTCTACACCATCAGGATTGACGCAGGGAATAAATATCAATGAATATTTCTGAAAACAGGATAATAAAATTTCCGTTAATTGCGATTTACAGTTGATTATTGTATCGGCAATCCGTATAATAAAGAGATAAAGAAGCTGTGAGGTTATCCATTCTGACCCATGAACGCCACCGCAAAACAAAATTTCCTTGTCACTGTTGCCGATACGGAAACATTCTATCTCTCTCTCCAAAATACTTTTGCCGATAGTGTCTGCACTGACAAAAAAATATTTTTCCAGTATGGCTTTTTTTAATTGTTGTCGGGTATGTTCATCACAGTCTTTCATCAGCAGATTTTTAAAATCATTCATATTTTATCAAACTCCTTTGGTTTAAGATATCCGTCAGGAAATTGTATGAATGGTATAAAGAAAATATGCGTACTTTTAGTTTGGAGATGTTGACAATGGAATTATATGAAAAAACGCTGAACAGTAAAATGCTTTATGACGGAAAAGTTATCCGTGTAACACTGGACGAAGTGGAACTCCCCGATGGTAAACACGCAATGAGAGAAGTTGTCAATCACGGAGGCGGTGTCTGTATTGTGGCACTGGACGAAAACAACGAAATCTATTTTGTGCGTCAGTTCAGATATCCGTATCATGAAGTCGTGCTGGAAATTCCCGCAGGCAAACTGGAAAAAGACGGCTCTACCCCTCTGGAAAACGGTATTCGTGAACTCAAAGAAGAAGTCGGGGCAATCGGGAAAAATTACCACTTTCTTGGAGAACTTTATCCGTCACCTGGCTATACTTCAGAAATCATCTATCTGTACTGTTGTCGGGTAGACAGTCTGGGAAAAGACTGTCCTGATGAGGACGAATTTCTGAATGTCGAAAAAATCCCTATGGAAAAAGCCGTCGAAATGATTTTACAAGGCGAAATCAAAGACAGCAAAACACAGACCGCTGTCATGAAAACTTATCTGTTGATGCAAAAAGGTGTTTTATCTCTCTGAAAAATGTGCTATAATAGTGCCATCAGCAGATTTTTGACGGAAAAGGAGAAGTATCATGATAATCAGTCCTATCATTATTATCATAGTTGTAGCCGTGTTGATAGCAACAGCGGTACTGTACATTATCAACAAACCCAAAAAACCTATCTTTACAGGCGTATTTCTGGGATTACTACTCATCAGCGTAGTATTTACTATGGTCATCAATATTGAACTTTCCGCAACCAGTCCATTACTGAATGCCGACAACAATTTTTTTAAAATACTTGCCGACTTCATTACAATGGACAAATCACCGTCAAAAGCCGAACTTGCCCGAACATTCCTTCTGTTACAGATTACGGATATTGTCCTGATTGTGATTTCTATTATCACATCTATACTGGAAATGCGGGTGCTGTTTCGCAACAATACAAGTACATTGAGTGAGGATATGAAAAAATGATTACTTATAATACCATTACAGAAATGAATACGCCTACAGCCGTTGCACTGGGTCATTTTGACGGTATTCACAAAGGACATCAGCTTGTTATCGGCAGTGCTGTCAAAAGCAAAGTACAGAATAATCTTACTCCCGTTGTCTTTACCTTTCAGCAAAATCCTGCCAGCATAGTGAAAAATAAAAAAATTCCTTACCTCATGACCCGACAAGATAAAAATAAACATATTGAACAACTTGGTGTGGAAGTCCTTTACGATATTGATTTTCATGAAGTGCGTGGAACTTTGCCTGAAGAATTTGTCAGGGAAATTCTCTATAAAAAACTCAAGGCAGGCAGAGTATACTGCGGTTTCAACTACCACTTCGGTAACGGCGGAACCGCTAACAGCGAAAATTTAAGAGATTTATGTTCAAAATACAATATTGAAGTGGTCGCCTTACCGCCTGCAATGTATCATGATGAACCTGTCAGCTCCACAAGAATACGCCACTACCTTAAACAAGGCAGAGTGTCTGATGTCACAAAAATGCTCGGCAGAGAATATAGCTATGAACTGACTGTCTGCAAAGGCAATCAGCTCGGCAGAAGAATGGGAACGCCTACCTTCAATCAGATTATTCCCGAAGAACTTATATTGCCCCGTTTCGGCGTATATGTCACGGCGGTGACGGACAGTGAAGGCAAAAAAATCTGCGGTGTGACCAATATCGGTATCAAACCGACTATCGGTACGGAATCTCCGCTCGCCGAAACATGGTTGCCTAACTATAACTGCGGTGAACTTTATGGCAAAACTGTCAGATTTGAATTGCTGGAGTTTATGCGTGGGGAGAAAAAATTCAGCAGTATCTTCGAACTTAAAGCCTCTATTCTTTCGGACGGTCAGAAGGCTCAGAAAATTTTTCAGAACTATTTTACAATGCGTAATTTATGACAATTAAAAGTTTTTGTCCACTTTTTTCAAAAAGTGGTGGGGTTCAGGGGCAAAGCCCCTGATGGGATTTTTAAGGGCGAAGCCCTTAAACTCCCCAAAATTTAAACAAAATTTGCCAAAGCAAATTTTGTCAATAATTACTTGCGTTTCAACCGCTCAGGTAAAAATTTTTCAAAACAGGGGTTTTGAATGAGTAAACAAATTATGAACAAGATGTATATTTATCACATTTTCATGGTAAAAAATATAGTTTCCAGCAACCAATATTCTAAAAGAGAATTAAAATAAGGTATATATTTTCTTTTTAATTATTCTATTTTAGAAATATCATTGGTGTTTATGCGATTTATTAAAAGTTTGTTCATAGAAATTTAACTCGTTCAAAAACCCTGTTTTTCAAAAAACAAAGTATTGTCAGCCATAAATTTTTGTGTTAAAATAAACACAACCTGTTTAAACGGAAGGAGAATTTATAGCATGAAAATACAGGAATCAGCAGAAAATTATCTGGAAGCTATTCTGATGATAAAAGAACGCAACGGAGAAGTCCGTTCGATAGATATTGTCAACGAACTGGGATTTTCCAAACCAAGTATCAGCGTAGCGATGAAAAACTTACGCAATAACGGTTATGTGACAATGAATGCCAGAGGATTTATCGACCTGACCGACAAAGGTATGGAAATCGCTGAGAAAATGTATGAAAGACATAAACTTTTCAGCAAGTGGCTGATTGCACTGGGCGTGGACGAAAAAACTGCTAGAGAAGACGCTTGCCGTATGGAACATGTGATGAGTGCTGAAACATTTTCAGCTATCAAAAAATTTGTCGAAGAACATTGAAATATATTTCTTGCAAAAGAAGTATTTTGTCGGTCGGTGGCAAAATACCTCTTTTTTTAGGATAATGTTACAAAAACAAACATTTATAGTTGTGATATATGTACAAGTTTATCTTGCAAAAAATATTGACAAATTTTTAACGGGAAATTATAATATAATAAGCGGTTAAACTAAAAAATCCGCTGTCATTTCGGTGGCAGAACAAAGTTCGATACGGAAATGATTTGTACCGAAATAACAATATCATTACAAGGAGATTGTATATTTATGACAGAAGAAATGAATACTGTTGCACAGCAGGAAGTTCCTGCCATTATTCAGACAGTAGACGACCTCCAGGCAAAACTTAAAGCCATGCGAAAAGCTCAGGCTGTTTTTGCTACTTATTCACAGGAACAGGTGGATAAAATCTTTAAAGCAGCTGCTATCGCTGCCAACAAAGCCCGTATTCCTCTTGCTAAAATGGCTGTTGAAGAAACAGGTATGGGTATTGTGGAAGATAAAGTTATCAAAAACAACTATTCTGCTGAACATATTTACAATGCTTACAAAAACGAAAAAACCTGCGGTGTGATTGAAGAAAATCCCGCTTTCGGTACAAAAATTATTGCCGAACCACTTGGACTGGTTGCGGCTGTTATCCCTACCACTAACCCTACATCAACCGCTATCTTTAAAACATTGATTTGTCTGAAAACAAGAAACGCTATCATCATCAGTCCTCACCCTCGTGCTAAGAAATGTACGATTGCTGCAGCAAAAATCGTGCTTGATGCTGCGGTAGAAGCAGGTGCTCCTGAGGGTATTATCGGCTGGATTGATGTTCCCTCTCTCGAACTTACCAATGAAGTTATGAGAGATGCGGATACCATTCTGGCTACAGGTGGTCCAGGCATGGTCAAATCAGCATATTCTTCAGGTAAACCCGCTATCGGTGTAGGTGCAGGTAATGCCTCTGCTATTATCGACAGCTCTGCGGATATTACCAATGCCGTCAACTCTATCATTCATTCCAAAACTTTCGACAACGGTATGATTTGTGCTACAGAACAGACCGTTATCGCTGAAGAAAGTATCTATGACGCTGTAAAAGAAGAATTTATCAAGCGTGGCTGTTATTTCCTCAACGATGAGGAAGCTGACAAAATCCGCAACACTATGCTTATCAATGGTGCTTTGAATGCGAAAATTGTCGGTCAGCGTCCTGTTACGATTGCTAAAATGGCTGGCTTTGAAGTGCCTGAAAAAACAAAGGTACTTATCGGTGAGGCAACAAGTACTGACCCTGATGAGGCTTTCGGTCACGAAAAACTCACCACCATTCTTGGTATGTATAAATCAAAGAATTTCAGTGATTCACTGGATATCGCTGAAACATTGCTGAATAATAACGGCGGTCTTGGTCATACAGCCGTACTCTGGGTAGATACCGTCAACGCTAAAGACAGACTTGATGAGTTCGCTTTCAGAATGAAAACCTGCCGTCTGATTATCAACACTCCGTCCTCTCTGGGTGGTATCGGTGACCTTTACAACTTTGACTTCAAACCCTCCCTTACTTTGGGTTGCGGTTCATGGGGCGGTAACTCCGTTTCCGAAAATGTTGGTATCAAACACCTTATCAACAGAAAAGTTGTTGCAGAAAGGCGTGAAAATATGCTTTGGTTCAGAACTCCTCAGAAAGTTTATTTCAAAAAAGGCTGTATGCCCGTTGCCCTTGACGAACTCGGCACGGTAATGAATAAAAAGAAAGCCTTCATTGTTACTGACCAGTTCCTTTATAAATTCGGTTATGTCAAGCCCATTGAGGATAAACTTGACGCTATGGGTATCAAACATACCTGTTTCTACAATGTCCAGCCTGACCCTACTCTGGCTTCTGCTCTGGAGGGTGCTAAGGAAATGACCGCTTTTGAACCTGATGTCATTATCGCTCTGGGCGGTGGTTCTGCAATGGACGCTGGTAAAATCATGTGGGTACTCTATGAACACCCTGAAGCTGATTTCCACGATATGGCAATGCGTTTCATTGATATCCGTAAGAGAGTTTATACTTTCCCTGAAATGGGCGGTAAAGCATACTTCGTGGCTATTCCTACATCATCAGGTACAGGTTCAGAAGTAACACCTTTCGCCGTTATCACTGACGAAAAAACAGGACAGAAATATCCTCTGGCTGACTATCAGTTATTGCCGAATATGGCTATCATTGACGCTGACAACATGATGACACAACCTAAAGGTCTTACCAGTGCTTCAGGTATTGACGCTCTCACCCACGCTTTAGAGGCATATGCGTCTGTTATGGCTACCGACTACTCTGACGGTCTTGCTCTCAAGGCTATGAAGAATATCTTCAAGTATCTGCCTTCCGCTTACGAAAACGGTGCTAAAGACCCTATCGCAAGAGAAAAAATGGCTGACGCTTCTACTATGGCTGGTATGGCTTTTGCGAATGCTTTTCTGGGTGTATGTCATTCTATGGCTCATAAACTCGGTGCTTATCACCATCTCCCTCACGGTGTTGCCAACGCTCTGCTCATCTCTATGATACTCAAGTATAATGCTTGTGCTACACCTGTCAAAATGGGAACATTCTCTCAGTATCAGTACCCCCACACACTCGAAAGATATTGCGAATGTGCTAACTTCTGCGGTTTCTATGCTGACAACGACAATGCTACCCTTGACCTCTTTATTGAAAAAATTGAGGAACTCAAAGAAAGAGTTGGTATCAAGAAATCTATCGCTGAATATGGTGTAAGTGAAGAGGATTTCTTCAAGACACTTGACGAAATGTCCGAAATGGCATTCGATGACCAGTGTACAGGTGCTAACCCTCGTTTCCCGTTAATTCCCGAAATCAAAGAAATGTATATCAAAGCATACTACGGCAAACAGCTTGAAGATTGTGACCTCTGGTAAGCTATTCCAAACGACAAACAACCTATAAGTTTTTTTGTCATAAATATAAAAACACGGTGTGATACCTTTGCATGGGTATTGCACCGTGTTTTTATAGTTAAAGGGCTACCGCCCTTTAAAATCCTGTGTCAAGGGTTGCACCCTTGACAATCCTGCCCACTTTTTTGAAAAAAAGTGGACAAAAAACTTTTATGCTCACTTCATTCGGAATGACTATCAGACTTTCAGCAAAGGGCTGCCGCCCTTTAAAATCCTGCTAAGGGGCTGCCGCCCCTTAACCCCGCCCACTTTTTTGAAAAAAAGTGGACAAAAAACTTTTAATTGTCACCGCTGACACTTAGTTAATCATTCCGAACGAAGTGAGCCTTGAAAGTTTTTGTCGAACTTTTGAGGGCAAGTTCGTGGGGTTCAGGGGCAACGCCCCTGATAGGATTTTTAAGGGCAACGCCCTTAAAAAAATCAACGGTGAAATACCGCAGGTTCATATTTTTTCAGCAGTTCGTCAAAAGTACTGCGTACATTGGCATTTGATACTTTTTTGGCGGAATTGTCCTGAAAAACAAGTTTCACAATGTTGACAAGTTCCATAACTTCACTGTCTGATACATTCAACATTCTGGCATAGTCACAAATTAAAGATAAGTATTCCTCTTTGTTCTTGTCGTCTACCGCTAACACCATCAACGCCCAGAATAAAAATTTATGGGCATATCTCTGGTCAGTATCATTACGGGCTATCCGCACAAACTCTTTTCCTGCATTCATCTTGACACGGTTGTTTTCTTCTCCTAATGCGGAATATTTTTCCGTCCATTCCTGTGCAAAAAGATAGCCTGTGTTCTCATAAATGACTTTCGCAAAATCGTTCATCTCCGAAATGTCATAGATTAATGCCAACGCTAAATTCTTCTTGTTGAAACGAAAAAAAGAATTTGTCTTTTTAAACAGACGGTGCCGTAATTTTTCTTCCAAATCTTTAATCAAAGTTTCAAACTTAATCATTCGCATATCGTTACTCATTTGTTTATAGCACCTCCTGTCATGACGAAATCGCAGGGAAATTCTTTGCCATACCGATTATTCCGCTTTCCCTGATACTTTCACGCAAATCTCGGATATCATCGTCAATATGATAGTGAATATTCGGCATTTGCAAGGATAGACTTTCATACAGTTTCTGTGCATTAATCCTCTCCTGAACAGGTAACATAATCCCTACATATGACTGACAATATTCTCCATATGATGTATCTTTATCTTCTGTGATGATTTCTTTCTGTGGTGGTGTACTGATGTTTTCCTTTTGAGGCAAAGACGGTATTTCATTTCTGATATTTTGTGAAAGAGTATCATTCTGCATAGCGACATTCTCAAAGAAAATGTGTTTTTCGTTCAGACTGTCGGCTGTGGCATTGTGAATAACGACCGTCGGCTGATTGATACCTATATAGGTCATATTTTCCCGTCCAAGCGGTATCGAAAACGATGTTCCGCAAAGATAAACCGTGTCGATATCTTCTTCGTCCAATAAATCGTACAGTTCTTCCTGCGAAAAAGCAATAAAGTCAATTACATCAAGATATTCATCATTATCAGTATATTCTTTGAGTAATGCCAGTCTTTTGGCATACTTTTCGGCTTCGTTTTCTTCTTCCATGTATTCTATGCCGAATATTCCGCAGAAATCTCTGCGATAATCAGGTGATGTATTGTCTAACGCAAGAATTTGCTGTACGATATCATCATGATAACGGTCTTTCAGCCATGTGATTAACTTTCCGTTTGCCAGATAGCCGAGCATACTCTCCAGCGAAAAGTGATTTTTGAGTTCTTCTATATCTCTGACCTTTGCACCGTCACTCATTTCCAGCGGAAAACGGATTTTCCGTGCCATTGTTCTTCCCTCCTCTTTTCGAGAATATGCCAGAATTTGCTTACGCAAATTCTGGATTTTTTTCTTAAAATCCTGTGTTAAGGGCTGCCGCCCTTAACAATCCCGCCCACTTTTTTGAAAAAAAGTGGACAAAAAACTTTTAATTGTCATAGCTGACACTTAGTTAATCATTTCGAACGAAGTGAGCCTTGAAAGTTTTTGTCGAACTTTTTTCAAAAAGTTCGTGGGGTTCAGGGGCAAAGCCCCTGATGGGATTTTTAAGGGCAAAGCCCTTAAAGACTTTCGGCAATAGCAAAAATCTGTGACAATGCGTAATCTATCTTAGAAAGGTCTTTTGCTCCTGCCATAGCGATATCGGGTTTACCGCCACCGTTACCGCCTGCCAACTGGGCTACCGCTTTGACTACCTTTCCAGCTAATGCACCGTTGTTTCTTGCTGTCTTTCCGCAACCGCAAGCGATAGTTGCTTTACCGTCTGTGACACTGGCTATAATCAGAATGGCATCGGGTTCTCTCTCTATGATATCAGAACAGATGGAACGCACTACATTTGCATCTGCACCCTGCATTTTATACTTCATTACCTTGAATTTGCCGACTTTCTTCGCACTGTTCAGGACACTCTCTACAGAACTTGACGCTAATTTATTTTTGAGTTCGTTAATCTCGGTATCTTTCGCCTTGATAACGGACGCAATGTGCATAGCTCCTTTCAAGATTTCATGAGGATTGTTGATTTTCAATACCTCTGCCATCTGATGGACGGTCAGCAACAGTTTATTGTATTCTACTACCGCATTGATACCTGTTACCGCCTCTATTCTTCTGACACCTGACGCTACAGAACTTTCTGAAAGAATTTTGAACATTCCTATTTCGCCTGTGTTCGCTACATGAGTACCTCCGCAAAGTTCAGTCGAAAATTCGCCTGCCTTGACTACTCTGACAATATCACCATATTTTTCACCGAACAATGCCATTGCCCCTAATTTCTTGGCTTCGTCAATAGGCATTTCTTTTGTTTCAACGGGAACAGCTTTCAGAATTTCTGCATTACAAAGTAATTCCACTTGTGCTATCTGCTCCTGACTAAGTGCTGAAAAATGCGTAAAATCAAATCTCACACGGCTGTCATTGACAAGCTGTCCTGCCTGCTCACAATGATTGCCCAACACCTTTCTTAATGCAGACTGCAAAATATGAGCTGATGTATGATTACGCTTGACACTGTCACGGTACATCTCATTGACATGACATACTAAACTGTCTCCTACAGACAATTTGCCGTCAAGAACTTCTGCTGAATGGACAAAACAACCTGTCTGGTCTTTGATGGTATTGATAATTTCCAGTCTGGTCATATCGTTTTCGGCTGTACCGATATCTCCTACTTGTCCACCACTTTCCGCATAGAACGGGGTACTATCCAGTACAAATGCAACCTTATCCCCTGCAACAGCACTTTCTACTCTTTGTCCGTCTTTGATAATTGCCAGTACTTTTCCGCTGTCGTTGAGTGTGGTATAGCCTGTGAAATTGGTTTTGGCAAGGTCAGTAAGGTCAACATTGTCACTCAGCCATGCCTCTGCACCTGCATTCTTTCTTGCCTCTCTTGCACGCTTCTTCTGTTGGGCAAGCAGTTCGTGAAAGCGTTTTTCGTCTACGGTGATACCTTTTTCCGCTAAAATTTCTTTTGTCAAATCTATAGGGAAACCGTATGTGTCGTTCAGCTTGAATGCCTGTTCGCCTGCCAGTTCTTTGACATCGTGCTTGTTAATAATTTCGTTGAGAATGTTCATTCCCAAATCAATCGTTCTGCCGAAAATTTCTTCTTCATTCTTAATGACCTCAATAATGAAATCATGTTTTTCTGCCAGTTCGGGATAAGCTCCCTTACTGCAATTAATCACTTCTTCGGCAACTTCACTCAGGAAAGGTTTGTGATATCCCAACAATCTTGCATGACGGGACGCACGCCTTAACAGTCTTCTCAACACATAACCTTTTCCCTCATTCGATGGCATTACTCCGTCACTTATCATAAATGTCGTACTGCGGATATGGTCTGTGATAACCCTCAAGGAGATATCTGTCTTTTCGCTATCTCCGTAATTCACACCGACTATACTGATGATTTTATCCATAATTCCTTTGACCGTATCTACCAAAAAGAGATTGTCTACACCCTGCATGACACAGGCAAGTCTTTCCAGACCCATTCCTGTATCAATATTCGGGTGGTCAAGCGGTGTGTAGTTGCCTTTGCCGTCATTGTCAAACTGCGTAAAGACTAAATTCCATACCTCAACATAACGGTCACATTCACAACCTACTGCACATTCCTCTCTGCCACAACCCTTTTCTTCGCCTCTGTCAAAGTAAATCTCTGAACAAGGTCCGCATGGTCCTGAACCGTGTTCCCAGAAATTGTCTTCCTTTCCTAAATGCACCTTGTGTGACGGGTCTACCCCGACT
The DNA here is from genome assembly GCA_902762375.1 of uncultured Ruminococcus sp. Classification (GTDB taxonomy): domain Bacteria; phylum Bacillota; class Clostridia; order Oscillospirales; family Acutalibacteraceae; genus CAG-964. The sequence continues at coordinate 11,547 of CACWNY010000065.1, read as the reverse complement.
TCTTTTGTCCAGATGTCGTATGCCTCATCGTCTTTTTCGTATACCGATACATACAGCTTCTCTTCGGGAATTTCCAACACCTTTGTAAAAAATTCCCATGCCCATACTGTCGCCTCATGCTTGAAATAATCTCCGAATGAGAAATTTCCCAGCATTTCAAAAAATGTGCCGTGTCTTGCTGTAATGCCTACCCTCTCAATATCGGGTGTTCTGATACATTTCTGACAAGTCGTTACTCTCTTTCTGGGTGGAGTAATCTCTCCTGTGAAATATTTCTTCATCGGTGCCATTCCTGAATTGATGAGCAATAAACTTTTATCATCTTTCGGTACAAGCGAAAAACTCGGTAAGCGTAAATGTCCCTTGCTTTCAAAAAATGACAGATATTTCTCTCTCAGTTCGTTTAGTCCTGTCCACTGCATAAAAATACTCCCTTTGTTACTATATTATTACTCCTGTCATTTTACTACCTGACAACTCTATTGTCAAGAATTTCGGGACTTATTGTCGATAATCAAAAATCCTGTCTTTTATGTCACGGACGAAGTGAACCTTAAAAGTTTTTTGTCCACTTTTTTTCAAAAAAGTGGCGGTTTCCAAAGGCGGAGCCTTTGGTGGGATTTTCAAGGGCAACGCCCTTGAACCAAAAATGTTCCAGTCAAACAGACAAACTCCCTTTTCAGACCGCAAGGGTCTGAAAGGGAGTTTGTTATTCGGGAAATGGGGTTATAAAAAAATATCTTATACTTCGTCATCATGGGAGATTTTCCCAACGATAGGTTCAGGGTCAATGCCCTGTTTTGTATAATAGTCACTCAAAGCTGACTTTATCGCCTGTTCCGCCAGCACCGAACAGTGTACCTTGACGGGTGGCAAACCGTCCAGAGCCTCCATAACGGCTGTGTTGGTGAGATTTAAAGCATCGTTGATACTTTTGCCTTTAATCATTTCGGTTGCCATAGAACTTGTGGCAATCGCTGCACCACAACCAAAGGTCTTGAATTTGACATCGGTAATGGTATCGTTATCCACCTTGATATACATTTTCATGATATCTCCACACCGTGCATTGCCGACTTCTCCTATACCATCAGCATTTTCCAGTTCTCCTACATTTCTGGGATTGGCAAAATGGTCAAGTACTTTTTCACTGTATGCCATAATAAAATTTCTCCTTTATTATTTTTCACTGTTTTTGATTTTCTCCCATACGGGTGACATCTGCCGTAAAGTCTGCACGACCTCTTTGACAGACTGGGCAATATAATCAACATCTTCTTCTGTGATATCTTCTCCTAAAGACAACCGTAAAGAACCGTGTGCAATTTCATGGGGTAAGCCCAATGCCAGCAGAACATGACTTGGGTCAAGTGAACCTGATGTACACGCTGAACCCGATGACGCACAAATTCCTTTTAAATCTAACCGTAACAAAAGAGCTTCTCCCTCAATACCTTCAAAACACATATTGATATTATTCGGTAAACGATGGTTTCTGTCACCGTTCAGACGGCTCTTTTCAATGGTCAGTAATTCATCAATCAGACGGTTGCGTAATACGGTCATTCGGCTGTTGCGTTCTTCCCTGTCGACAAGTGACCTCTGTAACGCACTTGCCAGACCTACAATTCCTGCCACATTTTCTGTTCCTGCACGCATACCTCTTTCTTGCGAACCACCATCAATATAAATTTGCGGTCTTATGCCTTTTCGGATATATAATGCCCCGCAACCTTTAGGGCCATGCAGTTTGTGTGCGGTCATGGAAAGCATATCAATATTCTGTTTCTGTACATCTATAGGAAGATGTCCGACCGCCTGTACAGCGTCCGTATGGAAAATGACATTGTGTTTCTTACAGACCGCTCCTAATTCTTCTATGGGCTGAACCGTTCCGATTTCGTTGTTGGCATACATGATACTGACCAAAGCGGTTGTGTCTTTGATAGCTTTTTCTAATTCGTCAGCACGGACAATTCCGTTTTCATGAACATCTAAAAGTGTAATTTCAAAGCCCTCTCTTTTGAGTGCCTGACAAGTATGCAGTACCGCATGATGTTCAAAGGCTGTTGTAATGATATGATTTTTGCCTTTTTTCTTTAACGCTCTTGCCATACCTTTGATTGCCCAGTTGTCAGATTCACTGCCCCCTGAAGTAAAGTAAATTTCTCTGGGGTGTGCATTGATACATTCGGCAATCTTTTCCCTTGCCGTTTCCACTGCTTTTTGTGCATAAGTTCCGATTTCATACAGACTTGATGGGTTGCCGTAAATCTCTGTAAGGTAAGGCATCATATCCGCCAACACTTCCGCTGACAACTTCGTTGTGGCGGCATTATCGGCATATATCCATTTTTTCTCCATTGAGATAAACACTTCCGTTTCATTTAATTCCTAGTTTTTTAGTAGGTTTATTGTATCACGATATCTTATATTTGTCAATACCTGAGTTACTTTTTTTCCACCTGTGCGATTGAAATGATTTTCTGAAGTGCGTAATAATCAAGAAACAACTTGTAGCTATGACAATTAAAAGTTTTCAATTAAAAGTTTTGTCCACTTTTTCAAAAGTGGTGGGGTCAAGGGGCAAAGCCCCTTGTGGGATTTTTAAGGGCAAAGCCCTTAAACTCCCCAAAATCAAACCAAAATTTGCGTAAGCAAATTTTGACAATAACTATTGGACTTTCAACTGCTCAGGTAACAAAATTCAAGTTTCTCATATAGTTAATTTCTGTCTGACGCAATGTTGATAACCTGACGGTTTAATTTTTTCGCATAAGAAACAGTTTTATAAGCACCACCACTGTTACGCAAAATATAACATACGACTAAATCAGAACGGTCAACCATTTTTTTATTGCGTATTACAATAGATTGTTTGTAATATGCCAAAGATGATTGAGAACAGACTTCAATAAAATCATAGTTCTGATAAAAAGATTTCTGATAGTTGAGATATTCTTTTCGTATGTATGGCATTACCAACACAAGTTCATTATTGTATTTCCCTGATTTTTTCCTGCAATGATGTATTATTGGAGCAACCAGCAAATCAAACTCTCCCTCATAGCCGACAAGAAATCTAACATAATCATTATTGTTTAAGATATTATCAATCGTATCTTCTAACCGAATTTCAACATCATCTTGGTTTTCGATTGTCCGATGTCCAAAAAAACTTACCGTATAAATATTCATCGTAATTCTCCCTTGTAATATTTTCGTTTATTATAACGCAATTTAAATGTATATTCAACGCAATACAGAACTAATTTTTTGCGTTTTTCTGTACTATAATGAGTACAGAAAAAACAGGAGGATAAAACCTGATGGATATTGCACAACGACTTAAACAAGTCCGTAAATCAAAAAATATCAGCGTTTATAAACTTTCACAATCTTCAGGTGTTTCTGAAACACATATCCGTGATTTGGAGCGTGGCGACAGAAATCCCTCTCTTGATACACTCAACAGACTGGCAATATCCTTAGGGTTATCTTTGCCTGACCTGTTAAATGAAAACCGTGAAGTATATTATCTGACTGACAAGGAAAAAGAATTTATTGAGTGTTTGCGTATGTTATCTGACGATAAGGCTGACGCACTCCTGAAATTTCTAAAGACAATTCTCTGAAAAAAGTGCCGTTATTCTGCGTGCAAAACACAGAACAACGGCACAAAAATTTCTATCTGAGTGATTGAAAATCAAATAATTATTGACAAAATTTGCTCACGCAAATTTTGGTTTGATTTTGGGGGAGTTTAAGGGCTTCGCCCTTAAAAATCCTGACCAAAGGCTCCGCCTTTGGAAACCGCCACTTTTTTGAAAAAAAGTGGACAAAAAACTTTTAATTGTCATAGCTGAACATGGATTGACATTATCAGCGGATAAACAGTTGAACCCAATAAATTAAACCGTTTTTCTCATATATACCTACCCCTGTAGCGTTATACAACGGACTAAGCATATAGCGTTTATGACCTGACGATTCCAACCATGCCTCAACAGTACTTTCGGGAGTGGTAAATCCAGCGGCAATATTCTCATTGACAAGATAATAAGAAATACCATGTTCGGTAAAAATGGTTTCGTAAAATTTTCCGTCAGGGCGGATATGGGAAAATTGAGAAGAAATTTCTTCTGCTCTGATTTGAGCTAATTCCATCACATCGTCACGCTTTTCCAGAGGGTGAACACCAGCTTTTACCCTTTCCTCATTGACCAGACGAATAACACTGTCGGCACACGGTTCTTTGACGGTAACACGACAGGTTACTGTTTTACCGCTGGCGGTTGTTACGGTAATGATGGCACTGCCCATATTCACGCCTGTAATTTTTCCGTTTCGGTTTACTTTTGCAACAGACGGGTCACTGCTTTTCCAAGAAATTGTTTTATCTGCATTATCAGGGGTAATTTTTGTGGTTAAAAACATCTCTTCACCCTTAAAAATACTGACTTCATTTTTATCCAGAGAAATACTTTCGGCTTTTGGACGGTTGACCATTACCTGACAGGTTGCTGTTTTGTTATTGTGTGTGGTAACGGTAACATAAGCGACACCTGTTTTTTTAGCGGTAATCTTTCCCATAGAGTTTACCGTGACAACAGAGGTATCAGTACTTTTCCATAAATAGGACGCAAATGTATTTGTGGGATAAAGGGATTTTGTGAATGTATAGGATTGTCCGATATCCAGACAGATACCGTATTTATCAAGTGAAATTTTATCAGGTGCAGATTTGACATTGACTGTACAGACAGCGGTTTTACCGTTGGAAGTTTTTACAGTGATATCTGCCGTTCCTTTTTTCTGTGCGGTGACAAGACCGTTACTGACTGTAGCAATATTTGTTTTACTGCTTGACCAACTAATACCAGTCACACTGTCAGACGGACTAAGCGTAGCATGAAATGAATAAGTTTGTCCGACACCCATATTCATTTTTGCTTTGGGCAAAGTGACTGTTTCAGGAGCATTCTTTACGACAATATGACAACAAATACTATTACCGTCTGCGGTTTTAACAGTAATATCCGCATTGCCGACACTTTTAGCGGAAACTTTTCCTTTTGAATTGACTGTAGCAACAGTGGTATTATGGCTGACATATTTTGCGGTAGAGGAAACAGAGAGTTTTTTATCCAGCAGAATTGCCTGACCTACCCCTACAGTAAAATCATATTCGATAGGATTACTTGTCGTCTGTATAATGATAGTGTCGGTATACGGTACATTTATAGCCTGTACAGAAAATGCCACGCCCAAAGTCATTACTGCCGACAAAATCAACGCTGTTATTTTTGCAGATAGTTTCATTAATAGAACACTCCTTTTCATAAAAAATATCTACCTGTGCAGTTGAAAGTCAGATAGTTACTGTCAAAATTTGCTTACGCAAATTTTGGTTTGATTTTGAGGAGCTGCCGCCCTTTAAAATCCTGCTAAGGGGCTGCCGCCCCTTAACCCTGCCCACTTTTTGAAAAAAGTGGACAAAAACTTTTAATTGTCATAGCTATACAAAGAGAAAATCATTCCAACCGCACAGTTGGAAATATTTGTATGATAAAATTATACAGAAAAAGACAGAATATGTAAATATTTTTTATACGAGAAATTACAAAGAAAATTTTATCATTTTTAACAAACTACCCCAAGCAAAAAGAAATCTGTTTACAAACCATGAACAAACTGATATAATCTAAGAGAAAGAAAAAGGAAAGGGAGCGTTTTTATGGCAAATACAATCGAATACAAATGCCCATGCTGTGGCGGTGAACTGGAATTTAACACGCATGAGCAAAAGATGAAATGTCCATTTTGCGAAAACACCTTTGAAGTGGAAACACTCAGAGATTACGACAACATTCTGCGTACCCAGCAACCTGACAATATGCAGTGGCAGACCCCTGCCAACGAATGGTCAGACAGTGAAACACAAGGTATGGCACTGTATCACTGTAACGGTTGCGGTGCGGAAATCGTCTGCGAAGACCAGACAACAGGTGCTACCCACTGTCCGTATTGTGAAAGTCCCATCGTGCTTTCGGGACAGTTCAGCGGTCAGATGAAACCTGACCTCGTTATCCCGTTCAAACTTGACAGACAACAGGCTATCAATGCTTTTGAAAAACATCTCAAAGGCAAAAAACTTCTGCCAAAACTTTTCCGTACAGATAATCATATTGAAGAAGTCAAAGGGGTATATGTACCGTTCTGGCTGTTTGATGCTCAGGCAGATGCAAACATCATGTACAAGGCTACCAAAGAGCGTTCATGGGAAGATGCCCGTTATTATTACAGAGAAACCAGTTTTTATTCCGTACACCGTGCAGGAACACTGGAGTTTGTTGCTGTACCTGAAGACGGTGCGTCACAAATGCCTGATGATTTGATGGAATCTCTTGAACCGTTCAATGTTTCGGAGGCGGTAGATTTTCAGACCGCTTATCTTTCGGGATATCTCGCCAACAAATACGATGTCTCCGAACAGGACTGTATCAACAGGGCAAATCAGCGGATTAAAAATTCGACCGAAAATGCGTTTTTAGGAACAGTAAACGGATATCATAGTGTCACGACCGAAAGCAGTAGTATTCAGTTACATAACAGTAAAGCAAAATATGCACTTTATCCTGTATGGATTCTCAACACCAACTGGAACGGTGAGAAGTATACTTTTGCCATGAACGGTCAGACAGGTAAATTTGTAGGCAATCTCCCTCTGGATAAAGGACTTGCCGTCAAATGGTTCGGCGGACTGACAGGCGTTATTGGTGCGGTGACGATGGCAATTACCTATCTTATCTCATTACTGTGACGGAGGGACAGGACTATGAAAAAATTACTGGGTATATTCATACTGGCGACGGTACTTTGTACGACAACCATATTCGGTGTTGGTGCAGTGCCTGAAACAGAAGTATCACAAGATGATGTCATTCTCGCAGAAGAAGATGTTGCAGGAGATGACGGTGAGGACGATTTTCTCCTGACAACACCCGAAAGTGAAAATACATCAGATACTATTGGTACAGTCTATAACAGACTGGTCGATGAGGCGGATATTCTCTCCGACAGCGAAGAAGAAACTTTAAGAAATAAATTAGACGAAATCAGCGAAAGAGTAAAATGTGATGTTGTTGTTGTCACAGTAAACAGTCTTGACGGAAAAACCGCACAAGCCTATGCCGATGATTATTTTGACTACAACGGTTACGGCTATGGAAGTAATCACGACGGTGCTTTACTTCTGGTGGCAAAAGATGACAGAAAATGGGCTATCTCTACCTGTGGTTACGGTATTACCGCTCTCACTGACCGTAAACTCGAAAATATGGCAGACGAATTTACACCTTATCTTTCCAAAAAGAAATACAATCAGGCTTTTAATATTTACGCAAATATGTGTGATAATTATATTACACAATCCAGAACCAATACCACTGAAAAAAAGCCTTATAATGTTGGTAAAAGTCTGCTGATTTCTTTAGGTGTGGGTGTTATTATTGCCCTGATTTCCGTTATGGCAATGGCTTCACAGCTCAAATCCGTTAAATTACAGCAAAGTGCTGTCAATTATATCAAACAAGGCAGTCTGCGTGTCAATCAAAGACACGATGTCTTTCTTTACCGCAATGTCACTCAGGAAAGAAAACCCGATGACGATGACCACCACAGTACCACTCACACCAGTTCTTCAGGCAGAACACATGGCGGTGCTTCAGGCAGTTTTTAGTTTAAGGGCTTTGCCTTATCGGGGACTTTGTCCCCGAACCCCTATCAGGGGCTTTGCCCCTGAACCCCACCCACTTTTTGAAAAAAGTGGGTCAAAAACTTTTCTGGCTCACTTCGTTCGGAATGATTAACTAAGTGTCGGCGGTGACAATTAAAAGTTTTTTGTCCACTTTTTTCAAAAAAGTGGGCGGGATTTTCAAGGGTGCAACCCTTGAAACAGGATTTTAAAGGGCGGTAGCCCTTTAATCGATAAAAATTCAAAACAAAATTTGCTTACGCAAATTTTGTTAAATTCCCTAACAACAAAAGACGGATAGCGGTTAAGCTATCCGTCTTAAAAAAGCGATTAATTGTGTATCAGCTTACCTGAACTGTACAGGTAGCAACTTTTCCGTTAGTGGAAATAACTTTTATGGTTGCTGTACCCTCTCCTCTTGCGACAATTCTGCCTTTGGAGTTGACGCTTGCAACAGACGGGTTACTACTTTTGAAAGTCAGTGTTGTCTGTGCATCTTCGGGTGATAAAGTAACTTTAAGGGTATACATTTCTTTTGTCGAACTGTTCAGAGAAAGTTCCGTTTTATCCAGAATGATTTCTTTGGGAGCTTTATTGACCGTAATTTCACAAGTAGCAATACTGCTTTGTGTTCTGGCATAGATAGTCGCTGTACCCTCACCTCTTGCGACAATCTTTCCGTTGAGGTCGACTGTAACTACATTCGGGTCACTACTCTTCCATGCACAGGTTTCTGTGTCGGGATAAGTTGCTGTGAAAGTATAGCTGTCTTTCACATTCATGACTAGTTCACTCTTATCCAGTGTGATGTACTTGACATCGGTGACTTCTACCGTACAGACCGCAGACATACCTGATGAAGTAGTGATTTCGATTTCTGCCGTACCTTCACCTCTGGCAACAATTCTGCCTGCCGAGTTTACAGATACTACCTGAGTATTCTTACTTCTGATTTTGTAAGTATCGCCCTCTGGAATATCCAGTGTAGCGAAATACATTTCTCCGTTATTCATAAAGAGTTCTGTTACATCAATCAGTTTACGCATGGGAACAACTACCGTCTGTCGACTTAATTCTTCTCCGCATACGCTACAATAAACCACTTCTTCATATGAACCCTCACTCTCGTAAGTAGGAGCAACTTCGTTTTCTTTGACCGGTTCATCTGTGGTATGAATACCTGTTGCAGGAATGACAACATCTTGTGCGGAAACTTCTGTATATTCTCCGTCAACAAGTGTATAATATTTTCCGTCATGACCAACAAAATACGCAATGTTGCCGTCCTCTACACAAGTAGGAGATTTTTCATCAACGGTTTCTTCAAATCTTGAAGCTGTGGTAAATGTTGCTGTGTAGGTAACATCTTCTGTCGCTATGGGAAGTGTGTCTTCAACAGAATAATTAGTTGTTCCGTCAGTCCAACCACTGAATATATAGCGGTATTCTGCATAATCTGCTTTTGCAGGTGTTACACCATCATAAGCAGGGATTGTGCCTTTTATTACATTTTCGTCTGTTTTAAGAACTGTACCGTCCTCATTTTTCCATATTACAGTACATTGTTTTAAGGTATAGCTGTATTTTGCGGTATAGTTCACACTACTTGTAAAAGGCGGTAAGGTATCGGCTGTATAAGTCGTTTTACCTCCGTCAGTCCAGCCTATAAAAGTAAAATCGGCTATCTCTGTACTTTCTTTTGTCGGTACATTGCCATCATAGGAAACAACGGTATTTTCCTCAACTTTATTGTCAATCTCCAGCACTGTACCGTCATAATTTTTCCATACAACTGTATCATAAGCCAGTTCCAATATAAAGGGGTCGTCTTCTGTGCCTGTTCCAGCTGATACATATAAGCCAAGTGTCTTTTTATTCAGCGTAGTATATTGCGATATTGCAAATTTGATATAAATCTGATAATCATAGTCATTATCAGCCGTGTAAAAATAAAAAGGAACTCTGAATCTGCGTCTGTCCAAAGCACCGACAGTTAACGCAAGATTGCCCTTTTCATGATATGTTCCTACATCTGTCTTTACATAACAGTCATTACCGAAATTGATAGTATCGCCATTATAGTAAATATCACCAACTTTTATGGCTGTATCGCTTTTGGTCACTGCTTCAAAGTGGTAAGTATTCGGGGTGTCCCATAATATTCTCACATTCTGAATTTCGTTGGTAGCATTCTTTACTGTTACAGGAAGTGTCATTCCGTTTGACATTGAAAGTGTACATTCTGATGTATCAGCGTCATAATGGATAGCGGTTATCCCTACTGCTCCCGTTAAGGTCTGATTGCCAATAGTTATGCCTGTTTCACCAAAATTGATATAGTCGCCACTGGTATAAATTGCACCATCAAAAACATCTCCCAGACAAACCATCTGATAGGCAGTTGTCGCAGAACAACCATCACCGCTGACAAAGGTTATCTCAGGGGTTGAACCAAAATTTGTCATCTGATTTCTGACGGTCATAGTTTGTGTTCCTAATGTTACTGCATAGCTGTTTCCTTTTATACTATAAACAGCACCACTATACTGCTGTTCTCCACTCAATGCCACTGTACTGCTACTGTTGTTGAACATATAGGTCAACTCTCCGAAATCGATTGTCTGACCGACCGTGTATATTTTGCCTTCCAGTCTGGATACAGCCTTGAAAAATGCTGTATAAGTGATATTTTTTGTCATCATCGGCAACTTACCGTCTGCATACTCATTTACACCGTTTGTCCAGTAAAGTGTATAACGGTAAGTTTCATCTTCTGCTTTGGTAAGTGGAGAACCTGTATAAGAGGGTATGCTTTCTTCTCCAAAATTTTCGGCATAGAGCTGATTTCCGTTTTCGTCACACCATCTTACCGTATAGGTGTGGTCTATCGGATAGTTTGTGCCTTGCAGAACTATGGTAGATACGCCATCTTCAACTGTTGCCGAAAGTACTTCCCAAGCGTTTCCGCTGTTGCCGTTTTCATCAATGGGATAGTAAAGTGTATACCAGTTTCCTTTTCCGTCTGTTGTGACGGCATGACGATATATCCTGCTATTATTACTTTCAACCGAAACATTCGCACTGTAGTAACCACTTGTCAACAGTGCCGTGTCTGTTGTCTGGATTTCGTTTGAAGAATTTGCATACCTCGATGCCAACAAAGTCACATTTGCCTCTCCCGAAACATAGCTGAAACTTGCACCCGGACGGAGAATGTCACCCACTTTAAGGGCTGAAAGACTTAAACCGTTTCTGTATATTGTTATACCAGTGGTATCTGTTTCTTCAAATACCGCCGTATAAGTCACATCTTCCGAAACAGGCTTCAATTCTTTGTTCCAGCCTGCAAAAGTGTAGGAAAACTTTTCTACATCAGGTTTTGTCGGGGTTGTACCGTCATAAGTGGGGATTGTGCCTTCGGCTACATTTTCATCGATTTCAAGCACAGTACCGTCCCAGTTCTTCCATGTAACGCTTACCACTTCTGTTGCACCCGCTGTCATTGGTATGGCTGTGAATAAACCAACAACCATCATCACAACGAGTAAAAGACTGCATGGTCGCTTGAGTTTTTGCGTCATAAAAACTCCTCCTTAAAAATAAAATTTTTATATGTCAATAAGCAACATATAATTCATTACTATTTTATCTTTAAAAATTTTCTGTGTCAATAGATATTAACAAAATCTGGGTAGTTTAAGGGCTGCCGCCCTTAAAAATCCTGCTCAGGGGCTTTGCCCCTGAACCCCACCCACTTTTTGAAAAAAGTGGGTCAAAAACTTTTCTGGCTC
>CACWNY010000064.1 GCA_902762375.1 uncultured Ruminococcus sp. | reverse complement strand
GGAAGTATCATTGTCCTCTCTGCCTGTCATCGCCCTCATTACAGTACCCTGTAATGTCCAAGTCCTGAAGGCTGCTGCGTTCGCTTGTGTGGCTTGTCCACTCCCAGACAGCAGAAAGAATGTATCTGATGTGTTGTATATTCAATTATCAAAGTGCTTTGAGAACTTTTTTACTTCTCACCTATACAGCCGAAACTTTCAGGTTTTGATAACCAAAACTTTTACATTTTCTACTTTTTACACAATGCGGATATGCTGTATATTCAGTCGTAAAAATACTTGGGATATTCCCCTCTCACTATTACTTGGCAAAAAACGGAATATTTCATAAGGACTTTTTAAAAAAACTTTTTTTCAAAAATCAATCTTTGTGTAATTGCACAACAATTAACACACTTTGGGGTGTATTAACTGTTGTTTTAACAATTTTTACGGATTTTCAAAAATAATGATAATGCTGAAAATTTTAATCCTCTGAACACTCAATGAGATTTCTCAATTTTCTGAGTACAGTATTTTTTCTCTGGCTGACTGCAGACTGTGATATACCAAGTTTCTGTGCCACTTCCTGTTCCGTAAGGAATTTAAAGAATATGTCCTGTACCAGTTCCTGCTGTTCTGCACTGAGCTCAGACAAACAAATACGCAGTTTCTTCAGTAAAATCTTTTTCTCCGCTTCTTCAGATACATCATCTGTGTTCTGAACATGGATTTTCTTTGCGTTCATATCTGTGATGATTGCTCCGTAGCGTTCCAGATGATGAATACTGTCCAGATAGTTGAGGTATCTCAAATGTCTTTCTAAACGGGCAAAATCTCTGTACTCTGTTTCGCTGACTTCCATCAGTGAATTGTCACCTGCTGCAATAAATTTTCTGTTTCGCAACAAATTCCGATTTTCTGTACTGTGAATCCATTCCTGATAACTTAATTCGGTGTATATGTCATTGTCATTTTTGATAAATATTCTTTTTACTTTGTAACTCAATTGAAGTCCTCCTGACATTTTGTAATCTTTAAATCTCAAAATGTTGAAGGAGGACTTCTGCACCCTATGTTATACAGGTTCTTATTTTGCCATATTTCTCTGTATTTAAATCGAATAATAAGCACAATCGTATCTATGAGATTTTTATGGTTATCTCAATTTCTCATCCTTAATTTTTTGATTTTTATACAGGGATTTTCAAATTTATTTTCAAATCTGTTTCCCTACCTATATACACAGGGAAAGCCTGTTTTTGAAGTATGTTTTCAAAAAAATTTATTTTTTTCACATATTAAATTTTGTGTTTGATTTCAATTCACTTAAGCGAGTGCTGTTGTCTGAAGATTTTTCTTCAGCACTACTCTAAGGATAAAAAAATCAACTACGATGAAATTTTATCACATTTCAAATAATTTGTAAAAAAACATCTCAATCCGATGTTTGCAATATAAAAAGAGCTTTTTCAAATGAAAATCATTGAAAAAGCTCTTTTTTTTGGCATAAACTATTTTCTATTTTTTAATTATTTTTAAAAGTGAAAAAATTATCGGTTCAGGATTATCAATTCAGATGTTTTTCTTCCTTTTCCAGTTGTTCGATGTCGCTTTGGGAAAGGTTGTCAGTGTTCATATCGTACAATGAAAAACCCTCTTTGAGCAAGGCAAGAGCTTCCTCAAAGTTTTCGGGGGGTATTGACATACGAAAACCTATGTAGTCCATAAATTCCTTATCTGCTTGAAAAAACATTTTTGTCATCTCCATTTTTTTATCATCAGCCGAATTTTTCATTTTTATAGTTCATCAGCATAACCTGAATTTCCATATTACCACCTTTTTGGGTGTTTTCTATGGCATATTCAATAATACCGCCAATATTTCTTTTGGTGATAAATGTTCCGTTTTGTACCAGTCCTTTGACCTTTGGGTAATCGTTTTTGTCAATCCAGTATCTGATAATTTTTGAAAAATTTTTCTTGATATAAGCTTGTGCATCATTCTGGGCGGTATTCAGAAAAATCTGCGTAACAGCATCGTACTTTATTTCGTGCAAAAATTTTGTTGAATACTCTTTTGTATCAAGCATACGCTTAAATGTATTATATTCAAAATCGTAGTTGTTAAAATAATCTCTTATGTTTATTGCAAATGGCATAAGAATGATACTTTTCAATGCTGTACAATTATAAAAGGCATATCTCCCGATTTCCGTCAGGCAGTTTGGCAAAGTGATACCTCGCAAAGATTGGCAACTTTCAGAAGCACTCTCTCCAGTTTCCGTCAGACTGTAAAACCGAGTGATACTTTCCAATAATGTGCAACCATAAAAAGCACAACTCCCAATTTCTGTCAGACTGTCTGGCAGGAGAATACTTTGTAAAGATTGGCAGCCCTCAAAAGCAGAATCACCAATTTTCGTTAAACAGTGAAACAGAGTAATACTTTTCAATGTTGTGCAATCTTTAAAAGCACCACTTCCAATTTCTGTCAAGCTGTCGGACAAGACAATACTTTGCAAAGATTGGCAACCATAAAAAGCAGAATTACCAATTTTCGTCAAATTGCCAAGTAAAGTGACACTTTTTAGAGAAGTACAACTCTGGAAAGTTCCCTTACTTGGAAGAATACTGTAATCACTGCATATTTTCATTAGACCATGAGATAAAGTAATACTTTTTAATGCCATGCAACCCTTAAAAGCAGAATCACCAATTCTTATCAGACTTTCAGGTAAGGTAATACTTTTCAATGATGTGCAACCCTCAAAAGCAGAATCACCAATTCCCGTCAGGCGGTCAGGCAAGGTGATACTTTTCAATGATGTGCAATCGGAAAAAGCACCTCGACTAATTTCCGTCAAGCTGGCGGGCAGGGTGATACTTTTCAACGACTTGCAACCTAAAAAAGCAGAACCACCAATTCTCATCAGACTTTCAGGCAAGGTAATACTTTTCAATGATGTGCAACCCTCAAAAGCAGAACTACCAATTTCTGTCAGACTTTCAGGCAAGGTAATATTTTTCAATGACATACAACCTAAAAAAGCATATTCATCTATCTTCGTCAGGCTTTTGGGTAAGGTAATACTTTTCAACGCTGTGCAACCTAAAAAAGCAGACCAACCTATATAAGTCAGGTTAGCGGGTAAAGTGATACTTTGAAAAGATTGGCAACCATAAAAAACACTTTCTCTGATTTCTGTCAGACTGTTAGACAGAGTGATATTTTTTAAAGCCACGCAACCTTCAAAAGCAGAACATTCTATCTCTGTCAGAGTATCAGGCAGAATAATACTTTCCAATTCGGTACAGCCCTCAAAAGCTTTCCAACCAATTCTTGTTAAATTGGCGGGCAGGGTGATACTTTTCAATGATGTGCAACCTGAAAAAGCAAGAAAATCAATTTCTGTCAGGTTATCTGGCAGGGTTACACTTTCCAACGCTGTGCAACCTCTAAAAATACTTTTTTCTATTTTCGTTACATTGTCGGGAACAGTAATCTCTGTTATACCTTCTTCTTGTCTGTATTTTTCCAGAACACCGTTGTTTATTATAAAGCCCATTATTTCACTTCCTTTGATTAGATTGCAAATATTTGTTTATATAGATTATTTTAACATATATTTTATTAAAAATCAATAATCTTTTATGTAAAAAGCAGAACATATCAGCATTTTTTGTCATTTTGAGGGCAACAGCAACAAGAAATTTTTTGTCAGATTCCTCACTTCGTTCGGAATGACAAAGGGCGTTCATAACCGTTGTTCGGTTATGATACCATTGACATTCAGTCAAGTTTAAAGTCATCAAGTTTAAGTTCGTCAATTTCCCTGAGCAGTTCAGACTGTCTTTCAGAAAACATCAGTTCACTGCTGTATTTGAAATACTCTTTACTTCCGAATCTGCTGATAAATGACGCACTGTTATTGTTGGCAGTGAGTTCGGTAACTAAAATCAGCATTTCCTGTCCTGTGGAGAATACCTCGTCTGCAAAAATAAACATATTGTCAATCTGTACAGAAGTTGTTTCGGTAAGTTTTTTGAAGTCTTTTACCTTTTTGTTGAAATCCTTTTTTATCAGGGCAAACGCTTTTGTACCGTCTGTTTCTGAGGCGATTTTTTGGACATAATCGTCAAAACAGGCAATGACCCCATTTGCCACAGTAATATCATATTTGGACATACTTCCCGACTTTTTGCCTGCGGTGACAGTTCTCTGCTTTTCGGCGGAAAACCCTGCAAGACAATCAGACGGAGATTTTTTGGTTACACCAAGTTTTGTCTGATACTGTTTAAGAATACTCTGCATTTCTTTGGTAATATCTCTTGTCAAGAGAGTATGTTTGATATTGTTCAGAATAGCGTCAATCATCAGCGACAGCAACGACAATCTTTCATCAAATTTTGCTGACCTTGCACGGTCTTTGATTTCGGCGGAGGCTGTACCGTTGAGAATGGTATCTACCTGATAGTCACTCTTATATTTCTTGAAAAGGTCGTAATAGTTGGCAAAACTTTTCGCAATTTTTCTGTTCTGAATGTATTGGCTGACAAGGGCATTATCTACGGCTATACCGAGTTTTTCGTATACTTTGATAATCCGGCTCAAATCGTCCCAGCCTCTTGCCGTGACAAAGGATTTTCCGTCAACGGTGGTTTCTATGGAGTAGAAATCTCCTTTTTTGATTTCCAGATAGCTGATAACAGACGGGTGTACACCGACATTATACGCATATTCTTTCCAGACATTGAACTCTGCTTCCACATCAATACGCTTTAATCTGTCCCATGTAACAATATCGAACTCACGCACAGAGTTGTTATATTCGGGAGGGTTGCCTGCGGTTACGACAATCCAGCCGTCAGGAACGGTATGTCTGCCGAATACCTTATACTGTAAGAACTGGAGCATAACCGGAGCAAGTGTTTCCGAAACACAGTTGATTTCATCAAGAAACAAAATCCCCTCTTTTACCCCTGTTTCTTCCATAAGGTCATATACCGAGGCAATAATTTCACTCATCGTATATTCCGAAACAGCATATTCCACACCGTTATAATTTTTATGTTCGATAAACGGCAGTCCCAACGCACTCTGTCGGGTATGGTGTGTCATCGAATAGGACAGTATACCGACACCCATTTCTGAGGCGATTTGTTCCATAATGGCGGTTTTTCCTATGCCCGGAGCCCCCATAAGAAATACAGGTCGTTGCCTTTCGGGGGGAATGAGATAATTTCCGTTGTCGTCTTTGGCAAAATAGGCTTTCATCGCATTTGAAATTTGTTGTTTAGCTTCTTTAATGTTCATTTTCAGATTTCCTCCGATTGTAAAATTAATTTGATTGCCCATACAGGCACTTCAGGGTTATTATATTCGTCATCTATGTAGACAAACGCAACATCATAATCAGGCTTCCTTTCGGGAAATTCCCCGAAACCGTCTGTAAAATAAATCAGACCTTTTAAATTGGTAAATTCATGCTGTTCAATGAGTGTTTCCACATAACGGAATACAGGTCTGAAATCCGTACCGCCGAAACCGTGCAAAGTCATTGTGTTGAGGTAGCTGTCAAATTCTTCCTGAGAGGTGATTTTAACATCTTTCTGAATTTCCGCATCACACTGAATAATGTGCAGGTTGATTTTGGAAAAAAAAGATTCCGTACTTTTCAGAATGTTGTAAGTTTTCTTAACGAACTTCTGCACAAGTTCTCCGCTGACTGAACCTGATGTATCTATGGCTATAACAAATTCCTTAATGCGTCTGACATCTTTATATTCCAACGGTTCAATGAGAGGCATTTTTTTGTAAATCTGTAAGCCGTAGGTATAGAAAATGTAATCAAATTCATCATCATTGATTTTCATTGCTTCACCCATAACGGCAAATTTTTTCAGAAAAGCGGTATAGTCATAGCGTTCACGGTTGACTTCCAGAAGATTCTGCGTAAGTCCGCCTGACTGTGTACCCCGTTCTTGTTCTATGGTTTCCAGAGCAGTCTGTATGTACTGTGAAACATCTTTCCATGTTTCTTCCAATTCTTTTCTGTGAGAAAAAGCGTTGTTGTTCTGACTATCCTGATTATTCTGATTGTCCTGATTATCTTGATTGTCTTGATTGTCCTGATTATCTTGATTGTCTTGATTGTCCTGATTGTCTTGATTGTCCTGATTATCTTGATTGTCT
>CACWNY010000063.1 GCA_902762375.1 uncultured Ruminococcus sp. | reverse complement strand
ATATCTTAATGTTGTCAAGGAAAAAATCAGCCTTACGGCTGACGGCAATTCATCCCCGACCTATAGAGGTCGGAGTCTTCTTGCCGATTCAGGATAAATTTCTACCTGAGCGGTTGAAAATCAAATAGTTACTGTCAAAATTTGCTTACGCAAATTTTGTTTGGATTTTGATGCGTTTAAGGGCTTCGCCCTTAAAAATCCCACAAGGGGCTTTGCCCCTTGACCCCACAAGCCTTTGAAAAGGCTTGACCGAAACTTTTAATTTTCATAGCTATACAAGGAGAAAATCATTTCAACTGTCCTCAAACGGATTTTTTTCTTTCCTGATTGCGGATTATGGTAACATTGGACGGGTCTTTGACCGTTTCTGCGGAAATAATGACTTTCTCTATCGTCACATCTGACGGTACGGTAAACATCAAATCCATCAGAATATTTTCCATAATCGAACGCAATCCTCTTGCCCCTGTGTTTTCTTCCTGTGCCTTTTCGGCAATCGCCTCCAATGCCTCTTTTTCAAACTCAAGGGTCACATGGTCAAGCTCAAAAATATTTTTATACTGCCTGACCAGTGAATTTTTGGGTTCGGTAAGAATTTTAATAAATCCTTCTTTATCTATCGCATTGAGATGAGTAATGACAGGTAATCTGCCTATCAGTTCGGGAATAAGTCCATACTTTACCAAATCATGTGGTATGATATTTTTCATCCAGTCGGTTTCTTTGGCAAGCTGTCCTTTGGATTTGACATCAGCTCCGAACCCTATTGACGAACTGGATATCCGCTTTTCCATCGTCTTTTCCAGACCGTCAAAAGCTCCTCCACAAATAAAGAGAATATCTTTTGTATTGATAGGAATACATTCCTGTTGAGGGTGTTTTCTGCCTCCCTGCGGTGGCACATTCGCTACCGTTCCCTCAAGAATTTTGAGTAAAGCCTGCTGTACTCCCTCTCCGCTGACATCTCGTGTGATAGAAGGATTTTCCGATTTTCGGGAAATCTTGTCAATTTCGTCAATGTAGATAATGCCCTGTTCGGCACTCTTGACATCAAAATCCGCTGCCTGTATCAGTCGCAACAAAATATTTTCAACATCTTCACCAACATAGCCTGCCTGTGTAAGT
Organism: uncultured Ruminococcus sp.; assembly: GCA_902762375.1. Lineage (GTDB taxonomy): Bacteria > Bacillota > Clostridia > Oscillospirales > Acutalibacteraceae > CAG-964. The sequence goes on along the minus strand of CACWNY010000063.1, from coordinate 5,261 downwards.
GTAGTTGCGTCTGCAATGGCAAACGGTACATTGAGTATCTTTGCCAATGTCTGGGCTAAAAAGGTCTTTCCTGTACCTGTAGGCCCTACCATCAACACATTGCTCTTGACAAAATCCTTATCTGTACCTTTATTGTGTTTTATTCTTTTATAATGGTTGTATACGGCTACACAAAGTGTCTTTTTGGCTTCGTCCTGTCCGACAACATATTCGTCAAGTCTGGCTTTTATCTGTTCGGGCTTGAGTAAATCCTCGTCCTTACTGAAATAGTCCTTGAAGTCTACATCATCAAAAGTATCACCCAATATCTCCTGACACTGCCTGACACATTCTTCACAAATAAATACACCGTTGCCCTCGATGATGCGTCCTACCTGACTTTGTGTACGGTTGCAAAACGAACAGCGTACCGTTTTTTTCTCCCCTTTGCCTGCCATATTACAACTCCTTTCCTGCTGATAATTCTGCCTGCTTTTGCTTAGTCTGATTATCTCTGCATTACCTTATCAATCAAACCGTATTCGCAGGCCTCCTGTGCCGACATGAAATTATCTCTGTCGGTATCTTTTTCGATAACCTCAATCGGCTGACCTGTGTTGGCAGATAAGATACCGTTCAGTCTGCCTTTAATTCTGTCAATGTAGTTGGCGTGTATCATGATATCAGACGCCTGTCCCTGAAATCCGCCTAAAGGCTGATGTATCATAATATCGGCATTCGGTAATGCGTAACGCTTTCCCTTTGTTCCTGATGACAACAGAAATGCTCCCATACTTGCTGCCATACCCATACATATTGTAGATACATCACATTTGATGTACTGCATAGTGTCGTAAATCGACATTCCTGCTGTAACTGAACCGCCTGGACTGTTGATATAAAGAGAAATATCCTTTGTCGGGTCCTGACTTTCCAGATACAAAAGCTGTGCTACCACAATACTTGCGGAAGCGTCATTGACCTCTCCTGTCAGCATGACAATTCTCTCTCCTAAAAGGCGTGAGAATATGTCGTAAGAACGCTCTCCTCTGCTTGTCTGTTCGATGACATAAGGTACAAGATTGCTGTTAATGATTTCCATTTGTAATCATTCCTTTCCAAAATACATTATATTCTGTAAGTCCCCGAAATTTCTTTACGATTACCTCTATAATCATAGACGAAATACAATGTAATTATTCACCAAGTACAAATTATGATTTAACGGCACTTTCCTTGACAAATTTCATCGCTTTATCTACGGCAATATCCTGCTTGAGAGCTTCTGAGGCAATAATTCCTTTTACTTTGTCAACTTCCATCTTATAATTTTCTGCCAGTCTTTCATATTCAGCATTGAGGTCTTCTTCACTGACTTCGTTGAAACCTTTTTCTTCTGCAATCTTCTCCAGAGCCAGTCTTACTTTTACTCTCTTTTCTGCCTGCGGTCTGTAAGTTTCCAGCATACTTTCTTTGGTCATGCCGAAATACTTGATGTAACTTTCCAAATCCAGTCCCTGTGAACGCAGACGCATATCAAAATCTTTCAACATATCGTTAGCCTGATTTTCATACATGACTTCGGGAACTTCTGCCTGTAACAAATCACAAAGTTTGTCAACAAGCTGGTTTTCCATATCGCTGTCTGCTTCTTTCTGCAATCTTTCCGCAATTTCAGATTTGAGTTCTTCTTTATATTCGTCCAGTGTTTCATGGTCGCTGACATCTTTGACAAATTCATCGTCAACTTCGGGAAGTTCTTTGGCTTTGATTTCGTGTAAGGTGATTTTGAACTCGCTTGCTTTTCCTTTGAGATTTTCTGCCTGATAATCTTCGGGGAAAGTCACTTCAATGGTAAATTCTTCGCCTGTATTGTGACCTTCGATTTTTTCTTCAAATCCCGGTATAAACTGTCCGCTACCCAAAGTCAGATTGAAGTTTTCTGCCTTACCGCCGTCAAATGCCACACCGTCAACAAATCCCTCAAAGTCGATAACAACTGTATCACCATTCTGTGCAGGTCTGTCCTCAACAGTTACCGTTCTGCTGTTTCTATCTCTTACCTTCTCGATTTCTTCGTTAATCATTTCTTCGGTAACTTCGGTGGGTTTCATAACAACAGCAATACCCTCATAGTCGCTGATGGCTACTTCTTCAGGCTTTACAAATACGACAGCTTTAAATCTCAGACCGTTTTCTTTGCTTGTTTCTTCCACTTCTACGCTGTCAACACCGACAACATTCAATCCAGCCTCGTCAATAGCATCACCAAGTGCTGACGGATAAAGGTTCTTGATAGCGTCATCGTAAAAGACTTCTTCACCATACATCTTTTCTATAATGGCTCTCGGTGCTTTTCCTTTACGGAAACCGGGAATGTTAATCTTCTTTACTTCTTTGCGGTAAACTCTGTTGACTTCATCGTTGAATACTTTCCCCTCAATCTCTACAACGACTTCGTATTTGTTGGTATCCGCTTTATTGGTAGATTTCAAACTCATTTTTGTTTCCTCCTGAAATATGCTAAGTGTTTTTCATTATAACATAACAAATATTTTTTTTCCATAGCTAATTATGAAAAAATTGTAAAATTATGCGTGTTTTCTCACGGAAATTCTCTTCCGTACTTAAAATAATCTCACCTTAAGCGGTGACAACTAAAAGTTTTTTGTCCACTTTTTTTCAAAAAAGCGGTGGGGTCAAGGGGCAAAGCCCCTTGTGGGATTTTAAAGGGCAACGCCCTTTAACTCAACCATCTATCGGACAAGTTTCGGAATAAACTGAAGATAATCCCCTGAAATAAGATGAAAATTTATTCCTTCAAATTCTCCTGTCACGGCTTTTCGGAATATCTGTCTGCCATGAAGATGTCCGTAATAACAGCGGTCAATGTGGTACTCCTTGAGAACATTCAGAATTTCGTCACAACGCTGACTACCATATACGGGGGGATAATGTAAGACAACAAGCGGTGTTTTGCCCGTTTTAAGAGCTTCGTTAAGGGAAGTACGCAATCTTCCGACCTCTCGGTTGAGGACTTTTTTATCCGCATCGTTTTCAGCATCATAAAACCAGCCTCTTGTTCCGCATACGGCATAATCTTCTACCGCTTTTGCACTGTTGAAAATGATTTCCAGTGTATCAAAATGATTTTCCTGAAAATAAGTTTCCATTTTTTTGCGGGTTTCCCACCAGTAATCGTGATTACCCTTTATCAAGAGCTTTTTTCCAGGCAAACTGTTGATAAAAGAAAAATCCTCATAGGTTTCCTGCAACTTCATCGCCCACGAAATATCTCCTGCAATAACGACTGTGTCGGTATCTTTGACCAGTGAACGCCAGTTCTGTTCAATTTTCTTTTCGTAACCGTCCCAACCGCTGAAAATATCCATCGGCTTATCTGTACCGAATGATAAATGTAAATCCCCAATCACAAAAATTGACATTTACTCTACTCCCAATACTTCAAGTACATATTTGGGCATATCTTTTACAGCAGTAACTTTGTCAAAACGGACTTTCTTGTTTTTAAGCTGGGCAAGTGGTTGCGGAATTGCCACACCTGTTACTTTGTACATCTGGTCTACCATATCAAATTCGCTTTCACAAAGGCTTTCTTCGGGAATGATACTGCCCAGTACACTCTTTGAAAATTTATAGGGACTTGCTGTGGACGCTAAAATAACGGGTGTCCTGTCGCCTGTCTGCGTGACATACTGTTCATAGACATTCACGGCAACAGCTGTATGAGTATCGGATAAATACTTTGACTGTTCATACAAGGCTTTGATGGTATCTTTGGTCGACTGCTCATCACAATAACCACCAAAGAATTTCTCTGTCAATTTTGCCTTGATACTTTCGTCAACTTCATATGCTCCGTCTGTTTTCAGGGCTGTCATATAGGATTTGACCTTTTTGTCATCGCCGTCCGCAAAGATATATAACATTCTTTCCAGATTGCTCGATACAAGAATATCCATTGACGGGGAAATTGTGGTATAGAATGTTCTGTTTTTGTTGTAAACACCCGTATTAATGAAATCGGTAAGCACATTGTTGGAATTGGACGCACAGATGAATTTCTTAATGGGTAAACCCATCAGCATAGCATAGTAGGACGCTAAGATATTTCCGAAATTGCCTGTCGGTACAACCACATTGATTTCGTCACCTAATGTAATTCTGCCACTGTTCACAAGGTCGCAATAAGCCGAAATGTAATAGACAATCTGCGGTAACAGTCTGCCCCAGTTGATGGAATTGGCACTGGAAAAGAGTTTATCGTTTGCTCGCAATTTTTCTTTTACTGACGGTGTGGTGAAAATCTTTTTTACACCTGTCTGTGCGTCATCAAAGTTGCCCTCTATCGCACACACATCAACATTACTGCCTTCCTGTGTTGCCATCTGACATTTCTGCATGGGACTGACACCGTTTTGCGGATAGAATACAATGATTTTTGTTCCCTCTACATCTTTGAACCCTTCCAAAGCTGCTTTTCCTGTATCACCTGATGTCGCTACCAGAATAACGGCTTCTTTGCCTTTATATTTCTTGGCAAGAGATTTGGTCAGGAAATATGGCAATATCTGTAATGCCATATCTTTAAATGCTGAAGTAGGTCCATGCCACAATTCCAGAATATTCATTTCTGTACCGTTGAGTGTTGTACTGACTATCGGTGCTGGATTTTCGCTTCCGAATTTTTCTTTGGTATAGGCATTGTCTACACAATCTGCTACTTCTTCAGCGGTGAAGTCGGTAAGATAATCTCCTATGATTTTTTTTGCTCTTGCTCTGTAGTCCATGCTCAACATCGCTGTAAAATCAGCTTTGCTGTACTGCGGAATTTCCTGTGGTACAAATAATCCGCCGTCCTCAGCTATTCCCTGCGATATTGCCTGTGCTGATGATACAACATTGTTTTTGTCTGTCGTGCTGTTATAATTCATAAATCTGCACCCCTTACCATATTTAGTCTGCCCTATACTATATAACAAACTGGCTGAATTGTCAAACATTGCATGAATTTTTAAGAAAAAATAATTCGTTAAAGGGCTACCGCCCTTTAAAATCCCGTGTTAAGGGCTGCCGCCCTTTAAAATCCCGTGTTAAGGGCTGCCGCCCTTAACAATCCCGCCCACTTTTTTGAAAAAAAGTGGACAAAAAACTTTTAATTGTCATAGCTGACACTTAGCTAAACAATTCGAACGAAGTGAGCCAGAAAAGTTTTTGTCGAACTTTTTTCAAAAAGTTCGTGGGGTTCAGGGGCAACGCCC
>CACWNY010000062.1 GCA_902762375.1 uncultured Ruminococcus sp. | reverse complement strand
CTTACCTATGATATTTTAGCAACATATCTTAATGTTGTCAAGGAAACAGTCAGCCTTGTGGCTGACGGGCTATTCATCCCCGACCTATAGAGGTCGGAGGCTTCTTGCCGATTCAGGATAAAACAGTATCTTAGTATACCCTAATCCTTAAAAAATTCCGTAAAAAACGCCACTGCCGAAACTTCTGACAGTGGCTTGAAAATCTTACTGTTTGTTTTTGATATATTCGTCAATAGCTGTTGCTGCGGTCTTGCCAGCTCCCATAGCCAGAATAACCGTTGCCGCACCTGTTACAGCGTCACCGCCTGCATACACACCTTCACGGGAAGTCAGACCGTTATCATCAGCGATAATTCCTCCCCATTTCTGTGTATCCAGTCCTTTGGTTGTGGACTTGATAAGCGGATTTGGTGATGTTCCTATAGCCATGATGACACAATCCACATCAATATCAAATTCTGAACCCTCTTTGACAACAGGTCGTCTTCTGCCCGAAGCGTCAGGCTCACCGAGTTCCATTTCCACGCACTTAATACCGCCGACACTGTTCTTTTCATTCGGAAGAATTTCAACAGGGTTTGTCAACAGTTTGAATACGATACCCTCTTCTTTAGCGTGTTCGACTTCTTCAGCTCTTGCGGGTAATTCTTCAGCACTTCTTCTGTAGACAATATATACCTCATCAGCCCCTAAACGCTTTGCACAACGGGCTGCGTCCATAGCCACATTACCGCCACCGACAACAGCCACTTTCTGTGCATGAAGAATAGGTGTGGTAGTATTTTCTTTGTAGGCTTTCATGAGATTAACTCTGGTCAGAAATTCGTTTGCGGAATAAACACCTTTGAGATTTCCGCCTTTGATGTTCATAAATCTGGGCAATCCTGCTCCTGAACCAATATAGACTGCCTCAAATCCATAATCTTCCATAAGTTCGTCAATGGAAAGGATTTTACCGATAACCATATTGGTTTCCACTTTAACGCCCAGTGCCTTGAGTGTATCAATTTCTTTCTGTACAATAGCTTTAGGCAATCTGAACTCAGGAATACCATATACCAATACACCGCCTGCCAGATGTAACGCCTCAAAAACAGTGACTTCATAACCCTTTTTCGCCAAGTCCCCTGCACAGGTAAGACCTGACGGACCTGAACCGATGATAGCCACTTTATGACCGTTAGACACAGGTTTTTCAATAACAACATTTTCCTGATTGTTATGTCTGTCAGCAACAAACCTTTCCAGTCTGCCTATACCAACAGGTTCGCCTTTGATACCTCTTACACAATATTTTTCGCACTGTGATTCCTGCGGACATACTCTGCCACAAACAGCGGGTAATGAACTGGACTGTGAAATAATATTGTAAGCACCTTCAAAATTTTGCAAAGTAACTTCGTGAATAAAAGACGGAATGTCGATATGTACGGGACAACCCTGTACACAAGGTTTATGCTTACAATTCAGACAACGCTGTGCCTCATCAAGTGCAATTTCTTCGGTATAGCCTAAGGCAACTTCAAGAAAGTTCTTATTTCTGACATCAGGTTCCTGTGAAGGCATAGGATTTTTCTTTAAAGACATATTTCTTGCCATATTATTCACTCTCCTTTTTAAAAAGGTTACAGGTTTCTTCATGGACATGGCGTTCAAAGTCATAATACATTCTGCCACGCTCTATTGCTTCATCAAAATCAACAAGGTGACCGTCAAAGTCAGGACCATCAACACACGCAAACTTTGTTTTGCCGTCCACTGTCAGACGGCAACCTCCACACATTCCCGTACCGTCAATCATAATTGGGTTCATACTGACGACCGTTTTGATGTTGTACTGTTTGGTCAGCTTACAGACAAATTTCATCATTATTAATGGACCAATCGTGATAACTTCGTCATAAGTTTCTCCGCTTTCGATAAGTGACTGCAAAGCATTGGTGACAAGACCTTTCTCACCGTAACTGCCATCATCTGTCATCATTTTCATAACATCGCTTACTGCTTTAAATTCCTCTTCCAGAATAACCAAATCTTTGTTTCTGAAACCTACCACACTATGGACTTCACAACCCAGATTATGTAATTTTTTGGCAATGGGATAGGCAATCGCACAACCCACACCGCCACCGACAACTGCTACTTTTTTCAGTCCGTCCGTATGGGACGCTACACCCAGAGGACCTACAAAGTCTGCAATATATTCGCCTTCCTGTTTATGGTTGAGTTTTTCGGTAGTTGCTCCCACTATCTGAAAGATAATGGTAACTGTGCCTTTTTCACGGTCAAAATCGGCAACGGTCAGAGGTATTCTTTCACCGTCATCGTCAACCCTGAGAATGATGAACTGACCTGGTTCAGCTTTTTTGGCTATCAGCGGTGCATCTATATCCATCAGGGTTACTGTAGGATTCAACACTTTCTTTCTTACGATTTTATACATAGATAAAACTCACCTTTCAAAGTAGATTATGAAAATGATTTTACACGATGACTATTATACCACAAAACGACATGAAAATCCAGTACAAATTGACCTATTGTTCCTAATGTTTTTTGTTGATTTAAAGGGCTACCGCCCTTTAAAATCCTGTTTTAAGGGCTGCCGCCCTTAAAAATCCTGCCCACTTTTTTGAAAAAAAGTGGACAAAAAACTTTTAATTGTGTGAGCTAATCGTCTGATAATCATTCCGAACACAGTGAGCCAAAAAAGTTTTTGGTCAAACTTTTTTCAAAAAGTTTGTGGGATTGTTAAGGGCAACGCCCTTAACTCAGGGGTGCAGGGGTGAAACCCCTGCAACAAAAAAACTCCCACCGAAATTAACTGTGAGAGTTTTTATTTAATCTTCTTCTGTATTGCTAAAGGTATCAGAAAAGCCAGTATAGGTTGGTTCTTCTGTAGGAACATTTGTTTCCACTTCGGTATTATGAGCAACCACTGCCGATTCACCGAAAATAAATTTAGCAAGCTGTGTCCGCTGACTTTGAATGTCCGTTATTTCCAGAACAGACTGTAATTCAAACCAACTGTATTTATAGCCGTCACCTGTAGGCAAGCGGAACTCACTGATACCATAGGATAAATAAGTAGGTGCATTGGCAACCAATGTCGTAATTTCGTCCTTTTTAAGGTTTGTGGTAATCATAGGACCTATTTCTGCAACAATTTTGACGATTTCGGTAAAGTTGGCTTTTCTGAAACGGTTCATCAGAGTACGCATTAAGTTACGCTGTCTGGAAGTTCTGTCAAAGTCGTTACCTGAAATAACAAATTCAGGGTGTTCGTCTTCCTGATAACCTCTGTCACGGGCATACCATAAAGCCTGTCTGCCGTTAAGGTGAACAAGTCCGGGTTCTGCCTGTATTTCATAGCGTTCGGTAGATTGATTGTTGATATAGGTCTGCCAGTTGATATAATCGATTTCGTCCTGTGTCAGTTTGATATCAATACCGCCCAAAGCGTCAATAATACCTTTGAAACTCTCGAAATTGATAATCGCATAACGGTCAATATCCACACCGAAATTCGCCTCGATAGTCTGTACGGAAAGGTTTGCCCCTCCCAGACGGTAAGCTGCATTGAGTTTATCCATACCATGCGAATTTCCTGCACTGTCTGTATAGGGAATATTGACCAGCATATCTCTCATAAAAGAAGTCATCTTTACTTTTTTATGACGGTTGTCTATGGAAATCATCAGCATAGTATCACTTCGTCCATACTCTGTATCACTGCCTGCCCCAGAATCTTCACCGAATATCATAATATTCAGGATTTTTGGGTCATTGAGCAATACTCCGTCAAAAAGGTCAAGGGAAGTTGTCTGATTTTTATACACTTCGGAAGAAATCTGAGAATTATCATCATTGGTATAATTTTTTCTGTCTGTGATAGCCTGAAATCCGATATTGCCCAGCACACGGTAATAATACACCATACCGCCACCTGAAACTCCAAGTATCACTACCAGAAACCATAACAACACCGTCCGCCATAACGGTCGTTTTCCGCTGGATTTTCTTTTTTCTTTCTTTTCCTGTTTTATCTCCTGTTTTTTGCCCTTTTCCGTGTAGGAATATATTTCATTATTATCTTTATTATCTTTCAATACAGATAACACCTCTCCCGTAACCTGAAAAACTCTCTAAAGAGTATACCACAAAGATTGAAAAAATAAACATTTTTTGCTAAAATTCACTTTTGTTTTAAATTTTCTGTACACTTGAACATAAAAAAAATATTTCTGATAAAAATTTAAGCAATTTTTCTCAGCAATATTACCAAAACAAATTTTTCCCACTATCAACTGCCACATCAGTCCTGTTTTTATAACAAATAATATTTAACATTCACAATAATTTATCATTTAATTTGGTAAAATTCGATAAAAAACAGCAATTAGTCAAAAAAAACTTTATTATCAGAAACATTAGTGTTATAATGATACGGTATAGTGGGTATCGAAACTTTTTCTGTGCAGTATTTTTGGAATTATGTAAGGTGGACTTATATTATGTTGGTTACACTGTGCGTTATCGCATACAACGAGGAGCAATTCCTGCCGGGATTACTCAACGATATCATCAATCAGCGTTACGACCATAACAATATCGAACTTGTTTTTGTGGATAACGGTTCACAGGATAAAACAGGAAAGATAATGAAAAGTTTCGCCGATGAACACACGGATTTCTTTGACATCAAAATCGTCGAACATCAGAAAAGTAATCAGGCTATCGGCTGGAATACAGCGTTTCTGCATACAAGGGGCAACATTATTATCAAAGTGGACGCACATTCCAAAATTCCTGCTGATTTTGTGGAAAATAATGTTAAAGTCATTATGAGCGGTGAATATGTCTGCGGTGGCGGACGACCCAACATTACCCTCCACAAAAACAACTGGGGTAATACCTTACTGACAGCGGAAGAAGGTCTTTTCGGCGGAAACTTTGCCAAATACCGCAGAGTTCAGCGAAAAAAAACTTATATCAACAGTATCTTCAACGGAGCATACCGCAGAGATGTTTTCGCCAAAGTAGGCGGTTTCAATGAAGCATTGGGGCGTACAGAAGATAATGAGTTCCATTACCGCATTATCAAAGCAGGCTATAAAATCTGTTGCAGTCCCGATATCGTTTCCTATCAATACATAAGGACAAGCCTTAAAAAAATGATTGTGCAGAAATACAGTAATGGTTTCTGGATTGGACTGACGGTCAAAACCGTTCCTGAGTGCTTATCCAAATTTTATTTTGTACCTTTTGCGTTTGTGCTTTCTTTGATTATCAGCACAGTGCTTGCCTTTTGTGGCATATCGTGGTTATTGTGGGCAATATTGCTTGCCTATCTTTGTTTTGACTTATTCATCACCGTCAACGCATTCCAGAAAAAAACAAGATGTCTGCATTTTTTACTGTTGCCGTTGATATTTCCGTCACTGCATATTGCTTTCGGCATAGGAACATTAGTAGGATTAGTTCATTTTCCTATCCGAAAAGAAAAACTCAACAAAGCTAAACGGAAAATCAGACAGGTGAAAATGTACTATATGGGCAATTAATTTTCCATGCGTAATGATAAAGAAACAACCTATAGCTGTGACACTTAAAAGTTTTTGTCAACTTTTTTCAAAAAGTTGTGGGGTTCAGGGGCAAAGCCCCTGATGGGATTTTTAAGGGCGAAGCCCTTAAACTACCCAAAATTCCAAACAAAATCTGCGTAAGCAGATTTTGACAATAATTATCTGATTTTCAACCGCTCAGGTAAAAACATTTTTTAATGAGGTGTATGGAGTGGCGATAGATACAGTACAGTTTACCCCCGAACAACTACGGCATTTACAACTGCGGGAACTGGAAACATTGGTTTATTTTAAAAATTTCTGTGACGAACATCATCTTTTATTTTATTTTTGCGGTGGGTGTTGCATAGGTTCATTACGGCATAAAGGGTTTATTCCGTGGGACGATGACATCGACATTTTCATGCCCAGAAAAGATTATGAAAAATTACCGTCACTCTGGAAAAAATATTCCAAAGACAAGCGTTTTCTCTGTCTGAAAACAGATGACGATATCTTTACGGGCAATATCTTTACTACGATTGTGGACACATCAGGAACTTGTGTCAAGGCAAATCAGGCACATCTGGATATTCCTCACGGACTGGTGATGGATGTCTTTCCGCTGGACGGTTGTCCTGACGGTTTCAAACGGAAAAAACAAAAATTATGGGCGATGATATATTCTTTATTTCTGGCTCAGGTTGTTCCCGAAAAGCATGGCGGTATTATTGCTTTCGGCAGTAAAGCACTGTTGGGTATTTTCCGCAATCCCAAAACAAGAACCAAAATCTGGCGTACTGCTCAGAAACAGATGACAAAATATCCGCTGGACAAATGTACAAAAATTACCGAACTTTGTGCAGGTCCTCATTATATGCAGTGCGAATACCCTAAAGAAGCATTTTCCAGTGCCGTATATAAAGAATTTGAAGGTCTGCAAATGCCCATTCCTGTAGGCTATGATATTTATCTGAAAACCGCTTTCGGGGAATATATGACCATTCCCCCAAAAGAACAACAGAAACCTCACCACGATGTGGTCTATTGTAATACAGAACAGTCCTGTTATGATTTCAAAAATCCTTTTTTAAAGTAATCAACAGTTAAAGGGCGTTGCCCTTTAAAATCCCACAAGGGGCGTTGCCCCTTGACCCCACGAACTTTTTGAAAAAAGTTCGACAAAAACTTTTAATTGTCACAGTCCGAAGTTCGCTAAAGATTTCCGAACGAAGTGAGCCTTGAAAGTTTTTTGTCCACTTTTTTTCAAAAAAGTGGGCAGGATTTTTAAGGGCGGTAGCCCTTAAACAACAAAGGAGTAACTTCTTATGATTTATGGTGCTATACTTGCAGGCGGTGTGGGAACAAGAATGCATGTTTCGACCATGCCCAAACAGTTTTTACCTTTAGGCAACAAACCTATCATTATCCATACATTAGAAAAAATGCTTGCCTGTAATCAGTTTCGTGCGGTGTATCTCGGTATACATCCCGACTGGATGTCCTATATGTATGACTTGCTGGAAAAATACCGTCTGGATAACGACCGTGTCCGACTTGCTCCTGGCGGAGAAACCAGAAATGATACCATCTTTAAAGTCATTGACGAAATCAACCGTGATTACGGTGCCAATGACGATGATATCATCGTCACCCATGACGCTGTAAGACCATTTGTCACCTTGCGTATCATTGAGGAAAATATCGCTATGGCACAAAAATACGGTGCCTGTGATACTGTCGTCTGTGCAACTGATACGATTGTCCGTTCAGAAAACGGTGAGGAAATCTCTGATATCCCCGACAGACGCTTTATGTATCAGGGACAAACACCACAGTCTTTCAAAGTCAAAATGCTGAAAGAACTCTATGAACAGCTTACCGAATCTGAAAAAAATATCCTCACAGACGCTTGTAAAATCTGTGTGATGAAAAATGTCCCTGTCAAACTGGTTATGGGCGAAAATCTGAATATGAAAATTACTACCGTCAACGATTATCAGATAGCTAAAGTCATTGTCGGAGGAATGAAGAGTGATTAATTATATCTATCAGCTTACCAACCCACAATTTTTTTCGGTAAAGCTATGCGATGTAAATATTGACGGAAAAGTTCTGGTCAGACCAAAATATATGTCTATCTGTCATGCCGACCAACGCTATTATCGTGGTCAGCGTGATATGAAAGTTCTTAGTGAAAAATTACCGATGGCTCTTATTCACGAATGTTGCGGAGAAGTTATCTTAGATAAGACAGGAACTTTCAAAATGGGACAACAGGTAGTGATGATACCGAATATCCCTGCAAGAAAACTGACTTATATTGCGGAAAATTACGATGAACAGTCAAAATTCCTTTCCAGTTCAGGTGACGGGTTTATGCGTGAGTTCGTTGACCTTCCGCCTGACAGGATTGTACCGTGCGATGATATTCCTTTACATATTGCCTGTATTACTGAATTTTTCAGTGTAGCCACACACGCCGTTGACCGTTTCCGCAAAATTGCTCATGCCTGTCGTGAAGAAGTGGCTATTTTCGGTGATGGTCCTTTGGCTTATGTCGTGGCAACAACCCTCAAGGAACTTATGCCCGAAACACAGATTACCGTCATTGGCAGACGATTAAGAAAACTTGCTCGTTTTTCTTTTGTAGACAAAACTTATCTTGATTATGCTATCCCCGAAAATTACACTTTCGACCATGCGTTTGAATGTGCAGGTGGTGAGGGCAGTTATGATGCGATTAACAATATGATAAAACATATCCGTCCGCAAGGGACAATGATACTTATGGGCGTAAGCGAAAACCAAATACCCATAACTACAAGAACTGTACTGGAAAAAGGGTTGACGATTGTCGGGAGTAGCCGTTCAGGAAAAGAAAACTTTGAACAGGCAGTCCGTTTAATGAAAATCAGGCGTGTACGCAGACGCTTGGGCAGTATTATCTATGAGGACGCAGAAGTCTGCAATATTGATGACATTCACCGTGCTTTTGCCACCGACCAAGATACACCTTTCAAAACAGTATTCAAATGGAATTTATAGTTTAAGGGCTACCGCCCTTAAAAATCCTGTGTCAAGGGTTGCACCCTTGACAATCCCGCCCACTTTTTTGAAAAAAAGTGGACAAAAAACTTTTAATTGTCATAGCTGACAGTTTGATAATCATTCCGAACGCAGTGAGCCGAAAAAGTTTTTGTCGAACTTTTTTCAAAAAGTTCGTGGGGTTCAGGGGCAACGCCCCTGATAGGATTGTTAAGGGCAACGCCCTTAACAGAAACAATATAAAAAACAAAAAACGACTGATAAATATTTCAGTCGTTTTTTTTCGTCAAGCAAGTATTATTGCATTGAAGTCATGCCGAAAACAGAAATATAATCTTTCATACTGGTGACATACTCCCGCCGCCTACGCTTCGCTTAGAGGCGGGGGCTTCTCGTTCAAGTACAGCAACCTGTACAGTATCAGCGAGCTAACCCCGTGTGTCC
>CACWNY010000061.1 GCA_902762375.1 uncultured Ruminococcus sp. | reverse complement strand
ATATTTCTGAGATGTCAATCCATTCTCAGCCCTTACGGGCTGACGGCAATTCATCCCCGACCTATAGAGGTCGGGGTCTTCTTACCGATTCAGGATAAATTTCTGATAGAAAAGTTTATCCGTATGCAAAGTGATTTCCAGACTTTTAGTATTCAGTTCGCTGACAACTTCTTTTAACTTATCGGCAGATGATTTTGAAAAACCTTTGTGACTATAATAAGCAAGAGTAATATGCGGTGTCAGAAACGGATACGGACAAACTTTTATCTTATTAATAAAGGTATACAGTTTCTGCAATTTATTCCATTCGTGTTCATTGACAGGTACAAGTGCCAGTACCAATGATGTGTTGACCATATTGACTACATAATTCATTTTCATTTCTATGGTCTGTGATTTTATGGGCATTTCTTTCAACAACTGTAACAGACGCACTTCATTATCAAATACTTCACACGCTACTTCCGACAAATTATCTGATGCACTTAAATCATGCAAGGTCATGTGAAAAGTATCTTCGGGCAGTCTTTCGCAGAAACATTCGGGAACATATTCATAAAGCATATCTGTCATTTTTGCGATTTTCTTTTTTGTATTGCGTTTCAAATCAAATACAACAGTATCACCGTAAAATGTTCTGAAAGTATTATCTGCATTGACTTTTCCGTATACTCTTCCGTCAGGTGTAAAATCACCCTCTCCAATCTGTAACTGTGCCTGCTGATAACTGATTCTTTCTAAAAATTCATCGTACTTTTCCATATAATCGCTTCCTTTCCTTAACCATGACATACCTATTTTATGCAACAGTATTGCCAATATCCCGAACACAGTGAGATGGAAAGTTTTTTGTCCACTTTTTTTCAAAAAAAATATATTGCTGTCATTCTGAGGAGCGAAAGCGACGAAGAATCTTATTAAGATTCCTCACTATGTTCGGAATGACACTCTTAAGTTGATGACATTGCCTTAAACAGGGGTTCGGGGACAGTGTCCCCGACAAAACAGGATTTTTAAGGGCGGTAGCCTTTAAACTAGCTAAGGTTCAGGTCAGTTTTAAAAATCTGTGTCATCTGTTCGTTGTTGGGAGAGATTATCATAAAAACATATAATCCGTTGGTTTCTACTGAACATTTTTCGATAATTTCAGCTTGTTCGGGATTGTAATTTTTGTTTTCGTTGAGTTTGGATTGCCGTCTGTTTTCTAAGGCGGTCTTGAGTGCCTCAACATCAGCGTCACTACTGGCTTTGAGTAAGACAATTTCTTCCTGTTCTACGCCTGAATTGTTGATACCGCCTGCAAACTCCGAAACCTGTTCAGCGGTAATCCCGTAATATCTGTCCAGCGACGATACATCTTGAAATTCTACCATCTCTGAAACATTTACCTGCGTTTTGATATCGCTGAAAACATCAGTGAGTGTCTTTTCCTGTACAACATTCTGGCTTACTGCGGAATTTACCTGAGAAGTATTTTCTTCTTTATCTCCGCAAGCACACAAAACACTTCCCATAGTCATTGCTACCGAAAGTATAACGGCTATTTTCTTTATCATAAACTTATTTCCTCCTTTATCTTTATGACCACTCTCACACATGATTTTTGAGATAGTCACACCAGACTTCACAAGCCTGTTCCGTAAAATGAATACCCAATGCTTCGGGGTCACCGCAATAATTTTTACGCAAATGACCACTCTCATCTGCCATAATACTGTAAATATCCAGATAATGATAACCGTTTTCGTCAGATAATTCCTGTAACTTTCCGTTAAACTCCTGTATGAGTGTATTGTTCCATGTTTCTCCCTCAAAACCTTCCAGTATCGGTGTCACCGACTGCACATAGATAACAGCATCGGGAGAATTTTCATGAATTTTTGTCAATAATGTTCTGGCACTTTCCAATGAACCGTCTACACCATACAGTCCGATATCGTTCATCCCCAACATGACAAATACTTTTGTCGATTTCGTAACAACAGCACATTCTTCCGTTTTTTGGGTTGCTCCTTTGTAGTAGGGGCGTATCAATTCTTCGTCATCTTCGTTGAACTGCGTATTGTTATATCCCATACTTCCTGCACAAAAGAATTTTACATTTCCCAATGCTTCGGGGTGAGCGTCACAATAATAATTCAACTTCAATGTCACACTGTCACCGACAAACACCGCATCATCAAACCATGATGATGTCACTGTACCATTGTTCGAAGGCTGTGTACTGTCGTTTTTTGTCGAAACAGGTACTTCAGAAACAATGGCAGAACTTTCTTCCGAAATCTGTCCATTAGGATTATCACTGACAGCCGTTGTCAATTCAGTAACAATATATCCTTCATCATTTTTCTGCTGGGTAACCACTTCTGTTTCTTCTGATGAACAACCTGTCAGCAGACACAACATTGCACAGACTATTCCTGCCATTATTTTTTTCCCCATATGTACTCCCACTTTTCAAAATATATTTGTTATTAGCTGGTAGATTAACGGCAATTTCTGATAACTCGTAACATTATATCATATTAAACCCCTTTTTTCAACAATGTTTTCGAAAATTTTTATCCAACTTCGGACTGTGACAATTAAAAGTTTTTGTCGAACTTTTTTCAAAAAGTTCGTGGGGTCAAGGGGCAACGCCCCTTGTGGAATTTTAAAGGGCAAAGCCCTTTAACGGATAAAAATTCAAAACAAAATCTGCGTAAGCAGATTTTGATAATAACTACCCATTATACATTATAAAAGGGATTGACATGAACCATACAGTGTTTGACAAGAGGAAATTCTTTTTCAATAGCGTCATGGACATTCTGAGATATAGCGTGACTGTCTTTCAGTCGTAAATTTTCATCAGCCGAAATTTCAATATCCACATAGATTTTGTTGCCGAAAAGTCGTGTGCGGATAACATCAAGCCGTTTTACACCGTCCTGTTCCATAACAAGGGTCGTCATTCTGGCAACAGTTTCTTCATCACATGAACGGTCTATCATTTTGTCTACAGCGTCTTTGACAATATCGTAAGTCGCTTTCAGAATGAACAGGGAAATAACTACACAGGCAATCGGGTCAAGAATCTTAACACCCTGCATTGCTCCGAAAATACCTATCAATGACCCTACCGATGATAATGCGTCACTTCTATGGTGCCATGCGTCTGCCTTGAGTGAAGCACTGTTAATTTTCTTGGCTCCCAGAACGGTATACCAATACATCATCTCTTTGACAAGAATGGAAATGATTGAAGCCACTAAAGCTAAAGATGTTGGCGTTTCCAAATTCTGATAATTCTGCGAAACAATAGTTTTCAATCCCGTGTAGCCTATACCTGCACCTGTCACACCCAATATGCCTGCCAGAATAAGTGCTGAAACACATTCCAGTCTTTCATGACCATACTGATGGTGGATATCACTCTTTTTTCGTGACAGAATGAAACCTATAATAACAATGATGGTGCTTATCACATCAGACGCAGAATGGATTGCGTCTGACAACATTGCTCCTGACTTCCCGACAATTCCCGCAATGAATTTGAATACCGTCAGCAGAAAATTCAATGCTATCGTTACTGCCGAAATTCTTATTGCGACAGACTTACTTTCATCTTTCATCTATACCAATTCCTTTCCTGAATATCTCTCTTAAAATATTATATATAGTTTTGCGTAAAGGTGTCAATACAAAAAAGAAAACCGTTTTCAGTTTCTGATTTTGCCTGAAAACGATTTCTCTTATAGATTTTTTTGCTTTCTTTGACTTTGGTAACAGGATTGGTTTGCCAGATATTCCGCTGTTTTTTGTAATATTCTTTTCGGGCTTTTTTGCTTTGTTTAGCAAGAGGTATCATTTTTGTCATAATTATTCTCCTTTATGTGTATTGATTTTTGGTAAAAAACAGTTATAATAAATTGGTAAGATGTTATTTTTTATGTTGGATAAGGGGGTTTTTTAATATGATGGATATACTTTTTCCTGTCATTGACCTTGTAGCAACGGGCGAAAATATTCTGCGTCTGCGTAAAACTAAAGGGCTTTCTGTGAAAGATTTGCAGAAATTTTTCGGCTTTGAAGAACCACAAGCTATCTACAAATGGCAAAAAGGAAAATGTCTGCCCAGTGTGGATAACCTTTATGCTCTCAGTCTGATTTTACAGACACCCATGAACGAAATCATTGTACAAAGAGGACATTCAGTACATACTGAATGTCCTCTTCCCTTTTCCGACCGCTTGCTTTACAACAGAATAAGCTACCGCTTAAACCATTTTTTGTTCTGTTTCAAACATCGTCACACCGTAAAAACGGTGCTTTCTGTTCTCCACAAAACAGGTGAAAATATCCTGAGATATCCAATAAAAAAATAGAAAATAGTTCCGCGAAACGACCGTGCAAAGAAAAAAAGAACGGATTATCACATTGAATGCTTTGATGCTAGAAAACTTCTGACGCTGGATAACAGCGAAGAGTGTCGCTAAAAATAGAAAGCAAAACATAAAAATAAAATATGCGGGGTTATAGTTCATCCGCACCTGAACCGATTTTCGCAGTGACCTACTCTGTCGTAAGGGCTTCGCCCTTTAAAATCCCACAAGGGGCTGCCGCCCCTTGACCCCGCCCACTTTTTGAAAAAAGTGGACAAAAACTTTTAATTGTCATAGCTATAAGTTATTTTTTATAACGCAGGAGGAAATCATCAAAAATATCGGAGAAACTGTCATTGACATCGAACGGAGCAGTATAGTCAACAACAGAGTTTATCATACAGGAATCGACTTCAGCAGAAACACTGTCTGATTTCGTTGTCAGTTCGGTAGCGTAACGGCGAACCTTGTTACGGTCGAAATTGATAGTTTTCACGGTTTTGATATCGCACTTGTAAGCGACCTGATTACCTTCCGCATTGAAACAGTAACCCGTACCTGCTTTCTGTTTGACAATTTCAGAATTTCTGATAGCGGTCATTTTGCGGAAAATATCAGCAATACGCTGGCGGTGTTTATTAAGACTGATTTCCCCGTCAATATCCAGAGTAAGACTTCTCTTGACAGTATTGATAATGGCGGAAAGTTTTTCGTGTTCTCTAAGGAGATAGAGTAAGAAATCAGTAAGTTGATTAATCTGGTCATAGTACTCTGTATTGGGAACTTCCGTGACGGTTTCGTTTGACGCTTGTGGCATAGCTTTTTTGTAGAGATAGGTTTTCTGTGTCTTGATAACATTATCCTCTACCATCAGAATTTCTTCGACAGTCACCATCAAAGACTGCAACTTATTCTGAAAGCGGAAAGCCTCTTTAAGATTCATAAGTACATCACTCCGTTTCTGTTCATGTTGACAAGATTATACCATTTCCTTTCGGATTATGTCATTAAACCTGTGGTTGAAAAAACGGTTGCAAAGTAAACATATACCATGCAACCGTGAATATTCAGGAAAGATTATTTAAACAAATCCACTTTAGAGGAATCACCGTTATGGTCAAACCCAACAGGTAAAGCGATGTTCTGTTCAGTTTCCTTATCGAAGATATGTAACTTGCTAAGGTCGAAAGCAATCTTGATAGTATCGCCTGGTTTAGCCTTAGAGGTAGGAGCAACTCTTGCGGTAACAGACGCTGAACCAACTGTGAGATACAGATAAATTTCAGCACCCATCAATTCAGTAACTTCTACTTTAGCTTCCATAGCGTTAGCGTACTTGTTAATGCTGCCATAGTCATCGTAAACATGTTCAGGACGGATACCAAAGACAACTTCTTTTCCTACATAGCTGGAAAGCTGAGTAGCTTTGGAATCAGGAATAGCCAATGTAATACCGTCGAAGGAAAGTGTATAAGTAGGACCACTCTTACCGACAACAGCATTGATGAAGTTCATCTGAGGTGAACCGATGAAACCTGCAACAAATTCATTACAAGGATAGTCATACAGATGTTGAGGTGTGTTGACCTGCTGAACAAAACCGTCTTTCATAACAACGATTCTTGTACCCATTGTCATAGCTTCTGTCTGGTCATGTGTTACATAGATGAATGTTGTACCCAATCTCTGATGAAGTTTAGAAATTTCCGTTCTCATCTGAGCTCTGAGTTTTGCGTCCAAGTTAGAAAGGGGTTCGTCCAGTAAGAATACCTTAGGGTCACGGACAATCGCTCTACCTAAAGCAACACGCTGTCTTTGACCACCTGACAAAGCCTTAGGTTTACGCTCAAGCAAATGGTCGATGTCTAAAATTCTGGCAGCTTCTTCAACCTTTCTGCGGATTTCCTCTTTGGGAACTTTTCTGAGTTTCAGACCGAATGCCATGTTGTCATAAACTGACATATGAGGGTACAACGCATAGTTCTGGAATACCATTGCGATATCTCTGTCTTTGGGAGCAACATCGTTGACAATAGTATCACCAATAGTCAAAGTTCCTTTACTGATGTCTTCAAGACCAGCAATCATTCTCAATGTTGTTGACTTACCACAACCTGAAGGACCGACAAGAATAATAAATTCCTTATCCTGGATATCAAGGTTTACATCTGATACAGCGACAACTCCGCCATCATAAATTTTATAAATGTGTTCAAGCCTTACATCAGCCATCTCCACATACCTCCTAGATTTCCCTTACTATCAAATGCAAGGTTTATAATTACAAATATAAATATATCACTTTTCAGCAAAAGTTACTAGCCTATTTTTCACTAAAGATTGTTTTCAATATTTTACAAATTCGATATCTTGCGAAAAACTAACAATAGATTTCGTGCAAATTGTCAAACAGAATACCGTATATTATCAAATAATCCATTTCGACAAATTTTCTTTTGGTTAAAATGCTGTCTAAAGTCAGATTTCCGATAGCAGTTCTTTTGAGGTGAAGAACTTTTTTTCCACGAACAAGCAACATTTTTTTTACCTGATGAAACATTCCCTCACAGATTTTTACTTCCACAAGAGGAGTGCTGTCATTGTTGAGTTGTCGCAGAAAGGCTTTCCTACACTTTGTACCATCTTTAAACACAATCCCATCAGCAAAAGCCTGTACATCTTCCTCACTGATACTGCTGTCAATTATAGCATGGTAAGTTTTGTAAAGAGTTGTCTTAGGCGATGTTACTTTGTGGGCAAAATCGCCGTCATTGGTGATAATAAGTAAACCCTCTGTATCTTTATCCAGTCTGCCTACGGGAAACAAATCTTTTCTTCTGTATTGTTCAGGAATAAGGTCAATAACGGTCTTGTCCTTTTTATCACTCACCGCACACACAACCCCTGACGGTTTATCCATCAGAAGATAGATGTACGGTTTGTAGGTGATTTCCTGACCGTCAACACAAACCTTATCCGCAAAGCTGACTTTACAATCTGCCTTTTTCACCACTTCACCGTTGACGGTAATTTTTCCGCTGTTTATCATTTTTCTGACTTCACTACGGCTCAAAGTCCCCTGTGAAGCAAGGAATTTATCCAGTCTTTGTATTTCACTCAATAAGATTACCCCTGTATCATCGTTTTATCCGTTAATGTTGTCATCATGCCGTCTAAAGCATAGGTGCATAAATCTCCTGCAATAACCCTGTTTTCGCACACAATGATATTGGCTTTGACCTCATATTCTTCCTTATCGTTGAGAACATCAAAGGTATACCGTACAGCTTGCTGTCCTTTGTAATCATTCAGGTCAAACCCCTGATTTTTCTGTAAGGCATTATAGCTTTCATATACAGCATTAAATACAGACGGTATAGTAATTTCACTTTCCGTCATTGTATTTTCATCGACAGCAATGTTGAATTGTTCAAAGAAGTCCGTAAAAGAACAATGCTCATCAATCTGTATACAGAAATTCCCCACGCTTTCACAATAGGCGGTTGTCGGTAACCTACTTAAAAAGGTCAGTTTTACGCCTATCGCCAGCAACAATAATATTGCCAACAGCACTGCGATAATTGTTTTACGGTCAATTTTTTTAATCACGAACATAATGATACGCCTCCTGAAATTTTCACTTTCAGGAAAAATATATGTTCATACACCGCCAAACATTCTACAAATTAAGGGCTACCGCCCTTAAAAATCTTGTTTCAAGGGTTGCACCCTTGAAAATCCTGCTAAGGGGTTGCCACCCCTTAACCCCGCCCACTTTTTTGAAAAAAAGTGGACAAAAAACTTTTAATTGTCACTGCTGACACTCGGATAAAAAATCCGAACGAAGTGAGCCTTGAAAGTTTTTGTCGAACTTTTTTCAAAAAGTTCGTGGGGTTGAGGGGCAACGCCCCTCATAGGATTGTTAAGGGCGAAGCCCTTAACCAAAAAACGGTCTGTCATGTTTGCACGATGACAGACCGTTGCGTTAATCTTCTTCGGAAACTTCCAGTGAACCTTGTCCTACATGGGAATGTGTCCTCTTGGGATAAATATAGCGGAAAAGAATAAACAAAGCTATAGAAACTACTGCAAAAAATATACCGACATATAAAAAAGTCATCGTAAATCTGTTACTGATATGGTCAAACAAATCACGGACAGCCTGTGAGGTAATATTCAGATTTCTCTTTTTCTTCGTGGCTATCAGGGCAATAAAAGAAACTGCCATACCAATAAATCCCGTAATGGTGGCATAACAGATATACCGCACTGCACGGTGTTTCCATCTGCTGGAGAAAATTAAAATAATCATCAGAAGGACAATAAAGACACTGCTTACACCTATGGTTATCGGCAATACCTGTTTAATTTCCATAAAGCGTCCTGAAAGACGGCTCAAAAACGGTATCTGTACAGATTTGCGATAAATGGATATCGCCTGATTGACCAGATATTCCCTGTTTTCTTTGGAAACACTATCGGGATTGATAGATTTCTTGACAATATACTCATCAAGAGCTTTGTTGAATACCTGTTTAAACCTGTCGGTACTGACAACCGTTTTCTTTCCTGAATAGAAGTTGGTCATATATTCTGTCATATCTTCTCTGATAACGGTTTCGTCCAGAAAGTCATCAAAGAAACTTTCATCAATACCACTGGCATACCCTAAATCTTTCAGATTACGCAGAATTTCTGCACGCAACAATTCATAATAACTGACTTTTTCCATACTGCTTGTAACAAAATCCTGCTTGAAAACAGTAAACTGTAAAATCAATGCCAGCGAAAGTACCAACATCATACAGGACAGAATAAATGAAAGAACGATATACATCACTTTAGTTGCTTTGGAGGTATGGTGTTTTGCCATTATTCTACCTCCTCACTGTCAGCATTATCATCAACTTCATCATCAAAATCTTCAAAATCGTCCTCATCGTCTTCTTCATATTTATCGACAACCTGAGGGCCTGATACAAATTCTCCGTACACAAAACAACGCCAAGGAGTAAGTCCCAGTTCGTCAAACGGATAACAGGTATACATTATCAGGTTTTCTCTGGGAGCAGCCAAATCATATGCTGAACCATCAGTAGCTTTTTTTACAGCAATATCATTAATACGGTACTGATAATTTCCATAACTTGTTTTGATTTTGACCATCTGCCCCTTGCTGGCATTTTTCAGACCGTTGAAATAAGTGTTGTTATGACCCGCAATTAAAATTGTTCCGCCATATCCTGGAATAAAACTGCCTGCATAAATGCCTACACCGTTTCGTAAAGCAACATCATCATCACCAAAAAATAATGGCACATCAATTCCACATTCTTCAATAATCAGTTCTCCAAAGAGATTATTGTAAGCCGGATAGGTTAATTCTCTTGCAGGGATAGTTTCCAGTTCTGTTGTTTTTTCTTTCCCGTTACTATCCGTAGCGACCTCTTTTGGCTTTTCGGCGACAGGCACAAAAATATTTTTATACTCACCAGAGGAGTAATCTTTTGCACTATCAGAAAACATAACCCCCAGTTCTTCTTTGAGTAATTTCAAAGACGGGGATATTGCAATATAAATCCCTAAACAAATCACCGCAAAAAACATAACGGGAAGAATTAAAAAACCCTTCCCACTAGTTTTGCGGTGCTTATGCCTGTGCCTGCTGTTAAAGTCAGACATCAATCATCAAGCTCTTTCTTTTCTTGTTTTGAAAGCGTATGCTGCACCTGCAGCAGCTACAACAATACCTGCAGCGGTTACACCTGCAACGGCAGAAGTATCTACACCGGCACCTGTTGTTTTGATAACATCATCAGTAACAGTTTTGCCTGAGTTATTACCGCTGTTTGTGTTGCTGCCACTGTTACTACCACCGTTTGTAGGGGTTGTTTTACCGCTATCTGTAGGGTTTGTCTTACCGCTGTCTGTAGGATTTTCTGTGCTTTTCTGTTTCAATGCAGGTTTTTCCTTATCTACAACTTCCCCTGCTTTGTCTGTAACTACGAGCTGTTTCTCAACATAATCATAGTTCATTTCCAAACCAAGAGGAGCAACAGCTTCACGACCTGCTGCAAGCAATTCAGTTCTTTTTTCTTGAGAAACTGATTTTACTGTTGCATCATTGATATCGGAATTTGCCAGAATACTCTGTACCTTGTTTACACCGACAATAACTGCGTCTGCCTGTTCATCAGTAACATCAACAGTTGCAAAGTAGTTCTTTGAACGGTTGTAGAAAGCCGTATCAGCAACCCATTTTGAACCGTCACTCATGGTAACTTCCTTTGCCAGTTCATCAAGGATTCTCTGTTCAGCCTTATTGATTACTGAAGCATCGTCTGCGAAAGCTGTAAAAGACGCTGTAGCGATAAGTGCTGCTGCAACCAACAACGAAGAAATCTTTCTCATAATGATTTGCCGCCTCTCTCCTTAAAGTATTTTAAGCAAAAAGCTGACACACCTTCCGTCAGGCTCTCTACCTAATGTCTGTATTATAACACATCTTTTTTTCTTTGTAAAGATTTTTTTTTAACAGACTATGACTAGATTTGCAAATAAATTATTGTTTAAATATAATAGTTTTTTCTATCTAAGCGGTTGAAAATCGAATAACTGTCTTTAAGGGCTTCGCCCTTAAAAATCCCACAAGGGGCTTTGCCCCTTGACCCCACAAGCCTCCCCAAAGGCTTGACCGAAACTTTTAATTGTCATAGCTATACGATGAGAATAGCATTCCAACTGTTCAAGAAACACTTTTCTAAAATCATGGATTACGATTTTTCTGTCGAATGTTCATAAATAACAACGGGCGTACCGACTTTTACTCTCTCATACATTTTTTCCACCTTGTCATACGGCGTATTGATACAACCGTGAGAACCATCATAGGTGTAGGTATTTCCGCCGTATTCCGAATCCCATCTCCATGACGCATCATGAATACCTTGTCCGTCATAGGTAACTGCCATCCAGTAGGTAACATAAGTGTCCCACGATTCGCCCACAAGATTAGCAGGAGATTGTTTGTTATAGATTTCAAAAAGACCTGTGGAGGTATCCCTGTAACCTTTCAGCCCTGTGACAACAGGTGTGGAAACGACTAATTTTCCGTCTTCAAAATACCACATATGTTGCATATCCAAATCGATTTCGATATAGGTGTCATCAATATTATACTTATCCACCATATTGGATTTCAGACATTTGACTTCTTTAGTTTCACAACCGCTGTAAATTTTCTGTTTGCCTGCCATATAGTAGGCTTTGATACGCACATAATAAATCTTGTCTGCCTTGAGTTGTTTGGTGAGGAAAATGGTGTCTTTGGTTGTGCCGTAAGATTTGTAGTCACCGCTTTTACTTTCAGAGATAAAGATTTCATAACCTTCCGCACCTTTTATCGGCAACCATTTTGCCATAACCCGTTTGGAACGGCTGAATACTTCAGGTTTAGGTTTATCCGTGACAGTACCTGTCGATATCTGACGGTAATCCCCATAATAATACTGACCGTCCGCTTTGAAGTAAGGCACAACCCTGTAATGATATGCCTGACACCAGTTGAGATTTTTATCCTCATAAGATGTTTTATTGCCGTCACCGACTACCGCATATTTTACATAATCCCCTACCTGAGCGGTCACTTGTTCGTTGCCGTCCTCATCATAGGTAACTTCTGTATCATAGTCATCAGGATTTTCCGTCATACGGTAAATCACATAACCTGATGCACCGTTGGATTTATCCCATTTGAATTTAATGGCATTATCTTTCTGTACATCATTTTCAATTTTCTTTATCTGTTCGGGACTGGTAGCCGTTTTGAGGACAGCACTCTTTTCCGCATAGGACTTCTCTCCAGCCACTTCCACATAGGAACAGATATAATAATGATAACTGTGAGCAGGTGTCAGTTCTCTGTCGACATATTTTTCTTTCCCGACAACATCAGCAATTTTAGTAAACGCTTTATCTTTTCCGTCAGAACGGTAGATAGTGTAACCTGTTGCCCCTTTGACTTTCTGCCATTTGAGAGAAATCGACTTCGCATTTTGTGCAACAAGTTCAAATTTTTCCGTTTTGACAGGTGATGATGCTGTTTGCAGACTTTCGCCTTTGCTGTAAATTTTTTCGTCACCGTTTTGCTGATAGGTTTTTATCATATAATCGTATTTGGTGGCTGGTGAAACGGTCTTATCCACAAATTTCACTGCAGTAGCGTCAGTGATATCGGCAATCTGCTTATACTCGGCTGTCGACACACTTTCCTTTCGGTATACCGCATAACCGTCTGTATTGACACCCTTATCCCAGTTAAGCGTTACCGCTTTGGCACTTTGCTTGTCAGCGGTAAACATATCGACACAACCAACTTTATTATCTGCCGAAACGCCTCCTGCCAGTACACCAAATCCTACCAGTATCGCAGAAACGATTAAAATTTTCCTAAAATTTTTCTTTTTCATTTCAGATACTCCTATACCTTAAAAACACAAAAAATGACATTCTTGCGTACTTGATTTTATCACGAACTCTTTTTCTTTGCAATAGCACATTCCGACAAAAAACATTCGATAAAATTTTTTGTTATAATCAGTCAAATCCATAAAACGCACTGATTGTTTTTTGTCAAAAATACGCTTTCCCGACAGTAATTTCCTTATGATACAATCCTGATATTGATTTTATTGTTTTTGCGTAATATAATATACCGTAACGGTTTTGTTATGCCGTGAATAATCTTTGAATATTTTTTTAATGTGTTAAGGGCTGCCGCCCTTAACAATCCCGCCCACTTTTTTGAAAAAAAGTGGACAAAAAACTTTTTTGGCTCACTTCGTTCGGATTGTTCTGCCACAGTTTAGCTATGACAATTAAAAGTTTTTGTCGAACTTTTTTCAAAAAGTTCGTGGGGTCAAGGGGCGAAGCCCCTTGTGGGATTTTTAAGGGCAACGCCCTTAAACTCCCCAAAATCCAAATTTTCGGAGTGTGTATTTATGAATAAGCTGATACAAAGAACATGGGCAGAAATCAATCTTGACAACATCGAACATAACTATAACATTATCCGTCAGAAAGCAGATAAAAAAGCTATGTTGTGCTGTGTCATCAAAGCGGACGGATACGGTCACGGAGCTTTGCAGATTGCCCATCTGTATGAACAACTTGGTGCGGACTGGTTCTGTGTTTCTAACATTGAAGAAGCATTGGAACTGAGAAATGACGGCATAGCCTTACCTATTCTGATTTTAGGGTATACACCTGTGGAATGTGCCGAAATTCTTGCCCGAAACAACATCGCCCAATCCTGCTATAATATGGAGTATGCTGAGAATTTATCTCAATATGCAGTCAAAAAGAATGTTCAGATAAATATTCACCTGAAACTGGATACAGGTATGTCAAGAATAGGCATTTTGTGTCAGAATAAAGAGCGTGACCGACAGAATATAGATATTGCCGAAAAAATCTGTCGTTTACCGAACTTAATTCCACAAGGAATATTCACCCACTTTGCCGTAAGCGATGAGGCAGAAGACGGAAAGGATTTTACTTTGTGTCAGTTTGAGAATTTCATGTTTGCCGTCAGCGAACTGGAAAACAGAGGTATTCATTTTGCTATCCGTCACTGTGCCAACAGCGGAGCTATCATTGACTATCCACAAACCCATCTGGATATGGTCAGGGCAGGTATTATATTGTACGGTCTTGCACCTAGCGGAAAACTGAAAGGCAAACTGGATTTGAAGCCTGCTATGGAATTGAAAAGTGTCGTTTCTATGGTCAAAGAAATTTTTGAGGGGTGTACCGTCAGCTACGGCAGGACTTATACCGCACCTCAAACACAAAAAGTAATCACTGTCCCTGTAGGCTATGCGGACGGCTTTATCCGAAAAATTGCAAAAGACGGTTATGTGAGCGTCAACGGTCAGAAAGCCAAAATTCTGGGCAGAATCTGTATGGACCAGCTTATTGCTGACGCTACATCACTCAAAGAGGTGAAAATAGGCGATACCGTCACGCTTTTCGGAAACGGTGAAAATGTGCCGAGTGCTGATGATATTGCCTTATGGACGGATACTATCAATTATGAAGTCGTTTGTCTGATAAGCAAGCGTGTGGCAAGGGTCTATCTTAAAAACGGCAAGGAAGTAGATACCGTTGACCATATTCTTAATACATAATTATTTTTACTCACAACAATAAAAACAACCTGAACAAAATAAGATTAAAAGTTTTTTGTCCACTTTTTTGAAAAAAGTGGACGGGATTTTCAAGGGTACAACTTTTGCAACAAGAATTTTAAGAGTGGTAACCCTTAAAATTCTTATTGCAAAGTCAAAGAAGATATGTTAAAATTCAGCTATATGTTTATTCAGGGAAAAATTTATGTAGTTTAAAGGCTTCGCCCTTAAAAATCCCACAAGAGGCTTTGCCCCTTGACCCCACCACTTCCCCAAAAGTGGACAAAACTTTTAATTGTCACAGCTATATGTTACAGCTCTATATAAATAAGAAAAACATTCCAACTGCACAGCTGGAAATTTTTCGGCAAAACATATAGGGGAATATTTTGATATGATGAGAGCTGACAGAGGGAAAATACTATGATGTCGGAACAGGAACTGAGAAGTGCTTTAGTTGATTACTGTTTGCCTCATCGGTTAATAGCGGTAAAATCTAAGCAAGAAAATCGTCTGAATAGTTTTTTTAATAACGGTTACGGTTCGATGATATTGGAGGATTTTATCGTTTCCGCAAGGGCGTTCAATGATTATATGGTCGTTGGCAGGAATTTTCTTATCTTAAAGGAACTTGGAGTAATAATGTATTCTGAAATCATTTCCATGATTTTTAATGAAGGAAGGTCTGTTTCACCAGCAGGTCAGTCGGAAGGAGGTGTGCCTGCAAACTGGGTGTTCAGATACAAGGACAGTACAAACAACAATGAAGAAAATAAAACTGTACTTTATCTTGATATAAAACCTTCTTTGTTTCTTTTCCCTCCCAAAGATATTGAAATGGAAAATATCCTGAAAAACTGTAAGGGGCTATTTGAAAAGAGTTCTGCCAAACAAAGTGTATTATTGGAAAGAGTGAGAAGAGAACATCTTGAGTTTGCTCAATACATAAGAAGCAGGGGCATCGAGCTTGATGATTATATTGTGAGAAATATGGAAACAGAAAAATGGAAACCAACCTATCTGAATTACAAACCATATTATCTGGAATGATGGGAATATATTCAAGAGTATCGCACATTACATCATTTGATTATTATCAAGTGATGTAATGTGTTTTTTATTCTATACTATAGTAAAAGCTTCAGTTATTATCAAAATATCAGGAAACTTTTTATTGCAAAGTCAAAGAAGATATGTTAAAATTTAGCTATATGTTTATTCAGGGAGGAATCTATTATGTCAGGACATAATAAATGGAGTACAATCAAACAGAAAAAAGGAAAAAATGACGCTGCAAGAGCTAAAATCTTCACCAAAATCGGTCGTGAACTTGCCGTTGCCGTAAGAGATGGCGGAAGTGCTGACCCCAGCGTTAATTCCAAATTAAAAGACTGTATCGCAAAGGCAAAAGCCAACAATGTTCCCAACGAAAATATTGAAAGAATTATCAAGAAAGCCTCTGGAGATGCAGATACCAACAATTATGAGGCTATTACCTACGAAGGCTACGGAGCAGGCGGTATTGCGGTCATCGTAGAAACCCTTACCGACAACCGCAACCGTACAGCAGGTGATGTCAGACATTACTTTGATAAATTCGGTGGAAATATGGGTACACCTGGTTGTGTATCATTCATGTTTTCGCAGAAAGGCGTGCTTGTGGTAGACAGAGAAGAATTTGACTTTGATGAAGATAAAGTCATGGAGGACGCTTTGGAAAACGGTGCATCTGATATTGAAACCGAACCTGATGTATTTACGATTTACACCGAACCTGAAGATTTCAGCAGTGTCAATGAAGCACTTACACAGTTAGGTTATCAGTTTGTCAGTGCCGAAATTGAGATGGTGCCGTCTACCTACACGAAGCTGGAAGATGAAGAAACCATCGCTAAAATGCAGAAGTTACTTGACAATCTGGAAGATAACGATGATGTACAGAATGTCTGGCACAACTGGGAATATGACGAAGATTAACGACAGCAGTATTTCGGTCAAGTCTGAAAGATGACTTGACCTCTTGTATTTAAGGGCTGCCGCCCTTAAAAATCCTGCTAAGGGGCTGCCGCCCCTTAACCCCGCCCACTTTTTTGAAAAAAAGTGGACAAAAAACTTTCAAGGCTCACTTCGTTCGAAAGTCTTTATCTGAGGTTGGGCTGTGACAATTAAAAGTTTTTGTCGAACTTTTTTCAAAAAGTTCGTGGGGTTCAGGGGCAACGCCCCTGATGGGATTTTAAAGGGCAACGCCCTTTAATCGG
>CACWNY010000060.1 GCA_902762375.1 uncultured Ruminococcus sp. | reverse complement strand
AAATGTTGCTTTTTTTACCCCTATAATCTGTTTGAAATCTTTATCTTTCAGTTTTTGACTTTTTTCGTAGTACCCCATTCTTATCACCATCTTCAGTATCTCATTTTTTTATTCTTTTGTAAAGAGATTTTTGAGTTTCCGAGGAAGTCTATTATCGGTGCTGTGGATTACTATTCAAGAAATGTTTCCAACGCTGTGGGAACCTATGATATGATGAATAACGATGAGGGTGACCATAACGGTTTTACAAAATGGAGCTACGGGTGGCTGGACGACAATAATATCATTTATATAGACAAAACATCGGGAGACACAACCGTACACCTTACACCGATAGAAACGGAGTTAGGCAACAGCAAAAAAATCGCTGTTGTTACATTGCAATTTAACAACACGCCTCGATTTAACGATGAATATTTCCTTGTGGAATACGATTCGGGAACAGGCAATAATGCTGATGTTTTTGAGAAGTACGCTCTTACACCGGGTTTCAGAATCTTTCATGTAAATGCAAAATGTGATTTTTCAACAGATGATGATTATATTGATGATTATATTTATTACAGTAAGAATAATTATGAATACAGAAGTAATTTGATTCACAATGTAAAAAATGAATTGGAAAGAACTTCTTTATGGGAGTCCAATGATACGATGTTTTTCAGGGAAGGCGATACGCTGACACCTGACAGTTATCCCAATACAGGTATGGAAGTTAACGAAATATATAACGGACTTTTTACAGGAATTAGTTTTACAGACTTTGTTACAGGTGATAATCCGTCATTTAAGGTCAGCTTTACCGAAGATTATTCTGAAGATACATCGGTCAATTTCACGCTGAGTTACGGTGAACTTAAATCCGATGTGAACATGATGCTGTCTGCTGATAAACCTATTATTGCAAGGAATGTAGGGTTTGAAACATCACCCTACTTACTTGACAGCAACGGACAAAAGTTTTTCCTTAATCTCAGTAACCCTGATAAAAGTGTATATAATTATCAGCTGAACTATACGGGAGCTTATCCGTCTGTTCTGCCGAACACTGAATATACACTTGTCATACCTGAGGGTTGTTTCAGAATAGGCTATAATAAGCCTGTAGCAGAATTTCGTGAAACCATAAAAACCTCCGATTACTTTGCTTTGACCACGATTTCCCTTACCAGAACAGCAAATGATGGTTTACAGACTTCCAATGTATTTGCCGTTACCGACAACATTTACGGTATTATCAGAGTACCTCAAAACAGCAATAAGCGTTGTACTTTTACAGAGTATAATCTGAATGGGCAAGAACTTTCCACCATTGAATTTGATAAACCCACTTACGGCACAGCAGATGAAAGTGCTACATACCTATGCAAGGTGTTTACATTGAACGATGGTAATTATGCACTTGTGTTGTTTACAATGGAGAATAATTATTTTGTCAAAATTGACCGTAAGGGAAATATACTCAGTGATATTTTTCCTTTCAGTGACGAAATGCTGAACGATTATTCTACTACAATCTACCATATAGATTTTGACCTGTACAAAGACGGATTGTGCAAGATGATTTATTCTGCCAACAGCAGAAGTTACTCTTTGTTGAGCATAGATTTTGAAAATTCTCCACAGATTACCCCTGTAGAAAAATTCTACACTTATTATTCGATAGACAGCAACACCTATATTCGTCGAATAAATGACAGTACCACACATCTGTTGGTTTATAATTCCGATGATGTCTGTATAACGGATATTGAGGTTGAAACGAGTAATTGTCTGGGTGTTCTGTCAGAAGAGGATAATATTATTGTTATGTTTTCAAAATATGACAGAACAAACCAAAAGTTTCTAATATATAGCAATACTTATACAAAGAATGGTGAGCTATTGGAACACAAAGAGCTTGCTGAAGATACCACGCAACATATTCATTTTGCATTTAACCAAAGCAAAACGACAAAAGGCGGATATTATCTTGAATTTCGTATCAGTAAAAAAGAAGAAAGACAGATTTTGGCCTATGATAAAGACTGGCATTATTTAGGAGAGTTTACCTTTAATATGTATACACCAGTGGCTTTTGTAGGCGAATGTGGTTTAGTACAGAAACAAGATTTTTTACAGGATATAGGTATAGTTGATACAGTTTCACGGTTTAATATCGGAGATTTTGAAATCGTTCCTAAGCCTGAAGAACACATAGAAAGTGTTTCCCTCAATAAAACTACTATAACACTGGGTGTAGGGCAGTCTTATACACTCAAACCTACAGTAACTCCCGAAAATATTGACAATGCTATATTTACTTGGAAATCCTCTGACAAAGAAGTAGCTACCGTTACTTCTAAGGGAAAAGTAACAGGTCGTTCAGTTGGTACGGCAACGATTACCGTTAAAACGGATAATGGTAAAACCGCAACTTGTACAGTTACAGTAAAACCTGCTCCTACAAATGTTTCTCTCAACAAAGAAGCTGTAAATATCGGTGTAGGTCAGAAATATACACTTACGGCAACCCTTACCCCTTCCAATGCAGTAACTTATTGCACATGGTCAAGCAGTGATACATCTGTTGCTACTGTAACCGCAGGAGGTATTGTTACAGGGAAAAAGTCAGGTACAGCAACAATTACCGTCAAAACAACTAACGGCAAGACCGTTACCTGTAAGGTAAATGTAAAGAAAGCTCCGTCATCAATCACACTGGATAAAACAGAACTTACACTCAAAAAAGGTGAAAACTATACCCTGATAAAAACTTTATCCCCAAAAAACTCGGTAACATCTTACAAATGGGTAAGCAGTGATGAAACAGTGGTAAAGGTCAGTTCATTAGGTAAAGTCATTGCAAAGAAAAAGGGTACGGCGACCGTTACCGTAACTACTCACAACGGTAAAACGGCTACTTGTACAGTAACAGTGAAATAAAATAACATTTAAACACAATTAAAAAAAAGCGACAGTCTGATTTTTGTCAGATTGTCGCTTTTGGTATTTTGATAGAAAATCAGCCTATGATAATCAATGGCAGAAAGATTGCTGTGGAAAAGGTGTTTTTTCCTGAAACTCCGTCAGAAAAAATTACGGTCAGATTCCGTATTCACACAACAGAAATAAAGCAACAGACTGACCTTGTTGTCTTTGAAACACTGTATGACGGCGGTAAGGAAATTGCTGTTTATTGCGATATCAACGATAAAGAACAGACTGTCACCGTAAAAATTCCCGATTGAAAAAGATGTAAAGGGTAATTCCGAAAAGACGAAAAGATATGCAAAATACGCATTTGAGTGTGGTATGGCATCTGTCATGCCACATTTTTATGTGGAAATTGTTGGAAAGCCAAAGCAAAGAGAACATTGAAGCAATGGTTGAGTCGGGAATGTCGTTGCTGCGGGAGGCAGATGAGTGCTAGGTGTTCGACGAAGAACTGACGGAGAATTGTATACCACAAATATAACAAATCGTATAGACACAATTTTTCCAGCTGTGCGGTTGGAATGATTTTCTGAAGTGCGTAATGATAAAAACAAATTATAGCTATGACAATTAAAAGTTTTGTCCACTTTTTCAAAAGTGGTGGAGTCAAGGGGCAAAGCCCCTTGTGGGATTTTTAAGGGCAAAGCCCTTAAACTCTTCAAAATCCAAACAAAATTTGCGTAAGCAAATTTTGACAATAACGCCCAAACAAAAAAATGCCGTTTTCAAAACGGCATTTTTTTATTCAGTATCAAGTTTTATTTTGGAAACTGTTGTTTATACAACACTATCGTAATAGTAATGATTTGGCTGTCAAGTTTTGCAGAAATTTCTCCATTATGGAGTTCAATAATTTTTTTGGCTATAGCAAGTCCAAGACCTGCACTGTCGGTATCTGTTCTTGCGTAATCTTCACGGTAAAAGCGATTAAACATATCATCAATACTAATCTTTGTTTCGTCTTTAACTGTATTGGAAAGTGAAATCGTTATGCTGTCGGCAAAAACAGAAGTTTCTAAAATAACATCTGTTTTCTTTTGGGCATATTTCAGCACATTGGAAAAAAGGTTTTCCATTACCCTGACAAGTTTTTCAAAATCGACAGCTGTGACAAATTCAGTATCGCTAATGACACTCACTAAACACAGTTCATTTTGTTGTAATAATGATATCATTTCATAACTGAATTGTTTTATGAATGCTGTCACATCTCCTTGTTCAACATTCAGCTTGAAATCAGGAGAATCCATTTTTGTCAGTTCAAAAAGTTCATTTATCAAAGTATTTAGTTCCTGTAATTTTCTGTCTGCTACCTCAATATACTGAGAAAACTGTTGGTCATTTTTGTCACTGTATTGTTGTAACAACTGCATATACCCTATAATGGAAGTCAAAGGACTTCTCAAGTCATGAGAAACATTGGAAATCAGCTCATTTTTCTGCCGTTCCGCTTTTTGCTGTTGCAAACGGTTTTTCTGTAAGTCTGCATTCATCTGATTGATATTTTTGCTTAATACAGTCAGTTCATCATGACCTTTTTCTTCTATTCGGATATCTGCACCATTCTCCGCTATTTTTTTCACCGCATCAGAAATAGTACCAATATACGCTGATTTATGTCGGGTTATCAGACCGAAAAATAAAACAAAAACACAAATACTCAAACCAAGTATAATATACAGAACAATGGTAGCAATGATATCACCTGTATCACTTTCAAAATACGGTATTAATTTTACTATCAGAGGTTGTGCAAAACTCAGTATCATTTGGAAAAGAATTATCAGTACCCCCAACGATACCACCGCAGACAATAAATAAAAATTCCGCAATGTCTGAAACTTTTTCCGACAAACAATTATCTGTATCAGAACAAATACAGCCATTGCTCCTGTCAAAAACGGAATCAGCAGAAGTTGGTTGCGATAAATTGTTGCAAACGATGTACCGATAATAACAAAAGGGATAACGGCGAATACTCCTGTCAGAATACCGCCAAGCAAAAAGACAGGATTTTTTTCATATCTTGTAACCTCGTCCCCACACCGTTTTGATGTAGCTTTCTCTCGATTTGTTACGGTCAAGTTTTTTTCGCAGATTGGCAATGTGCATCATTACCGTATTTTCTGCACCGATAAATCTTTCATGCCATACCGCTTCATAGATTTGTTTCATAGAAAGAACACTGTTTTTGTTTTTGAGTAAAAGCAACAGTATTTCATATTCCTTAAATGTCAATCCTATTTCCGTACCGCATTCCCATACCTGATGGGTTTCTGTATTTATCCTGATATCTTCATAGTAAAGAATATGACTTTTCTCGACAGGTGCATTATTATACTGTTTAAAACGGCGTATCTGTGCTTTTACCCTTGTCATCAGCTGAACAGGATTGAACGGCTTGATAACATAATCATCTCCTCCTGACAGAAGAGCATTCACAATATCCGTGTCATCAGTCTTTGCTGAAAGAAAAATAATGGGAACATTGGTTTTTTCCCGAAAACGAATACAGGCATTGATACCATCCAGTTTTGGCAACATCACATCAAGAAGTATCAAAATAATAGAAAACTTGTTTATCATTTCCAGTGCCGTCAATGCATTGTCACATCTGATATGGCAGTAACCTTCCTTTTCCAAATAAATCCCTAACAGATTACGAATATCTTCGTTATCATCAACAATCAATATGTACTCTTCAGACATATGTAACCCCATAGTTTTTCATGACAATCACATAAGCGGGGGGAAAATTCCTCATTTCATGCAAACAGTCAGTAATATGGAAATATTGTTCAAACAAACGCCGTTTGGCAAGGCTATACTGAAAGGTAATGAATTTTCCCTCTTCACCGATTGCCTGATTGGTTGCGGTTAAAATGTTGTCTGAAATTTTTTGGGGCAAAGAAGTAAACGGCAAACCTGACACAACATAATTTGTTGTAGAATAACCGTATTTTCCTAAATAATCATTGATATTTTCGGCACTGCCATGAATAATATGAACATTTTTCTGTTTACCATATTCCTGTTCCAGTTTACAGCAAAAATTTTCATTTTGTTCGATAAGCAATAGAGCGGTGTTTTTTTTGCGGTGAGTAACCAATTCTTTGGTAAATGCACCCGTTCCCGAACCATATTCCACTATCACATCTGCTGAAGCAAAGTCGATAGGCTTGACCATTTTTTTCGACAAATGTTTTCCGCTGGGTGCAACTGCACCTATTTTCAAAGGGTGTTTGATATATTCTAAAATAAAACTCACAATCATTACCACCTTTATCACAGATTTTTAAACTATTATAACAGAAAAATCTACAAAAATACAAAAGAAAAAATATAAAATTTTCTTTAGGTTTTGCAAAAAAATCTGTTATAATAAAATTATTCTGTCGAATATTCAAATATTTATCTGAATATTTTGTGTGATTTGTAAATTAATCGTTTCTTTTATTGGTAAAAATAACAAAAGCAAAAAAAGTGTATTGATGATACAGAATAGTCGTTTTATTGACATTGATTGCAGGGTTTTTGAATGAGTAAATAAATTATGACAATTAGCAAGTATCAAATCAAGATAAGAAGAATCTAGCAAGCATTTGAATTGCTTGTCAGTAATCCCACCTTTGAAAGTTTTTTCACTTTTCAGGATA
>CACWNY010000059.1:7436-10183 GCA_902762375.1 uncultured Ruminococcus sp. | reverse complement strand
CAATATGGACATTTTATGATTTCGTATACCATAATTCCTCACCTCATTTTTATTATATCACATTCTATTCTACTATTCAAGCTTTTAGGGACACTACCTATGATGTCGCTTGCTAAAGGATTAATTGGCGTAATCATATTGATGGCAACTTTATCCGCTTTTATAGATAGTGCTAACTTTGAAAAATTCAAAATCAGTTCGGCGATAGCTATAATAGGACTTTCAACAGCGATGTTATTATTGGGAAAGGCAATAAAGAATATCGGCGAATTGTCGGTTGAGGATTTAGCAAAAGGACTTGCGGGTATTGTCGTTGGCTTATGGGCGATATCCGAAACGATGAAAAATATGCCAAAGGATACTGCCTCTATTGGTTTGGGATTAATAGAAATCTCCATAGCTCTTAATATTATGGTTTGTGCTTTGAAAAGCATGGGTAGTATGAGTTGGGAAGAAATTTTAAAGAGTTTGCTTGTACTGATGGCTTCTTTGGAAATATTGCAAGCCGAAATGTACCAAATGAAAGGTATGAAAGAAAGTGCCAAAACAATGGTTATATTGTCAGCAAGTCTTTTGATACTGACAAAAGTATTGCAAGAACTTGGTTCTATGAGTTTACTGGATATAGCACAAAGTTTGTTGGCACTTATAGGCGTTTTTGTAGTTTTAGGAGTAGCCAGTAAAACCTTAAAACCGCTTATTCCTACGATGGAAAGGTTAGCCAAAGCAATAGGATTGTTTTCGTTAGCTTGTATTGGTATAGGTGTAGGTGTATTGGCATTATCAGTAGGATTGTCCATGTTGGCTTTACTTACTGTTGAAGCAGCAACCGCTATAGTAGTAGCTCTTGAAATCATCATTGTTGGAACTTTGGGAATAATCATAAGCAGTGCTAAATCAATAGAAAATGCTATCAAAACAATAGTCTTTGCTGTAATAAATGTGATAAAAGATTGTATACCAGCAATAGTAGATGGAATTTTAGTATGTGTGGAAGAAACTTTACGCTCATTAGCGGAACATACACCAGCGATTGTTGGTTATTTGGCGGAATTTTTAATTCAAACTTTAGATTCCTTAACGAAATATTTACCGAAACTGATGGACTCAATTATTAATTTCATAACGAAATTTTTTGAGTGTGTAGTTGACGCATTATCAAAAGTAAACATTGATGTTCTGATGAAGGGGATACTCGGTGTTGGAATACTTGCGTTAGTGGTGCGTTTATTGAGTGGAATAGCTAGCCTTGTACCAAGTGCTATGTTAGGCGTTCTTGGAATAGGGGCAATTATGGCAGAAATTGCTCTTATTCTTGCAGGTATAGGAGCTTTGTCTGACGCAATTCCAGGTCTTTCCACTTTTATAGACAAAGGCGGAGATTTACTCGAAAAACTAGGCGTAGCAATCGGTAAGTTTTTCGGTGGTCTGATAGGTGGAATTGCAAACGGTATTATCAGTCAGTTTCCTGAAATAGGAACAAGTTTATCACTGTTTATGACAAATCTTCAGCCGTTTATAGATGGTGCTAAACAAATTGATAATTCTGTTGCAACAGGACTGAAAGCATTGGTTGAAGCGGTAGTATTGCTTACGGCTACGAATATTTTAGATGCTGCTACCTCTTGGCTTACTGGTAAACATTCTTTTGCTAAATTTGGAGAGCAACTTTCCCAGTTCGGAAGAGGATTTAAACAATTTTACATTCAGATAAAAAATGTCAATCCTATGATAGTTCAGATGGTTTCGCAAGCAATAAAGTCTTTGATTTTAGCAATGAACTCGTTGCCGAAAACAGGTGGATTGATTGGAAAGATTACTGGAAACAAAAGTTTAAAAACTTTAGTAGACGGATTAGTCGATTTAGGTCCCAGTCTGAAAACATATTCTAACAGCGTAAAAGGTCTTGACACAAAATCTGTTATTGATTCAGCTAATGCTGCTAAAGTGATTGCTGGTTTTGTCAATGAAATTCCTAAACAGGGCGGTTTTATAGAAAAACTTGTCGGAAAGACAAATTTAAAAGACTTTGCAGAAAGTTTGGCCGATTTAGCTCCAAGTCTGAAAAAATATGCAGAAGGTGTAAAAGGACTGGATACTGAATCAGTTATAGCATCAACAAAAGCTGCTCAGACAATCGCAGAGTTCAGTAAAAATATTCCGAATAGTGGCGGGGTTATCAGTAAGATTGTTGGCGATAACACATTAAAAGATTTTGCAGATGGTTTAGCCGAATTTGGACCCAGTTTTAAAAAATATGCCGAAAGTGTCAAGGGATTGGACGCTAATGTTGTCAGTAATTCGGTAAATGCGGCTACGACTGTTTCTAAAATGGCCGAAGGTTTACCTAATAGCGGTGGTGCATTAAGTTATATTGTTGGCGATAACACTCTGTCTGATTTTGGAGAACAACTTGCTTCTTTTGGTTCTTCTTTTAAGCAGTACTATGAAAATATTCAGAACACAAATTCAAAATCAGTTATTGATTCAGCAGATGCTGGTGTTAAACTAACTGAACTTGTGAAAAATTTACCGAAAAAAGATAAGTTTGAAGACCTTTCGGCGTTTGGCAACCATTTATATGTATTCGGAACGACTTTTTCAGAATATGCAGAGGCTATAAAAGATATTGATGGAACAACAGTAATAGCCTCTGCAAATGCCGCTAAAGCCCTTGCGGAAATGAATAGTAACTTACCTGAAACAGGTGGTTTGAAAAGATGGATTGTCGGACAGAAAGATTTGGA
>CACWNY010000059.1:0-7411 GCA_902762375.1 uncultured Ruminococcus sp. | reverse complement strand
ATGCCGCTAAAGCCCTTGCGGAAATGAATAGTAACTTACCTGAAACAGGTGGTTTGAAAAGATGGATTGTCGGACAGAAAGATTTGGAAAATTTTGCAGGTGGATTATCACAGTTGGGAAAATCCATAAAGAGTTATGCTGAAAATGTGAGCGGTGTGGGATACGAAGACGCTTTATCGTCAGCGAAAGCAATGGCTTCAATCGTTGATGTGATTCGTGACATTCCTCAAAAAAGTGAGATTGAAAATCTTAGTCATTTCGGTAATCATTTGTATGTATTTGGAAATACATATTCAAATTATGTTGGTGTTATCAAGAATATAACATCATCTCTATATGCCGTTAATCTGGTAACAAATACATTAAAACCTTTGTTGGAAGTAGAAGCGTCTTTATCAAATGAAAACTATAAGAGCGGACTTTTAAAACAATTCGGAGAAGAACTTAATAGCTTTGGAAATAGTTTTTCTAATTATTACGGTTATATCAGTTCTATGAGTTCGCCAAAACTTTCTTCTGTGGTTACGGAAACAAAAAAGCTAATGTTGTTAGCAAGCAGTATGAATGGCTTTAACACTGACGGAATGACTTCATTTGGCAAAAAGTTAGGAAGTTTGGGAGAAGATGGTGTTGATAAATTTGTGAAAGCGTTCAATAATTCTACCGAAAAAGTAAAGAAAGCTGCTACAGATATGCTGGAGAAATTTATTAATGGTGCTGAATCTAAAAAAGAGAATATGGCTAAGTCGTTTAAAAAACTTGTTGAAAACATTATTGTGGCTTTGGATACGAAGAAGTCTGAATTTGAAACAAAAGCGAAAGAATTTGTCGAAAAGTTCATAAACGGAATTAAAATAAAATCTTCAGAAGCAATTACTATTTGCAAAACGATGGTTAATAATTGTCTTATTAACATAAACGCCAGTCAAATGGAATTTTTTAATGCGGGTTTATATTTAGCTCACGGTTTTGCTAACGGTATCGACCAGAACACCTATCTTGCACAAGCCAAAGCAAAAGAAATGTCAAAAGCGGCAGTTGAAGCGGCGAAAAAGGAATTGGACGAACACTCACCATCAAAAGTCTTTTACCATATAGGCGACTTTGCCGGACTGGGCTTTGTCAACGCACTGGGAGATTATGCAGACCGTGCGTACGATGAGGGTACACGCATAGCCATCTCAGCGAGAGACGGTCTTCAACGAGCTGTTGACAAGATTTCCGAAACGGTTGAAAACGGCATAGACACACAGCCGACAATAAGACCTGTGCTTGACCTGACAAATGTTTCAGACGGAACAAGACGGCTTAATACTCTGTTAAATTCTCAAAGGACTTATGAACTGGCAAGCCGAACGGGTTACGGTTTCAATTATGCGATGGGCAATAGACAAATGAGTATCAATGTTGAAAATGACGATGTGGTCAACGCTATAGGCGAACTTCGTAATGATATTCGTATTATGGCAGATGTTATGGGCAAAATGCAGGTTGTCATGGACACTGGAGCGTTGGTCGGAACGATTGTCAGACCAATGGATTCTGCTTTGGGACAGCTTTCGATTTACAAAAAGAGGGGGATTTGATGTATCACTCAATTATATTTGGTGACAAGAATACTTGGGACGACTGGCACATCATTCCCGCCTCTCGTCCTGTATTCAGTGTACCGCAATTAAAAAGCAGAGTTATTGATATTCCCGGAGGGGACGGAAATCTGGACTTTTCCACTGCCCTTACGGGATATCCAGTTTTTCAGAACAGAGAGGGAAGTTTTGAATTTATCGTAGAAAACGGTTATGGAGAATGGTTTGACAGATATTCCGAAATACTTGCTTATTTACACGGCAAGTATATGCGTGCATATCTGGAAGATGAACCCGACTATTTTTATGAGGGTCGGTTCACTGTAAATGAGTGGCGAAGTGAAAAAGACTGGTCGAGAATAACCGTTGATTACAGCGTAAAGCCATACAAATATTATATTCATACTTCTTTGGAAGACTGGATATGGGACACTTTCAATTTTCAGACCGGTGTGATTTCGGACGGTAAATTCAATGATATTTCGGTATTGAGTGGCAGTGGCTGGACAACCCGAACCTTTATGAGTAAGGATTATGGAACAGCCCCTGTTTCACCTGAATTTATCGTTTCTACACCGCTCAACGCTGGTATACAAATTCGTCTTGTATGTCCTGATACTGGGCTGAATGTAGTAGAAACATTTTTAAACGGAGAGTGGACATCTCCAAAGTTTGTTTTTTACGGCAGTCGGGTTTTGTTATATTTCAAATGTGTCAACGAAAGCGAAACAGGAACGGTTTCCATTAATTTTAGAAAGGGGAAATTGTAAGTGTACGAAATTTATGCAGATGGCATTTGTATCTACAGTGATATTTCCCCTCTGGACGAATTGAAAGTTGTCAGTCCTAAACTCACGCTTGAAGACTGTTCGGCAGGGTCACTGACAATGACTTTACCGCCAACTAATGTCGGTTATAATCTTGTCCAAAGAATGACTACTGATATTTCCGTACAGAAAAACGGCGAAGAAATCTGGGCAGGACGAGTGCTTTCAGAGGACAGGGATTTCTGGAATAACCGCATATTAACCTGTGAGGGAGAGTTAGCTTTTCTCAACGATACTACGCAACCGCAAGCCGAGTATCATGACATAGATGTAAGACCGTTTTTAGAAACACTTATCAACATTCATAACTCAAAAGTAGCTGAAAACAGACAATTCAAGGTTGGAGCGGTAACGGTGACAGACCCTAATAATTCACTTTACCGCTATACAAACTTTGAAAAGACCATTGAATGTATCAATGATAAACTGATTAATCGTCTGGGCGGTCATATGCGTGTTCGTAAAGTTAAGGAAAACGGACAGCTGGTAAGATATTTGGATTACCTTGCAGACAGCAGTTTACGGACAAGTACTCAGCATATCGAATTTGGCAAGAACTTACTGGAGTTCACTACCAAATGGGACACAAGCGAATTTGCAACTGTTATTGTGCCATTAGGTGAACGACTGGAAGAAAGTCCGATTGAGGCTTTAGACGCTTATCTGACTGTTGAAAGCGTGAATGATGGTAGCATTTATGTCAAAGCAAGCAATGAGGTATTGGCTACATATGGTTGG
The DNA here is from genome assembly GCA_902762375.1 of uncultured Ruminococcus sp. Lineage (GTDB taxonomy): Bacteria > Bacillota > Clostridia > Oscillospirales > Acutalibacteraceae > CAG-964. The sequence goes on along the minus strand of CACWNY010000059.1, from coordinate 4,260 downwards.
ATTGAAAAGACCGTGCATTGGGACGACATCAAAAGACCCATTCGGTTGTTGCGGAAAGCGGAAAGATATTTACAGGAAATACAGTTCGACAATGTGGAAATAGAGCTTAGTGCGATTGATTTGCACTATATGAATGTGGACTATGATGATATCGAATTGCTTGATGAAGTTTTTGTCACATCACCACCACATGGTATGGAAAGATATTTTCCCGTGAAGAAATTGGAAATTCCGCTTGACAGTCCTGAAAACACGCAATTTCATCTTGGCGACAGTATAAGAGTATCTCTGACAAGTGTCAACAACAAAACCAATACGAATATTCTGAACAAGATTGAAAGTCTGCCAAGTTTCCAAAGCGTTATGGATTCAGCAAGAGATAATGCTACAGCTATCATGAACATGAAGACGAATGGTTATATTACCGTCACTACTGAAAATGACCATTCTCATACACTTTATATTTCCAATAATGTGGATTTGTCGCAAGCGTCAAAATTCTGGAGATGGAATATGAATGGGTTGGCTTACACCAACGATGGCGGTGCAAGTTATAGTATAGCTTTGACGATGGACGGCTCTATTGTAGCCGACCGTATTACCACTGGTGTATTAAATGCTGGACTTATTAAGGCTGGAATTTTACAAGATTATTCGGGCAACACTTCATTCAACCTAACCACAGGCGAACTGACTTGTACCATAGGAAATATAGGCGGATATACCATCAGTGCAAATGGTATATCGAATAATATTGTCAGTCTTGGAAATTATGGAATGGGACTACATAATACCGACACCTATGTTGGATTGATTGGTACAAATGCTATGGTAAATGTTCCCAGTTATAAAGGACTGGTTTTCGGTCTTGAATATGATGGAAGTTATATGATGTGGGGAAGAAAATTAGCGTCTACCGATACTGCTTATACCGCAGTACTTACTTATGCAAGACAAAACGCAACTGCTGGCTATCCGAACGAAGGATTATATTTAGGTTGCAATTTATACGGTCGTGGCAATACGGCTTACAATTTATATTTAGACCCTGATACAAGCGGTGCGTCTGGTGGTATTACGGGAACAATGAATTTTGTCAAAGTCACGGCGGTTAATTCTGATGGTACGGTAAGTACATGGTCTAACGGCTGTACGATGGAGTTTAAAAACGGTATGCTTGTAAACGCCACATTCTAAGAGAGGATATTGTATGAAACAGACATTAACTAACTTTGAAATGGAACAAAGACGAAACAGTCTGATACCGCTTCTATCACAGAGAAATATTCTTGGCTATATTATTGCGAGGAATTACCGTATGCTGAGCAATGAGTTACTGGAGTATGAAAAATTCAGAAATGACCTCGTTCAGAAATACGGTGAACAGGATAAAGACGAAAACGGCAACCTTTTGCCAACAGTAACCGTCAAAATAGGTACAGAAAATTTCGTTAAATTCTACACCGAGTTGAAACCATTGAACGATATGAAACATGAGGTCGATTTGATGACGGCTAAATATGAAAGCGTTATCGGAATACTTTCGGGAGAAGAAATTTTGTCTATCGACTGGATGTTGGAAGATTGAACGGAGGGGAAGAAATGTGGAATTATGGCTTCAGACAGTGATAACGATTATCTGTTCAGTATTAGCATCATCGGGGTTCTGGGCTTATGTCATGAAACATTCCGAAGATAAAGATGTCAAGACGGAAATGTTAATCGGTTTAGGTCATGACAGAATTATATTTCTGGGAATGACATATATTGAAAGAGGGTACATTACTTCGGACGAATACGAAAACCTTTATGAGTATCTTTACAAACCGTATCGTAAGATGGGTGGAAACGGTTCAGCGGAAAGAATTATGAACGAAGTCCAGAAATTACCTATCCGACAGTCTAAATACGGCGAAAGGGAATGATATTTTTATGAGTAACAAGACATACGACAAACTCAAATGGGTAGCCCAATACTTATTGCCTGCTTTGGGAACATTATATTTTGCGATAGCAGGTATATGGGGACTGCCTTACGGGGAACAGGTAGTAGGAACAATTACCGCTGTAGATACCTTTCTGGGTGTCATATTAGGGGTAAGTTCGGCGAACTACAAGAAGTTACGGGGTGATGAATAATGAAAGTAATTTCTCATTTTCAGTCAAGTGAGCAGGAAAGAAAAAATTCATTCAATGATGTTGTCATCAAGTACATCAATCAGAAACTTGCGGAATATTCTGTAAAAAATCAACCGAAAACGAATAAATAAGTTGTCTTACCGGCTCTGTCCTGATATAATATTGTTGGGAATAGAGTCGGTTTGTTATCTTTGAAAGGAGAATACAGTTGAATAACAAAGTGGCTATCTATTGTCGTCTTTCCGAAGAAGACAGAAACAAGAAAAACAAAACTGATGACAGCAGTAGTATACAAAGTCAGAAATTAATGCTCACGGAATACGCCTTTGACCACCACTGGGAAATATTTGATATTTATTCTGATGAAGATTACGCAGGTTCAGACAGAAACCGTCCAGAATTTAACCGTATGATTGCAGACGCTATGGCTAAAAAGTTCAACATCGTGCTTTGCAAGACGCAATCCCGATTTACAAGGGAACTGGAAATTGTCGAAAAGTACATTCATCATATTTTCCCCGAACTGGGAATACGGTTTGTCAGCGTGGTTGACAATATTGACACGAACATTGCGGGTAACAAAAAAGCAAGACAAATCAACGGCTTAATCAATGAGTGGTATCTGGAAGATATGTCAGACAGTATCAAATCTGCACTGAAAACCCGAATGAAAGCAGGTTATTTTATCGGTTCATTTCCGCCTTATGGGTATAAAAAAGACCCTGAGGTCAAGGGTCATCTGATTATTGACGAGGAAACAGCATGGGTTATCAAAGAAATTTTCGATTTGTATGTACAAGGAACAGGTCGAAGTAAAATTGCCAGAATATTAAACGAAAAAGGCATACCAAGTCCCGCACAGTATTACAAACTGAAAGGCTTTAAGACGAGGGAGTACCGCAATAAAAACATGATGTTCTGGAAATACTATACGGTCAGTCATATTTTGCAGAACGAGGTGTACATTGGAAATCTGGTACAAAGTCAGACCTATAATCCGACTTATAAAAGTAAGCACAGTATTCCGAACGACAAAGAAAACTGGATAAGAGTAGAGAATACTCATGAAGCCATCATTGATAAGGAAACATGGGATTTGACAAGAGAAATCTGGAACAGCAAAACTCACCCTTGTTATGTTACCGAAAAGCCCAATCCATTTTCTGGAATTTTGGTATGTGCGAAATGTGGTTATAAGATGACGACGGGTTACAATAAAAAACGCCGTTATTACCGTTGTAGCACCGCCAAATTCAGCAAAGACTTATGCGAGGGTACGACCGTATTTGAAAGTACTGTCAAGAAAGCTGTTTTGCAGGAAATGGAACATTTCAGACAGGAATACTGCGATGAAAGTTATATTTACAAAAAAGCAAGCGTACTAGATAAACGCAGGCAGGAAACAGACAGTCTTGAACAGCAGATACAAACCTTACAGAAACAGACAGAAGAAACCGAAAGTTATATTAAATCTCTGTATGTGGATAAGCTGAAAGGATTGCTTAATGAAAGCCAGTTTACGGAGTTGTATCGTCAGTTTAACAACGAAAAAAAAGACCTTGAAAAACAGATAAACGCTTTATCATTGCGTCTGTCACAGCTTTTCAAAATCAAAGCGGGAGATATTGACAAAATAAAAGTTATCAAAGAGATGTTAGCCTTTAACGAAATTGACCGTAGCTTTGTTAATCACTTCATCGAACGCATTGAGATTGACGGTACAAAGACCAACAGAGTGATTAATATTTATTGGAAATTTTAGCGAAAAGTAACAAAAAATACATACTATGTAGTCTAAAAATACTTTTCCTCTGCGGCTAAATCCTCATGCAAATCTGTTATGGGGTCGCCTTTACTCTGCATAGAGAAAGCATTGTACGGTACTCCACTTGCACTTGACGGATAAATTCCTGTGGTGTGGTCAACAAAGTAATCCTGAAAACCTGCTTTTTCAATTTGTTCAGGCGTCAGGTTACAAGTAAGCTGATAGATAATCGTACCAACCATTTCCAGATGAGCGAGTTCTTTTGGCTTTATAAGTTATCTGTAAGAATTAAGTAAAAGAACCTTAAACTATTGTCTAAATGACAGTAGTTTAAGGTTCTTTTCTGCATTATGATT
>CACWNY010000058.1 GCA_902762375.1 uncultured Ruminococcus sp. | reverse complement strand
AGTATTATTCACAAAAGATAATATTATCAATTATTTGTGTTATACATTTACTAATTAAACATTTTGTTCATAAAAAATTAACTCATGCGTTTGTCCTGATCTTCCGAAAACAAAAAATTAATGAAAAATTATAATAAATTGTTTAAAACAGAAAAATTTCTTTTCTGCCATTCATAAGCCGAAAAGAAATTTTTCTGTTTTTGATTTTATTGACCGTTCACTGAAAAACAGTTTCAACCGTTTTCTGACAACATTCGGGAGAATAGATAAACCTGTCAATATGATGACCGTTAAAAAAGTAGACAGGCGGTGTCGGTTTATATTTTTGTTCAAAGGTATCAATGATAATGAGTTTGATTTTCATTCTTTCGGGGATAATATTCTTGATATAGACACTTGCCTGACACCCTTTGGTGATACCGTCTTTCAATTCGGCAAGTCCTGCAAGATTTGGGGTCAGTTCGACAAATGCACCGTAATCTTCCACACTGCGTATAATTCCCGCAACTGTTTCTCCTGTACGGAAAGAGCGTGCATTTTCTTCCCATGTTCCTAACAGTTCCTTATGGGTCAGACTAATACGCCCGTCCTCCATATTTTTGATAACGGCTTTGATATTCATACCTACCGAAAACCGTTCACATGGGTGTTCAATACGGGAAACCGAAATCGTATCAATCGGAATAAGCGATACTATACCACACCCGATATCTGCAAATGCTCCGAAAGGTTCAAGATGAGTAATTTTTGCGTTGATGACATCACCCGTGTGTAAATTTCTGATATAGTTATCCATACATTTTTGTTGTGCTTTCCGTCTGGAAAGTATAGCTACCGTTTCTCCGTTATCATTTCTGGTAAATGCAGTGACAATAAATGATACAGGACGGTTCACTCTGGAAATGATGGCAATATCCCGTACAACACCCTCTTTGATACCCAAAGCCCCTTCATCTCTGGGAATTATCCCTTTCATACAACCCATATCCACAATTAAATTATGGTCTGCGTCACAGACTATTGCTCGGGATTCTATGATTTTCTCATCGTATAACGCTTCATTGAGGGTATTGACAGATTTGAAATAGTAAGCATTTTCCGTTTTTTCTATAAGTATTCCCTCTGGGTAAAAATCATTCATTTTCTTTCCTCCTAAATTATTACAGCTAAGCAATTTATATGCACTGAGCCTATGGTTTATTCATTATTCCGTCGGGGAGTTCCTCCCCGAACCCCTGATTTAAGGGCTGCCGCCCTTAAAAATCCTGCCCACTTTTTTGAAAAAAAGTGGACAAAAAACTTTTAATTGTCACCGCTACCACTTAGCGGAAAATTCCGAACGAAGTGAGCCGGAAAAGTTTTTGTCTGGGGTCAAGGGGCAAAGCCCCTTGTGGGATTTTAAAGGGCGAAGCCCTTTAATGGATAAAAATTCAAAACAAAATCTGCGTAAGCAGATTTTGACAATCATCACCCGATATTCAACCCTACAGATGGAAATTTTTTGGATTCAGGGACAATGTTTCCGACAGAAAAAAAAAGAATTGCAAATTGCAAAAGATTGGTGTATAATATGACTGAAATAAAACAGGGGAGCTTGTTGTGACAGGCTGAGAGGAAGGAACACACCTTCGACCCTATAACCTGATGTGGATAATGCCACCGTAGGGAGTAATGATTACTCTTGTATAGGGGAATACCGCATGAGGTGTTCTCCTGTTTTGTTCTGACTATCTTTTGAAAAAGGAGGGCAGCGGTTTATCCACAATATGTGGCGGACTGAGAAGGAGCGTTCTGAGTTTTGTAATACAGCGATGGGAAGCCGTGTTCCGGCGTGAGAGGATACCAGTAAGTATCGACCGAACTTTTATACAGTAAGAGTTACTGTATGTGTTTCGGAAATGTCGCTGTAAAAAGCCGTTTCCTGATTTTATTTCAAAGGAGTTTTTTATTATGCAGTCAAATACGAAAAAATTAGCGGTAGCAGGAATTTTCTGTGCATTGGCAGTGGTAGGCAGTATGTTTTCCTTTCCTGTATTCGGAAGTAAGTGTGCTCCTGTACAACATATGGTCAATATTCTCTGTGCGGTACTGTTAGGACCGTTTTATGGTGTAGGCGTAGCATTTGTTGCGTCGTTAATCCGTAATATATTTGGTCTGGGCAGTCTGATGGCTTTTCCCGGAAGTATGTTTGGTGCGTTGTTGTGCGGTATTGTGTACTATAAAAGTAAGAATATTCTTGCCACACTCTGCGGTGAAGTATTCGGTACGGCAGTATTGGGCGGATTGTGTGCCTATCCTGTAGCGGTATTGCTGATGGGTCAGAATACACAGGATATTGCTTTTTATGCGTATATTATTCCTTTTCTGATTTCTACGGCTGTCGGTGCAGTGATTTCAGCGGTATTGATTTACAGTATCAAAAAATCAGGTGTCTTACAGAAAATGCAGACCTCTTTAAGTCATTGACAGATACAGGAGTAATGCTATGTTTAATGAAATATTTGATAATGTTAAAAATAAAAAGCCGTTAATTCATAATATCACCAACTATGTAACGGTGAATGACTGTGCAAATATTCTGTTGGCTTGTGGCGGTTCACCCATTATGGCGGACGACAAAGATGAAGTGGAAGAAATTACGGCTGTCTGTAACGGACTGAATATCAATATCGGTACACTCAACAAAAGAACTATAGAAGCCATGCTTATTGCTGGAAAAAAAGCTAACGAACTTGGTCACCCTGTCTTACTTGACCCTGTAGGTGCAGGTGCGTCAAAATTAAGAACAGATACCGCTTTCGCACTATTAAAAAATATCCACTTTGCGGTTATTCGTGGCAATATTTCCGAAATCAAAACACTGTATTCAGGTAACGGTACAACTAAAGGTGTTGACGCTGACATTTCAGATAGTGTAACCAAAGATACGCTTGACAGTGCGGTTGCTTTTGCTAAATCGTTTGCCAAAATGAATGATACAATAGTAGCTATTACTGGTGCGATTGATATTGTTACAGACGGTGACAATGCCTTTTGTATTTATAACGGCAATCCTATGATGTCGCTGATTACGGGAACAGGCTGTCAGCTTTCGGCGATGACAAGTGCTTTTATCACAGCAAATCCTGACAAACCTCTGGAAGCTGTGGCAACATCTGTTATGGCTATGGGTCTTGCGGGAGAAATCGCTTACAAAAGACTTACGGCACTTGATGGTAATGCCACCTACAGAAATTATATTATTGACGCAATTTACCGCATGACACCCGAACAACTGGAGAAAGAGGCAAGATATGAATTGCGATAAAAAAAGTATGTTACTCTATGCGGTGACTGACCGTGCATGGACTGGCAAACAAAGTCTGTATGAACAGGTGGAATGTACCTTGAAAGGCGGTGTTACCTGTGTACAGTTGCGTGAAAAAGAATTAAACAGTGAAGACTTCTTGCAGGAGGCTTTACAGCTTTCTGCTCTGTGCAAAAAATATAATGTACCGTTTCTGATTAATGACAATGTAGAAATTGCCGTAAAATGTAATGCCGATGGTGTTCATGTCGGTCAAGACGATATGACGGCAAAAAAAGTCAGAGCTATTCTTGGAAAAAATAAAATTATCGGTGTATCTGTACATTCTGTCGAGGAAGCACTGGAAGCGGTCAAAAACGGTGCAGATTATCTAGGGGTAGGAGCAATGTTTTCAACTTCTACAAAAACAGATGTCAATGTATTGCCAACTGAAACACTGAAAGCGATTTGTCATGCTGTCAGTATTCCTGTAGTGGCGATTGGTGGCATTAATAAAACCAATATTCCTAAATTAAGTGGAACAGGTGTCGATGGTGTAGCTTTGGTGAGTGCCATTTTCAGTGCGGAAGATATCGAAAAAGAGTGTCGGTCACTGTATAAAATCACAAAAGATATGGTGAACTCATGAGCTTTCAATACGCTGTATTTGATTTTGACGGAACATTGTTTGATTCCATGTCAATATGGGATAATGTCGGAGAACTGTATTTAAAATCCTTAGGAAAAGAACCTGAACCCTTTTTGCGTGATAAAATCCGTACATTCTCTCTGAAACAGTCTGCACAGTATTTTCAACAGAAATACAATATCGCTTTATCCGAAAAAGAAATTGCTGTCGGCATTAATAAAATGATTGAACAGTTTTACTTTAATGAAGTACAACCAAAACATAATGTCATAAACTTTTTGCACATTCTGAAACAGGCTGGTTTCAGAATGTGCATAGCTACGGCAACTGACCGTTATTTAATCGAAAAAGCATTAAAGCGTTGCTGTATGGAAAATTTTTTCGAAAAGATTTTCACTTGTGGTGAAGTTGGTTACGGAAAAGATACTCCCATGATTTTTCGCAAAGCGATAGAATATTTCCCGTCAACAAGAGAAAATACGCTGATTTTTGAGGACGCTTTCCATGCCCTGCAAACTGCAAAGCAAGATAATTTCATTACTGTCGGCGTTTACGACAAGAGCGAACCAAATCAAATCGGGGTCAGAAAAATGTCTGATTATTTTTTGTCCTCTTTTGAGGTTAAGGGCTTTGCCCTTAACAATCCCACAAGGGGTTTCACCCCTTGACCCCACGAACTTTTTGAAAAAAGTTCGACAAAAACTTTTCTGGCTCACTGCGTTCGGAATGACACGACAAAGCGTTCAGAATGATTATCCGACATTCAGCTATGACAACTAAAAGTTTTTTGTCCACTTTTTTTCAAAAAAGTGGGCGGGATTTTTAAGGGCGGCAGCCCTTAAATCAGGGGTTCGGGGAGGAACTCCCCGAAAAGGCAGCCCTTAAATCAAGGGTTTGGGGAGGAACTCTCCGATAGGAAAGGAGTAACTATCTATGAAATTAAAAACAGCATTGACTATTGCAGGAAGTGATTGCAGTGGAGGTGCAGGTATTCAGGCAGATTTGAAAACAATGACTATGAACGGTGTATATGCGATGAGTGTCATAACCGCACTCACCGCACAAAATACTATGGGCGTGTACTCTGTTATGGAAAGTACACCCCTGTTCCTGAAACAACAGATTGACGCTGTATTTACGGATATTTACCCCGATGCAGTAAAAATCGGTATGGTGTCCTCTTGTGAACTGATTGAGGTAATCGCTGAAAGACTGTCTTCTTACAAAGCGAAAAATATCGTTGTTGACCCCGTTATGGTGGCAACATCAGGTTCTGCCTTAATGAAAAATGACGCTGTTACCACACTGACCGAAAAACTTTTTCCTCTGGCAACCGTAATCACACCGAATATTCCTGAAGCGGAAATTCTTTCGGGTATGACTATCACCACAGAAAAAGATATGATAAGTGCTGTAGAAAAAATCAGTTCATTATATCATTGTGCTACATTACTTAAAGGCGGTCACAATGTCAATGCAGCAACAGATTTTCTTTATTCTGACGGTGAACTGTTCCGTTTTGACGGCAGACGCATAGATAATCCTAATACACATGGCACAGGTTGTACATTATCCAGTGCCATAGCGTCTAATTTAGCCAAAGGAGATAATCTGTCGCAGGCAGTACAGAAAGCCAAAGAGTATATATCTAAGGCTTTATCAGCTATGTTGGATTTAGGAAAAGGTTCAGGTCCTCTCAATCACGCTTTTATTCTGAACACTTATCCTGATGAATAAATACTACTTTTTTTGAAAGGATTTGTGAACCAATGAGAAATTACACTACCCAGATGGACGCAGCAAAACAGGGAATTATTACCGAAGAAATGAAAGCTGTCGCTGAAAAAGAATATCGTACACCTGAAGAAATTCGAGATTTGGTGGCTAAAGGACAAGTGGCTATCTGTGCCAACAAACTGCATACCTGTATTGACCCTAACGGTGTCGGTTCAATGTTAAGAACGAAAATTAATGTCAATCTTGGTGTTTCCAAAGATTGTAAAGATTATGATGTGGAAATGCAGAAAGTTATGACGGCAGTCAACATGGGTGCAGAAGCGATTATGGATTTATCGTCACACGGCAATACGCAACCGTTCCGCCGTAAACTGACTGCTGAATGTCCTGCTATGATTGGCACTGTTCCTGTATATGACAGTGTTATTCACTATCAGCGTGATTTGGCAACATTGAGTGCTAAAGATTTTATTGATGTTGTCCGTCTGCACGCACAGGACGGTGTGGATTTTGTTACATTGCACTGCGGTATCACCAGAAAAACTATTGAACAAATCCGTAAACATAAAAGAAAAATGAATATTGTTTCTCGTGGCGGGTCTTTGGTGTTTGCGTGGATGAGTATGACGGGAGAGGAAAATCCCTTCTATGAATACTTTGATGAAATTCTGGAAATCTGTCGGGAATATGATGTGACAATATCGTTAGGTGACGCTTGTCGTCCGGGTTGTCTGGCTGATGCAAGCGATGTCTGTCAGATAGAGGAGTTGGTGCGTCTGGGTGAACTGACAAAAAGAGCATGGGCAAAAGATGTTCAGGTAATGGTGGAAGGTCCCGGTCATATGCCACTTGACCAGATTGAAGCCAATATGAAAATACAACAGACTATCTGTATGGGAGCTCCTTTCTATGTTCTTGGACCTTTGGTAACGGACATTGCTCCGGGATATGACCATATTACCTCAGCTATCGGCGGTGCTATTGCGGCTGCATCAGGTGCGGCTTTTCTGTGCTATGTGACACCCGCTGAACATCTTGCTTTACCTAATGTAGATGATGTCAAACAAGGTATTATTGCTTCCCGTATCGCTGCACATGCTGCGGATATTGCCAAAAAAATTCCTCATGCAAGAGATTTGGACGACCAGATGGCTGATGCAAGACGCACTTTCGACTGGGATAAACAATGGGAATGTTCCATTGACCCCCAAACTGCTAAATCTATCCGTGACAGCAGAAGTCCTGAACATGATGATACTTGTTCTATGTGCGGTAAATTCTGTGCGGTAAGAAGTATGAACAAGGCTCTTGCTGGTGAATATATTGATATTCTGTAATCTCTCATTGTTAAAAAAACAGGAAATCTTGATTATCAAGATTTCCTGTTTTAGTTTGATGGTTTATAATAAAACTTGACACATTCCAAACAACAAAAGTATACTAAACTGAAGAAGGAGAGTGTCAAAAAATGGGTAGTGTCCCTAAAAGATTGAAAAAGAAAATTGGCATCCAAAAAAGAAGTATTAATGAATATATTACAGTTTCATGGAGTTCCTTGCTTTTGGAAAAACAGATGGTCTTTCGTGCCAACCTTTTAATTCGTGTTCTTAGTGTCAGATGTTTTCTTTCGATTGGTTGTGTATTGCTTTTCCCCGTAACCAATTTATCGGATGAAAATTTTGCTGTAGGCAAAATTGTTGTCAGCATAGACTTTCACTATATCGAATGGAGAAAGAAGTTTTAAAAGTTCGTCAAGATACTTATGCTCTCTTGTTCCGAATATATAGGCAAGAGGTGTATTTGTTTTATGCTCTACTGCCCACCAAAGCCATACCTGATGTTTCTTATTATGATAATAACTTCACATCTCGTCCATTTCTACCTCTGTTTTATTTTGCTTTTTCGGATTTTAAGGCTTCCTGTTCTGTACAACAAAAAATATCAACCTCAATTTCTTCTGAGCGTTTTTCAAGATATGCCTTATTCACTTGTTTCGGAAAATTTTTGTTTTTTTAATATGTTTGTCACTGTATCTTTGTCAGTCCCCAAAACCCGTCCAGTATCTCTTGTTCCGGAACCGTTCGTTACCATAGCTATCACTTTTTCTTTTATTCTAGGTTCACATACTTTGTACTGATACTCAAGCTGAAATATCTTATGACATTTTTCATTACAGCACTTATATTTTTGTTTTCCTGTTTTACTCTTTCTATATCTGACTATATGTTCACTTTGACAATATGGACATTTTATGATTTCGTATACCATATTACTCACCTTATTTTTACTATATCACATTTTACTCTATTATTCAAGCTTTTAGGAACACTACCGATTTTTCAATCACTCAGGTAGAAATCTTTTCCAATAACTCATTTATCTTGGTTTTTGTGGCAAGTCCGCTTAAAAACGCTGTTGCGTTGCCACAAACACTACCTAATTTCAGTGCGTAAGCATAGCTATGTTCCTTTTCATATCCGGCAATAAAACCCGCCACCATTGAGTCACCTGAACCAACAGTATTGATAACCTTTCCTTTCAATACACCTGCCTTGTATTTCTGACCTGTTTCGTCAATCAGCATTGCACCATCACCACCCAATGAAACAAGTACATTTTTTGCCCCCATCTTTTGCAGTTCTTTGGCGTATTTCTCAATATCGTCCTCTGTTTTGACTTCCGTTTCAAATATCTCCGAAAGTTCCTGACGGTTCGGCTTGATAAGAAACGGTTTGTATTTCAGGGAATTTAACAGCAACTTGCGGGTCGTATCAACTACAATGCGTACTTCTTTATGACTTATTCTCTCCATCATTCTTTCGTATACATCGTTCGGCATAGAATTTGGAATACTTCCTGCCAGTACTAAAGTATCTCCATCTTCAATTCTGTCAATTTTCTGGAGCAATTTTTCCAGTTCCTGTTCACTGATGTGGGGTCCTTGAGCGTTGATTTCCGTTTCCTGTTCTGCCTTGATTTTTATGTTAACCCGTGAAATTCCGCTGTCAAGTCTGATAAAATCGGTGATAATTTTGTCGTTGCGAATACCGTTCTTTATTGCCTCTCCCGTGAAACCTGCAATAAAACCGTAAGCTGTGCTGTTCAGGTCAAGTTCTGCCAGTACGCAGGAAACATTGATACCTTTACCCCCAAAGTAGTATTCTTCACTTGTGGTTCGGTTGGTCATTCCGCTTACGAGTTTATCCAGCTTTACCACATAGTCTATTGATGGATTAAGTGTTACCGTGTAAATCATACCATGACCTCCTTTATGACGATTGTATCTATTATAACATTAATTTCCCCAAAATTAAACATTTTTCACAAATATATTTAAATTGTTTTTTCTATCTAATGATTTTTATTCATTGAATAATAAAACAAGCACCTTTCCGTTCACTTGTGTGAAAAGGAAGAGTGCTTTTTTGTCAAAAAGTCCCAATGGAAAAAGTAAAAAACAACATTTTGGAATGTATTTTTATTATACATACTAAATATAGATTTATCAAATGATAAGCCAAAAATTTTCCAACTAAGAGGTTGAAAATCAGGTTCATTAAAGGGCTTTGCCCTTTAAAATCCCACAAGGGGCTGCCGCCCCTTGACCCTGCCCACTTTTTGAAAAAAGTGGACAAAAACTTTTAATTGTCACCGCTAAAACTTTGATAATTATTTCGAATGCTCTTTTGTGTCATTCTGAACGAAGTGAGAAATCTTTCGAAAGATTTCTCGTCGCTGACACTTCTCGAAATGACAAATAACTATTATTTTATTACTTAGTATCCTTTTTTGGAAAATATTTCCAATTGTTCAAGTAGAAAAATTTTAATAACAAATTATTTGTATAATTTTCAAATTTGCTCATTCGTAACAATGACTATAAATTTTCGTATTCAGATTTATACATATGATAAATCTTGTATATGGATTTATTGGTAAAATCATTTACTCCTACTTTATCATCTATAAAGTAACATAAATTATAAATCCATTCTTCATCATCTGACGCTACCGCATTCAATAATACCTGTTCAAGATAATCAGCCAGTATTTTTGACGGATAACTGTATAATAAATCTCTGATAATTACACTACCAGGCCAGTTTATATCCTGTAACCACGAAAAAAGTTCTAAGGTAATACTTTTTACTTCTTGATAACCCTTACGGTAAAGAACTTTTGCTGAATTTTCCCAGTGCGTTTTGTCCAAAGGCTGTAATAACAGACGAATAGAATAGTCATTACGGTCAGATAAAAGTTTCACTGCATTTTCCTGTACTTTCAATGGACTGTTCCAATTCAAATCACAAATAAGTTCGGATATTTCTTTCGATTTCATAACTATACCACCATTTTATGACTTCATCTTCTTACTCAAATACTTTACTTTTCGGCAATATCAAGATATTGAGGATTATAATGCAGAAATACAGAATATATAGCAATACAAATAATTAACCAGACAAGCAAGAAGCAAACCATCCTTCACAATCAGAAACAGAAATTTCTTTGAAAGCATTATTTATAGCTTCCTGT
>CACWNY010000057.1 GCA_902762375.1 uncultured Ruminococcus sp. | reverse complement strand
ATATATTGCTGTCATTCTGAGGAGCAAAAGCAACGAAGAATCTTCAAAAGATTCCTCACTTCGTTCGGAATGACAACCTTAAGTTGACGACATTGCCCTTGTGGGATTTTTAAGGGCAACGCCCTTAAACGCATAACGGTAAAATATTGAAATATTTTAGGAATAATTATTGAAAATAAATTTGCAGTAGGTTATAATAGGAAACATAAGTTATAAAATGACAGTCGTGTTGTTTTGTTTCAGATTACCTATTTAAAGGAGATGACAAATTTATGCCCCTTGAAGAAAAAATCACCACATCATTGACCATACTGATTACCGGATTTGTTGTTGTTTTTGCGGTGTTGCTGTTGCTGATTTTGTTAATCAGTCTGTACGGCAAGATTGTTTCGTCAGCCTTACAGAAAAGTAAAACCAAAGATGTTGTCGAAACACCAAAAACAGAAAATGTTCCTGAAGTTGCCTTGATTGAAGAAACATCTGAGGAAGATGACATGGAAATCATTGCGGTAATTTCCGCAGCGGTATATACTATGTATGGTGAAAAAGCCGTAAAAATCAAATCAATCAAAAAAGTTCCGCAATCCCGCCCCGTATGGAGTACGGCAGGTATTATGGAAAATACCCGACCGTTTTAGTCACAATTTATATAGGAAAGGAATGTGTTGAATGGAAATTTTAAACGGATTTTTAGATTCTTTAGTCGGTCTGTATCAAGGTTCGGGATTGAATGCTCTTGTATGGCAGAACTATGTTATGATATTGGTTTCTATTGGATTGTTGTATCTTGCGATTAAAAAGCAGTATGAACCGATGTTGTTGTTGCCGATTGCTTTTGGTATGCTTCTGGTCAATCTTTATCCGAGCATTATGGCACCGCCGACTTCTGAACTGGTTGCCGTAAAAGACTATATGGCAGCACATGGCGGTGAAGCAGGCAATTATGCCAAAACCATTCTTAATGGTGTAGAGTATTACAATGTTCCCACAACAGGCGGATTGCTGTACTACTTATATCAGGGTGTCAAATTAGGCATTTATCCGCCTTTGATTTTCTTGGGTGTCGGTGCAATGACGGACTTCGGACCTTTGATTGCTAATCCTAAAAGTTTCATTTTAGGTGCTGCGGCACAGGTAGGTATTTTTATTACCTTTATCGGTGCAATATTTCTTGGCTTTTCTGCAAAACAGGCAGGTGCAATAGGGATTATCGGCGGTGCAGATGGTCCTACAGCGATTTTTGTCACCTCCAAACTTGCCCCTGAACTTTTAGGACCTATTGCGGTTGCGGCGTATTCGTATATGGCACTCGTTCCTATTATTCAGCCTCCTATTATGAAAGCCTTGACCACCAAAAAAGAAAGAGCTATCCAAATGGTACAACTCAGAGAGGTTTCTAAATTAGAAAAAATTATTTTCCCTATACTGGTTGTCATTGTTGTTGCTATTTTCTTACCTGATGCAACATCTCTTGTCGGTATGCTTATGTTGGGTAATCTGTTCAAGGAAAGCGGTGTTGTTGACAGACTGTTCAAAACTGCACAGAACGAACTGATGAATATTGTTACAATTTTTCTTGGTACAACTGTCGGAGCAACTGCAGTGGGTACGGTATTCTTAAAATGGGATACTCTGAAAATTGTCGGTCTTGGACTTCTGGCTTTCGGTATCGGTACAGCAAGTGGTGTATTGTTCGGCAAAATCATGTGCTGGGCAACTGGCGGTAAAGTTAATCCACTTATCGGCAGTGCAGGAGTTTCGGCTGTTCCTATGGCAGCCCGTGTTTCACAGAAAGTCGGTCAGGCTGAAAATCCTACAAACTTCTTACTTATGCACGCTATGGGACCTAATGTAGCAGGTGTTATCGGTAGTGCTGTTGCTGCAGGTGTCTTATTGAGTATTCTCGGATAATCATTATAAACGGACTGTCTTTTTACGGGCAGTCCGTTTTTTCGGCATATTTAAAAGTTTTTGTCCACTTTTTTCAAAAAGTGGGCAGGGTCAAGGGGCGGCAGCCCCTTGTGGGATTTTAAAGGGCAAAGCCCTTTAATGAATAAAAATTCAAAACAAAATTTGCCAAGCAAATTTTGTCAATAACGATTTGATTTTCAACCGCTCAGGTGGAATTTTTTTAGTTGGTCGGTGCAAAATAATTTTTGTCAACAAAAAATTCAAAAATAAAATCTGTCTAAAAGATTGTTTTTTTAGATTTGTGTGTTATAATATCGTCTGTAAATATTTCCACATAATTTTCTATGACAGAATAAGGAGTTGTAATGATGAAAAAAGTACTTGCCGTAATGATGATGGCTATGGTTATGTTGTGTGTGGCAGGGTGTTCTGAAAAGAATACCGACAATACTACAGAAAACGCACAAAATACCAATCAAACTGTTTCACAGACAAAAACAGCAGACTTGAAAACCGTTTTATCCGACATCAATACTAAATACGCTGATGTAACGGGAAATCTCCGTGAACTGACCGACACAACTGAACTGGAAAAATATTATTCCGTTCCCGCAGGTGCTGTTAAATCGTTTGCCGCAGAAATCGGTTCAGATACCAATGCTCCTGTTGAAATTATTCTGATAGAGGCAAATGACAGTGACAGTGTTACTCAAATCAAACAAAAACTGGATATGCGTTACAATTCCGTTTACAGTATTTATGCGTCCTACAGTGCTGAACAACTGGATACTGTAAAGGCTTGTAAGGTGGAAGTCAATGGTAATTATGTTACTTTAGTGATTGCCCCCGATTATGACGGTATTATGGAAATTGTCAACAAAGCGATTGCGGGCTAAAGGCAGGTAGTATTATGGAAAACTTTGAAAATGACAATAAAGACAGAGAAGAAAGACGCAGACGGAGAAAACAGAAACAGAGAGAACAACAGTTGAAAACAAGACGCACTATCGTTATTTTATTGTCACTGATTGTTATTCTGTTGATTGTCATGGTATGTGCGTGCAACCGTTCACAGCAAAAAAGCAGTAACACAGAAACAAGTACACAAAGTTCCACATCAGCGGAAATCAGTTCATCGCCTGATAGTCAACAGAATGCATCTGAACAGTCAACAGCTACTACATCTACCCAAAATTCTACACAGTTACCCAATTCAGCCAGTGCGAAACCCCTTGCTGATGATGACGGTCAGTCTGTCGGACAGATGGAAGGCAGTGTTTATGTCTGGAATAAACAGGCTTTTGAACTTTTCTATGGTGACTCCGACCTGGCTCAACCATATGCAGAATTTATCAACAAAGCCTCTGAAACACTCGCTTCTGACGGTATAAAGGCATTCAGTATTATTGTTCCCAACCATGTGGAATTTGGATTGCCTGAAAGACTGAAAAATACTGATGAGGGTGTGACAACACTTTCTCAGGCGGAATATATCTCTGCAGCTTACAGCAGTATGAATCCTGAATTTGCTGCTCCTATTAATGTTTATGACAAACTTTCTGAACATAACAACGAATATATCTATTTCAACTCTGACCATCATTGGACAGGTCTTGGTGCTTATTATGCCTATACAGCATTTGCTGAACAGACGGGTCTGACACCACTTTCTTTGGCAGACTGTACAGAACAGTCTATTGACGGATTTACAGGCAGTCTGACCAATATCGCTGAATCTGAACTGAAAGAGGACAGTGTACATTATTGGCAGTTCCCTTATGAAGTCAGCAATACTATTCATACAGAAGATGGTACTACCTATGAACTGGACAGTTGCTACAGCGAGGTTTCAGAAAGCTATGGAGTATTTCTTGAGGGTGATAATCCTTTGGAAGTTATTAAGAGTGAAAGTCCCTCTGCAACAAGCGGAAAAGTTGCGATTGTCCATGAAAGTTACGGCAATGCCTTTACGCCTTACCTGACATACAATTTCAGTGAAGTCTATTCCATTGATTTCAGAAGCTGGGAGGGTAATCTTGGAGAGTTCTGTAAAGAAAACGGTATTTCCAATGTTATTTTCCTCAACGGTGTCATGAGTTCTGCTACACAAATGCAGATAGACTCTATGGAATCTATTCTTTGATTGACAACCTACAGTCCTTAAGCCCAACATATTACCGTTGGGCTTATCATTTGCCTAAATATAATGCGTAATTCATAATGCGTAATTAAAGATTTCTTTACTATAAAAAATAATCTGAATGAAGTGAGATTAAAAGTGTTTGTCAAACTTTTCTACCTGAGCGGTTGAAAATTAAATGGTTATTGTCAAAATTTGCTTACGCAAATTTTGTTTTGAATTTTTATCCATTAAAGGGCGTTGCCCTTTAAAATCCCACAAGGGGTTTCACCCCTTGACCCCACGAACTTTTTGAAAAAAGTTCGACAAAAACTTTTAATTGTCACAGCTGAAAGTCTGATAATCATTCTGAACGAAGTGAACCATAAAAGTTTTTTGTCCACTTTTTTTCAAAAAAGTGGGCGGGATTTTCAAGGGTGCAACCCTTGAAACAGAATTTTTAAGGGCGGTAGCCCTTAAACTATAAGCGAAAGAAGTGAATATTTTTGGTATTTTCAAGTCTGGTGTTTCTGTTTGCCTATCTTACCTTGACTTTGCTTGTTTATTATACAATAGGTTACAAATTCCGTAACATCTTTTTATTCTTTATCAATCTGGTGTTTTACGGCTGGGGTGAACCGCTGTTAGTATTCTTAATGGTCTTTAATATCTTTTTTAACTATCTGGGCGGTTGGCTGGTGGATAAATACCGCACCAATCAGAAAAAGAAAAAACTCTTCTTAATTCTTACTTGTGTACTGGATATCGGTATTCTTGCTGTGTTCAAATATACCAACATGATTACCGAAACTTTGAATATGTTGCCTTTTCTCTCTATACCCAAAGTGGATATCAGCTTGCCTATTGGTATCAGTTTCTATACCTTCCAGACAATGAGTTATGTCATTGATGTCTACCGTAATGACGCTCCCGTATCTAAAAATTTTATCAACTTCGGAACTTATGTCGCACTCTTCCCTCAACTGATAGCTGGTCCTATTGTCCGCTATCGAGATGTTGCTTATCAGCTTGAACACCGTACCGAAACTTTAGACCGCTTTACCAAAGGTGTTAAAATATTTTGTGTTGGTCTTGGCAAAAAAGTACTTATCGCTAATCAGATGGGGTCGCTGACAACAGCTCTTTTTGAGAGTACTCATCAGAATGGTCTTTTGGGTACATGGGTCGGTATTATCGCCTATACTTTTCAGATTTATTTTGACTTTTCGGGATATTCGGATATGGCGTGCGGTCTTGGGAATATGTTCGGGTTTGAATTTCTGAAAAACTTCAACTATCCTTATATCGCTACCTCTATCACAGACTTCTGGAGAAGATGGCATATTTCTCTTTCGACATGGTTTAAAGAGTATGTCTATATTCCTCTGGGCGGTAACAGAAAAGGGGTAAAACGCCAGATTATCAATCTTCTGATTGTCTGGGGACTGACAGGTCTTTGGCACGGTGCGTCCTATAACTTTATTTTCTGGGGACTATACTATGGCATACTGCTGATTATTGAAAAATTTGTCCTCAAAAAATTCCTTGATAAACTTCCAAAAGTTCTTCAGCATATCTATACTATGTTCATTGTCATTATCGGCTGGGGACTGTTCTATTTTACTGATGTAAAACAGTTGTTTGAGTTTCTGGGCAATCTGTTCAATGTTTCTAATGGGTTTTTCAGCGAATACTCCTTTAATTTTACCATGAATTATCTTCCTATGATGTGTATTGCCTTGATTGCTTCCACGCCTCTTGGGGCAACGCTCTATCAGAAATTATCCCGTACCAGATATATCTGGATTGCGGAAACAGTATTTTGCGGTATCGTGCTTTTTGTCAGTACGGCAAGCCTTGTTAATCAGAGTTATAATCCGTTCTTATATTTCAGATTTTGATTGGCGGTGAACAGTTGTGAAAAAAAGAGAAAAAGAAACTATGGAAAATCCTTTGAATGAAGAAAAAGACCCTATGGAACTTTCTAAAAAGTTCTATGAAAACTCTATGGGTTATGTCAATAAAAACAGCGGTGCTATGCGTTTTTTACCGTCATTGTTGTTTATTGGTTTTGTTTTTGTGATGTCGGTATGGTTCATCTTTGGCGAAAAAGCGGAATACAGTTCTTCGGAAAAACGCTATCTGCAAAAATTTCCCGAAACCACTTTCAGCAAAATTGCTGACGGTACTTTCAGCGAAAATTTTGAAAAATATTTTGCTGACCATTTCCCAAACAGAAACTTCTGGGTAGGATTTGATGCTTACTATAATCTTGAACTCGGTAACAATGGGGCAAATGGTGTTTATTATTGCAAAGGTGACTACCTTATCAACAAACCCGTTCCAGAAATCAATAACCTTGAAAAAAATATAAAAGCAGTTACGGACTTCAAAAAACTTATTCCCAATACACCTATGACAGTCTTATTTGCTCCGTCAACAGGCTATATTATCAATGACGCTTTGCCCAAAGTTCACGACACTTACAACGATGACAGCTATTTTGACTATGCACAAAAAACACTTGCCGAAAATCAGACCGCTTTTGTTGATTTACGCCAGACTTTCAAGGATGCTTATCAACAGCATATCAAACTTTATTACCGCACTGACCACCATTGGACAACTTCGGGGGCTTATATCGCCTATACAAAACTTTGTGAACAACTGGGAATTACTCCCTTCCCCAAAAATCAGTTCACGGCTCAGAATTATGATGGTTTTTATGGAACAACCTATTCCACAAGCGGTTTCTGGAATATTCCGCCTGAAAGTATACAGGTGAGAACTAATCCTGCCAATTCCGAAAACAATATCACCGTTACTATCACAGAGGGAACAAAAACAAACGAATATCACTCTTTGTATTTTTACAATCATCTTGAAGAAGATGATAAATATCCTGTTTTTCTGGACGGTAATCACCCGTTGACTACTATTCAGAATACCAACGCTCAAAACGGTACTATTATTTTGATTAAAGACAGCTTTTCTCATTGTTTTGCACCATTTCTTGCCGAAAATTACCGTAAGGTTATTCTTGTGGATATGCGTTACTATAAACAAAATGTTTCTCAGATGGTTGCTGTTGAACAACCTGAACAAGTCGTTGTGCTTTACGGTATTGACAATTTCCTCACGGATACCGATATTGTCTGGCTGGGATAATTTTATAATGCGTAATTCATAATGCGTAATTGTCTGACACATCTGTTTGTACATTTTCTGAAATAAAAGACAAATGTTATCAAAGAAAAACGGTAAATTGTATTTCTGAAAAATACAATTTGCCGTTTCTGTTCATAGCTGTATAGGGGATAAAACCTCAACAAAGCAATATTTTCAACTTAAAAGGAATAGGACAAAATTTGCTTATGCAAATTTTGATTGTCGTTTAAAGAGTTTAAGGGCTGCCATTCTTAACCAGTAGGTGTATCACTTACGATGTGGTTGAATTTTCCAAGAAATTTCCAGTCTGCCCGTATAATGACATCACGCATACTGGAGAATTTAAACGGTGCAAGTGGCATAGTATACGGCACACCCAAAGTAGATTTTCCGCACAGATTTACCGTCAGTACACAAAATAACAACACAATTCCCCATATGCCGAACAATCCACCACTGATAATAAAACATATTCTCAATACATACAGTTGCGGATATAAATCAGGAATGACATAAGACGCAATCGCCGTCAATGCAACTATCATTAAAGTAGGGGCAACAATCAATCCTGCACTGACGGCTGTATCTCCGATAACCAATGCTCCTACAATACTGACAGCGTGTCCCAGAGATTTCGGCAAGCGTAAGCCTGCCTCTCTCATAATTTCATACATGAACAATACCAACAGAATTTCTGTTACCAGTCCGAAAGGTGTATTACCGATAGAAGTTTCCAGTTGTATGAGAATTTGTTCAGGAAAAAGTTCAGGATTAAATAATGCGACCGCCGTATAAATTCCTGGTAAAAGTGACGCAACAAAAAAACAAAGATATTTCATCATACGGATAAGCGTTGCATAATACGGCTTGTAAGAATAATCTCCCATTGTCTGGAAATTTTCCACAAACAGATATGGCACTATCAATACAGACGGTGTACCGTCAATTAAAATAGCAATTCTTCCCTCTGTAATTTTTCCGCTGACGGTATCAGGTCTTTCTGTAATGCCGACACCACTGAATAAAGAATATTCGTTATCATCTTCCAGAAAGGTCACCAGATATCCGCTTGCCAGCACAGTATCTAAACGAATATTCTGTAATTTTTCTTTAAGATTTTCCAGAATACTTTTACTGACAATATCCGTCAGGTAACAAAGACAGATTTCCGTATGGCTGATATCCCCGATAACCATAGTTTCCAATTTGAGTTTAGGATTTTTCATTCTGCGTCTGAGCAATGACATATTGATGTGTAGCGGTTCGACAAATCCCTCACGACTTCCTCTTTCAGAGAGTTCGCTATCGGGTTCAGCGACACTACGATAACTGTAGCCTTGTACACCGATACTCAAAGCAACACTGCAATTTTCTATCAGCAATACCGCAAATCCCGACATGACATTCTGTAGAACATCTTCAAATGTTTCCACATGGGAAATTTCTGCCAGAGAAAGAACAGAGTGTTCCATAAAAGAAAGCAATTCTCTCACACTTTCCACTTCAGGATAATCACTTTTTAACAACGGATAGATAATACCAGTACAAAGAACTTCTTTGTCACACATACCTTCCACAGTAATTACCGCACATCTTGTCGTTTTGGTTTGTAAATATCTCACAGTAAAGTCAGACGAATTATCAAACAATTTTTTCAGATAAGCAACATTTTTATCCAGCACAGAATAGAGATTATTCATATCATCATTCCTTTTTTACTGTTTTGCACAGAAAAAAAGGAATTATTCCTGTTCAAAGAAAATATTTGTACGGATAACCTCATCAGGTAGATATTCATTCTGATTGACTGCCAGCAAAGTTTTGATATAAGCACATTCTTTAGAGGTCTGACAGATTTTGAATGTAGTATATTTATCACTTTCGATAGTGGTAACATAATTATCTGTTTTCCGTTTATGAGAAGCGGTATATACAGGAATTTTTTTTTCACGACATTTACGCATAAAATTACAGATGTTATAATCGTTCCCGACAACACAAGCCGTACCTGAATGGTAGAGATAAATAACCACTGCCGAAACATTTTCCAGAGTGTACATAGCAAAATTTTGATTAGGATAGGTCTTTATCAGTAGAACATCATTTCTGATAACGGGTGGTTGCTGGAAAAATCTTTTTTTACGGCAAGAAGTTTTCAACAAATTGACAATTTCTTTGTTGATAAAAGTAATATGATTATCGTGAAACTGAGCAACAATCCCATCACCGAAAGCGGAAAAATCATCAGTAATGGGGTCAGCCTCACAAATTCTTGTAGAAAGATAGACACAAGGAAAATCTTTTTTGCCGTACACCGTAAAAACACCGTGACAGACAGAATTTTCTATCCATCTGACACAAGCTGAAAAATTACTGATACCATTGGACATCATATTATCTAAAGGATAATCAGACGCTGTAATCATAAACGGTATAGAAATGTCAGGCAACAACATTCCCACAAGTGCAGAAGTATAGGAAAGGGTATCAGAACCGTGTGTCATAATGATACCGTCATAAGAAGTGAAATCTGTTTCGTACAGAAATTGTATCATTTGATTATAGGTGACAGCGGTGTGATTTTCACTGAGTGTCTGCAATGGCTGAACGACATCAAAAAGGATATTACTGTTCGGATTGATTTTCTGATAAACAGTAAGAATACTGTCAGCCGTTTCTGAAGTGATATTGATTTGATGATTTTGTGTTTTACAGGCAATTGTTCCACCTGTAAGGATAAGCAATATTTTCATATGGTGATTTCTCCATAACGATTATGTCAAAATTTGCTTGTCGCAAATTTTGATTTGATTTTTGGGGAGTTAAAGGGCTACCGCCCTTGCCCTTTAAAATCCTGTGTTAAGGGCTGCCGCCCTTAACAATCCCGCCCACTTTTTTGAAAAAAAGTGGACAAAAAACTTTTAATTGTCATAGCTGACAGTTGGATAAACAATCCGAACGAAGTGAGCCAGAAAAGTTTTTGACCCACTTTTTTCAAAAAGTGGGTGGGGTTCAGGGGTGAAACCCCTGATAGGATTGTTAAGGGCAACGCCCTTAACAAAAAAGCGAGGGAATACCCCTCGCTCAGACACCTTGCAAATTGAAATCAGGAATATAGTCATCAGTAGCAGAAGAAAGTTCCTGAATATAGCCGTTGATTTCTGACTGTTCCAGATATTGCAGAACTTTTTGATATTCTCTTCGGGTAATTTTGCGGTTGATTTTAGGATAAAGATAAGCCTTTCCACAGGGAACATACTGTGCCATCAGGCTAAGTGTAATGTTTGTCCCGAAGTTTTCTTTCAACAAATCGATAACCGCCATTGCATTTTTAGTATGAGAGGGCAATAATAAATGTCGGACAATAACTCCCTTTTGCAGAATCCCCTCTTTATCAAAACTATTCTGCGGTTGTTGGGTGAACATTTCTTTCAGGGAAAGCAAGGCAATTTCCGAATAATTCTTAACTCTGGAATACTGTAAAGCAACGGTATCATCAGCATATTTAAAATCGGGTAAATAAATATCAATATAGCCTTTCAGTTTTTGCAGCATACCAACATCTTCATACCCACCACAGTTATAAACAACAGGTATATTGGGTTTGTAAATATCCAGACTTTCTATAATTGACGGTATGAAATGTGTAGGATTGACCAGATTAATATTATGCACATTTTTTTCTTCCAGATACTTATAGCAATCGGCAAGTTGTGAGGGAGTGAGTATTTTGCCGAAATTTTCAGTAGAAATTTTGTAATTCTGACAAAAAACGCATTTCATCACACAACCACTGAAAAATATCGTTCCACTACCTCTTGTACCACTGATACAAGGTTCTTCCCACATATGTTCCGCTACTCTTGCCACGACAGGGTTATTTCCCATCTGACAAAATCCTTTACCGCTGTCAGAATTTCGCAAGGCATTACACTTTCTCGGACATACCTGACAATAATAATTTTCCGTAATGCCATACTCCTTTATTCCTGATAAATTTTACCGAAACTGCTGAAAGGACTAATTCTGAATTGTGCTTTGCCTATAATATTGGTTACAGGAATAAGACCTACCGTTGAAAAACGGCTGTCGGTAGAATGATTTCTGTTATCCCCCATGACAAATACCATACCTTCGGGGATAACTTCAGGAATTTCAGCGTCACCCTGTTTAGTGGTAAGTGCTTTGATATAAGGTTCATCAATAACCGCACCGTTGACGGAAACAATACCTTTTTGAAAATCAATTTTCAGACTTTGTCCCTCTGTAGCAATCACACGCTTAATAATGGGCTTATTGAGATTTTGTCCGTGACTGATAACAACGATGTCGCCGTTATCGGGTTTATAAAGAAAATTCGTGACAATCAATCTGTCTTTATCGTGGAGGGTATCCATCATAGATTCTCCGTCAACATCAACCAGTCGGAAAATGAAAGTCAGTACCAGAACTACCAAAGCGATAGCAATAATAAAAGTATGTAACCATTCGTAACAACTTTGTGTGATAGTAACTTCTTCTTCCTCTTGGGTATCAGTGGGAATAATAGTTTTTTCTTCCATAGATATGTTTTCTCCTTTTATACAGATAACAAAAAAGGGACGAATAGAACCGTCCCTTGAATGTTGGATAGTATCACACTATCAGCGAATTTGTTCTTTAACTTTAGCTGCTTTACCAACTCTGTCACGCAGATAATAAAGTTTACTTCTTCTGACTTTACCGTATCTGACAACTTTGACATCTTTGACATTAGGTGAATGTACAGGGAAAACTCTCTCTACACCTACACCATAGGAAACACGCCTTACTGTGAAAGTTGCTGATACACCACTGCCTCTTTTCGCAATGACTGTACCCTCGAACATCTGGATTCTTTCCTTGTCACCTTCACGAATGTTTACGCTTACCCTTACTGTGTCACCAATACCGAACTGGGGTAATTCACTTTTCAAAGAATCGGCAGCAATCGTTTTTAACGCATCCATTTTCAAATCCTCCTGTAGTTTTCAGACATTCTTGTTTACGCAAACGATAAGCGTAAAAACAGAGGACTGTCCGCTTTAATGTCTTGCTATCTTACCATAGCAGGCATTAACCCCCATTATTTTCATAACGGAACTTAAATGCCCGACTATTATAACATAGCACAATAGTTTTTGCAAGACTTCAGAAAGATTTTATTTTTGTCGGAACATAAATTATAATTTATTACCGCATTCCGGACAGAATTTGGAGGACTGTCCCGGTTGAAGTTCATAACCACATTTGGAACATTTGTTGTTTGCGGGCATTGGCTTACCACATTCGCTACAGAATTTTCCTGTGTTGGTTGCTCCGCATGAACAAGTCCAGCCACCGCCACTGCTTTGTTGAGGTTTCTGTTTACCACATTCGTTACAGAATTTTCCTGTGTTGGTTGCTCCACATGAACAAGTCCATGAATTGGTATTATTGTTACCTGCTTGTCTGGGCTGAGGTGTCTGGAAACCGCCCTGCTGTTGATAAGGTTGGTTCTGATAGCCCTGCATAACATTAGCACCTGTATTCATACCCATATTGAAACCTACAAATCCGCCCATTGCACCGCCTGAATTACTACCTGCATTACGGATACCCTCCGCAACATTTTTAGCCATGTAACCTGACTGCACCTGTGGATTGCTGAACATCATACCTTGTGAACGCTCTTTAACGATTTTTTCAGAATCCTGGTCATAAGAAATAGAAATTGTCGTTTCTACAATTTCCATACCTCTGAGATTACGCCAGTCTTCATCAAGAGCGGTATTGAGGTATTTAGTCAGATTTCTGGTATTGCCGTGTAACTGGAAGATAGGATAACCATCAATAGACATCTGTCCCAGAGAGTTACGCAGTTCGGTAAGAAATTCCTCATTGAACTGTGTTTTAATATTGTTGATATCAATAATCTGATTGGACATAGCACTGCCCTTATCAACAACTTCGTGATAGAATTTCATTGGGTCTACAATTCTCAAAGAATAAGTACCGTGAGCTCTGATAAAAAGTTCTGCCTGATACATTGCGTCAAAGTAATTCATCGCATTGCTGGTACCGTACTTGATACCACGAATTTCCTGCATATTGATATAAAATACACGCTGACTTCTAGGTGTTGTACCGCCGAACTTCAGACGCTCAAAAGTATCTTTGAAAGCGTCTTTCCACTGTCCTGCGAAAATAGAGGGTGAAGTGCTGTCGCTGACTTTGTAATAACCTTCTTCACAAGACGCTGCAATAACTTTACCGCCGTCTACCAGCAACATCATTGTGTTAGGCCATACATGAATTAATGAACCGTTAGAAACAACATTACTTGTCCCTTTGTTAGTGTTGTGACGGTCGTTAGCTCTGGCATTCTGACCTGGTGCAAATACAACTGTGTTGGACATATTGGAAGGTGGCTCAATAACTTCTCCATACTGGTCGCCTAAAGCTCCGCTTGCCGCATTAAATGCTGCTCTGATAATTCCCATAAATTTTCTCTCCTTTATGTAAATAAAAATTTGAATGAACTGTATTATTTGTTGATTATGTACACTTCCATATTTATTATATAATAAACTTCTTTGTAATTCAATACATAACCGTAAATATTTAAGAATTATTCATTTTATACCAGAAAAATTTTTCAGTAAAAAGCCTGCTGTGTCAACAAAAAAAAAATACAATATACTATACTATGAAAGGTATAAAATAAAATCAGTAAGGTAAAAATAATGTTGTAACCATTATTATCAATTTACGGAGTGTGAAAAATTGTGATTATCAAGCGTGGAGATATATTTTATGCAGATTTAAGTCCCGTTGTAGGGTCTGAACAAGGTGGTATACGCCCCGTACTTATCGTACAGAATGATATCGGCAACAAATTCAGTCCGACTGTCATTGCTGCCGCAATTACCAGTCAGCAATCAAAAGCAAATCTGCCGACACACATTCACCTTACAGCACAACGCTGTGGTCTGATGAAAGATTCTGTAGTACTTTTGGAACAAATCCGCACTATTGACAAAACAAGATTAAAAGAAAAGATGGGGTGTCTGGATAACAATGCGATGAACATGGTCAACAGAGCAATCACCATCAGTTTCGGTCTTGTCAGACAACCCTCATCAGTTGCAACGGCTACTACATAAACAGTAGCCACTTCTTTAAAGGGCTGCCGCCCTTAACAATCCCGCCCACTTTTTTGAAAAAAAGTGGGCAAAAAAATTTTAGTTATCATAGCTCAATCTTCCACTATTTTTTAGACTTTGATTTTGTGAGCTGACATAACTACCAGTACATCATCTTCTTTAATGGTACTTTTGCCATTCGGAATTAAAATGTTGTTCTGTCGTTTTATCAGAATAACCAGTCCGTTGTTGGGAATTTTGATTTCAGAAATTTTCTTATTTTTCCATTTGTGTTTGCGGAAAATCGTATATTCTGTCAAATCCAGATTGGTATTATCATAAAATCCCTCTGCACCAAGTATCATGACATCATTAGGCATAATAACTGTACTGCCTTTGGGAATGATTTTTTCATCGTTTCTGATAATCATTACCGCAAGCAATCCCGTAGGTAAAGTAATATCCTGAATTTTCATACCTGCCCAGCTACTGTGTCTTTTGATATTCAGTTTAATAAATTGTATTTCTGTTTCGTCACGGTAGTCGTTGAAAGTTTTCAGGACATTTTCATTTTCGTCAATCATATGTAGTTTTCGGGATACCAGTGGTATCAATGACCCTTGTACAACTATGGATATCAATACGATAGAAAAAACAATGTGGAATAAATTACTGTTTGTATAGGCTTCATCAACTACGGCAAGAATTGCAAAAACAATGGAGGTTGCTCCACGCAATCCCGAAAAGGCTACCAGTAATTGTCCGTGAAACGGAAATTTGAATGGCATCATACTCAAAAAGACGGCAACAGGTCTGGCGATAAGGGTGATAAATACAAGTATGATAAGAGCAGGAATAATGGTGGGAACCATCAAAGTTGGTGTAGCCAGTAATCCTAAGAGGAAGAATATCAGAATTTGTGAAAATCCTGTAATACCGTCAAAGAAATTGACCAGTTCAGGTTTATTCTTGATGGAAGTATTGCCAAGAACGATGCCGACAATATAAGCACTGATATAACCGTTTCCGCCAATAAATGTGGGAACGGCATAAGATAGTATGGCGGTGGCAAGAACAAACAGCGTATTGAAACCGTCTGTATCAAAGCGAATGTTTTTCAGCACTATCATCGACAACACTGAAATAAGAATACCTATCCCTATTCCAAAAATGATTTGGGAGAAAATAATTGAAAAAACACCGCCTGTAGTGACATTGCCACGTATAATGGAGAGAATGATGACCGTCATCATATATGCCCATGGGTCATTACTGCCACTTTCCAATTCTAAAACAGAAGCAGTGCGGTATTTTAAATCCAGTTTTTTCGACCGTAGTATGGAAAAGACAGAAGTAGCGTCTGTGGAACTCAATACTGCACCGATAAGCAGACTTTCCAGAAAATTCATTTTCATGATAAAATAACAGAACATACCTGTCAGAAAAGCAGTGATGATAACGCCTACTGAAGATAAAATGACCGATATAGCAGCCACAGTTTTGGCTTCACGCCACTTTACCCCGAAACCACCATAAAAGATAATGAAAATTAATGCCGTAGAACAGATATCTTCTGCAAAATGGTAATTGTCAAACGAAATTTTGAACACACCTTCTGACCCGAACAACATTCCTAAAGCGATGAATACCACTAACATGGGCAAAGCTGTTTTACTTGTCAGTTTGTTGAGAAAAATGCAACAGATAATGACTACCGCTATTAAAATCAGACTGATGTTAATATTCATGTTATCCCACCTTTTCTATTATCATAGCATAAATTTTAACAGTCGTCTATGAAATTTTTGTGAAATAAAAGATGTTTTCAGAAATAATTTTTTGAAAATTTGAAAAAAGTATTGATTTTTTAATTCATCTGTGTTATAATATTCGGTGTTGAGATTTAGGGGTATAGCTCAGTTGGTAGAGCAGCGGTCGGTATAGCTCAGTTGGTAGAGCAGCGGTCTCCAAAACCGCGTGCCGAGGGTTCAAGTCCTTCTGCCCCTGCCAAATGAAAGCGGTGAGGTAAGGAGTTTCATCTTCTTACCTTGTTGCTGTATAATCCGTATGATTATCCTCCGATAAGGGAATAATCTATTTATACCTTTATCGGAAGATAATCTCTGCCAAGATTATCTTCAATAACACAGGCTATCTTATCCTGATGTTGGGTGCTGTCGGGTACTCGCCGGTGGTTTCACCACATCATATTAAACAGGTTTGTAAGCCTTACCAAGTAGTCAATGTAGCAACAGAATGGTACTCTGTTGGCTCACTCGACCATCTTTGTATGGTGTCGTGGCAAAACTGTTATGATACCGTTGTATTTTCGCTTGTGTTATGTATTCAGTTGTAGTGCACTACAAGCTGTATTGCAAAGAGCAAAGAGCAAATCACAGATCTGCTCCAGTCATCGCTCTTATGTCGGCACACAGGCAACAGCCTATGCACTGACATAAAGGCAAGTGTAACAAAAAAATTATGCCAAGCCAATACCTCGTTGGTGTTCACGCAAAAAGGCATTGACTTGACACTTATATCCAAAAGGCATAAAAAGCCTGTTTGGGCATCAGAAATTCGTTTGAGGTAGGACAAGTACCTTTGCGAGTAGCCTGTCGTTTAATTGGTAGTTAAGCGATGGGCTTTTGGTGTTTACTTTTTTCAACATACATTTTAATATTACAGCATCGTTTTTTGTTTGTCAATACTAAAATCGAACTTTTCCAGGGTTTTTGAATGAGTAAACAAATTGTTAATAAAATAAAAAGAGAAATATGATACACTCATAAAAGAGGTGAATGTATCATGAAAAAGTTAAGTTTA
>CACWNY010000056.1 GCA_902762375.1 uncultured Ruminococcus sp. | reverse complement strand
CAGTAACGCTGACTTTCATCTCTGAGTTTTAGGCAACAAAAAACAGGCAACAGTTATAAAAAGTTGTTGCCTGCTGAAATTTTCATATCATTCTTTAAATTATAGCTGTATAGGTTATTTCCATAACACCTTTTCAGGAGGTAAAATTCCGACCGCAAATCGATGGATAAATTTCAGTTGTATTTTTAGAAAAAGCTGATTGTAAGCGAAAAAACAGGCTCGCCTCTCCTGAAAGGAGAGGCGGCAAAAGTTGACAATTTTAATTGTCAACTTATGAACAAAGCACCCCAAACTTTCCGCTGTCTTTATTGGAAAGTTCGGGGTGTTTTTGTATGATTGAGTTGTCTTTGCTGATTTGATTATTTGGTAACTGTTACTTCAAAATATTTTTTTGCAACCGTGCCGTCTTTGTCCTTGACTTTGATACAGATATCATAATCTGTTGCCTGTGCAGGCTTTACGGAAACAACTGAATTTTCGCTGAAACTCTGTTTTGCAGTCCATTTAGACTGTGCTTTCTGCTTATAATATACGGCATAAGTGTAATTTCCTGCACCGCCTGTTGCTGAACCTTTCAAAGTTACGCTTGCACCCTGTCTGACAGCCGCTGCTGAAATCGTTGATGTATTATTTAATTTTTCGCTTACATTGACAGTAAAATATTTCTTTTCAATTTTGCCTGTTTCATCTCTGACTTTCACACATACATCATAAGCTGCCGCTTTTGCAGGTTTGAAAGTGACACTCGTATTTTCGCTGAAATCCTGTGCTTTTGCCCATGATGACAGTGAAGTCTGCTTATAGAGCACCTGATACTGATATTCACTCACACCGCCCGTTGCAAGACAGTTTACAGTAACATTCTGTCCGAGAGTGATATTTTCTGCCGAAATCGTGGAAGTATTGACAAGTTTTGCACTGACTTTGACGGTAAAATATTTCTTCAGGATTTGTCCTGTGCTGTCCTTTACTTTCACGCATATATCATAGTCGGCAACGCTTGCGGGTTTTATCTTTACAGTATCATTTGTACCGAAATCCTGTGCGGTTGTCCATTTGCTTTGTGTTTTTCTCTTATAAAGTACAGCGTATGTATAGTCACCCTCACCCAATACAGCATTTGCATTTATTGTCACGCTGTCACCGATAATGATATTTTCATTGTCAATACGTGAAATGTTGCTGTATCCGCTTACAAAAGATATATCACAATACGCATGAGAAGTACTTCCGTATTCTTCCGCACAGCTGCCTTTTTTACCGTATATTACAACGCTGCTGCCCGGAAATGCCCATTCATCTATTGTATTGACACTTTCGGGTATGACTACGTCTATCTTGTGTTCGCAGTTTCTGAAAGCATAACCGCATATTTCGCTGACGCCATATTCAAGTATTGCTTCCTGAAGATGCGGGGCTTCGTTAAATGCACCATAACTTAATGACTTTATACTTCCGGGAATTTTTATGCTTACCAAAGAACTGTTGCTGAAACAGTACTGACCGATTGATGTAACACTATCCGGTATGGTTATATTTGTAAGTTCGCTGCGATAAAAAGCACAGCTGCATATTTCCTTGACGCTGTTCGGAATGGTATAAGTTCCCTGTTTTTTGGGCGGGCAGAGCATCAATACCGTTTTATTTTTATCGAACAGAATTCCGCCGTCAGAAGCATATGCTTTATTATTTGCATTGACATGGATACTTGCCAGCTTTTCGCATTCATCAAATGCATTGCTGCCTATTGATGAAACACTGCTTGGTATAGTGATACTTGTCAAACCGCATTTATTAAATGCACAGTCACCTATTGATTTCATGGTATTAGGTATAGTGATGCTTGTTAAGCCGTTGCAGCCGTTAAATGCACTTTCGCCTATTGACAAAATACCGCTTGGAATGCTTATTTTTGTATTAGCAGGCATTGTTCCTTTATATTTATACAAAACCTTGCCTGTATATACTATTCCGTCAGGCTGATTATCGTACCATACAGTATTATCAAAAGCATTTCTTCCGACAAAACCAACGCTGTCGGGAATTGATATGTTTTTCAGATTCTCACAGCCATAAAATGCTATATTGCCGATGGAAGTAACGCTGTTGGGAATAGTGATTCCTGTCAGACCTTCACAATTGTAAAATGCCAATCCTGCTATGGATTTCACACCGTTGGGAATGACTATTTTTGTATTTTCAGGCATTGTTCCTTTATATTGATACAAAACCTTGCCTGCACAAACTATTCCGTCAGGCAGGCTGTCGTACCAGGCAGTGGAATAAAATGCATCTTTGCTTATTTCTGTCACGCTGTCGGGAATAACGATATTTGCCAGTTTTTCACAGTCTTCAAATGCTCGGCTGTCTATTGATGTTACGCTGTCGGGAATGGTTATGCTTGTCAGGTTTGAACAGCGATAAAATGTACAATAACCGATAGATGTCACTTTTGCGGGTATTGTTACATTTTTCAAACTGTTGCACTCACTGAATATTCCATCACTCATTGATGTTATGTTGTCGGGCATGATTACACTTTGTAATTCTTTGCATTCGGAAAATACCCAGCCATCTATGGATGTAACACTGTTTGGAATCGTTATGCTTGTCAAGTTTGAACATCTGAAAAATGCCTCATAACCGATAGATGTCACACCGTTGGGAATCGTTATACTCGTCAACTCAGAATCTTTGAACGCATATTCACCTATGGATTTAACCGTTTTGGGAATAGAATATGTACCTTTTTTTCCGTAGGGACACATCATTACTTCTGTTTTATCTTTGTTTAACAATACACCGCCATATGATGAAAATACGGTGTTGTTTTTGCTGACATCTATTTTTTCCAGACTTTCACACCCTTCAAATACACTGCGGTTGATTGACTGCACACCGCTTCCGATGTATATATTTGTCAAGCCTGAGCAGTATTCAAATGCATAGTCGCTGATCGTTTTCACGCTGTCGGGAATGGTTATACTTGTCAAAGATGTACATTCATAGAAAGCAGCCTTGCCAATCAATATAACGCCTTTGCCAAGATTGATACTTTTCAGATTTGAACAGCAGTCAAATGCATTGCTGCCGATATACTGTACACTATCGGGAATGGTTATACTTGTCAGCCCTCTGCAATATTCAAAGGCACTTCTGCCGATAGATTTCACACTGTTCGGAATGGTGATTGCTTCCAGCTTATCAGCATAGTAAAAAGCATCATTACCGATAGCCGCAACGATTTTCCCGTTTATTTTGCTCGGAACAGTAACATTTCCGCCTTTACCTGTATAATTTGTTATGGTGACTGTGTTGTCAGCATTGATTTCATATTCAAAATCACCGTAAGTTTCAGATGCACTTACAGAAACATTTGTGCCGACCAACTGACCAACCGCAGTAAAACCCGTACCCGCAAGCATAGCTGCCGCAAGCGATACCGCCAGAACTTTACGCAAAATGCTGTTTTTCTTCATTTTAAAAACCTCCGATAATCAATTTTACGGAAACATTATATAACTTTTTCCTCAGAATGTAAATGATATTCTGAGAATTGATAAAAACTTTTTATGATAAGTTAATTTTCAATTTCCACGAGATTGGTTGGCGGTTACTTTGAATTTGTGCATTTTTCAGATTTGCTCATTCATAGAATAGTAAAATAAAAAACCGTTTAATTTACTATTATTTTATAATCTATTTTGTCCGTGTTACTGTTTGATTTTGATATTTTTTTTAATACGTCCAATTTGATATTGATTTATCTTAAAAAATATAAATAAATTTATTGACAACGCACGAAATATTTATTATAATAGATAGCAGAAAGGAGTGTTTTTTATGGCACAAACTAATATAAATATTCGTATGGATGAAGAATTGAAAAAACAATTTGACAATTTCTGTTCAGATGTGGGGATGAGTATGACGACAGCATTTTGTATTTTCGCCAAAACCGTAGTTAGACAGCATAGAATTCCATTTGAAATTTCTTCTGACAGTGATCCTTTTTATAGTTCTGCAAATATGGCAAGGCTAAAAAAGTCAATTCAGCAGATGGAAACAACAGGAGGAACCATTCACGAGGTAGATGACTATGATTAAGAGTTGGTCAGATGAAGCTTGGGAAGATTTCGAGTATTGGACAAAACAAGACAGGAAAACTCTCAAAAGAATATTGCAGTTGATAAAGGACATTGATCGTAATGGGTATGACGGTATCGGCAAGCCAGAGCCTCTTGTAGGTGACTTGTCGGGATATTGGAGCAGAAGAATTGACCAAGTAAACCGCATTGTGTATAAGATCGAGCAAAATACCATCAAAATTGTACAATGCGGTTCTCACTATCGAGATAAGTAACTATCGGAATAAGCAAGGTGATACAAACTTTGCTTATTTTATGCTTTTTGGGAGATCAAACAATCAAAATCCAAATCTCTGTTCTGATAGCAAGATACATTCTAAAATCGTCTGTCTAAAATCGTCTGTAATGCCACTCAGAGCCACGAGAATAGATCAAAATGCTAAAAGAGTATAATTTATACCCCCAAACGAAATATAGCCGTAAAACGCTTATATTTGCGTTCTACAGCTATGGATATTAGAAAATTCTGTCAAATTTTCATTGAAAAAACATATAAAAAGTGGTATAATGACAAAAGGGCAGTGGTACTGACTATACCACCACCCGAATACGAGGTCGTTCTTCAAGCTACCCTCATACCTATCGATTAGATTATAAAATCTTCATCAAAACTTTACGGGATAATTATAACATTTTCGGTGTAAAATTGCAAGCAGAATTTGAAGAATAATATAGCACTCTATATGACCTCGCAAAAATTATTATTTTAGGGAGGTCATTTTTTATGTCTTTATTCGCTTTGGACACCAAAAACATCACAAAAGCCATTCAGCTTTTACACACAAACGGAGAACTTTTTGAAATTCGTTTAATTAACGACAGTTACAATGCAAGCGGATATTTTACAAGTGCCGATACAGCTATTAAAGCCTTGCAGAACTTCCGTCCTGAATGGAATGCTCGCACACCAAAAGCAAAATCCGCAAATATCTTTATCACTCTCAATCCGATCAATATGTCTTGCTATTCTCGTAAACAGCATGATTGTTTCATAGAGAATGTTCAGCCAACTACAAAAGACAATGAGATAACAAATCTTCACTGGTTCTTAATTGATTTAGATCCCAAAAGAATGTCAGGTGTCAGCAGTTCAGAGAAAGAATTGGAACTTGCGAAGAAAAAAGCCAGAACAATACATGATTTTTTGTCGGATCGTGATTTTAAAGAGCCTATACGTGCTATGAGTGGTAACGGTATTCATTTGGTTTACCGCTTTGATGTGCAGAATACCGCAGAAAATGTGGCTGTATTTGAGAATGCCTTGAAAGTTCTGGCTGAAAAATTCAGCGATGATGAAGTAGAAGTAGATACGACTGTATTCAACCCTGCTCGTATCTGCAAACTTTGGGGAACTATTGCACAGAAAGGGGCTACTACCCCCGAAAGACCGCACAGGAAAGCGTATATTGAGCCGTCTGTGCCATCTTCCGTTGATGTTAATGATTTTACATTGCTACAAGAATTAGTCGCTGAATTTGAGGAAAATAAGCCCTCTGTACCTATTCAGGATACCATACAGACAGAGAAAAAAGGAAAATTTGACTTACAGAAATTCATTTCCGATCATAATATCCCCGTCAAAAGCGTTGAGAACACTCCTAATGGTACTGTGAAGTATATCCTTGAACATTGCTTGTTTGATGAAAGCCATAAGGGGAAAGATGCTGCTATTTTCCAAAAGTCTGACGGTTCTCTCGGCTACAAATGCTTTCACAATTCTTGTTCGGATAAGCATTGGAAAGATGTTCGCTTGCTGTTTGAGCCTGACGCATACGATAAAAAGACCGATAAAGACACCAAAAGAGAAAAGAAATTGTCTGTCTATGACATTGACGGCACAGGAATTCTTACAATAGCGAATTTAAAAAACTATCTGAAAATAAAAGGCTACAAGGTGCAGTATAATATCATAAAACATTCTTTGGAATATTCAGGTTTTACAGGACGTTCCAATGCTCATTTACCCGAAATTGCACCGACAATTATCTATGACGAGTTACAAACCGAATTTCAAAAGTGCAATATTGCTAAAATTGCGGATATGCTTTTGGTTATTGCGTCAGATAATAGAGTAAATCCTCTCCTTGATATGATTAAATCGGCAAAATGGGACGGAAAAGACCATGTTGAAGAAATTTACAACATTTTCGGAATTAGTAAAGAAGATAAATTGAGCCGTGAAATTATCAGAAAATGGCTTATGCAGGCTGTTTGCGGCTTGTTCAATGACGATAAACACCCATTTTCACTTGATCTGATACTTGTATTCAAGGGTAAACAAGGTATTGGCAAGACGAGATTTTTTGAACATTTGGCTATGTTCCCTCAGTATTTCGGAGAAGGTGTCTGCATTGATCCACGAAACAAGGACAGCATTATTCAGGCAACAAGTAATTGGATATGCGAATTAGGAGAAATTGGCAGTACGCTGAAAAAGGATATAGACAGCGTAAAAGCTATGCTGACAAAAGCAAATGACGAATACAGACTGCCTTACGGCAGGGCAACGCTTAAATTTCCCCGTATGACTTCATTTGTCGGTACTGTCAACGATGACAAATTTTTGATAGATCAGACAGGAAACAGAAGATTTGCGACTGTTCCTATATCTGATGATATACATATCGACTACAATACACAAATCAGAACTTTCAATTCCTTGCAGTTGTGGGCACAGGTATATCGTATTGTACAAGAAGAAATCGCCAAAGGTGCGACAATGTCAAGCTGTTTCAGACTTGCTCCAGAAATGAAAGAGGAATTAGACAACAGAAACCAAGAATACACAAAGCCTATGAAAGCAGAGGATGAAGTTATAGATATTCTTTCTAGATTGAATATGGAAAAACAGATAACAGCAACAAATTATATTATAACAGACGAATATATAACAGTAACGGAGTTTATCGGTCAACATACAAGTTTGAATAAATACACGACTGAACAGGTAGGGAGAGTTCTCACAAAATTAGGGTATAAACCTTTGAAAAAGAAGATAAATGGTA
Source organism: uncultured Ruminococcus sp. (assembly GCA_902762375.1). GTDB lineage: Bacteria > Bacillota > Clostridia > Oscillospirales > Acutalibacteraceae > CAG-964. The sequence continues at coordinate 9,348 of CACWNY010000056.1, read as the reverse complement.
AAGTTGTTCAGTTAAGAATGTTGCCAAGGAAAGAGTACAAATGATTTCCTAATTTTATGAGACGTTCACTTTTTTTGTGGAACAGGTTGCAAGCAAACAGGGGAAAATGGGTATAGGTTGCAAGAGGTTGCAAGTAATTGATTTTACTTGCAACCTCATTTTTTCCCTATTTTATGCGATTTTTTAGAGTTAGACGCATCTAAGGTTGCAAGGTTGCAAGCACTTCCTATAAACTTTTTGAAAAATACCACTTTTTTTTTCTATTTTATTAAAATAGAAATTTTTTAATTTTTACACTTTTCAAAAAATGGCATTTTTGCTTGCAACCTTTTTATAAAAATTCCTATTTTAAGCCTTTTTTTGCTTTTTTCTACTTGCAACCTTTACCCCCTCTACTTGCAACCTTTACCCCCTCTACTTGCAACCTTTACCCCCTCTACTTGCAACCTTTTTGTGTTTTTTCTTGTTGTACTTGCAACCTCTTACATCAGCTGTCATACTTGGCTTTATCATAAAAATGAAATGATATGTTAGGTAAAATGGAAATATATGGTAATTTTTAAACTCAAAAAAAAGAGATTAAATCATACACTTTGAAAGCAGATTTTCTCTCTTTATTTGTGTGTTACGTATGTAATACGTTGTGTTTTTGCGTGTTACATTAGGAAAATACCTATTTTTATTATGTGTTACGTGCGTGTTTTAATGTGTTTTGATGTGTTACACACTTTTTTCTTATCTTCTTCTTCTATGATTTTGTCCTTGTGTGTGATTTTGCGATTGATTATTTTGACTTTCCTCATATTGTTTTCTGATAGTTTCAGCATTTTTAAGGAGCTTTTCTCGGCTGACAAGTCCACGTTTTCTTTCTTCCTCTTTCCACTCTTTAATTAGATATTCTGTATTTAAGAGGGAGCGATATACTTCTTTCAGTTCGTCAATAGCTTTTAAATACCGTTCTATCGTTTCTTGTTTGTCTTTTAATTCTTGATTGATTTCTGCTGTTTCCTTTTCGGCTTTTTTTACTGCTCTTGACACTATATTCCATTCTTCCCTAATTATTTCGTCTGCTTTTTCTACTCTTTCGGCAGTCGTTTTTAAATCAATAGCTTTTTTGTACGGAAGAATAGCTACACCAAGCGTATTCTTAATTTCAGTATCTTTGGCTTGTTCTGCTGTCAATACTTCTCCTTTTACGTTTTTCAATCTTTTTTCTAATTTATCAACTTGCTTTTGCCTTTTGTCACGTTCTCTCGTTAATTTCTCAATTTCCAAATTCAAATTTTCTAATTGTTCTCTCTGCCAATCTAAATTGTCTTGTTCCTCTTGTACTTTTTGTTTGGCGATCCGTTCTTGTTCTTCTGCTAAATCCGTCTGATGTTGAGCCTTTTGCCGTTTCTGTTCCATTTCCTGAATGTCAGCTTGTACCTGTGCCTGAAATTTGTATCGTTCTGTTTCAATGTGTCTCGTTTTTCCCACTTGATTTGTGCAGTTGCTTTTCCCTCTTTATGAAAGCCCTGCTGTCCAAGAGCCTTGACAAGTGCCGATTGAGTAGTCATTCCATTAACGTAACCTGTTGCAACAGGCACATAGTCTATGTGAATGTGCGGAACGCCATCTTCATCAGCGTGATAGTATGCACCAATCAATTCTAAATTAGGATTTCGTTGTTTCCACCCATCGTAAAATGCACGAAGAACGGAATAGCCTGTTTCTTCATCAACCGTATTGTCACGACTGCCAACAGCTATGATCATCTCATATACGGGATGTTTCATTTTATCGTTGCAGATATGATTGTAGTAGTCCCTAATCTTTCTGTCGGAACGTTTCTGCTGTAGTCCCTAATCTTTCTGTCGGAACGTTTCTGCTTGTTGTTGTATTCTTCCAATGCCTGACCGAAAAGGCGATTGTATGCGTCACGAGGTTTTTCATCATACCATATCTCAAATTTGCCATTCGGCTTAATGTGTGCCTCTTTGCTGACAACTTTGGGATTTCGTATGTTGTGTTCCCTTGCAACAGCCGATCCGTTGTGCGTGCTGATGGTAACTCCCATTGACTTCACTCCTGTTCGTTTGTGTGTGGTGTTGTGACGGCAAGTCGATGATATAATCATACATCACCGAACACCGCTTGTCAATAGGAGTAACTCAATACTACTTTCGACACTTTGTATCAAAAGTAGTATTGAGCAAGGGGGACACCCCCTTGACCCCCGTTTCGTGCGTTTCGGCATTACTCACGCAATATCGTTATGTTTGCGATACAAACTTATAACGATATTTTATTACATAAGTAATATTATTTTGTTACTATTTTTAGTAACTTTATAATATTACTTATGTAATTTTATTATATTATTATTTTGATAATAATATAATATTGCTTATATAATACTATTATATGACTTTTTAATAATTTTATTTTATTATTTATATAATAATATTTTGTTATTATTTTGTAATGTTATTTAATTACATAAATTATATTATTTAATTACCATTTTTATAATATTATTATATTACTTTTGCAATCATATTTTATTATAAATTTACATTTTGCCGTAGTAATATTTTTTGATGTTTAGAGTAATATTTTTTTATTACTAAACATTGACAAACCTGAAACAATGTTATATAATTATTCGTGTAACAAAATATCATTACTTAAAGGAGAATACGACCTATGAAAGCGAAAAAAATCAACCTTTCGGCAGACTATTTGACCGCACTTTCAACCGCAGATTTGACCACATATCACTACAAAGTCCTGCTGTTGCTCGCAGTTCAGACTATGACACAGGCACAGATAGCTGACTTCTTGCAGATTAAAAAGCAGAACATTAACAAGTATGTGGTTGAATTGACCAAGATGGGACTTTTGGAAGTTGACAGGATAGAGGGAAGAAATAAGTTTTTGAAAGCAGTCAATTCGTTTCCCAAAGTCAGCGAGCAGACACCTAATGTCAATCAGATGAAACTGTCGGATATTTGAACAATCGAGCAAGGCAATAAGACCGCCTTGCTCATTTTTGTTTTTTCCCTGCTCCGCATTTTTTTGTATGTAGCAAAGGGGAGAAAAATGGCGGCTGGGGAGTGCGTGGGAAGACACAAGAAGGAACGCAAACAAAAAAAAGAAAAAAAGCCTATTTTATGCGGTTTTTTAGCGTTTTTTTTTTGTGTTATGTATCACCGTATGACACATATATGTATCATACGGTGATACATAGTTGAAACAACCGTTATCAAAAAGTAGTTGACAATGTATCATATGAGTGCTATAATTTTCGTAAGATGATACAAGCATTGACACCAGATGATTAATATATTAATCAAATTCGTATAGTTGGAGGAATAGTTATGCCAACAGTAGGACAGTCATTAAAATATGACACAATAGAACAAGATACTGGCGAAATAATAGAACATCGAGCAGATGTAACTTTTGAACAAAGACAAGCCGACTTGGATGCGATGCAAAAGGCAGAAGAAAATGCAAAAGAGAGAGAAAAAAAGAGCCCTTTCTCGAACTTTGCTCAGCTCAACCTTGACCAAACTCACGCATTGATACATCTCACGAGAAAATCTCCAAGAGCCGCAGAAATTTTTCTTTTTCTTGTTCAACGCATGGATAATTACAATGCTCTTGTATGTTCACACACAATATTTGAGGAAGCATTAGGAATGAGTAGAGCAACGGTTGCTCGTGCAGTAAAAGTGCTTAAAGACAGCGGTTTTATTGATATACGCAAGTCAGGCACAACAAACGTGTATCTGATAAATAAAGAGGTTGTTTGGAAATCGTGGGGAACAAACTACAAGTATGCTGAATTTGGTGCAAAAGTGCTTATTGCTGAAAGTGAACAGGAACAGGAACCTGAAATCAAAGTAAAGAAGCATACTGTTGTGGAAATTAAAAAAGGAGGAAAAAAATAACAATGCGTATAAACATTAAGGGGAATAACCCGATAACAAGTGAACAATTTAAAAAAGTTATCGATGACCTCAATGCAGAGTATGCACCGATGGGCTTGAAAGTCAAAAATATGACCTGCTATGTTCGGTTTGTAGATGAAAGTGGAACAACCGTAGAACCCATAAAAAATGGGAATGAGGTCATAAAAAATATAACTTTCAAAGCCGTGATAGAAGATAAAAAATAATGAAAAATCAAGAACTTATCAAACAGGCAAGACAAACGAATTTAGTCGCATATCTGATAGACAAAGGTGAGAGTTTAAAACGTGTCGGCAAGAACTTTATGCTTGAAAGTCACGATAGTCTGTATATCAAAGACAATATGTTTATTTGGTATTCACGCAACACAAAAGGAAATTCAATCGACTTCTTGATGTGCTATTATAATTTTACATTTCAGCAAGCTGTCGAAGAACTCACAAGCAAATCATTAGAGGACATTCAGATACCCCCGTATGAGCCGTCAGAGCCTCCTGTGCGTGCAGATAACGAGAAACGAGTGTTAGGATACCTTTGCAAGAAAAGGTGTCTGGAAAGCGGTATAATCTTCTCTCTGATAAAACAGGGGAAACTGTATCAAGACACTAACGGCAACTGCAATTTTGTCATAACCGACTGGGAAGAACAGCCGATAGGAAAAGAAATCGTTGGTACAAGCGATACTCGATTTAAACTAATATCAACTCACAGCGGATACGGTTTTCACACAATTTACGGTGATCCGAGTGATATTTTGTATTTCGAGAGTGCTATTGACTTGTTGAGTTGCTATCAGATTTACAAAGACAAGTTCACACATCATCTTTTTGTCAGTATGGGTGGTTTAAACAGTAGTGTTGTACACGAGTTACACAGATTAAAGCCAAATTTGAAACACTGGTTATGCGTTGATAATGACCTTGCAGGCACAAACTTCATTGCCACTATGAAACAGGAAATTGAAGAACTTCACATATTTCAACCACCGAAAAACTACAAAGACTGGAATGAGTATCTATGCGGAGCAGGGAAAAAACAAAATTGAAACAGACCTGTTGCTTTACGGGACACAGGAAAATATCTGCGAAAGTGCTTGATACCGTTTCCGAACGTCTGAAAGAAACGGTTGATTTGGCTATTCAGAACGGCTATCGGCGTTTCATCACTGGTGGTGCTACTGGTTTTGATACGTTATCTGCCCAAGCAGTTCTGAATGCCAAACAGGAGCATAAGAGAAAGAAAATCAAGCTGATACTTGCTATTCCTTGTCCCGAACAAGCTGACGGTTGGGAACAAAGAGAAATCGCTATATGGTTGACAATAGCAGTTTGTGCATTGCATATATGACACGTCAATCAGGCGGTACGGCATACACCGTTAAATATGCACAGGAAAACAACAAAAAAATCTGTAATATCGCTGAAAATCGGAGGTTATGACGTGGGAAACAATAAAGCATTAGGTGCTGCGAGTAAGGCAAAACAAGACGAATTTTATACACAGCTATCAGATATAGAGAACGAATTGAAACATTACAAAGAGCATTTTAAGGGAAAAGTTGTGTTCTGCAACTGCGATGACCCCTATGAAAGCAATTTTTTTAAGTATTTTGCTATGAATTTCAATCATTTGGAACTGAAAAAATTGATTTGTACTTGTTACGCAACTTCTCCCATTATGTACAAACAACTGACTTTATTCGGTGAAGAAGAAGAATTATGCGAGGAAATAACGAGGAAAAAGCCGTATAAAATCGAAATCACCGAAGTTAAGGACTTAAATGGTGATGGAGCTGTCGATTTGCAAGACATAGAACTGTTGCTCAAATCCGTTGACGGCAAGCCTGAACTGCTCAAAGGTGATGGTGACTTCCGTTCCGATGAATGCGTTGAACTGCTCAAACAAGCTGATGTAGTGGTAACAAATCCGCCTTTTAGCCTGTTTCGAGAATACGTTGCTCAACTTATCGAATATGACAAGAAATTTTTGATTATCGGCAATCAGAACGCAATCACATACAAAGAAATTTTCCCATTGCTAAAAGACAACAAGCTATGGATCGGTTATAAATCGGGTGATATGGCATTTACCGTTCCTGACAGTTACACAGCGAGGGAAACACGCTTTTGGATAGATGAAAACGGTCAAAAATGGCGTAGTATGGGCAATATTTGTTGGTACACCAACCTTGACATACAGAAAAGACACGAAAACCTGATACTTTACCGAAACTACAATCCCGAAGAATATCCCACCTATGACAATTACAATGCTATCGAGGTCGGCAAAGTATCTGAAATTCCCGAAAATTATGACGGTGTTATGGGTGTTCCGATAACTTTTATGTCAAAACATAATCCTGAGCAATTCAAGATTGTTGGACTTGTTGCAGGCAATATTAGAGGACTTGCAGGAATTGAAAGTAAAACAGGCAAAGATGGACCGTATATAAACGGCAAATTAAAATATGGAAGAATATTTATCCAAAGGAGATGATAATTCTTTATGAACATAGAATTAAAACAAATAACCGTCAGAGATGTTGCTAACGGCTATGTAGATAGTGCAGAGAACGGTGTTGTAGGCTATGGTGGTAGGCTGAATATAAGACCAGCGTTTCAGCGTGAATTTGTTTACAAGGACAAGCAGAGAAACGCTGTAATAGACACTATAACGCACAACTTCCCCCTCAACGTGATGTATTGGTGTGAGAACGCTGACGGCAGTTATGAACTGCTTGACGGACAGCAGAGAACAGTTAGCATTTGTCAATACATCAACGGTGATTTCTCCATCAACAACAGATTTTTCCATAATCTGACCGACACGGAGAAAGAACAAATACTCAATTACAAACTGATGATTTACATTTGCAACGGCAACGATAAAGAAAAACTCGACTGGTTTATGACAATCAACATCGGTAGTGAGGAATTGACCAAACAGGAACTCCGAAACGCAATCTACACAGGCGAATGGCTAACAGACGCTAAACGATATTTCAGTAAAAACGGGTGTGTTGCTTACAAAATCGGCAGTAAACTGTTGTCGGGTGCTTTAATCAGACAGGACTACTTGCAGACTGCTATCGACTGGAAAGCCTTAACGGAGGGTAAGACAATCGAGGTTTATATGGCTGAACACCAACACGACAGCGACGCAACAGACTTGTGGATATACTTCCAAAGCGTGATAAACTGGGTAAACAGCATATTTCCACACTACCGCCCGAAGATGAAAGGTCTGAACTGGGGAAAGCTGTATCACCTTTACCACACTAACAGCTATAATCCGAAAGAACTTGAAAGAAAAACACTTGAACTGATACAAGATGATGATGTAACAAACCAAAGCGGTATCTATGAATATTTGCTGTCAGGCAACGAAAAAACGCTGAATATCAGAGCATTCAGCGACAATATGAAACAATCTGCATATGAACGACAAGGCGGTTTATGTGCTATCTGTCATCAACAATTCAGCATTGATGAAATGGAGGGTGACCACATAGACCCCTGGCATTCAGGAGGAAAAACAACCGCAGAAAACTGTCAGATGTTGTGTAAACCTTGTAATCGTAGAAAATCGGGAAAATAAAAAACAGCGGAGCAGGGAAAAAACAAAATTTTCCTGCTCCGACTTTTTGTTTTTATAACGTGTGACGTATGTAACACGCTGTATTTTTGCGTGTTACACGTCAATGAACACGCTTTTTTCACACCTTTTTATCTGTATTACATCAAATTACAGCGTATTACAGCGTATTACAAGCCGATTTATTATCTTCTTTTTACTCCTTTGGGTATTACTTTCGGTCTTTCCTCAGGTGGAGTATTGTTGATTTTATCAATCATCTCCTCACCTGTCATATAGTTCATAATACTGCCTAATTTGTGTTTGTGCCAAATTTGATTAAATTTTTCAAATTCCTGTTCACTTAACTCTTGTTCCATTGCTCCTTTTATCTTCGTCACCATTTCACGCCTTACATAAAACAGTCCCTCTTGTAATGATTTGTATGTTTCGGTATCAAGATGATTTAATTTCAAACGAGGGTGTTCAACCTCTATTCCATACTTGTTGCATATCTTTTCCAAAGTTTCGTTCATAGCGTGTTCCCATTGAATTTGTGCTGTTTGCTTTCCCTCTTTGGTATATCCCATCTGTCCAAGAGCCTTAACCAGACCGTTCTGCTTTGACATTCCGTTCTTATAGCCTGTCGCAACAGGAATATAGTCAAGGTGCAAGTGCGGTGTGGCTTCATCAAGGTGTAAGTATGCACCGATACACTCAAAACTACTGTTTTTCTCGCAGAAAGCGTTGTAGAACTCTCGGAGGATAGCTTTGTGTGTTTCCAAAGGGATATTATCGTTCATTCCCCCGACCTGCACTATCATTTCATATACAGGGTGTTTTTTCTCGTCTTTGCAAATGTGGCGGTAGTAATCTTTTATCTTTCTATCGGCTCTCTTTTGTCTGTTATTGTATTCTTCCAATGCTTGCCCAAAAATGCGTTTGTATGCTTGACTATGTTTTTTGTCTGCCCAAATCTCATTAAGAGAGGAACGAGAAGTGTCGATATGGTCTTGCGAAGATACGACATAATCTTTGCGTATATTGTGTTCTCTATGTGCCTTTGAACCGTTGTGTGTGCTTATTCTAACAACCATTAAAATCACCTCACACACATTATAGTACATCGTGTCACTTGTGTCAACAGCGTTATACTACTCCTGCAACAGCCACTTACAGTAAATACGAGTTATGGCAGACAGACCGCTACGTCAATGATAGTATAACTAAAATCGGCTGTTGTCGAAGTAGTAACCCAATACTGATTTCGACACATACGTATCAAAATCAGTATTGGGCAAGGGGGACACCCCCTTGACCCCCGTTGTGACCGCCACCTTGTTTTTCTCTATTATGGATCAGAGAAAAATAAGTTTGTGGCGGTTTGTATCATACCGTCGAGCAGTTTGCTTTTTGCATTGACAAACTGCTATCGGTATGGTATATTTTATGTAACACGTTTGTAACACGGCGTGTTTCAACACGTAACACATAAAATATAGGAGGGTGAACTATGGACGAATTAAAGACAAGATCGTTTAGGGTATCAGAGGAAGTATCGAACAAATTAAAGGAACTTTGTGAAAATTTCGACAATCAGAACTCGGCATTGTCTGCACTGCTTAATGCTTACGAAGTGCAGAATGCAAAGGCAACATTGACAGACAGGCAGACGGACATAGCAGACTATGACACACATATACAGGCTATTCAGAGTGCTTTTTTGAGGTCTTTGGAATTGAATGAGAATGCCGAAAAGCGTATCAAAACAGAGTTTATCAATCTGCTGAACAGCAAGGATCAGACCATAGTGCAG
>CACWNY010000055.1 GCA_902762375.1 uncultured Ruminococcus sp. | reverse complement strand
ATCGTATTGTTTTCCTGTTCCCATTTTTGACACTCTCCTTCTTTAGTTTAGTATACTTTTGTTGCTTGGAATGTGTCAAGTTTTATTATACACCATCATTTTTTCGTTTATCATTATATGATTAATGAACTTATTTTTTTCTGATTTTCTCATTGATATGTTCCAGTCGGTTCAATGCTTCATAAAGTGTATCATTCTTCTTCGCAAAATGTAGCCTGATAAGGTGGTTGACATCTTCACGGAAAAAACTTGAACCCGGCACTGCACCAATGCCAACATCTCTTGCCAACACTTCACAAAATTCGAGGTCGCTTTCATAACCAAATGCGGAAATGTCCAGAAGTATATAATATGCTCCTTGCGGTACAGTATGTGCAATACCTATGTCGTCAAGACCTTTTAGAAAAAGATTACGCTTTTCTGTGTATTTTGCTTGCAAAGTGCGGTAATAATCCTCTTTAAAACGCAATCCTGTAACAGCCGCCTCTTGCAAAGGTGCTGCCGCACCAACAGTCAGAAAATCGTGTACCTTTTTTGCTACATCAATAATGTGTGGCGGTGCAATGATATAACCCAGACGCCAACCTGTAATGGAATACGTCTTTGAAAGTGACGAACATGAAATTGTTCTTTCCCACATTCCTGGCAATGAGGCAAAATAAATGTGATGATACGGTTCATAGATAATATGTTCATAAACTTCATCAGTGATAACAAAAGTGTCGTATCTTTCAGCAAGCTCGGCAATCGTTTTTAGCTCATTATAGGTGAATACCTTTCCGCACGGATTTGACGGATTGCAAAGTATCAAGGCTTTCGGTTTCTGTTTGAAAGCTGCTTCAAGCTCGTCTGTATTGAAATTGAACTGTGGTGGATAAAGTGGCACATATATCGGTTCAGCACCAGAAAGAATCGTATCTGCACCATAGTTTTCATAAAACGGTGAAAATACGATGACCTTGTCACCCGGATTTGTCACCGTCATCATAGCCGCCATCATTGCTTCGGTGCTGCCACAGGTAACAACAATTTCCCTATTAGGGTCAATTTTTCTGCCCATAAACCGTGACTGCTTTTCCGCAAGTGCTTCACGGAAATTCTGAGCTCCCCATGTTATCGAATACTGATGAAAATCCTCATTAGCAACCTGTGCAAGACGGTCAAGAAGCTCACGGGGTGGCTCAAAATCAGGAAACCCCTGCGAAAGGTTGACCGCACCGTATTGATTGGAAATTCTTGTCATACGGCGTATAACTGAATCGGTAAAATTTTCTGTTCTCTTAGAAAGCGTTGGCATTACATCTGCCTCCATATCATTTTTTCTTTTTCATTATAGTTGTATTTATTTCTGCCGTCAAGTACTCTGCTTTTTGTTAGCGAAAGCTGTTTTTCCTCAGAAATGTTTTTACCCACGGAAGGAAAACAACTCCGACCGTGAGTAAAATATCAGTTCCTTTTGTAATCTGAACAGAAACTGAAAACAAAGATAGTAACATCAGATACTGTAATCAAGAGTACGCTCGTCAATAACTCTTCTTGATTTATGTTCGGAACGGGTGTCAAGTCCTCCGTCAGGGTGAACAACGACCCTTGCCGGCTTAACGCCTATGCGTGCCTTGAGTGCTGCAGATACTTCAGTCGCAACTTCGTCATCTGTCTTAGGGTTATCAGAGGATTTTTCCACCTCAACAGCGTATTTGTTGGTGAAATCTTTTTCAAATATACGGATAAGATATTCACCTGTGATACCACTCTGCTCACGGACAACAGCTTCAATATCGCTCGGAAATACATTAACAGCGGAAACAATGAACATATCGTCCTTTCTTCCCTGAATATGTATTCTGCCATGAGTTCTTCCGCATGAGCATTTTGTGTTGTCTATCCAACCGATATCGCCTGTGCGGAAACGGATAAGCGGACGGGCATGCTTTCTAAGCGTTGTGAATACAAGCTCACCCACCTGACCGGGTTCAAGGACCTCGCCTGTGTGGATATCAACAGTTTCAACAAGAATATGATTTTCTGCAATATGAAGTCCGTCCTTCGCTTCGCACATTGCGGCACACGCACCAAAAATATCAGATAGTCCATAGAAATCATATACTTCCGCACCCCAGATATCCTCGATAGCCTTTCTTGTTGCCGCAATAGAACCTCCAAGCTCGCCTGCTACGATAATCTTTTTAATATTGAGTTCCTTTTTCGGGTCTATACCGCTTTTGAGTGCCTTTTCTCCAAGCTGCCACGCATAAGACGGTGAAGTCCAGATAACGGTAGGCTTATAGGTTTTCAACACAAAAAGCAATCTTTCACTCGGGAGAGTACCTCCCCATATGCAGAGTGCTCCAAGATTCTGTGCACCGATTACATCAGGTCCGCCCACATACAGTGAAAAATTCAGTGCATGAACATAACGGTCATTCGGACGCATACCCACCTGCCAGAACCAACGGCTTTCTGTTTCCTGAAATTCGTCAAAATCCTTTTTTGTGAACGGACTCATTGTAGGTACACCTGTTGAACCCGAAGATGTGGAAATGAATACCACATCTTCCTCAGGAACAGCGGCAAGCTCACCAAGAAATGAACCTACCCCCTGAGTATCACGCTGAGTTTTCTTATTGATAAACGGAAATTTCTGAATATCTTTCAGCGTTTTGATATCCTCTGGCTTTACGCCTGCTTCGTCAAAAGAACGCTTGTAGTAGGGTGCGTTTTCATAAGCGAATTTTACTATCTCCTGCAAATCGGCAAGCTGTCTTTTTTCAAGTTCTTCACGGGGAAGTGTTTCCAATTCTTCGTCCCAATATTTGCTGTTAACATCTCTGCTCATTTCCTGTTACTCCTTTATTCATTGAAATTTTTCTGAATATATTCCCACTTTGTATTACGGGAGGTTTTGATTATTTCTATATCATCATCTGTCAGATGTCTGAAACGACTTTGCTTTTTCAGATAGTCTTTAATATCTGTGAATTTTTCAGGCTTGTGATTAAGGGTAAATCTGCCGTTTTCATATTCGGCAAGATACCAAAGTCCACAGTCAACAACCTCTTTCGCCACTTCTACGGTTTCATCTGTCTTTATGCCCCAGCCTGTTGGACAAGGAGCAAGAACATGGATATATTTTGTTCCCCTTATACTTGCTGCCTTTTCCACCTTACGCATAAAATCGTTGATATATCCGACACTTGCTGTTGCGGCATAAGGAATGTCGTGAGCTGCCACTATCTCAAACATATTTTTCTTCTGCGTAAGGTTGCCGTGAATGTTCTTGCCTGCAGGTGTTGTGGTAGTTCTTGCTCCGAATGGGGTAAGTGAGCTTTTTTGTATACCTGTATTCATATATGCCTCATTATCGTAACAAATATAGAGGATATCATCATTCCTGTCTATGGCACCTGACAAGGCTTGCAGACCGATATCCGCCGTGCCACCGTCACCTGCAAAACCTACAGCATGGAAATCCGTTATTCCCTGAGCACGAAGCCCCGCTTCAACACCCGTCAGCATTGATGCCGTTCCTGCAAAGGTAGATATAATAGCGTTATTGCCGAAACAAAGTTGCGGAAAATTAAAACCTACCGCTGACATACAGCCTGCCGGAAGTACAGAAATTGTTCTTTCGCCAAGCACCTTGAGTGCTATCCTGACAGCAAGACTTCCGCCACACCCTGCACACGCTTTGTGTCCGTAGAAAAATTCCGTTTCGTTCAGGGTTTTCGCATTAACTGCCACTCTGCCCACCTCCTATGCCGATAAAATGTACTCCTGTTCTCTGCTGAGCAAGGTCTGTGAATATCTGTTCTATTTCCTCGTCTGAGATATTCTTTCCACCCAGACCGCCGATATAGTCTGATGACGGAATATTTATGCCTGCCTTATGCAAGGCAGAATTGACATTCGTGTATACTGTACCCTCATTGCCAAAGGAAATATCTTTTTCGAGTACGGCAACTGCCTTTGCTTTTCTGACTGCTGCGGTAATCTCTTCATCAGGAAAAGGACGCAGATAGCGTAACCGCAACAAACCGACCTTTCTCCCTTCTTCCCTGAGCCTGTCAACAACCTCACGGACAAGACCCGAAATACTGCCGAGTGTTATCAGCAGGTAATCCGCATCTTCTGTGCGATAGCTTTCCGTAAGCCCCGTGTACTGTCTGCCGAATATACTTTCAAAATGAGTTTCGGCTTCTTTTATTACCGCCTTTGCTTTCAGCAATCCAAGATGTTCCTTATATTTAAAAATAATATTGTTATCGGGACCTGCGGAAAAACCAAGATTTTTTGGTTCTTCAAATGACATCTTGTTTTCCGTTTTAAACGGTGGCAAAAACTTATCTGCCTGTTCCTGTGTAGGAACATCAACCACTTCATAGGTATGTGTCAACACAAAACCGTCAAGGTTTGCCATAAAAGGAGTGCTGACATTTTTATGTTCTGCTATGTAAAAGCTCATCAAAGCCAAATCAAGTGCTTCCTGTGCATTTTCTGCGTATGCCTGTATCCAACCACTGTCAAGCTGGGAAAGAGAATCCCTCTGGTCACCGTAGATGTTCCATGGAAGAGCTGTGGAGCGGTTTGCATTCATCATCACGATAGGAAAGCGTCCGCCTGCTGCATAGGGCAGACATTCCGCCATATAAAGCAATCCTTGAGACGATGTGGCAGTAAACGCTCTTGCACCAACGGAAGATGCCCCCATTGCACACGAAAGTGCTGAATGTTCACTTTCCACATGGATAAATTCCGCTTTCAGACTGCCATTCTCCACAAACTCCGAAAGTTTTTCCACAACGATAGTCTGTGGTGTGATGGGATATGCGGAAATAACCTGCGGTCTGGCAAACCGTACACCATAGGCAAAGGCTTCATTGCCCGATAAGAATTTTTTAGCCATTCTTTTCCGCCTCCATCTCTATTGCTCCAAGTCTGCATATCTTTTTACAGATACCGCAACCCTTGCAAAAATCATAATCAACAGCCACCTTACCGTCCTTGCGGTAAATCACACCATCGGGACAGTACAGATAACAGTTCAGACAGCCGACACATTTCTGCGTATCTATCACAGGTCTGACATTACGCCAGCCTGCATTTTTCGTCACAAGATACCCTGCTTCGTAGGAGGTAGTTTCAGGAATTTCCTCAAATGACAAGGGAATTTTATCTCTAAGATAGGGTTTCACTCTTTTACCTCCTCATAAGCTGCCTTTACAGCGGCAATGTTTTTTTCTCTCAGTCTTTGCGGCATAGAAAGGGTTATTGCTTCTTTGATATCGTTAACGGAAACAACACCGCTTACCGCTGCCAGAACACCAAGAAGTACCGTGTTGGTTATCGGCAATCCGAGATATTGTTCCGCTATGCTGTCCGCATCAACTGTGATAACGGTCGGAGAATGGATTTTCTTTTTCGTGTTGAGAAGTATCTTTCCGCCGTCTTTAAGTTCTTCCAAAGCCTGACCGCTGAAAAGCGTATCATCAAGAAAAATGCTGAAATCCGCTTTTTTTACCTCACTGCGGTTGCCTATAGGTTTTCTGTCCAGTTTGGTAAATGCCCTCATCGGTGCACCTCTGCGTTCAGGACCAAAGGACGGAAAGGCAAGAGCATATGCACCGTCTTTCAAAGAATATGCCTCTCCCAGTAATCTTGCAACTGTAAAAGCACCCTGTCCTCCCCTGCCGTGCCATAATATTTCTGTCATCGTCCTTCCCTCCTATACCTTCCATCGAAGCAGGAATTTCTGTATTCTGTTGAATATGAATGAAATAAAAACAATCACAATTCCGACAACTATCAGACCAACTATCGTTCTTGTATAATCACCGAAATCGGAATAATTCTTTATGTAATAACCAAGACCGCTTTGTGCCCCAATCATTTCAGCCGATGTCAACAGTACAAACGATACTGTCAGTCCCTGATTGCAGCCTATGAATATCTGTTGCAGTGACGCAGGAAGCATAATGGAAAACAGCATTGTCAATCGGCTGACATTCAGCACTTTTGCGGAATCTATGGTTTTTTTCTCTACATTCATTACGCCACTCATCGTTCCTCCCAGAACAGGCCAGAAAGTTGCCAAAAAAATGACAAATACCGACACAGAACGGAAAGTCGGCAGCAACGCAATGCCATAAGGTATATAGACAATCGGCGGTATAGCACCGAGAAATTTTGAAACATAAGTTGCTGCACTGCCAAGTCTGGCACTCCAGCCAAGAAAAAGTCCCAGTGGAACAGCAATGACTATTCCCAACAAGTACCCCTGCAAGATAATGCCGATAGAACTTTGAATATTGACAAATATTTTTTCATAGTCGCTGACAGCCTGCCAGAACACCTTTCCTGGTGGTGGGAACAGTGCAGGCTTGAGCAAATTGAATTTTGCTGTTGCCAGCACCCATGCCGTCAGAAGTCCATAGATAAAAGTCACAATGTCTGCAAACAAATTCAAACCGACAGGCTTTTTGATGAGAGCCGAAAAAATCAGCGTCAGCACTTCAACCCCCACAACAAACCATATGGCATAACTGCTATAAGTTTCTCCCGAAAGTTTGTCGGGAATGAACTGTATCAGCAAGAACACAATAAACAGTGCGTGTACCACTCTGCAATATCTTTGCTTTACTGTCATTACAGCACCACCTCCTCGCCACCAATTTTTTCGGCAATATCACTATAAAACAAAGCCAGCAACTTGTTTCTGAACTTGTTGTATTCCTTTGTCTGTACAAGATTTGCACGGTTTCTCGGACGGTCAAAAGGAACTTCAATCTCCTGATAAACCCGTCCTGGATTTGCTGTCATCATAACGATTTTGTCAGAAAGCAAAATTGCCTCATCAATATCATGGGTGACAAATACAACGGTTTTTCTTGCCTTAGTACCGTCACCCTCCCACAATTCCAGCAGAAGTTCCTGTAAAATCGTGCGGTTTTTGGCATCAATAGCACCAAATGGCTCGTCCATCAGCAGAATATCCGTATCCATCGCCAAAGCTCTTGCAATGGCTACCCTTTGCTGCATACCGCCCGAAAGCTGTGACGGATATTTATTTCTGAACTGCTCCAGACCGACTTTACCAAGAAACTCATCTGCAATTTTCAACCGTTCTGCACGGTTGACTCCTTTATAGACCTGTTTGATACCAAAGGCAACATTCTTTCGTGCCGTCATCCACGGAAACAACGAATAATGCTGGAACACAACACCACGATTTGTCCCTGTTCCCCGTATAGGTTCACCATCAATCAGAATTTTCCCGTCTGTCGGCGTGTTGATACCCTCCAGAATACTGAGCAATGTACTTTTGCCACATCCACTGGAACCAATCACACTGACAAACTCTCCCTCTTCAATGGAAAAGCTGACATCTTTCAGTGCCGTAAAGCTTTTTTTCTTTTCGGTATAATCTACTGTCAGATTTTTGATTTCTATTTTACTCATATATCATCATCTCCGCTTTTACTCCCACAAGGGCAAAATATATTGTTGTCATTCTGAGGAGCGAAAGCGACGAAGAATCTTCAAAAGATTCCTCACTTCGTTCGGAATGACACTCTTAAGTTGACGACATTGCCCACAAGGGGTTTCGGAATTATTCAAATTCGTCAAAGTGTTTCTTCAACTGGGTATAAATCTTATCATCGGGATTTTCTTGAATCAGACTGTCCAGTGCCTCTTTGTAAATATCGGTGTTATAAAGTTTATCAATATCATAATCTTCGGTATAGCCAAGCTCAACGATAGATTTCTTCAGTGCTACAGTACCCTGTTTATCAGGGTCGGGAACAGATGTACCATATCCGCCGTAAACTTCTGTCTTGATTAATGCCTCATCAATATCAATGTACTTTTTGACATCTTTTACCGTCTGCTCCTGATTTTCCTGTGTGAATTGATAAGCCTTTATCAATGCTCTTTCAAAAGCCTTGTAAGCATTCGGATATTTACTCAAAGCTACAGTAGAGGCTACCTGACGGCAGCAAGGCTGGTTTTCAAGGAGTGGTTCTTCTGAACAACGGTAAACAATCTTATAACCCTGACTTTCGGCAAGAGAGGTATAGGGCGAATATGCTGAAGCGGCATCAATCGAGTCATTCTGAAGAGCATTGTAGGCATCTTTCTGGCTGTCAAAATAGACAATGTTCACCTTGTCTGCCCCCTTACCGATAGCAATTCCTTTATCTTTCAACAATATCTGCAATTCGGCATCTTGTACACTGTTTTTGACAGAAGCAACATTTCTGCCTTTGAGAATGGAAATATCCCATTTATCCAGTCCTTTGACAAACTCTGGTTTGATGACATAACCGTGTCCGTTGGTCATTGCACCACCGAAAATTGTCAGGTCATGTCCCTGACTTTGAAAAGTGATGGACGGTACTGAACCGATAAAGGCAACATCTAACTTTTCGGATTCCAATCCTGTGGAAAGTTCGGCAGCAGACGAAAACAGTGTAAGCGTTACATCAAGTCCTTCTTCCTCAAAATAGCCCTCTTCCTTTGCCACAAAGCCTAAAAGATGAGCGGTTGAATTGAGATGTCCTAAATTGAAATTTGTTTTTTCCAATGCTCCTGCCGCTGATGATGTATCAGCCGAAGCATTTGATGATGAAGTACCTGTTGATGTATTATTGTTTTCCGATGTGTTATTGCAGCCTGCCAAAGCTGTTACTATGAGTGTGGCTGCAAGAAGTGCAGCAGCAAATTTTCTGTTCATTTAGATTATCCTTTCCCTTTTCAAAAATAGTCAGTTCGATTTTCAGTTACCGCAACAATCAGGTATATCAGAGGTTTCAGATGATTTTTCTTTACAACATTCAGGTTTCCCGCTTTCATTATTGCTTTCACTTTGACAGCAATCTTTTTCCGTTTTATCTTTGGAAACCTCTTTATCCGATACAGAAATTTCTGATTTCGCAGAAACAACTTCTTCGTTGTCCAACTGACTTGTACACGCTGTCAAAACCGTTATCCCAGACACTGCCATCAATATCAGTGCGACAGTTTTTTTGTTCTTCATGTTTTTTTGTTCTTCCTTTCGGATAATATCCTCGTTTTGAAATGTACGCCATCAAGACTTTTTCCAAGTATGATGAACAATCCTGCACCAACACCTGCTTGAACAAGATTTGGCATAACTTCTGCAATCGCCGCTGTAGTATCATAAAGCAGTGCATTCGCTACAAAATATCCTGCGATTGTCACAATGGTCGTAGGTATCAGCATCAGAAGATTGGGAAGGCTGATAATTTTTTCAAAAGCGGAACTGTTCTTCAACACATACTTTATCAGAAAAAACGGAAGAACATTCAATGTTTTGATTATCGCTGTCGGTATTGCCCACTGGGGATAACCTGCCAGCAAATCCGCAAGACCTCCGCCTATTGCAGCAGCTGCAAACCCGAGTGGTCCTGGCAAAACACTCGCTGCAAGATATATCATACTGTCACCTGCGTGAACATAACCGAGTGGAGCAGGTATTTTGATAAATGCTGTCGTTACGGTGATAAGTGCGGCAAACATTGCTGTCAAGGCTGCATACTTCGTATTGTCATTGCTGTATATGTTTTTTGTTTTGTCACTCATAAAGGACACCTCCTGGAAAAAGCATAAAAAAACAGGAAGTCACTGTCTGACTTCCCGTGTGAAACGCAAAAATACCCTCACATTCGGAAAGCACAGCAAGCCATAACACAGAAAACTGTTTTCAGCGTTCTGCACATACAGTGGTTTATACACATCGTCATTGCAGTATTGGTTGTCATAGCGTTTACTCCTCCTTTCCGTTTCAGTGTGCCTATTATATCATTGGTAAATGTATTTGTCTAATATCCTATAAATATACTGGGTAATAGGTTGAGCCTATAAGTCTTTCAATATACCAAGAGCATTTTGAAAAGCAATTTTTTCATATTCGGCAGCGGTCAAATTAAGACGGTTAAAACGACATACCTCTTCTTGTGGATTCCATAAAGGAAAATCTGTTCCGAAAAGTATTCTTTCCGCACCATAGCCACGAATATATTTGGTTACCTGTTCAGGAGCAAGAAACATCATTGTACTGGATATATCCAAAAAACAATCTGTGTTTCTGAGCAGTTCAAAGGCTTCGTCAAAAAGCGACCAGCCACCAAGATGTGCTGCAATGACTTGCAGATGGGGAAAATCCTGTATGACTTTTTTCAGACGGCGAGGGTGCGAATAATCAAAACGCTTATCCCCACAGTGGATAAGAACAGGAATTTTTTCCTGAATATAGTCAAATACCTCATACAAACGGCGGTCGTCCGTATTGAACTGCTGGGTATCAGGGTGCAGCTTTATTCCGAGTAAACCTGCCTCCAGAATAAAATTGACTTCTTCCATTACATTGATATCATCAGGGTGAATTGTTCCGAAACCATAAAATTCCTTATGCGTGTTTATCTGTTCCAGAATAAACTGATTACTATGCCGTACCTGTTCAGGCTTTGTGGCAACAGGCAGCAATACAAAATGTGAAATGCCTGCATCTTTACCTACTGACAACAATGCTGTTGCGGTACCGTTATAGGCAGGCGTAATATGATAAAAGCTACCTGTTGCCAGTGTAGCTTTTTCTGCAATCCTGTTCGGATAGATATGGGCGTGAAAGTCAATAATTTTCATCTTCTGCTCCTAAATATTTTTTCAACTCTTCAATATACATTTTTCCGACATGGCTGAGATGAATATTCTTTTTCGTAATATAGCCTATTTTCATTTTACTGCTTGGGTGTTCGCTGTCGGGTTCGTAGGGAACCGCTGTAAAATCACTGCCGTTGAGTTCTTCACAGATAATGCCCGAACAAAGTGTATAACCGTTCAGTCCTACCATCAGATTGAGCATAGTAGCACGGTCAGTTGCCTTGATAGTGCGTGGATAATGATTATTGCTGAGTATTTCCTCGTCAAAATACATAGAACCGCTTCCGCCCTGCTCAAAAGACAGACTCGGATAACCAATCAGTTCATCAAAACGGATACTTTTATTTTTCGCCAGAGGATGCCCCTTCCATAAGTAAACATAAGCATCGCAGGTGATAAGTTCGTGAAATTCAAGTTTGTTGGTACGCATCAACTTTGTCAGCAATGGCGTGTTGAAATCACTCAAGTACAGAATACCAATCTCACTCTGTAGGGTGCTGACATCGTCTATTACTTTTTGCGTGCGTACTTCACGCAAAGCAAATTCATATTCATCTGTGCTGAGTTTTTTCACCAGTTCTACAAAACTTTTGACAGCAAAGGAATAGTGCTGTGTAGAAACAGCAAATTTCTTTTTTAATGTGCCTGCTTCTCCGTATCGGTCAAGGATTGTTTCATATTGACGGTACAGTTCACGGGCATAGGAAATAAATTCCGAACCGTCACTTGTCAGCGTGACTCCTTTTCCGCTTCGGTGAAATATGATAATTTCCAGTTCCTTTTCAAGCTCCCTTATAGATTCTGTCAGGGACGGCTGAGAAACATAAAGTACCTCGCTTGCCTTGTTGAAAGAACCTTGTTCCGATATGGTAACGGCATAATGTATTTGTTGTAATGTCATAGTACACCCTTATTCATAAAGATTTTTAGTAAAGTATCTGTCACCACGGTCAGGCAGTATTATCACGATATTTCCTCTTGCACCGTTAGCAATCAGCTTTCTGGCAGCGGCAAGAGCAGCACCTGATGAGGAACCTGCAAATATTCCCTCTGCTCTGGCAAGTTCCCTTGCTCCTTCAAACGCTTCGGTATCGGTCATCTTAACAACCCTGTCAACCAGTGACATATCCATTGTATCAGCAATAAAGTCATTGCCGATACCCTCAATGTTATAATCGCCATGCTCACCACCGCCCATAGTTGAACCGACAGGGTCAGCAAGCACACCGACAATATCACTGTTTTTTTCTTTCAGATATTTTACAACACCCGAATAAGTACCGCCACTGCCTGCTCCTGCCACGAGATAATCAATATTGCCGTTCAGGTCGTCATAGATTTCTTTTCCTGTTGTTTCATAGTGTGCCAACGGATTGGCAGGATTTTTGAATTGCTCCAGTGTTACGGCATTGGGAATGGTCTTTCGGATTTCTTCTGCCTTAGCCCATGCACCAAGCATACCGCTTTCTCTAGGCGTGTTGATAATCTTTGCTCCCAGTGCTTTCAGAAGTGTCTGTTTTTCCTGAGAAAACTTTGTCGGCACAACAAATATGATTTCATAGCCCCTGTTCAAAGCTGCAAAGGCAATACCAAGTCCTGTATTGCCCGCAGTCGCTTCCACAATGACACTGCCTTTTTTCAGGATACCCTGTTTTTCCGCATCTTCAATCATATATTTTCCGATTCTGTCCTTGACACTTCCCGAAGGATTGAAAAGCTCTAATTTTGCGTAAAGTCTTACATCATCAGGCAAGCCAAGATGGTTAAGCTGAACGATGGGTGTGTTGCCAATCAACTGCTGCATATCACTGTAAAGTGCCATGATTATTCCTCGCTTTCTGCAATAGCCTGTGCAATATCCTCAAGGATATCGTCAATATTTTCAATACCGATGGAAAGCCGAATAAGACCATCTGTAATACCTACCTTTTGGCGTACTTCATAGGGAATAGATGCGTGTGTCATGCTGGCAGGGTGGCACACCAGACTTTCCACTCCACCAAGACTTTCAGCAAGAGCAACCAGTTTCAGCGACTGGAAGAATTTTTTGATATCATAGTTTTCATACAGTTCAAAGGAAATCATCGCACCGCCGTTTTTAGCCTGTCGTTGATTGATTTCATACCCCTGTGCATCAGGAAATCCCGGATAGTAAACCTTTTTGACTGCTTTATGTTCACGGAGAAATTCTGCGGCTCTTTCGGCATTTCCTACATGACGGTCAAGGCGTACACCAAGTGTCTTAATACCACGAATAAGCAAAAAACTATCGAAAGGTCCAAGTACTCCGCCTGTGGAATTCTGAATAAAAGCAAGCTGTCTGGCAAGTTGTTCATCTTTCACAACAACAAGACCTGCCACAACATCGCTGTGACCACCAAGATATTTTGTTGCACTATGAATAACGATATCTGCACCAAGTTCCAACGGGCGTTGCAAATAAGGTGTCATAAAAGTATTATCCACAATGGACAAAATACCATGCTGTGTCGCTATTCCCGCAACCGCTTCCAAATCGGTGACAGTAAGTAAAGGGTTCGCAGGACTTTCGACAAGTATAGCCTTTACATCGTCTGTTATCTTTTTTTCAAGTTCCTTGATATCGGTTGTATCCTCTATTGAATAGCTGATTCCGAAATGGTTGAACACCTTGTCCAGAACACGGAAAGTACCGCCGTATACATTGCTTGAAATAAGAATACGGTCGCCTGTATGAAACAGACTGAGTACTGCTGTAATAGCCGCCATACCTGAGGCAAAGGCAAAACCCGACTTTCCGTGTTCAAGTTCTGCAATAAGGGCTTCCAGTGCTGCACGGGTAGGATTACCTGTACGGGAATACTCCCAGCGTGGTTCCTCACCTATACCACTCTGCTCATAGGTTGAGGTCTGATATATCGGCACATTGACTGCCTTTGTATATTCATCTCCGTATATTCCTCCGTGAATGAGGGCTGATTCAATTCTCTTATAGTCTGACATAACCATTACTCCTTGTATATTAAATCTTTTTCCTCTGTATGTTCAAGCACTCTGAACATATCCAGTGCGGTACTTCTGGCACCGTTTAGGTCATGTTCCAGATAATTACCACATTCTTCTTTTTTGCTGCCCGAGATAACTCCGTCAAACTGTGCAATATATTTCAGACTGTCACGCACAAGCGATATAGCCTCTTTATGCGATACAGCATCTCTTAAAAGTACATAAAAACCTGTCCTGCAACCCATAGGACCAACATACACTACCGAATCGGAATAGTTACTGTTACGCAGATAAGTGGCAAGAAGATGTTCCAATGTATGCAGTTCACCGTTTCCGAGAAAATTTCCGCCGTTGGGTTTCTTCATTCGTATATCGTAAGTAACAACATCTCCATCAATACGGGAGATGTACATTCCCTTTTCAAGTACATTATGGTTGACTGTAAAACTTGCTATTTTCTGCATTACACTGCCTCCCTCTTTATTGTTCTCCTTTATATGCTGACAAAAAATGTATATTTTCAAAAGCACGGATACCATCATTTCTGTTGTCAAAATAATACTGCTGTATTATCTGTGGGGTCTGATGTTCTTCTATCTCAAATCCGTAACGGTCGAGTACCGCATTTATTTCTGAAAAAGCATAGCCATGCAACATTTTTTCACCTAATTTTTCCGTTATCTTCGCAAGCGTTCTGACACGCTCTGTATTTTTTATCTGAAGGGTTGTTTCGTCAGGATAATCAAACACGATTTTGACCTGTGCCTGACTCAGTTCTGCAATTTTCTGAATGGTCTGTTCAAAAACAGGCAAAGTCAGGTAATAAGAAACGCCGAGAATGGCAAAAAATGATGGCTTTTTCGGATTAAAACCTGCTTTCCGCAATGCTACCCCCATATCGTCCGTAGAAAAATCTATCGGCACAAATGTAAGGTTTTTCGGAATATTCCATTCAAGCTGATGTATCCTTTCACGCTTATATCTGCCCGTGTCAGGGTGGTCAAGTTCAAATATTCTGATATGCGGGTTGGTATTTCTGAAAGCAAAAGTATCCATACCTGCACCGCAGATGATATACTGACACTGACGATATTTTTTTGCAAATGCCAACAGTTTTTCTTCGGCAAAGGCAATGCGTGAAAGCGGTATCGGTGAGATGTAACGGTTCAGTGTCGGCGTGACCTGTGAGGTTTCAAAATCAGGGGGCTGGTCAGGAACTTTCTGTTCAAAATCATTCTGTATCAGCTGACCTATCTCCTCAAATTCTTCTTTTCCCATCAAATCATAGGCGAGATAATCATCAAATATCTTCTGTCGCCCTGTATTGGAATGATAGGCACGGGCAAATGAGCAAAGCTTTGCCGTAATGCTTTCCTGTGTTGCTATCATACAAACTCTCCTCTCAAAAAAGAAACCGCCTGAATGCACAAAAGCAGACAGACGGCTTTATCAGAAAAACGGTTTTACAGTCAGATAAAACACCTTAACAAGCCACCTGTATCAGAATAACATCTGCAACAGCAGCTGAAAGGCATAGCAATGCCTCCGAAAACAACAGCAGTGTTTTCGGTTGATACCATATTCATTTCTGCATTGCTACGGAACTTCATTTTCATTACCTCTTATCCTGTAAACATCGCTGTAGACAAATATCTCTCACCTGTATCAGGCAATATCGCTACAATCACTTTTCCTTTATTTTCCGGACGCACAGCCAGTTGCTGTGCTGCCCACACGGCTGCCCCTGAAGAAATTCCTACTAAAAGTCCTTCTTTTCTGGCCAGCTCTCTTCCTGTTTCAAAAGCATCTTCATTCGATACCTTGATGACTTCGTCGTAAATATCGGTATGCAATGTTTCAGGCACAAAACCTGCACCGATACCTTGTATTTTATGTGGTCCCGGTTTTTCTCCCGACAGAACAGGTGAACCGGCAGGCTCTACGGCTACCACCTGAACAGATGGTTTCCGACTTTTCAAATACGCTCCGACACCCGAAACCGTACCACCTGTACCGACACCTGCTACAAAAATATCTACCTTTCCCTCAGTATCTTCCCATATTTCAGGACCTGTTGTATCAAAATGTGCCTTTGGATTGGCATCGTTGGTAAACTGACTTGGAATAAAGCTGTGTTCATAGGAAACAACCAACTCCTGTGCTTTTTCAATAGCACCTTTCATTCCTTTTGCCCCTTCGGTCAGAACAACTTTCGCACCATAAGCCTTTAAGAGATTTCTTCTTTCAACGCTCATCGTTTCAGGCATCGTCAGAATTACCTGATAGCCTCTTGCCGCTGCTACAGCCGCCAGTCCTATGCCCGTATTGCCACTGGTCGGCTCAATGATAACGGAATCAGGTTTCAATACTCCCTTTGCCTCTGCATCGTCAATCATTGCTTTGGCAATTCTGTCCTTGACGCTTCCAGCAGGATTAAAATATTCTTCGCCCTTAAAAATCCCATCAGGGGCTTTGCCCCTGAACCCCACCACTTTTGAAAAAGTGGACAAAACTTTTAATTGTCACAGCTATACAATGAGAATATCATTCCAACCACACAGATGGAAAAATTTTATTCATCTAAAAATATATAAATGGTTTCTGCAACATATGACAGACAGAACAACAGATACCGTGCATCAACATCGTTTTTGAGGTTTTATGATAATCATGGCATAATCTCCTGTCGTTTAACTTATATTATAACCTATGTAATTAGTAGGTTTTTCTGACAGATATTATCTCATACAAACAGTACTTTGTCAAGGTTTTTTTCCACAGCTATTTTATAGGATATTCCTATATTCAGTAATCAGAAATTCTCCGTTTACCAACTACACCAATGTCATCAATTTAGCAGAAAAGCCTGTTTGAAATAATACATTGCTTTCGCTTCTCTAAATGACAAAAGGAAAAAAGGCTGTCACAAACCTTTTCGCTTTGCGACAGCCCATAGTTTTTTCTGAATCTACATAGGTGAACTTTTTACAGAAAATACACATCTGCACATTGCCAGTACTTATAAAGTGCTTTTACGGCGTTCTGAAATTTTTCACTGTTCTGATTATCATTGAGTACATTATAGCAATAATTCAGCGGACTATAAATGACCGTTCCGCTGTTTTCCTCTGAGGTGACAGTTACGGTAAAATCATTGCCGATTTCTTTAGCAGGAATACCATTAATGCGTACTATCTGATAGCCGTCCTTTTTCGTAGTGGAAAGAATTTTCCCCTGACAACTGAATGACAATGTTTCTTCACTCTGAAAATATAAAGAAAGTGTTGTTTCGGATTTCAAGGAAACTGTCGCTCCTGCAAAAGTTACTCCCTCAAATAAATGATTTTGTGTGGTTTTGTCATAAGGTTTGTTGATGGTCTGTGCAGTAACATCACTGACATCTTTTTCCGTTTCAGTCAGGTTTTCGTTGACAAGGGTTTCCGTTTCATCATCAAAATATGACTGGGAATACGCTCCGTAATTCAGCATAGCCTTGACAATTTCTTCTGCCTGTGCATATTGCCAATTTTCTGTATGGGCAAGAATATAATCAGCGTAATTCTTTACCGAATAAGTATATTCTGTACCACCATTTCCGTTATCGAAAAACTGTGCTTTTACTCTTAAATTCATCTCTTTGGGGGCAACACGACATTTGAATGAATAATAATTCTCTCCCATACTGCTTTTCAGGGTGGAGTCTTTGATGTAGACTTTCTTAATCTCTGTATTATCCCCTTTCGGAATGGTGAACTGTACATAGGCGGTTTCACTGTCTACCACACTGCTGTCAAGTTCTACATAGAAATTCAGCCCGATATCTCCCTCAAGGCTTAATGAACAACCTTTCAGTACCGCTCTGGTATCGCTTTCGGTAATCCTGACAAGTGCATTTATTCTGCTTTCAAGATTAGCCATCGTATTTTTTGCCTGTTCTTCTGTAGAAGAACTATTGTTCTGTACGGTTTTTGCCTGACGAATTGCCTGTTCCAAATCATTTACCGAACTTTCTGTATAACGGAATGATACCGCCATCTGATTTTCAGCTTGTATAATCATTTCGTCAAGTTCTGCAAAGGCTTTTTCTTTCATGTCTACAAAAGGAATGTTATTTTTTTGTGCATAGTAATATGCCTGTGAATTTTTATATCCGTAAATTGTGAAACTATTATTTGCAGAATAAAATGCCGTATCCGCTATAATCGAAACTGTCGGCGGAATATAGATGTTGTCCAAACTCATACACTGGGCAAACGCATATTCTCCGATTTCAGCCACACTGTCAGATAAAACTACATCGTTCAGTTTGGTACAGCCATAAAATGTGAACTCTTTTATCTCTGAAAGATTATTTGTCTGAAAAATTACACTTTCCAGGTCAGTACAGTAGGAGAATGCATTTTTCCCCAAAGTCGTCAAATTTTTGGGCAGTATTATACTTTTTAATGCTTTCATACCATACATAGCATTATCTGCAATCTGTACTATATTTTCCGTCAACTGAACATTCTGTATCAATTTATTATTGATAAATGCTGACTGTCCTATCCGTATAACAGACATTCCTCTTATGGAATAAGGTATACTTATCGTCTGTGCGTCTGCCAGTTCGCCATCTGTCGCAATGCCGACAATCTCCAGTACTTCGGAATTTTCCAGACGATTGTACAAAAATCCATACTTCTCCCCTACTGCCATCGTGCTTATCCCAAATGACAGTATCATTACCACACAAAGTACAACCGCAACTGCTTTTTTCATACCATAAACCTCTTTAAAATTAGAATACTCTCCATGTCATTCCAAACACAGTGAGGAATCTTACCAAAGATTTCTCGTTGCTTTTGCTTTTCGAAATGACAAGCGGAAATAAATAACTTATGTAGCACAAAACAGGCACAATCTTTTATTAGGTTGTGCCTGTTTTTCTAGAAAGTCAAAATAATTTAACTATCACGGAACGATGTTATCGTTGCCACCATTACCTTCTCCGAAGAAATCATCATCGGGGTCATTAGCGTCAAAGTCAGGACGACTACCTTCATGCTGAGGGGTTGAGACGGCAATAATATCAATGACCGAATATTCCATTATTTCAACTTCGGGTTCAATATATTCCTTCATTTATCTTGCCTCCATTATTTATCTTTATAAGTCCAATCGCTAAAGTCATTAGAGTTACAAGTAAATATATTACTCTCTCCACCAGCAGAATAGAATACTTTATCAACACCATAGTTGTTATCGCTACTTAAAGTGACAGAATTACTTTGACCCTTACTATCAGCTGATGCATCTCCATTGAAGATAATGTAACTGTAATTCGTAGACACTTCAAGTGAGTAAATAGAAGCGTATGTACCATCCGATTTTTTATAAACTCCTTCGTAGGTCATTTCCCTGCCATGCCAACTTGTTTCTTTATCATTATCACTGTTGTAACGGTAAGCATAAACTGTATTCCAGTAGTATTTAGATGTATCAAAGCCATTGCCATTATAGTTGATAGCAGAGTATCCCGCATACTTAGAATAGATATCCTTATGTGCAACATCTCTCGGATAACTGTTATTGTGGTTTTGCTTAATAAATGCAAAGTAAATTTTGTTTGCATTACTCTTGAAGTTAGCTGTAATAGTAACATTCTGCGTTACATTAAATGTATAGTTTACAGGGTCGCTGTTTCCTGATACAGCACCTGTCCAACCGTTGAAACTATAATTTGCACTTGCGGTAGGGTCAAGAGTATAAACAGGAGAGGCATTCTTTATCTTCCAGTATCCTACGGCTGGTATAGTTGTACTTCCGCCTGCAGATACAGACCCACTTGCATAGTTTGAAATACTAACTGTACCGCCTGCAGTTGCTTTAACAGTAAGCGTATAGGTCTTTTCTTCTATTGTCGGCCATGTTCCAATAGCTGCTTCCAACTGTGCGGGTGTTGTTGTACTGCTTATAGGGAACCTCTAAAAACCACCCCAAAATTAATTAGCTTGATTTTTTATTTCCAACAAGAAATATGCTGTTCAGATTGCCTTCAATAGGCGGTCTAAAC
>CACWNY010000054.1 GCA_902762375.1 uncultured Ruminococcus sp. | reverse complement strand
AACAGAACTTTATATGAATAACGGAGAAATGTATTTCGCTACACTGGATATTCCAGAGGGTGATACTTACAAAATCAGAAGTAAGAATGCCAAAGTAGCGTCCGTCAATTCCAGAGGCAGAATTGTAGCCAGAGGTGAAGGTACAGCAGAAATCGAAATTACTACTTCATCAGGTATGAGTGCTGTTTGTACGGTAGAAGTCACCGATGTGAAGTACATCACACTGGATAAGAGCGAACTGACCATGAATGTGAAAGACAGCTATACTTTCACAGCAACCTATTCCGACACAGAAACCTGTGCATGGAAGAGTAGTGACCCGAATGTCGTTACAGTTGACCTCAACGGAAAAATTGTGGCAAGAGGAGAGGGTACAGCGACCATCTATGCAAGAACAGAGAGTAGTATTGCTACTTGTGAAATTACGGTCAATAAAGCTCCCGAAGAAATCATTCTGGATAAAACGGAACTTTCCCTGAACAGTTCGGCAAAAGAAATGTATACCCTTAAAGTTGCTTTATCTCCCGAAGATGCACAGACAACACTGACTTTCAAAAGTGATAACCCGTCTGTAGCAAGCGTCAACTCCAGAGGTAGAATCGTCGCAAGAGGAGAGGGTACAGCAACCATAAAAGTTATTTCCACTGACGGAAAAGTTGCTACCTGTACAGTTCAGGTAAGCTGATATACAATTAACCGCTTTTTTCAGACGGATAGCTTAACTGCTATCCGTCTTTTTTTCAGCCTGTCATTTCGAGGAGCGTCAGCGAAGAGAGATTTTTGGTAATATTCCTCATTTTGTTCGGAATAACATGGTATGTGTTTGGAATGATACGACAAAAAAGTGTTCCATTCTGGAACACCCCCTTGAAAAGTTATAGATACTATTTTAGAATTATACAGGATAGATATATTTTTTTCGTTGATGTAGAAAGGAGGAATGATAGCCATGCAGTATACACCTACACTTGCATAGCATAGCGGATAACATTGCAATCTCTGGTCAGCCATTTTTTCAACAGCAGGCAGACACAAAAAAGCAATGTTATAAATCTTCATTTCTAAATTAAGGAGGAAAAAACAATGACAAAAACATTTCAAAGACCACTGAGTATTCTGCTTGCGGTAATAATGGTCGTCGGCATATTCACAGCTTTGCCAATCACGGTGAGTGCCGCAACAAAAACCGCCTATGCGGTGTATGACAAGAATACACAAACACTTACCTTTAGGTACGATGAAAACAAGCCATCTTCATATGCGTGGGATGTTTCTAACCTATCATCTACTCCTTGGACTAGATATCGAGAAGACATACAATATGTTGTATTTGAGAGTAGCTTCGCTGATGCTCGCCCCAAGAGTACAGAAGGTTGGTTCTATTATTTCAAGAACATCGAAACAATTGAGGGTTTGGAATACCTGAACACAAGCAAAGTCACTACTATGAGAGATATGTTCTCTTATTCTGCAGTCGAATCTCTGGACCTTAGCACATTTAACACAAGCAAGGTTACCAATATGCAAAATATGTTCGCATATTGTAATTACTTACAATCTGTGGATGTCAGCAATTTTGATGTAAGTAATGTTACCTTGATGAATATGATGTTTTACGGGTGTACTTCGCTTAAAACCATTTATGTCAAAGATGCGTCTGTGAACTGGTCAACAGATGCACCGAATGTAAACAAATCCGGTAGTGCATATATGTTTTATAGTTGTAATAATCTCAAAGGCAAGACCGGTGGCATTAGTCTTACCGCTGGCAAATTTAATGTCGACTATGCAAAAGTCATCGGCGGTTATTTCACATCACTTGCACCCAGCGGGTTCACCGTAACATGGAAGAACTACGACGGCACTGTGCTTGAAACAGACACAAATGTTGCTGCAGGTACGACGCCGTCCTACGATGGTGCAACTCCTACAAAGGCTTCCACAACGGGATATAACTACACCTTTGCAGGCTGGACTCCTGCGATTACTACCGTAACAGGCGATGTGGAGTATACAGCAACCTTTACCGCTGTTCCTAAGACCTACACCGTAACATGGAAAAATTACGACGGCACCGTGCTTAAAACAGACACAAATATTGCCTATGGCACAACGCCGACCTATAACGGTGCAACACCTACCAAATCTGCTACAGCACAGTATACCTATACATTCAATGGTTGGTCGCCTGAAGTTTCCGCAGTAACTGGTAATGTGACTTACACAGCACAATTCAGCTCAACAGTAAACAAGTATACTGTTACATGGAAGAACGATGACGGCACAGTTCTTGAAACAGACACAGATGTTGCCTATGGTACAACTCCCACATATGACGGTGCAACTCCTACAAAAACAGCCACTGCACAGTATACCTATACATTCAGCGGTTGGTCGCCTGAAGTTTCCACAGTAACTGGCAATGTGACTTATATAGCACAATTCAGCTCAGCAGTAAACAAGTATACTGTTACATGGAAGAACGATGACGGCACTATCCTTGAAACAGATGAAAATATCGGATACGGCACAATTCCCGAATACAACGGCACAACTCCCACAAAAACAGCCACTGCACAGTATACCTATACATTCAGCGGTTGGAACAAGGAGATTACAGCCGTTACAGGAGATGTCACTTACACGGCACAATTCACCGAAACGACAAACACCTATACTGTCACATGGAAAAATGATGATGGCACTACCCTTGAAACAGATGAAAATGTCAAATACGGCACAACCCCTGAATACAACGGTGCAACCCCTACAAAAGAAAATACAGCACAATATACTTATACTTTCAAAGGTTGGAAGAGTGACAACGGTACAACAGTTTATACAGCTGAAACATTGCCTGCTGTTACAGACAATGTCACCTACACGGCAGTATTTGAAAGCACCTTAAATACCTATACAGTTACATGGGTTGACGGTGACGGAAATACCATCAAAACAGATACCGTTGAATATGGCACAACTCCTACAGCTCCTACAAATCCCACAAAAACCAATACTTCGCAGTATACCTACACATTCAGCGGTTGGGATAAAGAAATTACAACCGTTACAGGAGATGTAACCTACACAGCACAATTCACCGAAAATACAAACACCTACACAGTTACATGGGTTGATGGTGACGGAAATACCATCAAAACAGATACCGTTGAATATGGCACAACTCCCACAGCTCCCACAACTCCCACAAAAACCAATACTTCACAGTATACCTACACATTCAGCGGTTGGTCACCCGAAATTACAGCCGTTACAGAAGATGTTACCTACACAGCACAGTTCACCGAAAATACAAACACCTATACAGTTACATGGGTTGACGGTGACGGAAATACCATCAAAACAGATACCGTTGCTTATGGTGATACACCTGTTTACAACGGCACAACCCCGACAAAAGAAAGTACCACAGAGTACAGATATATTTTCAGTGGCTGGTCACCCGAAATTACAGCCGTTACAGAAGATGTTACCTACACGGCAACCTTTACTGCCGAAAGACACTATATCGATGATACACATCACGCATGGTATACTTTCGATAAAACAACAGGTCATATGGAAATCTATGGCGATGGTGAAGCATTTACAAAACAATATGCTTTTGGCACGTATACCTCTGCTCACCCCAATACAGAAGTATTGTCCGTTCACCTCAACAATGACAACGGTGAAATCAATACAAAAGATTTTACAGGTTGGTTCCAGTCATTTACTGCTTTGCAAGAGGTGACGGGTAAGTTCCCCGCAGTTGTAGAAAGAATGGGAAGTACATTCTATAACTGTAAAAATCTTACCTATGTTGAGTTTGTTCCCGAAGTAACAGTAGCAGCAACAAAGATGTTCAGCTCATGTACAAAGCTGTCAACTATTGGAAATGAAGATAATACTATCAAAATCAGTTGCACAAGTTATCAGGGTGTATTCCAGAGTTGTTATGTACTGAATGCGAATGTTATATTTAACAAGAACCTCAATGCAACAAACATCGAAAGAGGTTACTATAAAAACGCTTTTGAGAATACAGCAGTATGGGGCGGAAATATCACATTCTGTACAACATCTGATGTCAATGAAGAAACAACAGAATTGCTGAAAGGCACAGTTACCAACACAACATCAAGTAAAAAACAGAATGTTAGTTTCCACCACTTTGATAACGGTATCTGTACAGTATGCGGTGTCTTAGAAGACTACACCATAACCGTAACCAACGGTATAATTGCCAAAGGTGAAAAAGAAATCTACCATGTAGGTGATATAGTAAAATTACAAGCAGATGAACCCGAAACAGGTAAGGTGTTCGCTTATTGGCAAGACGCCAACGGCAATAAGCTCAGTACAAAAGCTAATTACAGCTTTGTTGTTCTGAAAAGCGTTGACCTGACAGCCGTATACAATGATGATTATGTGGCAGAAGCAATTCTCGACATTTCAGCAGTACAGACAAAGTTAAACGGCAAAAACGCTATCCGTTTTGTATTTAACAGAAGTATTGACACTAAAGCGGAAGTTGAAGAAGTTGGTCTTATTTACGCTACAAACAAACTTGCAGGCTATACAGACGGTGCAAAAGTCAATCTGACAGAGCTGGAAGGTTTCGATATTGAAACTGTACTCAAGGAAAATACAAGCGGTAAGGTAAAGACCTATAAGGCTGCTTCTACTTCAATCAACGGTGCTGTAAGATTTACATACACAGTAGGCAACAACACAGACTGTTATGTTTATGCTTACGGTTATGTAAAACTTGCAGACGGCACAACAGTCTATACTGACCTTCTCACAACAACATACAACAGCATAGGTTAATGATTTGTTAAAGAGTTTTGGTAAAGAGGTGACACAAAATGAACAGAAAATATATTCCCGTATATATGGAAATCATTGAGTTTGAGTCGGAAGATGTTATTACAACAAGCGATGCAGACGATGATACAGGCAATGATGACGGTGATGGTTCCGATGATTTCTGATTTCGACTGATTGGAAATTGTCTTTATAATTTACCATACGGCGAATTGCTTTTTTAGCAGTTCGCCGTATGGCTTTTTTAGGCTCTGTTTAATGTCTAAGGTATCAAATTTCAAAGTATAATTTTTCTACCTGATTTTCAAATCAAAACAAATGCCATAGAAATCAAAATTTTCATTGATTTCTATGGCATTCAAAATATGAGGGAGAAAATAAAAATACAGGAGTGTATGTGTACTTATTGTTGTAAGAATAAGCGAGATTTACTGTATACAAGTACTGTGATATTAGCTCGAATTTCTACTCTTGATAACCGTTAAAATGGAAACCTCTGACCAATAAAGAAACTTGTTTTATCACAGTACCTGCACAGCAAATAGCGATAGTTGACATAATATCTATACACCGCTATCAGAACAATAGAAAAACTCCGCCAAAAAGTTTATTCCGTTTTATTACTGAAATATAGTGGCTATAGACTTCCTCTGAAAAATTTTCATATTGTATTGGGAAATTACTATTTTATAGGGGTGTATCTAATAGTGTTCGGGAGTGGTATTATTTTTATAATACTGACAATATCGAAAAATTAACTTATATGAGGAAGTCTATTGTATATGATAATCATTAATCTTAAAAAATTCTTAAAATCAAGCATTTTTTATAATGGAAACTGTCGTCCAAAGAAATTTTTTGAAATACTTTTGGGCGACAGTTTCCTTTAAAAGAGGGGATTAAAATATAGAAGTCTATGTCTTTATTTAGTGACAGTAACTGCACAACTGGAAGTAAGACCGTTGGAAGTTTTTACAGTAATTGTAGCTGTTCCGACTTTTTTAGCGGTGATAACTCCGTTTGAATTTACGGTAGCTACTGAGGTATCACTACTCGAAAAACTGCAATAAGTTGCACTAGTACTCGGAGTTAATGTAGCTGTGAGTGTTTCAGTACTGCCTTTTTTCAGTGTGACGCTTGTTTTATTAAGTGTTACACTTGTAGGAGCTTTCTTTACGGTTATTTTACAAGTAGCCGTCAGTCCGTTTGAAGTTTTAACTGTTATTGTGGCTGTACCTGTTTTTTTAGCAACAACTTTTCCACTTGCATTGACTGTCGCCACTGATGTATCACTGCTGGTAAAACTACAATAGGTTGCACTGGTACTCGGAGTTAATGTAGCTGTAAGATTACAGGTCTGTTTTACCCCTAAAGTTGCTGATGTTTTATTGAGTGCTATACTTGTAGGAGCTTGTTTTACTGTGACCTTGCAGGTGGCTGTCAGACCGTTTGAGGTTTTAACCGTGATTGTGGCTGTACCTGTTTTTTTAGCAACAACTTTTCCGCTTGCGTTGACTGTTGCTACAGAGGTATCACTACTTGAAAAACTGCAATAGGTTGCACTGGTACTCGGGGTTAATGTAGCAGTAAGATTACAAGTCTGTTTTACCCCCAATGTTACTGATGTTTTATTCAGTGCTACAGATGTAGGAGCTTGTTTTACTGTGACTTTACAGGTAGCCTTGTTTCCGTCTGCGGTTGTTACGGTAATCGTGGCTGTACCTGTGCCTTTGGTACAAATCTTTCCTTTAGAGGTTACAGTTGCCACACTTTTGTTACTACTTTTCCAACTTAAGGTTGTTGCATTGTCAGTTGTGGCAATGAGTGTTGCTGTCTGACCTAAACCTAAAGTTAATGTAGATTTATTCAGTGTAACATTTGTCGAAGTACTGCTTCCGCTGATTGCGGTGCCGTTTACATACAGTTTGTAACCGTTGAAATTGATGTTACTGTTTGAAGTATCTGCATTGGAGAAAGTGGTGACATAGGAATCTCCTGTAAGCGTAATCTTTGAACTGCTGTCAAGAGTGAGTGCAATACTTTTGGCGGTATTGCTACCGTTAATTGTTCCTGTATAACTGGAACTGCCTGACAATGACATATTCAAAGTAGAAATACTGTCGGCAACAATATCACCTTTAGCCGTCTGTTTTGTCATATTCAAAGTAACATCTCCGCCGTTTGAACCGCTTGTTCCCCATTTTGCCGATTCTGTTCGGAGAAATGCACCTGTACTGTCATTGTTGATGAAAGTATTGTTTTCAAGGTTGATAACGGCAGTCGTGTTGGTAATATAGAAAGTATCGCCTTTATTTGTGGTGATGTTACTGTTTTTAGCGGTAAAACTTGAAGTTCCTACTGCTGCATCACCTGACTGTGACTGATAAAGAAAGATGTTTTTATAAGTTGTTGATTGTCCGTTAAGCTGATTGTTGGTATCGGTAAGAGTAGCACCGTTAAGGGTAACAGAATTAGCACCTTCTACTACAACACCTTCTGATTTAGTTGCGTTGAGTGTAGCATTATTTGCAATGATATTTGCTGTGGAATAAATGACAGGTGAACCTGTTCCGTTGGTGGTATAACTGCCACCATTTACGGTAAGTGTTTCGCCACCTCTGTCACTTCTGATAGCTGCGGAAGAATTGCCCTGTGTAACTGCTGTAACATTATCAGCCGTCAGTGTACCTCCCCCTGTAACCATTACTGCTCCTGAATTGTTTGAACTTGTATTGATAGTGGTATCCGAAACATTGATTGTACCTGTTCCGTAAGCAAATAATCCACTTGCATAACTTGAAGTTGTGTCTACTGTTGCATTTTTGACATTCAATGTAGCACCATTATATACAAGTACGCCGGCATTTGTACCGTAAAAATCGTAGTTATCGCTACTGCCACTCGGACTTCCGCTTTTGGTGACCGTTGCGTTAGTAATTGTACTTGTACCGCCTGATACCAACAAAGCATTTTGTTCAGCTACTGTGCTGGTATAACTTTGATTGTCGGCTGTGGTATCGGAAGTAATTGTCGTTGCACCACTATACGAAACAGTCGTTGAACCTCCACCAGGACCACCCTGTTCGCCACCTTGACCGCCAGGACCACCCTGTTCGCCACCTTGACCGCCAGGACCACCTTGTTCGCCACCTTGACCACCAGGACCACCTTGTTCGCCACCTTGACCACCAGGACCACCCTGACCGCCGTTATTTCCTGATGTTGCTGTTGATGATGAAATTTGTGAACCGTTCACATAAAACTGATAGGTATTTCCGCTTACGATACTATTTTCTGAAAGTACAATATCATTTGCACTCTTTATTGCTGATGTGGAATACACAGAGTTTCCCGAACTGTCTTTAATGGTGATAGTATCTCCGTTACTAAGGCTTGTTCCTGTAAATCTGACATATGTTCCGCTGTTTGGGGTCTGTGCCATGCCCGATGTTCCTATTGCCGCAAAAGTTCCTCCGGTATAAGTACAGTTGTAGTCATAATCAAGAGCAGCGTCATTGTTTTCTGTTGAGCCATAAACTGTAGTATATCCACCTGAAACAGATATAGACCCGTTTGAATCCAATCCGTCACATGCCGCATCAATCACCCAAGTTCCGCCTGCGATATTGATAAGGCAACCGCTTGTATCTGTTGTTGTATCTGTATCGCCATTCATACCGTCATCATCTGCGGTTATCGTGCCATTGCCTGACATAAGATTGATGATATTTCCCTCAATACCTTCATCTCCTGCATCAATGGAAACGGTAGGATTGTCTGAAGAAGTACCTATAGTTACCGTTTCGTCAGAGTGAATACCCTTATCAGCGGAAACAATCGAAACAGAACCGTTACCTGTTATGGTGACATCAGAAGTACCTGTAATAGCAGGATTATCGACCGTAGTACAGGTTATGCTGTTTGTACCTGAAAGAGCTATTGTGGTATCACCGTTTGCTGTTATGACTGAGGTTGATGAAGAACAGGACAAACGCATGAATTAACAAAGTGTAAATTTTTTATGATGTATTTGTTAAGTCGTGAATAGAACATCATAGTATTATTCACAAAAGATAATATTATCAATTATTTGTGTTATACATTTACTAATTAAACATTTTGTTCATAAAAAATTAACTCATGCGTTTGTCCTGGATGAAGAAAGGTTAAGTCCTTCCAGACTGAGAGAAACATTATCTGCCGAAACAACGACATTGCCTGTACCTGAACCTTTGATAGTATAAGTACCTGCTTTAGTTATCGTAAGCACACTGCCACTTACTGAATAGCCGTCTGAAACTGTTGATGTTACCTTACCGTTTGCAAAGGTAAAAGTACCGTTTGTAGTTGCTGATACTGTCATCATTGCCGTAGTACAGGCGGTAAATGAAATGACTGAACCGCACAGTATAACAGGCATAATTTTTTTTGACAGAATTTTTTGGAAGTGATTTCTTTTTCTTTTCATGGCTTGTACTCGTCCTGATGGAGATTTCGGAACACTCCTTTCTGTATAAAAATGATATTTAAAACAAATATGTTTTATCTCCGTCAAGTTATATTATCTATATTTTTCTTAAAACTTTCTTAAATCAGAAAAAGTTTTTTAAAATTTTCTACCTGAGCGGTTGAAAATCAAATCGTTATTGACAAAATTTGCTTACGCAAATTTTGTTTGGAATTTCGGGGAATCTTTTGAAGATTCTTCGTTGCTTTTGCTCCTCAGAATGACAGCAATATATTATTTTGAAAAGGCTTTTTTCTTAAGTTGACGACATTGCCCTTGACCCCACAACTTTTTGAAAAAAGTTGACAAAAACTTTTAATTGTCATAGCTATAGGTTGCTTTTATCATTACGAATTACGCATTTTAGAAAATAATACCAACCACTCAGGTGGAAATTTTTCTATTTTTCTACACGACCGATAACTGCCATAATGAGAGAAATCACAACCATAAGTCCTCCTGCAACAGGATATACGATAATTTTACCGTTAGTTGTTCCGTATATATCCAGAACACCTTTCATCACACTGCCGATAGTAAGGGTAATTATTCCGCTACCATACAGTTGTGTAATCATTGGTCGGGGTAAGTGTATTTTTTCTGACGAAAAAGCTATCACAAAAGGAACAATTCCGAAAATCAGCGGAATAAAACACGCAAACATCATAAAATCAGAATATACTTCATGGCTAAACTGTTCGTAAATAAAACCGAATATAGCAAAAAATATACTTGAAACTGTATAGAATAAAAGGTTGCTGAATTTTCTTTTGGTATTTTTATCCGATGTAAACAATGTCACTCACTTCTCTTTCTTTAATAGATTTTCCGTTAGTAGTAGGATTGTTGATGATATTTCCCTGATAATACATAGTTGATGAACCACCCCCGTCAAGATTATAGGCACATTCCACACCAAGACTTTGCATAAACTCTGCCAGTTCGTACAGAGAAAGTCCCCGACTTTCGTTTGTTCTGCCGTCCGAAACGACAAACAGGTAATGATTTTCGCCTAAAACCCCTATTGCCGTTCGGGGATTGCTTGCCATAGCGTGACCGACTTCTTCACTTTGGGAAACCGTTACCGTTCCGTTTTGCACCAATGCAGGTCCGAACGAAAATGCCTGCCATACCCCCTGTGCTACAAGTTCTTCAGCACTGACTTGTGAGGTGTTCTGAATACGCATTGTACCGTCAGCGTAGATACACACAATATCTGTATTTTCTTTGGAAACAGAACGGTATACTTTACCGTTGCGTATCACATAACCACTTTCTCTTGCTCCGTAATAATCACCGTTGATAGCTAAAACAGCATTATTCTGTGTGGCAATTTCTGATGTTGTGGCGGTAATATTTTTACCGAAAGTATTGTTGGCAAAAGCTGTTTTCAGATATTCTGCCGAACTTACCGTAACATCTGCCACATAAACTTTTGTAGAATTGACCGTATATTCTTTCAGGGAAATACTAATATTTTCATCTTCATAATCCTGATAAGCTGTATCGTTAAGAGAAGATGAATTATTGCTTGATGTTGACGAAACGCTATCCTGTACAGATTGCGTTTCTGTATTTTCCGATGTGCGTTGTTTTGTAGAAAAACGCTGATGTTTTGTATCGCTGTCAGATGATACAGTAGCATTTTCCGTAAATATTTCGGTTGGTGTTTCAGTAAAAATTTCTGTGGATTGTTCAATAGTCTGGGTGTCGGAATTTTGTGAAAGTCTTTCCTGTGCCTGTGCAAATGCCGATGACGGATTTTCGGTGGCGGTATTCTGATAGGCTTCCTTGATGACAAAAATATCCAGCGTGAGATAAACTGTAAAAGTAGTAATCAGAATACCGCAGATAATTCCTGTAAGATAATTTTTCATGATAACATCAACTCCTTTTTGTAAGCAGGTGTGTCAGTCTTTTTTTTCTTAAAAATCAATTTACGCTGAACCAACCAACTAATGAAAAACATCATAACCTCTGCAATGATTTTTGCCACAAATGAGGCAATTCCCAAAGTGGTAAATAATTGCAACAACAATGTATTGCCGATTAAAATGCCTGTTGCCAGTGTCATATATCCAAAAACGGATTTTTTCAGGGAAGTATCACTTTTGAATACAACTTTTCGGTTGAGCTGATAATTGAATGTGGCACTGATAACTCTTGCTGTTATGTTGGCAATCACAAGAGAATACGCTATACCCATCATTTTCAGAATTAGCAGGAACAAATTAAATAGTCCGTAATCCAGAACAAAACTTGCCAGAGATGAGGCAGAAAAACGGATAATTTCCTTATAAATACGATAAGAGTCTTTTACAGGATTGAAATGAGACGATTTGTTTTGATTGAGATAAAGTGTAGTAATTTTTAATTCTTTGTACGGCTTTTCCTGTTTTACCCACTGCATTAAAACATTCATTTCATACTCGTAGCGGTTTCCTGATACATTCAGCATAAAATCTATGGCTTTATCCGAAAAAGCTCGTAAACCTGTCTGTGTATCGTAAATTGGTTTTCCTGTTGAAAGCTGAAAAACTTTCCGTGTGAGTGTATTGCCTATTTTACTGCGTAAGGGAACACTGTCGTCAATTTTCCGACTGCCTAAAATCAGATTATCAGGAAATCTTTCGGATAACTCTGCTGTGCGAAGAATATCTTTTACACGGTGCTGTCCATCAGCATCTGCCGTTACAACAACATATGGCGAAGAAAAATTCCGTCTGATATAGGTAAGACCTGTTTTCAGTGCCTGCCCTTTGCCCTTGTTGATGTTGTGACGCAATACAGTAGCTTTG
Organism: uncultured Ruminococcus sp.; assembly: GCA_902762375.1. Classification (GTDB taxonomy): domain Bacteria; phylum Bacillota; class Clostridia; order Oscillospirales; family Acutalibacteraceae; genus CAG-964. The sequence goes on along the minus strand of CACWNY010000054.1, from coordinate 1,257 downwards.
AATGTAGCAAGCTGAAAGATAATATCACATTCATCACTACTGCCATCATTGACAACGATGATTTTTACATCTTTTTCAGATAATTCGTCCAGTAACTTATTCAGTGTTTCATCAGGATTATAGGCGGGAATTAATACGATTTTTGTCATAAGACAGACCTCCTTTTGAGAATGTTCATGAGAATTTTTTCTTTCTGTTTTCATTATAGCCGACTTAACTTAAATGTACTTTAAAAAACAAAACATTATCAAAAAAATATTTCCACCTGAGCGGTTTGGTGGGGTCAAGGGGCAAAGCCCCTTGTGGGATTTTTAAGGGCGAAGCCCTTAAACTCATCAAAATCCAAACAAAATTTGCGTAAGCAAATTTTGACATTAATTACCTGATGTTCAACCGCACAGGTGAAAATATTTTATTTTTTTGTATCAGGAAAAATGCGGTAATTTAAGATTTATTTAAGTTTTTTCCGTACAATAAAATTTGGATATTTCTGTGTACTTTTATTATCTGAAAATTATGGTATAATCAGACTGTCAGCGAAAGGAGTTACTATATGCAGATATTATTGGTAGAAGATGAAATTGCTTTATCGAATGCCGTAAAAAAAATTCTGGAACAGCGAGGGTATTTTGTTGACGCTGTATATGATGGCAACAGTGCCATATATTATGCACAGAATGTCAGTTATCAGCTTATCGTTCTTGATGTTATGATACCTGAAATAGACGGTTTTGAGGTAGTGCGTATTTTGAGAAACAAAGGTATAGCTACACCTGTACTTATGCTTACGGCAAAAACTGCCACCACCGACAAAGTAAAGGGACTGAATTTCGGTGCTGATGACTATATGACAAAACCGTTTGATACAGAAGAACTGTTGGCAAGAGTAAACGCTCTGACAAGACGAAAAGGTGATGTCGTTGTCAGTCATCTGACATACGGGGATTTGTCATTGAATATCCATTCAGCAATACTGTCCTGTAAAGAAAAATCCGTACAGTTAAGTCGTAAAGAATTTGATGTGATGAAACTTTTCCTGTATAATCCCACCGCTACTGTCACAACAGATACGGTCATCGCCAATGTATGGGGAACAAATTCGGAAGCAACAGACAATAATGTGGAAGTCTATATTTCTTTTATCCGAAAAAAACTGAAATACTATAAATGAGCAAATTTAAGAAAGCATGGTGAAAATGCACAAAAAATCAAGAAGCAAGCATACTGAATAAGCCGGAAATATCTTGTCCGGATTTA
>CACWNY010000053.1 GCA_902762375.1 uncultured Ruminococcus sp. | reverse complement strand
CCCATAGCCTTAGAAACTGATGCCCGTAAAATGAAATCCTTTGCAAGGTTGGGCGGATTAAAGGAAGCTCCCGCCTCTATAGGCGGTGAGTACTTCACAGAATATCATTCCGAACGCAGTGAGCCGAAAAAGTTTTTTGTCCACTTTTTTTCAAAAAAGTGGACAGGATTTTTAAGAGCGGTAGCCCTTAAACAAGGCAATGTCATCAACTTAAGAAAAAAACCTGTTTGAAATAATATATTGCTGTCATTCTGAGGAGCGAAAGCGACGAAGAATCTTATTAAGATTCCTCACTATGTTCAGAATGACACTCTTAAGTTGATGACATTGCTTAAACAAGGGGTTCGGGGAGGAATTCCCCGACACTAAACTACGCCGAATACTCTGGAAAGCATGATGGTTTTGAAAGCCCAGTTGGAGTGAGTTTTAAATTCGTTCATGCGTTCTTTAGATACACTTCCCGAAACAAGAGAATTTGTATGTTTGTTCCATTTGAGTATGGATAAAGCATCATCTAAATCTTTTTGTGTAACCTTGTAGGCGTTGTTGACAACAGCTATCTGTTTAGGGTGAATGACAGTTTTCCCGACAAATCCGCACAATTTATCCTGAATAATTTCCTGTTCCAGACCTTTATCCCAGTTTGTACCGTTGTAATATTCCCACACAGGAGCAGAAATCACATAATCAGCCCCGTACACCGTGATAATATCCGAAAAAATAGACGAAATCGGTTTAATATCATGTATAGACTGTTCGGCACTTCTTCTGAAACCGAAAATATGACACAAATCATTACCGCCTACACGGATATTCAACACTAGATTTTCTACCCTGTCCAATTTTTCTTTGAGCTGATAGAGAATATCATAGCGGTTGTTCAGATTGATGATAGAAAAATGTTCAAAAATGGGCATAAAATAGAAAGGGACTTTTCTTTTCAGATTAATTTTCAACAGTGTAGCGATATACTCATCAGCATTTTCCAGACAGAATTTCGGAAAGATAAATCCCGTAACGATATCATTACTTTTTCCAAATCTTTCTGTCAGGCTGAGCATTTGCTGAGCGTTTCTGACCCTGATAAAAATTTTCGGCAGAAAAAAGTTTCGGGTTGTTTTTTGTATATAAAGATTTTTTAACGAAGTAATCAGGATATTTCCAGCTTCTGTCACACAGTCATCACTGATGGTATCTTCCAGACATAAAGCCAGAGAAAAATTATTTCCGAATTTTTCTTCAACAAGTGAGTTCACAATTTTATAATGATTTGCAGGACAATACAATAAAGCACCAACACTATAATATAGCATTGCGTTTTTCATTTTAGTTATATGCTCCTTTATATAAGTAATTTTGTTGCTGATAAAAAACAGCCTTATAAATATATCATAAAATTCGGTAAAATGGTAGATATTTTTGAAATTTTATGATAAAATGAATTTATTATAAAAAAGTTTCTTATTTTCGTTTGCGAATAGTAAAAACAAACAAAAAACGGGTGGTTTTTTATGCTGGAAAACAATTTTAAAATTTTATATAATTCAAATTTGGTAAAGGATATAGTATCATTTATCAATATCAACAACAGTATAAAGAACAATAACAGCCGACAGATATGTTTTACTGTCATAGCGGGAGTAAATGCCACTTACACAGAAGATATCGGCAATATGGACAGACAACTGAATAATAAAATGAACAGTGGTCAGATTTTGTACATACGGATAAAAGAGCTTGTCAGACAAATGACTTTTGAAGATACAGCCTTTTATTCTGACGCATATGACAAGTGGTCAAGAAGCAGAAAACTGACATTAAAATGTATAACAGACAATATCATGACAGAAAGGGCAGGCAATGCTTTACAAAGAACCTTGACAGTATTCCGTCAGACAAAGACAGTCAGTCCGTCTATGGAGAAAAATTTTGCTGTCAAACTTTTATTCTGGTATGATAATCTTTTTAAACCATATATTTCACAGTTTCAACCTAATATACCGTTAAAAATTGTCACGCAGAATATTATCAAAATACAGGAATATTTATTTTTTTATATGCTGACACAAAGCGGTTGTAATGTATTGTTGTTGCAGAGTGAAAAAGCGATTGATACAGTTGCCGAAAAGCTGAAGTTGTCCTATCAATCGGTGATAGGTAATTACAGCAACATAAAAATTCCCGAATATACCCTATCAGACAGTAAAGACAGACAGAAACCTGTTGTTCAAAAGAGTACAACAAACAGAAATACCGTCAGTATACCACCACGAACAGACCGCCGACAAAATATTGTCAGTCAGTCGCCAAATCAGGAAAGTAAACCTAAAATTCCCCAACGCACAGAAAAAAGTTTCGAAGAACTGGCACAACTGGCAAAATCAGTAGTAATGATAGCGGTACACGACAGAAAAGGAGATATTATTGGCTTAGGGTCAGGTATAATGATAGGAAAAGAAGGATATATTCTCACAAACAATCATGTTGCAAGAGGGGGAGCTTATTATTCGGTACATATAGAAAATGATGATAATACTTATATGACTGATGAAGTTATCAAATATCACCCATTGTATGATTTAGCGGTTATCAGAATAGAAAAGAGGCTTGACCCCATTCCCGTATACAAAGGACAAAAAGAACTTGTCAGAGGACAAAAGGTAGTAGCGATAGGCAGTCCGTTAGGGTTATTCAATTCGGTATCGGACGGGATTATCTCAGGATTTCGGGAAGTCAAAGACGGTGTAGTGATGATACAGTTCACCGCACCGATATCCAGTGGAAGTTCAGGTGGTGCAGTATTAAATCTGTACGGAGAAGTCATTGGGATAAGTACAGCAGGTATTGTTGAGGGACAAAACATCAATCTTGCTATGGATTACAAATACATCAATCAGTTTATTAAAGGATTTGTTTAAGTTTAAGGGCTTTGCCCTTAAAAATCCCACAAGGGGCATTGCCCCTTGACCCCACGAACTTTTTGAAAAAAGTTCGACAAAAACTTTTAATTGTCATAGCTATGCCTTGAAATAACAATCCGAACGAAGTGAGCCATAAAAGTTTTTTGTCCACTTTTTTTCAAAAAAGTGGGCGGGGTTAAGGGGCGGCAGCCCCTTAGCAGGATTTTTAAGGGCGGCAGCCCTTAAAAGGGAGAAACTCTCTGACAAATTATGAATGGATTATAAATCCTAAGTGAAAACTCTTGAATAAATCTATAAATATGATATAATAGCAATATACGGTAAAAGTTTTAGGGGATAATGATTAAAACGATAAAAACCAATGCAAATAATTGGCGAAAAATCACAAATAAAAATGATTACTTAAAAGAGTGAAAAGGTGAACGGAACAGTGTTCAGAAGAATAAAAGCAAATCAACTCAATGACATTTTCAAACCGCTGGAGAGCAGAAACGGTCAGGAAATTTATTTTTGCAGAATAAACGGCTATAATCATGAAGTAGCGGAATTTATTCGGAAATATTACGAAACAGCGGTTAAAGAGGGTGTAGTTATCGAGGGAGGGATAGCTAATCCCAATGAAAAAGAAATCATGTACTACACCGAAACGATGGGAACGAACTTTTTTATGGAACAACGGTTTATTACCGAAAGTTTGAAAAGATGGTTACCCAGAATGAACCAGTATCAAAGAGAAAGTGTAGCGAGTGGTATTTACAATGAACTTTCCGAGATGCGTAAAAAAGGAAAGAATGATAATATTTTAAAAAATGCGTACATAAAAATTATGTGCGGACTTTACTATAAATTTGAGCGTATTGTCAACAGATTAGGAACAAGCAATATACCCAAAATTTTATATGAAGGATATATCAATAATTACGAAATCATGTTGTTATCCGTACTGGCGAGTGCAGGTTGTGATATTGTACTGTTGCAATATAATGGTGATACACAGTATCTGAGAACAGACAAAAACGGAGAAAAATCCGATAATTATACAGGGGCAGGTTTACAGCCGTTTCCACAAGGGTACAGTCTGAAATCTGTAAGAGAAGATATACAAAAAAATGTCAGTCGTCAGCGACTTTACGGAGCAAAACCTGATATTGAAAACTGTACGAACGCATGGATAGAGGGAAAAGGACTTGCCGATATTCTTATGCCGACAGACCGTCGGGGAACAGACGGAAGATTTTTCTATAACTGTTTTATCCGAATAAGTGGGGTAGAGGATAAATCTACTTATATTAGTGAGCTTTTTCAGTTTTATGGAGAATTGAAAAATGCGAAAAGAAATTTGGTTATTATTGACAATGAAATTCCCAGACCCACACCCGATGAAATTGTCAAAGTCAACAAAGGTAACTATAATGGTATAGATTCCATGCTTATGGATTTATCCAAAAACTTCAACAAATTACCGAATGTGCGTTTGCAAAGAATTATCATTAAAAGTTTCATGGACACTATGTTGTCACTGGAAAACAGCAACACAGCCAATCTCAATAAAATCAAAAATAAGGCAGTCTATCTGATTTGCTGGCTGAACCGTTATTATTCGCAACTGTTTTCCAATTCCAAAATCACGAATGTAGCGTGTTTTATAGATATGGGCGGTTGCAAAGATGATAATGAAGCCTTGTTTTTACAATTTCTGGCAAGACTACCTGTTGATGTACTGATATTGCGACCGAATTTAAGCAGAGAATGTTATCTGAAAGATGAATTACTGTATGAAGTTCACTTTGACAATTCCTTGAATGTGGAAAAATTCCCGACAGACAATACCGCTATCCGAGTAGGAACGGTTGCTTATCATGCAGAAAGAGAGCTTGATACTTTGATGTATCAGGATTCAGGAATGTACCGTGACAGGCAGTACAGCAAAGCGGTATCTTTAACACTGGAAACGATGTATGAAGAGATAGACATTCTTTGGAAAGAGGAATTGAAATTCCGACCGAATTTTGCCACAGTAGGAGATACGGTTACCATGCCCGTTATTTTTGCGAAAATTTGTGGAGTAAAAGACGGCAATGTAGACAATTACTGGGTGACGATAAAACGCTTGATTACAGAAGAATGTTATATTATCAGCAATGTGCCGTTTATCAACTCACGAGGAGATAATCCCATGAAGGCAGTTGCTACAGAATGTCTGAAAAACGGCAGATTGCAGAAACAGAAAATCAAATCCAACCCGAATTACCGATACGGTTTTTTACAGCCTGATACACAGGATTACATTTTAGATAAATTGCAAATGTTGATAGACAACAATGTTATACAGGGAACTTTTGAAAACGGTATGGAATACAACATTGTAGCAGTTGTTCTGAACATGAGGAGAGAAATTCTGCGGTTAATTCAGAATTTTGACTTTACCAAAAAGAATCCGAAACTAATTTACTTATATATGAATGAAAATACTGTCACCATAGAAGACGCTATTATCACAGCCTTTTTAAACCTGATAGGATTTGATGTTGTCTTTTTTGTACCGACAGGTTACCAATGTGTAGAAAAATTCTACAAAAAACCGATTTTATCCGAACATCAATGCGGTGAGTACAGGTATGATTTGCGTTTGCCTGATTTCCGAAAGATATCGACAAAAGAGCATATACCTTGGCATAAAAGATTATTCAAGAGAGGATAGCAAAACATGGGATTAGATTTCAGTAAAACACCAAAAACAGAACCACAGACCACTATCATCAACGCAACAGTAGAAAATGAAATTCAGCCTGTTGAACAGTATGATATCGTTGCCGACAGACAGAAGATGAATGCAGAACTTGTCAATTCTGAAGAAGTCGATAGACTTGTCAGCACCATCGAGATAGACAATCTGGAAACGATTGTTACATTCGGTTCAGAGGTAGCGGAAGAAATTTCGAAAGCGTCCGATGTGGTACTCAACAGCGTAAACATTTCACAGCTTGATGATTCCAGCGTTATGCTGAATACTCTGGCAAAAGTCATGGACAAATTTGACATTGAAGAAATCAAAGAAGACCCTGGATTTTTCGGCAGAATGTTTGGCAATGCTAAAAAGAAACTGGAGAAAATTCTTGCCAAATATCATACTATGGGCGAAGATATCGACAAGATTTATGTAGAGTTGAGAAAGTACGAATCAGAGATTAAGCAGTCCAACCGTACACTGGCGAAGATGTTTGATACTAATGTTGACTATTATCACCAGTTAGTTAAATACATTCTTGCAGGCGAACAGGGTTGTCAGGAACTGGAACAGTACATTGCTCAGAAACAGCAGGAAATGGAAGAAACAGGCGACCGTTCCATTCAGTTTGAAATTCAGACTTTAGAGCAGGCAAAGAGTATGCTTGAACAGAGAACACAGGATTTGAGAATGGCAGAAAGTGTAGCTATGCAGTCCATTCCGATGATAAAAACGATGGAGTTCAGCAATATGAACCTTGTCAGAAAAATCAATTCTGCATTTATCATCACCATGCCTATATTCAAACAGACCCTTGCACAAGCTATCATGCTTAAGCGTCAGAAGATACAAGCAGAATCTATGGCAGCACTTGACCAAAAAACCAATGAAATGCTTATCAAAAATGCACAAAATTCTGCAGAACAGGCAAAACTTACCGCAAGACTGGCTTCAGGCAGTTCCATCAAGATAGAAACACTGGAAACCACATGGCGTACCATTATGAACGGTATTGAAGAAACCAGACAGATTGAAGAAAATGCGAAGAAACAGCGTATTGATGACCAGGCAAGACTGGCGAATATCAAATCAGAGTTTAACAAAAACTACAGTATGCCCAAAGGCAACAAATAATTTCTACCTGAGCAGTTAAAATGACTTTCTCATTGTATAGCTGTGAAAATTAAAAGTTTTGTCCACTTTTTCAAAAGTGGTGGGGTCAAGGGGCAAAGCCCCTTGTGGGATTTTTAAGGGCGAAGCCCTTAAACTCCCCAAAATCCAAAACAAAATTTGCGTCAGCAAATTTTGACAATAACGATTTGATTTTCAAGCGTTCAGGTGGAATAATTTCAGTAAACGCTTACAGTGGAACTATTTTCCCTGTAAACTGTATATTTATTTTTGGAGGTGGCTTTATATGCCGATAAGTTTATCAAAAGGACAGAAAGTAAGTCTAACAAAAGGAAATCCCAGTCTGAAGAATATCATGGTCGGACTTGGTTGGGATGTCAACGCATTTGATTCAGGTGCAGATTTTGACCTTGATGCTTCAGCATTTCTTGTCGGGGCAAACGGCAGATGTATCACAGAAAAAGACTTTATCTTTTATGGTAATCTGGAACACACCAGCGGAGCTGTCAAGCACATGGGCGACAACCTGACAGGTGGCGGTGACGGTGATGACGAACAGATTTTTGTTGACCTGAAAGGTGTACCCAACAACATCTCAAAAATTGCCTTTACCGTTACGATTTATGACGCTGAAAGCAGACGACAGAATTTCGGACAGATTTCCAATGCGTTTATCAGGATTGTTGATGAAGCAACAGGACAGGAAATTGTCAGATACGACCTTACGGAAGATTTTTCTATTGAAACAGCAATCGTAGTAGGAGAACTGTACAGACACAATAATGAATGGAAGTTCAATGCTATCGGTAGTGGATTTCAGGGTGGACTGGCAGCACTTTGCGGACATTATGGCATTGAAGTTGCTTAAAATAGAAAGCACAGGAGGAAGTTTATTATGCCTATCAGTTTATCAAAAGGACAGAAAGTTAATCTCACAAAAGGCAATCCTGGTTTAAAGAATGTAGTAGTCGGATTAGGCTGGGATGTCAACGCATTTGACACAGGCGGAAGTTTCGATTTGGACGCAGCAGCATTTTTGTTGGGTGCAAACGGAAAAGTCACAAAGACAGAAGATTTTGTCTTTTACGGAAATCTTACTCACCCGTCAGGAAGTGTACAGCATATGGGTGACAATCTCACAGGTGACGGTGAGGGAGATGACGAACAAATCAAAGTCAATCTGGCAAATGTTCCCGCAGAAATTGACAAAATCGCATTCACGGTTACTATCTACGACGCAGAACAAAGACACCAGAATTTCGGACAAGTAAACAACGCTTTCATCAGAATTTATAATGAAGACAACGGCGAAGAGTTACTCCGTTATGATTTAGGTGAAGATTACTCTATCGAAACCGCAGTAGTATTTGCAGAACTGTACAGAAATAATGGTGAATGGAAATTCAATGCAATCGGTAGCGGATACGGTGGCGGACTGGCAGCACTTTGCGGAAGTTACGGTATTGACGCACAGTAACTAGTCAATTTCCAAAGAACAATATTTGGAGGATAAAGAAGTAATGGCAATCAGTTTACAAAAAGGACAGAAAGTCAATCTGACAAAAGAGAATGCAGGACTTTCCAGAATAATTGTTGCACTTGGCTGGGACGAAGCACCTCGCAAAAAAGCAGGATTTTTCAGCAAAAAACCTCAGCCGATAGATTGTGACGCTTCAGCCATTCTGTTACAGAACGGCAGATTTTGTGAAAGAGCAGATTTAGTTTATTTTGGAAATCTGCGTCACAAATCAGGAGCAGTTACTCATATGGGTGACAATCTCACAGGTGCAGGAGAAGGCGATGATGAACAAATCATTGTTGAACTCGGACAAGTACCGCAACAGTATAATAAAATCGTTATTGTTGTCAATATTTATCAGGCATATCAAAGAAAACAGGAATTTGGTATGATACAGAATGCCTATATCAGATTAGTTGACGCAAGAAACAATAGTGAAATGTGTCGCTATAATCTCACAGACAATTATCAGGGAAAAACAGCCATGATTTTTGGTGAAGTTTACCGCAATAATGGTGAATGGAAATTCAGTGCTATCGGAGAAGGCACGACAGATGGAGATTTAGGCACACTTTCAAGTCGATTCAGATAATTATGTTATCAGTAAGGGAAGAAACTGAAAATTTTACAGTTTCTTCTCTTTGCCCATGTTAAGGGCGTTGCCCTTAACAATCCTATCAGGGGCGTTGCCCCTGAACCCCACGAACTTTTTGAAAAAAGTTCGACAAAAACTTTTCTGGCTCACTT
>CACWNY010000052.1 GCA_902762375.1 uncultured Ruminococcus sp. | reverse complement strand
TAGTAACGGTCTGGTTTCCGCACACAAACAGTCCTCAGAACCCGCCAGAAAACAGAATCCTGTTGATTTGACCAATGTTATTATTGACGAAACCCGTACAGACCCTATCGGCGGTGTATTCGGATTGGAAGATGAAAAACCTTTGACAGGAAGTTTCACACTTTCCGAACAGTTGGAGGACACTTCACAAAAGAGTGTAGATGATTTAGATGTACCTCTTGAAGGTAGTTTTGATGTCGAACCCGCAAAGGTTACCGTAAGCGGAAAATTTGTAGAAAATACAAAACCTGTAGTCACTATGGCAGACAGCTTGAATAAACCTTCGATTGATGTTTCGAAACTTTCCCCCAACCCCGAATTAGATAAAGAAGTTCTCAAATTGATTTCTTCTCCGACATTCATGAAAGAAATTCTTTCCAATCCTGACCTGATGAACAAACTGCAAAACGAAATTAATAAAAATAAAAAATCCTGATAAATAACATTTAAGCCTTGCATTTTCCATGTGCAAGGCTTAAAATTTTAGTCAGGGACTTCGTCCCCGAACCCCTGATTTAAGGGCTGTCGCCCTTAAAAATCCCGCCCACTTTTTTGAAAAAAAGTGGACAAAAAACTTTTCGGCTCACTGTGTTCGAATTGTTCATCTAAGGGTTGGCGGTGACAATTAAAAGTTTTTGGTCAAACTTTTTTCAAAAAGTTTGTGGGGTCAAGGGGTGAAACCCCTTGTGGGATTTTAAAGGGCAACGCCCTTTAACTCTACAAAACATCAAGGAAGTAGATTATGACAGGAAATGATATCCAACATAACAGTGATACTTTACGGTTGTCCGATAGAGCTGTAAAATTGTTTGACAATTTTAAAAATGAAAAATCATATAAAAAAAACACCTTACTTTATCTGCAAGGTGAACAGGCTGAATATTTCTATTATCTGAAAAAAGGCAGTGTAAAAATATTTGTCAATTCAGTTGACGGATTGCAAAAAACTATTTCGATTGTCAATGACGGCAGTATTTTGGGAGAAGCGTCTTTTTTTGACCGTATGCCCAGAATTTCTTCCGCACAGACAATTACCCCCTGTACCATTGTCCGCATTACGCATGAACAACTGGAAGAAGAATTTGTCCGTAACCCTGAACTTGCCATGTACCTTTTAAAAGTACAGGCACAATCTATTCGTATGTTATCCATGCAGGTATCAGGTATTATCTTTACCAAAGCGGATTGTCGCATTGCCAAACAGTTACTCAATTCCCGAAAAGACATCAACGGTATTCCTACTGTACAGCTTACTCATGAAGAATTAGGCAATCTTGTTGGCGTTTCGAGAGTAACGGTCAGTAAAATTCTGAATGATTTCGTTGCCAGAAATATTGTAAAAACCGCTTACCGTTATGTGATTATTACAGATATAAAAAAACTGGAAGAAATTGCTTATCATGACGATGAGGAGAAATAACAGTTATGAATACCTTTTTTATTACCGATTTGCATTTTTCCGACAGTAACATTATCCACTATGAAAACTGTCCGTATAAATCGTAAAGAAATATTCACCTTTTTGTACAATAATATCCTGAAAAAACAAACGATTTACTAAGCATAACAAAGGCGATTTGTCAAGAGCTTTTTGCAAATTTGGAATATTATCTAAAAAATCAGAAAAAAAGTTGGAACATAATTACTTGACTTAATATCCGTTACCAATTATAATATATAGGCACACCAATTTTTCTAAACACAATATATAGTGTCTATTTTTGATTTTCGATACAAGTTAGGGTAAAATAAAGCAAATCAGTTTTTTTAGGAGGATAATGATGATAAAATGTATAGAAAAGCGTGATGGTCGAAAAACAGAATTTGACCTGAAAAAAATTGCTGATGCCATTTTCAAAGCCGCAAGGGCTGTAGGAGGAAATAATTATCAGGAAGCCGAAAGGTTGTCACATCAAGTTAAAGATATTATCGAAAAGGAAAATATCGAAACACCTACGGTAGAACATATTCAGGATATTGTCGAGAGGGTACTTATCAAGAACGGTCATACCAGAACGGCAAAGGAATACATTCTCTATCGGGCAGAAAGAACAAAAATCCGTGTGATGAATACCAAACTCATGAAAATCTATGAAGATTTGACCTTTAAATCTGCCAAAGACAACGATGTCAAGCGTGAAAATGCCAACATAGACGGTGATACTGCTATGGGAACAATGTTAAAATACGGGTCTGAGGGAGCAAAGCAATTCTATGAAATGTATATCCTGAACCCCGAACACGCTAAGGCACATCGTGAGGGAGATATTCATATCCACGATTTAGATTTTCTTACCTTGACCACGACTTGTTGTCAGATTGATATTGACAAACTTTTTACGGGTGGATTTTCCACAGGACACGGTTTTCTGCGTGAACCTAACGATATTACCAGCTATTCAGCACTTGCCTGTATAGCCATTCAGAGTAACCAGAATGACCAGCACGGTGGTCAGAGTATTCCGAATTTTGATTACGGAATGTCAAAAGGGGTCAAAAAGACTTACCGCAAACTTTACCGCCAGAACCTTATCAGGGCAGTAGAACTCCTTGTCGGTGATGATGAAGAAACCGTGAGCAGTATTGAGGAAATTTTTTCTATCGCAGAGGAACAGTCTGACGCTATTCCTAAACTTGATGACGGCGAAAAATATATGGACACAGAACGGACTTTGCTGGAAGAAAAATTCGGCAAAGAACTTGCCGAAAAAATTCAGAAATTTGCCTTCAAACACGCCAACAAAGAAATTGACCGTGCTGTATATCAGGCAATGGAAGCCTTTATCCACAATCTCAACACCATGCACTCCCGTGCAGGAGCTCAAGTACCGTTCAGTTCCATTAACTATGGTACAGATACTACCCCTGAAGGTAGAATGATTATCAAAAACATCTTACTGGCTACAGAGGCAGGTCTTGGTAACGGTGAAACACCCATTTTCCCTGTACAGATTTTCAAAGTGAAAGAGGGAATTAACTATAATCCTACAGACCCTAATTATGACCTGTTCAAACTTGCCTGTCGGGTCAGTGCAAAGCGTCTGTTCCCGAACTTCTCCTTTATTGACGCACCTTTCAATATTCAGTACTACAAAGAGGGTCACCCTGAAACAGAAATCGCTTATATGGGTTGCCGTACAAGAGTTATCGCCAACAATTATGACCCTACCAGAGAAATTGTCAACGGCAGAGGTAATTTAAGTTTTACCTCCATCAACTTACCTAGAATTGCCATTATGAGTAACGGCAACATTGATTTATTTTATGAACAACTTGACCGCAAGATTGATTTGGTTATTGACCAGTTGCTTGCCAGATTCAAACTGCAAGCCTCCAAAACAGTTCGCAACTATCCTTTCCTTATGGGACAGGGCGTATGGATTGACAGCGATAAGCTGGATATCAACGACAGTGTTGAAGAAGTCCTGAAACACGGTACATTGACTATGGGATTTATTGGTCTGGCAGAATGTCTGAAAGCTCTGACAGGTTTCCATCATGGTGAAAGCAAAGAATCTCAGAATCTCGGACTTGAAATCATCGGCTATATGAGAAAACGCATGGACGAAGCAAGTCAGAAATATCATATGAATTTCTCTTTGATTGCTACTCCTGCTGAAGGCCTTTCAGGCAGATTTGTACGAATTGACAGAGAAAAATTCGGTAAAATTGACGGTGTTACTGACAGACGCTATTATACGAACAGTTTCCATATTCCTGTTTACTACAATATTTCCGCTTATGATAAAATCCGTCTGGAAGCACCTTATCACACTCTGACCAACGGAGGTCACATTTCTTATATCGAGCTTGATGGTGACCCGTCTGAAAATATTGACGCTTTCGAAAAAGTTATCCACACCATGAAAGAATGCGGTATCGGTTACGGGTCTATCAACCACCCGATTGACCGTGACCCTGAATGTGGTTATACAGGCATTATCGGTGATACCTGTCCGAAATGTGGCAGAAGTGATTGTGACGGTGTTCACCATTTTGAAAGAATACGCCGTATTACAGGCTACCTTGTCGGTACGGTAGACCGTTTCAATGATGCTAAAAGAGAAGAAGTCGAAGACAGAGTGAAACATCTTGCCACTAATCCATCTGACTGGGAAGAAATCTGAGAGAATTAAAGGGCGTTGCCCTTTAAAATCCCACAAGGGGTTTCACCCCTTGACCCCACGAACTTTTTGAAAAAAGTTCGACCAAAAACTTTCGATTTTCACCGCTGAAAGTTTGATAATCATTCCGAACGCAGTGAGCCGAAAAAGTTTTTTGTCCACTTTTTTCAAAAAAGTGGGCGGGATTGTCAAGGGTGCAACCCTTGACACAGGATTTTTAGGGGCGGTAGCCCTTAAACTAACCCTTAAACTTTAAAGGTGGTGTTATAACGATGAGCAAAATCAGACTGGCAGGAGTTGTCAGAGAATCTATTGTAGATGGTCCTGGTATTCGTCTTACAGTATTTACACAAGGTTGTCCTCATCATTGCACGGGGTGTCATAATCCGCAGACACACGATTTCAACGGCGGTTATCTAAGTGATACCAATAATATTTTAAAAGTCATAAAACAAAATCCTATGTTGCAGGGAGTTACTTTTTCGGGCGGTGAACCGTTCATGCAATGTGAACCGCTTTGCGAACTGGCACAGCAATGTCATCATATGGGATTGGATATCATGGTTTATACAGGCTTTACCTTTGAACAGTTACAGGAAGGTTTTGTCCAACACCCACAGTGGAAACAACTTCTTGAAAATGCCGATATTCTGGTAGACGGTAAATTTATTGAAAAACAGAAAAGTCTTATGCTTCATTTTCGTGGTTCAAAAAATCAAAGAATACTTGATGTACCAAAATCATTGGAACAAAAAAAAGCTGTTTTACTTGATGGAATGAATTAATTGTTGATATTACAGGTTGACAATATTGTACGGTTGATGTATAATATTGTCAACCTGATTTTAATTTTAGGTTGACAATATTATCTGTTAGGAGTTTTGTTATGAATAATACAACTGATTTTCATTCTAAACACGGTATAACGAGTATGAAGCGACTATTAGACTTGATTTATATTGCTATGTTTACCGCAATTATAACCGTTTCGGCACAGATTGCCATACCGACAGCCATTCCATTTACTTTACAGACTTTAGGGGTATTTGTTACAGGAGCAATGCTTGGTTGGAAAAGGGGAAGTATCAGTGTTTGTATTTATATCTTACTGGCATTGATTGGTGTACCTGTTCTGGCAGGATTGAGTGGCGGAGTTGACAAGGTAGTAGGAATTACAGGAGGATATCTTGTCGGATTTATTTTTACAGCACTGATTGTTGGTCTTATGACGGATATATTAGGCAGGAAGTTATGGGTATTGGTATTATCTATGATACTTGGTCTGGCAGTATGTTATTTATTCGGAACAGTATGGTTTTGTATTGTTAGCAAAACTGCTTTTTGGGAAGCACTTATGATTTGTGTTGTACCATACTTATTATTTGATGTATTGAAAATTGCTGTTGCTACTGTTCTGGTAAACCGTCTTGATAAAGTTGTCCGACTGTAAGTTACGACCCCATCATGTTCTGTGTATCTGTCATTTTGTCGGCAAGGGATATAATGAAGAGTTTATCAACAACATGACGACGATTATACAATATCTGGAGAAAAACAATCCGTCAGTTTATTTTTCTGAAGATTGTGATAGAATTTGTAGTTGTTGTCCTAACAGGCACGATAATCTGTGTATGACAGAAAATAAAGTCAGACAGTTTGACCTTGCTTTCCTACAACAATGTCATCTGGACTTTTCGGCAATTCTGCACTGGCAAGACCTGAAAACACTGGCTACCCACAACATTATCCGAAAACAGTTGCTTTCAGAAGTGTGTAAAGATTGTCAGTGGCAGTGCTGGAAAAATCAACAATAACATTTAATAATTTCGAAAAGCGACATTCTGATTTTCGTCAGACTGTCGCTTTTTATCTACTCAAAAATTTCTTGAGATTATTTTCTGAAATGTGTAATTATAGAAAAACAATCTGTAGCTATGACAATTAAAAGTTTTGTCCACTTTTTCAAAAGTGGTGTCCACTTTTTCAAAAGTGGTGGGGTCAAGGGGCAAAGCCCCTTGTGGGATTTTAAAGGGCGAAGCCCTTTAATGGATAAAAATTCAAAACAAAATTTGCAAAAGCAAATTTTGACAATAACTATTTGATTTCAACCACTCAGTTCGAAAAATTTCAATTTTTTATTTTGTCTTGGATAGATTTGCACCTTAATATTTGTAATAATAAGTGAAGGGAGGAAAATCGAAACAAATCAAAAAAAGGAGGTTACAATTTGACTATTGACGACAAAAATTACATAAAACTACTAAAGGAAAAAAATGAAGGAGCTATGGAATATGTTATCAGAACTTACGGTGGTATAATGAAAACGGTTATCACCAGAATACTACATAGTTATCCACAGGACGCAGAGGAATGCCTTTCAGACAGCTTTATCAAAATTTGGAAACATATTGACAGCTTTGACAGTAAAAAAAGTTCCTTTGTCAACTGGGTTTGCGGTATTGCCCGATATACAGCGTTAAATAAGCTGAAAGCAATAAAACGCCTTGCCCCTACAGAAGACATTGACGAACTTTTACTTGCCGATAATACTTCAATTACCAATGACAGCGAATTTGATGAGTTCTTTACAGAACTTATCTCCTGCTTGAATGATGAGGATAAAGAGATATTTATCAAAATATTTTGGCAAGGATATTCGGTTGAAGAAACGGCAAATGCTACAGGAAAGAGCAAAGAAATCATATACAACCACATTTCGAGAGGTAAAAAGAAAATCATCAAATTTAATTCAGGGTATTTTGGGAAGGGGACAATTTAAATGATGGATAAAGATATTTACAGATTATTAAACAACACAAACAGCGAAATCCCACAGGAACAGCCACTTACTGATAGCGAAGTTAATCATTATATGAAAGATTTCAGACAAAGAACAAATCCAAATACCAAAAACGGAAATTCATTCAAATATAGAGGTATTATTGCTGCTTCTCTTGCACTTATTATGGCAATCGGCGGTACAATAGGCTATCACCGTTTTACCACACCATCGACAAATCCTTTTATAATGACTGTCAATGCTGAAGAACTCATGCCGAACAATACACTGATTTCAACACCCCAGAATTACGGACTTGCAATAAGCGAAAGAGATGATGGAAGAATTGTGTATTGTCTTGATTTTACACTTGAATGTAAGGGCGATAATATCCAATCTGTAACATATACACTTGATAAAGATAACATAGGTATTTTTTACCGTAACCATCAGAATCCTGTCATCAAAGGTACAGAGGCTACAGACACAGAATTTAACGATAACGCAGAAAATGGTTACACCAAGAAAGCATATACATCTGTAACTTTCGATTATAACAATCAAACTCCCGAAGGATTTACATTTGAAATATTCGGTATCGGCGATGATAGTATCACTGCTGACAAGACCAGTCTGTTTAGTTATGACAGAAATTATCTGGAAGAAAAGCGTAATGTTATGGATAGATTGATTAACAATACTGTTCACTGCACCGCAGAATATACTGATGGCACAACTATGGTACAGGATATTAAAATCGGAACAACAATCAGTACATTAAGCAAAGTTTTCCCTGATGAATATGACACTATACCTGATAATGACAAATCATTGAAAAACTACCGTGATATATTTGTTACCTACACAGCTACCCAAAAATAATCAGAAAATATTTTAAGTATGCCTTGTATCATTCAGATATACTATCTTCCCTGAATGATACAAGGCATTATGATTTATTGACATATACAATTTTTTCTACCTGAGCGGTTGAAAATCAGATAAAAAGGGCTTCGCCCTTTAAAATCCCACAAGGGGCTTTGCCCCTTGACCCCACAAGCCTTTGAAAAGGCTTGACCGAAACTTTTAATTGTCATAGCTATAAGTGGTTTTTCTATAATTACTCATTTCAGAAAATAATCCCAACCGCTTAACAGGAATTTTTTCAGCTACTCCCCCGAAAAAATTTTCAGAACAGAAATTTTTTTAACCATCATACCGTTAAACATCCCCGCCAATGTCCCTCCAATAATGAGATAAGGAAGATATACCCACACAGCAGAAGTTTTCATCATAAAACAGGCAACAATCAGTTGTCCTATGTTATGTGATATTCCGCCGAGAATACTTGACGGAGTGGTTTTCAGTTGCAGGACTTTCATAGCAACACACATTACCCCAAAACTCAGCAGTCCGCCACAGGCACTATACAACAAGGAAGATATATTGCCAAACAGTAAGGCATTAAGCAACAGTCTGCCGACAAGTACATAAAAAGCGTCTGATTTTGAACAGGTACAAAGTGTAAACAGAATAACGATATTTGCCAGTCCCAGTTTAATACCAGGTATAACCATAGGAATATTAACCATAAACTCTATCCAGCTCAGGATAAAAGCCGTTGCAATCAAAAGGGATATTTTTGTCAGGCGTTTTGTTTTTGAAAAATCATATGACGACATCGACTGTATCACCTTCTGTTCCTTGTATTTCAATGACCGTCCGTGCAGGCAGACAGATAATATTTTCGTTTGTTTTGGTAATTCTGCCTTTCTGTTCACAGATTTTGTCAGGACAGTCAGAGTGTTCAACAAATATACTTCCTTTATCCACGATAACTTTCAGACGGATATTATTTTTGCCGTCAATCATAACAACTGTATCTTCCGCAAGTGGCAACTGACGGATAATTTCGCCGTCAACTTTAATGACAGCGTAGTTTCCCTCACCCACAGATAAACGACTTATGACAATCCATATTCCGCATACAACAAGCAATATAATAAGAATTATCCAAAAAATCCGTTGTCTTTTTTCCATACGATACCTCTATGCAATAATCCGATAACGGAAATTATCCAACATTTGTATACTGTCTTTCAGATTTTCGGTAATGAATATTTCCATATTGCTGTTGATTAAAATGACATCAACCATACTGTGTGTTCTGGCAAAAGTTTTCGCTTTTTCCTCTCCCATAACGAACAAGGCAGTAGACAAAGCATCACACAATGTACCGTCCTCACCAATAACTGTAACAGATAACAACCCTTTATCAGACGGATATCCCGTTTTCGGGTCAAGAATATGCCAATATTGTTTTCCGTCCTTGCCGACAAAATAGCGTTCGTAACCGCCTGAAGTTATCATCGCTTTATCCGACAACGGAACAACACAAATTTCTTTTTCGGTATCTATGGGATTTTTCAATGCAACATTCCACAGACTGCCGTCAGGTTTTGTGCCGACAGTCTGCACATTTCCGCCAAGATTGATAAGTGCTGATTTAACATTTTCCTTTCTGAAAATATCACACAATTTATCTCCCGTATAGCCTTTAGCAACCGCACCTAAATCCATAGCAAAATTTTCAGGAATTTTGATTTTGCTATCTTCCAAAACAATATTCTGATAGCCCGTATTTTTCAGCAAATCATTCAAGGTTTTTTGTTCGGGGATTTTATAGTTTCCTGTAGTAAATCCCCATTCTTTAAGTATAGGATAAACCGTAATATCAAGGCTACCTTCTGTCATATCAGAAATTTCGACAGCCTTTTTTACCAATGCCGTTGTATCATCAGATACAACGGTAAATTTTCCTGCATTAGAATTGATTTTGGAAATGTCGCTGTTTTCATCAGTAACACTGAAAATACTTTCCAAGTAAGTAATTTCATTTTGCAATTTTTGGGAACAATCTGAATTTTCAGTGGTAAAATACTTGATATTCATATAGGTATCCATCGCAAAAACATCAAGAGTTTCTGTTTTCAAAGTGTTTTCAGTTGCTGAAACAACAGGTGTTGTATTTTCTTCTTGCAAACACCCCACCAGCAAAGCCATAACACCGACCATTATCAACAACACCGTAATTTTTTTCATAACAACTCTCCTTGTTTAGTCGGGGACGATGTCCCCGAACCCCTGCGTCAAGGGTTGCACCCTTGACAATCCTGCCCAACTTTTTGAAAAAAGTTGGACAAAAACTTTTTCAGCTCACTTCGTTCGGAATGATTATCAAAGTGTCGGCTATGACAATTAATTTTTAAGGGCGAAGCCCTTAAACTCATCAAAATCCAAACAAAATTTGCAAAGCAAATTTTGACAGTAACTATTTGATTTTCAACCGCTCAGGTATAAAGTTTTTTGTCCACTTTTTTTCAAAAAAGTGGTGGGGTTCAGGGGTTAATTAAAGACCATGCCCTTGACCCTAATTTATTCAGGAATTTTCAAAGCGGAAACCATGTCAATTTTTCGGCTTTTTCGTGCAATAATCAATCCGACCGCAAGCGATACAGAAAGGGTAAGAACGGTACTTATCAATAATGAGAGCAATGAAATATAACAGGACATTTCATATTCCCCAGCAAGCATTTTGATTAACAATGCCAGTGTTCCATAAGCAGTAGGTATTCCTATAAGTATGCCTAATACAGAAAGCCATATATTCTGACTTATCAGTAAATTACCGATTTTTCTGTCATTGAAACCGATAACTTTGAGTGTCGCCATTTCTCGATAGCGTTCTGTGAAACTCATAATTCCCAGATTGTACAGTACAATTATTCCTAAAATCACCGCAGAAATAATCAGAATGACCACAAACAAATTCATGATTTCCATAAAGCTATCCATAGATTTCATAATATCTTCTTTACTTTGGACGGACAAAACGAAACTGTCGTTAATTTTACTTTTTTCTGTTTTGGTAAATACGGTATTGATTTTGTAGACGGAGGTATAAGTAAGAACTTTCAGTGTACTGCGAAGTGTCTGAGCATATTCTTCTGATACGGAAATGCTTTTTGAAAGAGAACGGTTAAATCCTTTGATTTTCACTATGTACTTTTCTGATGTACCATAGGGAGATAATTCAATTTCGTCACCAATGTTCAAGTGATACTCATCTTTCAGACGCATACAAACCAATGCACCGTCATCAGGTAAAAGTATTCTGTCATTGTTTTCATTCAGAAAATGAACGGTGTCATATTTCATTTTGTAGATATCCAGTGAGATAGGATTATCTTCATATTGTACACTGACAGAAGCGAGACAATCTCCGTTATATTTTTCGGCAATGTTCAGTGCATCTTTGTTTTCTGCGTCATCAGAAATCTGTACTTTTGAGGAATAATTGGCAATATCCGTATAATACATATCCATAAATTTTCCTACTGTATCATTCATGCCAAGTCCTGCCACAATCAACAGTGTACACCCCATCACGCCGAACAGTGTCATAAACGAACGGGATTGATGACGCAGAATATCTCTTAAATTCCACTTTGTTCCAAAGGAAAGGTGATTGACAAAAGAAAGTTTTTCAATGGCAAGCTGTCGAATATTTTTGGGCGTGTACGGTTTGAGTACATCAGACGCTGTTCCCTGTAACATTTTTCGTGTGGAAAGAAACCCGATAAAAGTCAGAAACAGTACAATTCCTGTCAGAACAGCCCAGCACCACCATTCAAACTGAATTGTCCAGTCTGTCATCACAATATAGGTTCCCATCATACCGTCAGGGTTCATGATAAACCATGCCACAAAATAGCCCAGTACGGCACCAAGTACAGACCCGAAAATTCCTATCGAAAGAGCAAAGGTTGTATAGTGCCACAGAATACGGCGGTCTTTAAAGCCTAATGCCTTTAATGTGCCTATCTGTGTTTTTTCGTTGGCTACCAGACGGTGCATAGTGGATACCATTGTCAGAACGGCTATCAACAAAAACAATGTCGGCAATACAGACCCCATTGTTTTTCCCTCATTGACTTCACCTTGCGATTCAGAATAGGAAATGTTTTCATCTTTGGTCAAAATCAAAAGCGTTCGGTCAAGTACTTTTTCGACTTGTTTGGTAAATTCTGCTTTTGACAATGAGGAAATCACATTGATTTGGTGCCATACATTCTGATAAGTTTCGTCTGCGATTTTTTGGGTTGTTTCTTTGACAATATCGTCACGCATGGTTTTTGGGATATCTGTACGGATATTTTTTTCCGCTTCATCTTTTGCCATATTGTCTATGGACTGTTGCAAGGCTTTCGGAGTGATATACGCATAACCGTACAACTTGAAATCAGGCATTAACTGGCTTTCATCACGCACACATATCATATATTCTCCCGACTTAATCAGACCTTTGACTTTTCCCGTTATGGTGAGTTTGTCATAAGTCAGTGTCATCTCATCGCCTGTATGAACATTGTTGTTTTCGGCATATTTATCCGACAACCATATACCGTCCTTACTGTTTTCGTCATAGGCTTCACCGTCCGTCACAACAAATCCCGAAACATTCGGATTTTCGGTAACGGTAAGCCCTACCATATTTTCTGTCCCTTTTACATCAGCATTCACAGAAATATATCTTGCCGTTCTGTCAACACCTGTAATACTGTTGATTTTGTCAGCATCTTTTTTGCTGAAACTGTCTTTTGAGGTAATACGGTAATCCGCAAAATTGGTTTCTTTGAAAAAGGCTTTTGTGTCTTTTTCCAGACTTAACCACTCCATATTGAAACCTAAAAACATTCCTGTTCCTATAGCTATCATGATTATCATCGAAAAGAACTGTGCTTTATAGCGGATAACGGTTCTTAGCATTTTACGAAAAAGCATTACCAGTCCACCTCTTGTACATTCAACGGATTTTTCTGTTCTTCCAGCGATTTTATTTTGCCGTTTCTCACACGGATAACCACATCAGCCATTTTGGCAATATTCTGATTATGGGTAACAATAATAATGGTCTTGCCGTATTCGTGTGACATATCCAGTAACAACTTGAGTATCATAACCCCTGTATCACTGTCCAATGCTCCCGTAGGTTCATCACAAAGCAAGATTTTCGGATTTTTACAGATAGCTCTTGCGATAGATACTCTCTGTTGTTCACCCCCTGAAAGTTCTGACGGAAAATTGTGGAGATGGTCAAGCAAACCAACTTTTTCTATCATTTCTTCAGGGTCAAAGGCATTTCGGGAAATATCTTTGACCAAAGCTACATTTTCTTTTACGGTAAGTGTGGGAATAAGATTATACGACTGAAAAACAAATCCGACTTTTTCTGCACGGTATTCGGCAAGTTCGTTACCTGAAAGTGTGGAGATATCTTTTCCATCTACGGTAATTTTACCGCTTGTGGGACTGTCCAAACCGCCAAGCAGATTTAACAGCGTACTTTTTCCTGCACCGCTTGCTCCCAGTATTACCACAAATTTTCCCTCATCAATCGAAAGACAGATATTATCCAGTGCCTTTTGCTGATGGTCACCGCTTTGATAGATTTTACTCACATCTTTAAATTCAACTAAAGCCATAAGATAATTCCTCCTTATTTTAGTTAGCCTAAACTAATAAAATGATACTACTTTTCGGAAATTTTGTCAAGCAACAGAAAAATATCATCTGTTATCTGTTAAAAATAAACAGTCTCAAATTAGTATATGCTAACTTTGTTATGAAAAACATAAAATTTTGGCATTTCTCTTGACAAATGCCAAAATCTGATTTACAATTCCTTTAGTTAGTTTAAACTAACATAAATTTTTCTTTGGATTTTGTATAAAAACAGAAAAGCAGAATAAACTGCTGTTGAGGGTATTTTTCAGAAGCAATAGTTAGTTTTATCTAATTTTGGAGGTAGAAAATGTCAGAAGATTTAATCATCAAACACTGTTCACCCACTTTGGCAGGATTGAAAACCGCCAACCTTTTTACCTGTACCTACACATCAAAAACAAATGTGGAAAAGGCAAGCGAACATTTTAATAAAATATTCAATCCGAAAGGCGTTTGCCTGTTGCCATTGAAATATCAGGGAAATCGTGTACTTGTCTATATTTTCCGACCCAAAAAACTGGCAAAAGATTTGACAGACGCTAAAGCAAAAAAGATTTTAACCCAAGCAGGTTATTCCTCTTTTGATGTGGAAAGCTGTCTGCAAAGACTTATCCACAGAATTAACGGTTGTCAGGAATTTCCCCATGAAATAGGACTTTTCTTAGGATATCCTCCCGAAGACGTGCAGGGGTTTATCTGCAATAAGGGGCATTGCTATCAGTGTTGCGGTTGTTGGAAAGTATATAACAACAGAGAAAAGGCAGAGCGTGAATTTGCAAAATATAAAAAGTGTTCAGATGTATATTATTCAAAATGGATTACGGGAACATCAATCAGTAAACTTGTTGTTTCTTTGCAATCAGTATAAAAATTATTTCGTCAGGAAAGGATTGTTTTTTATGAGTAAAGTAGCAGTAGTATTCTGGAGTGGAACAGGAAACACCGAAGCGATGGCGGAGGCTGTCAAAAACGGTGCAGAAGGAAAAGGGGCGGAAGTGAGTGTATTCCGTGCTGATGAATTTACCGCTGAAGATGTTGCCAAATTTGATGGTATTGCTTTCGGCTGTCCTGCTATGGGTGATGAAGTACTGGAAGAAAGTGAGTTTCAACCGATGTTTGACAGTGTTGTCGGTGTACTTTCCGAAAAAAGAATTGCTTTATTCGGGTCATATGGCTGGGGTGACGGTCAGTGGATAAGAGATTGGGAAGATGTCTGTAAAAATGCAGGTGCAGTTCTGGTCTGTGAAAGCGTGATTGCCAACGATGCTCCCGATGATGAGGCAGTTCGTTCATGTCAGGAACTTGGTTCGGCTCTTGTCTGATTTCAGCAATAACCACTAACGAAATACACAAAGACGCTGTCTGTTATTTTTTTAACGGACAGCGTTCTTTTTTTAAGAACCGATATTTTCTGCCAAAAAACGATGTCAGATTTTCTGTTATTAAGAAAATCTGACATTTATTTTTACCATAATACATCTATCTTATTAATATGTATCTATATTTCATTAGATGTTGTGTTTTCTTTGAAAAGATTTGTATTTGCAGGAGTGGACAATGTTTTTATATAACTTTGGGGAGTAACATCGGTAATTTCCATAAACAACATTATCATAAAAATTACAGAAACCAAAATAATACACCAATTTCCTATTCCTGCTATCAGTACTTCACCACTATAATATTCTTTGCACTCTTTTATAATGATGTAAGACATAAAAAGATAAACAAACTGTATTGCACTATCAAAAAATATGGTTTTCTTAGGATTTTGAACGAATATATTCATTAAAGCACCAAACAATAAAATTCCGCAATAAATATATACCAATGCGTTCATATCAAAAAGCGAATCTTTTAAAGCAAACAAATTATAACTTTCTTTTAGTCCTGCTATTCTTCCAATCAAAGCAATACCCGGATTAACTTTTATCAACGGCATAAACATAATTCCGAACTCTACTACATACAAAATCACATGATGAAAATACTTTTCATTTTCTTTTCTTCGCAATTCCTGAACACGACTATTATCTGATACAGTAAAATAGCCTTCTTGTTTCATATCCGATAACATGACAATATGAGCCACTAATCCCGCAATAAAAGGAATCACAAAGTTTAACAATGACAAAACAATAACGATATTTTTTGATTTCAATTCCATCTGTGAAGCCGTTGCAATGGGAAGAATAATAAAGAATAAAGCTCCGACCACAATCAATGCTAAAATACTCACTACATACATATTATTTTACCTCCAGTTTTTAATCTTTGAATGGTTTAGCAGATATATACCACTCACCGTCGATTTTAACGAAGTACACATCTTCTGTCAGTTCTGCGGGTGTATCTTTGGGAACATCAATACCTTTATAGTCGTATTTCTGTGTGACATTTAAGATAACCTTACTATCCGAAAGAACTTTCTTACTGTTGACAACAATTTCTATTTTAGGCATTTCTGCTCCAAATTCCGAACCGAATATATCCGCAAATCCTCCAAGTCCGCTGATAATGGTAGCTAAATCAACACCGCCCAATAATGCTCCACCAATTTCCATCATACCTTTATACATATTCTGTACGCTCGGCTCATAACATTCCAACATCATTTCAATATTGGCGGTGTTAAATGCCGTTTCCAGTTTTTTCATGATATCTTCAGGTTCAGGCTCTTTCTGACAACCGCAACAGGAAAATATCATCATCAAACTTAAAATCACACTGACGATTTTCTGTAACTTCCTGTTAAGTGCATAACCTCTCAATTTTAATCTCTCCTTGTTGAAATATCACTCCTCAATAAACTTAATGTTGTGTTCTTTGGCAAATTCTTCGGCTACAGAATTTTTCTTTCCGTATATTGTAAAATGATTTTCCTCATATTCTGATACATCAAATATATTATTATCTATACTGATTACACTTTCGGGAATATGTACTTTACATTTCGGACTTACTTCTCTAAAAGCACAATTCTCTATTATAACAACATCATTAGATAAAAAAACTTCCTGTAAATTCGTTTGACATTCAAACATAGCTGAAACAACTTTGTCTGAGTTTACAGTAACTTTTTCTAAACATTTATCTTCGTTTTTATTTCCTCTGTTAGAAAATATACCGCTGGCATCTCTGTATTCGCTAAAATATGTTACACCCTTTGGAATAATAATTTCTTTTATTTTGTTTATTTCCGAAAAAGCACATGAACCTATTTGTACATTTTCAGGCAAATCTATAGCAGTAATATTAGCATTACCTGAAAAGCAATTATATCCTATTTTTTGAACAGATGAGGGAATATGTAAATTACCACTGATATTGCAATTATAAAAAGAAGAATTACCTATTGAAATAAGAGTATCAGGAAAATTAATTTTCTCTAAGGAAGAACATTCAGAAAACACATCATTACCTATTTTTTCTATTCCATCTGGTAATACAACTTCTTTTATAGATAAACGACCACGAAATGTTGCATCAGGGATTTCTTTAATTTCCTCTGGAATAATCAATTTTCCATCTGATATCAATTTACCTTCATCAACACGACTCATAGTGGAAAAAGCAAATTCTCCTATTTCTGTTAATTCAGATGGTAATTTTATACCTGTCAATTTTGCACAACCACCAAAAGCACGGTTACCTATTCTTGTTACACTATCTGGAATATTAACATTGACTATATCACTATTATAAAATGAATAAGCACCTATTTCTGTTAAAGTATCAGGCAATTTAACCGAAACAACTCCGTTAAACACAGGTTCTGATATTAAGTTCTTTTTTTCATCTCCACCAATACCAGTAACTTTTAAACCATCTATTTCATCAGGAACAGAAACAACAGCCTGAGAACCTTTATATTTTTTAATCTTTATATGGTCACTATAAACATCGTATACATATTCATCGTTCTCTTGATTTGATGAAACTAATTGTGATGTCGCTGTTTCTGAAAATATAGGTGCAGATGTTGCATTTTCAAAATTTGAAAACGCATTAGTTGCGTTTGATGTTTCCGTACTATTACGCAATTCATTGTCAAGAGCCGATAAGATATCGTTGGCTGTTATTTGTTTCTTTTCACTACTTGAACAAGCTGAAACAGATATTATCAAACACACACATAATAACCGCCGATATTCTTTTCCATTTTTTCATTAAAGTCAACCTCCTTAATAAATACCTGTATTGTTTTTACTGACTACCATAAAATTCAAATGATATACTTTATTGCCACATTGGAAACACCTTACTTTCACAAATATTTTCTATATTATACTAAATAATTATTTAAAAATCAATAAAATAAGTAAAATATAGATATATAAGATTATAGCATTATATTTTGGCAAAAGTTCAAACTTATTCAAAACAAACAGTTTGACATTTTGTTGAACTATTGTGGTACTATTCAAAAACTCAATTTATCTATTCTTGAATTTTTTTGAACTTTGGCTATTGAAATAAATTTCACTGTAAAATATTGTAATTTTTTGTCATATATGATATTGTATATATAGAAAAAATTTATGTGAAAGGAAGTAGTTTCATATGAAAAGAGAACAAAAGGAGAAAAAATATAATCATGAACAGATGAACAATTTTTCAAAAAACTTTGTATATCTATGTAACGAATGTATGTTATCCAAACACGACCTTACCGGCGGTTTAAGTTCCCCAAAACACTGTTTTGCTACAAATACTTATCTGAAACTCCGAAAATACCACACTTTAGATGAAAATGACTCCAACAAGGATTGGTGTCCACAAGACGGAACAATACGGTCTTTTATAGAAATGTTTTGCAAACATTTTACCCCATCTGTTTCCATTAACGATATGATGAACACTGACTTATCCGACCGTAAATTTCAAAAGCGTGAAAGTGCGATAATGACCGATTTTTTTGAAGGATTATATTTTTGCTACTATCTGACGGTATCAAATACATTGCGGTTCGGTTTACTGAAAATCAAAAACTACTCGGAGAACCTCTATAATTGTGAGGCAATGATGACAATCAGTAAGAATGTATTTTTATTATGCCGAAAGGATATTGAACAGGTTGTTCAAGGGGACAAATCATTGAAAGAACTATATGACGATTTATTGAACAGAACAGATATTAATCATATAGATAAAAACTTTGGTTATTATACAGGTGAAGTTTCTTTATTTTCAGAGTCTGTTTTAATTGTTCTAAATCCGCAAAACAATGTGTATTTTCGTGTATTGACATTTCAACGCTATGATAAATACAGCAATCCGAAATGTATAGGTGTAATCGCTAATACGATGCGTTCAGCCTATGCTGCAAAAGATGTCACTTATCAAAAAATGTTACTGTCTCGTTATAATATTTACAATGAGAAAAATGCATCATTGATTATGTCATCTTTGGCTCTGGATAAAATCGAAAATAACATTGTCCTTAATAATGAAAGTAAAAATCAACAGATGTATAAACTGATACGGCAGTTTGAAAATTATAATTGAAAAAAACATTTTACTGTGTTAAAATGATAGACATAAATCAAGAGATTTGTGTTGTCAAAAAGGACTTTGGCAGAAACACCATCTGTCAAAGTCTTTTTTTCTGGTATTCAGAGAACGGAGTGAAAGTAGATATGACAAAACAAAAGAAAACAATGAAAAAGCGATATATTTTTCTGGCAGTGTCGGTTGTATTGGTAATTGTTTGCACGGCGGTTTATGTTCTTATCGTCGGACAGACTTATGGGAACCTCTAAAAACCACCCCAAAATTAATTAGCTTGATTTTTTATTTCCAACAAGAAATATGCTGTTCAGATTGCCTTCAATAGGCGGTCTAAACA
>CACWNY010000051.1 GCA_902762375.1 uncultured Ruminococcus sp. | reverse complement strand
GGAATCTTTTTTAAGACCCTTCACTGCGTTCAGGGTGACAAACAGCGTATATTTATTGTGCATAATCACGAAAAACAATAAATTTACTCATTTATAGTAACCTCTTTACTCATAATTTCTACCTGAACGGTTAAACATCAGGTAATTCAGGTAATGATTGTCAAAATCTGCTTACGCAGATTTTGTTTTGAATTTTTATCCGTTAAAGGGCTGCCACCCTTTAAAATCCTGCTAAGGGGCTGCCGCCCCTTAACCCTGCCCACTTTTTTGAAAAAAAGTGGACAAAAAACTTTTAATTATCATAGCTGACACTTAGCTAATCATTTGAAAATATTATAGCAATCATTTGTTGGTTTGTAAATAATCAAAAGTTCTGAAATAAGAATGTTTGGAAACTTTATTTTTTGTGCGGATTTTATGACAAAATTTGCAATGCCACTTGAGAAAATAACAAAATTATGATACAATAAATTTCAGTTTGTCAAGCAACAAAGGAGTTTATCATGGAAAACAAGAGAATTGTTGTCAAAGTAGGAACATCAACATTGACATATGAAAACGGAAAATTAAATTTAAGACGGTTTCAGCATTTGTGTCGGGTACTGAGTGACTTGCACAATGCAGGCAGAGAAATTGTACTGGTCAGTTCTGGAGCAGTGGGTGTAGGTCTGGGAAAACTGGGAATGGAAAAAAGACCGTCCTCTACACCCGAAAAGCAGGCACTGGCAGCCGTAGGACAATGTGAACTGATGTTTATGTACGACAAGATTTTTGGAGAGTATAATAATACAGTAGCACAGATTTTGTTGACAAGAAATGTGATTGATGATATCACTTTACGGCAGAATGCCTACAATACTTTAGAAACGCTGATAAAGATGAAAATTATTCCTGTTATCAACGAAAACGACAGTGTTGCCACTGATGAGATAGAGGGAGCAAATTTCGGAGATAACGATATGCTTTCAGCGATGGTAGCCAGATTAGTAGGTGCAGATATGCTGGTGATTATGACAGACATAGATGGATTGTTCGAAACCAATCCCAGAGTAGACCCATATGCAAAATTACTCAAAAGAGTAGCTAAAATAGATGATGAGATTAAGGAAATGGCAGGAGGAACAGGTTCAAACAGAGGTACAGGAGGAATGTTGACGAAAGTAGCCGCTGCCGAGATAGCGACCAAAAACGGCATACAATGTTGTGTACTCAATGGCAACAATCCCGATATTCTGTATGACCTGATGGACGGTCATAATCCGGGTACAATTTTTGAAGCCAGTCAGGTTTAAAGGCTGTCGCCCTTAAACTCATAAAAATTCAAAACAAAACATGGAGTTACAAAATAAGTAACAAAAACAGTGACATAGTAATTAAAAGTGTAAAAATATACTCATGGAAAGAATGACGAAATTGTTAAAGAGTTTCAAAACGGAAATCAATCCAACGGAAGAACAAAAAAACAAAATCAATAAAACCATTGGAACCTGCAGGTTTATTTATAACTTTTATCTGGCACATAATAAAGAAATCTATGAACAGGAAAACAGATTTGTTTCGGGATATGAATTTTCAATATGGCTCAATAACGATTATCTCCCGGACAATCCCGAATTTTCATGGATAAAGGAAGTCAGCAGTAAGGCTGTCAAGAAAAGTATTATGAATGCCCAGAAAGCATTTAAAAACTTCTTTGATAAAAAGGCAGATTTTCCGAAATGGAAGAAGAAAAACAATTCAGATGTAAAAATGTATTTTGTAAGGACAGACAGCAAAACAATGATTTTCTGTGAACGACATAGGATTAAAATTCCTACACTTGGTTGGATAAGGCTGAAAGAAAAAGGCTATATCCCGACTTCAAAAGATGGGTATATCATAAAAAGCGGTACTGTTTCATGCAAAGCAGGAAGATACTATGTGTCGGTACTCATTGAAATACCTGAAAACAAAAAGTCTGTTTTGAATGATTTTGGAATAGGTATAGATTTGGGTGTCAAAGATTTTGCCGTTTGTTCAGACAGCAAAGTTTATAAAAATATCAACAAAAGTTTTCGTATCAGAAAACTTGAAAAGAAGTTAAAACGAGAACAACGCAGACTTTCGAGGAAATACGAAAGCCTTAAAAAATCAAAAAATAATTCGAAAGGAGAAGCTACCCGACAAAATATCCGTAAGCAAACACTGAAAGTACAAAGACTTCATCAGAAACTGGACTGTATCAGAACAGATTATATCAATAAAGTGATTTCCGAGTTGGTGAAAACCAAGCCGATGTGGATAACACTTGAAAATTTGAATATCAGGGGAATGATGAAGAACAGACATCTTTCAAAGGCGATTGCACAGCAGAAATTTTTCGAGTTCAGGACAAAATTCACTGTGAAGTGCAAAGAATATGATATTGCATTAAGATTAGTGGACAGATTTTATCCGTCAAGCAAACTTTGTCATCAATGTGGCTGTATCAAATCGGATTTGAAATTATCAGACAGAATTTATATTTGTTCTGAATGTGGATATACAGCAGACAGAGATTTCAATGCAAGTCTGAATTTGAGAGATTGCAGGGTCTATCAGATTGCACGATAAAGCAATGATAGATATGTACCGTAGGCTATACGGGAATTTACGCTTGTGGACTGTACATGAACTTGTGAGTAGACAGTGACTTGTCACTATCAAAAGCATACAGGTTGAAGCAGGAACTTTCTCAATATGGGTATATTTGTCCATATTTTGAGTAGCAGTGTGAACAGATGAGTGATTATGCGGTGGCTATCAGTGTTATCATACCAATATATAATGTAGAGGAATATCTTTACCGTTGTCTTTCATCAGTAGCGTGTCAAACTTTCAAAAATTATGAAGTGATTATGATAAACGATAATTCGACAGACAGCAGTATGAAGATAGCACAGCGTTTTGCTGAAAATTTTCAGAATTTCAGAGTGGTGGATAATCCTGATAAAGGGGTTGCCAATGCCAGAAATCTGGGAATAAGGTTATCTTTGGGAGAATATGTGGCATTTGTAGACAGTGATGATTATGTTGACCCCAATTATTTAATGCGTATGTACAGTGCGATAAAAAAATATAACGCTGATATTGCCCATTGCAATTACAGTCTGTATTATATGGACTCAGGTTTTCTGCACCCAACAAAAATACGAAAACCAAAAGCAGGAATTATGTCGGGAATAAAGATGGTAAGAAAGACGATTGCCGATTTTTATATGCGGTCATACCTTTGGAATAAGTTATGGAAAAAAACTTTATTTACAGAAAATCAGATTTTTTTTCCGCAGATGAAATTTGAAGATATTGCCACAGTTTCCAAATTGCTGTATTATGCCAACAAAGGAATTATGATTAATCAGTATCTTTACCAGTATACTATACGCAGTGGCAGTATTGTACAGACGGCTTCTGTACAGAATATCGGGGATTATGTGCTGTCATTCGGAATGTTGCGGCGTTTTTTTACCGATAAACAGGAATTGAAAAACCTGAAATATCCGTTTTTAAGATTAGCCTGTGCAATGTTTTTTGCCAATATCTACAATCTTTTCAAATTGCATTTTCAACGCAGGAATATGAAAGATTATTTTAAAAATATCAAAATTTCTACCAAAAATCTTTGTTATTTTTACAGTAAAAAATTTAAGAACGATAAAAACGAACTAACAAAATTACCGTATGCGTTTATTGAACCAGAGGATAAAAACAAAAAGTATTTCTCCTGACAGGGAATTTTGAAAAAACACTTGATTTTTAAGATTACATATAGTATAATTTGAGTACAATCGCAATTCGGCGGTTACTGAGCAAGTCAGATTTTAATACCTATGCAAATGTGAACGACAGGCCCTGTACGATTGGGGACTGTGAACCATGTCAGGCGGGGAACCGAGCAGCATTAAGCAGATTGCCTGATGCGATGCAGTCAGTCTGCCGTTCTCATTTGCACAGGGTGACCGTCTGCCTTGCTTTTTCTTTTGCTACAGTTGGAAATCAAGTAATTATTGTCAAAATTTGCGTACGCAAATTTTGTTTTAAATTTTTATCCGTTAAAGGGCTTCGCCCTTTAAAATCCCACAAGGGGCTTTGCCCCTTGACCCCACCACTTTTGAAAAAGTGGACAAAACTTTTAATTTTCATAGCTACAGGTCGGTTTTCTAAATGATGAATTACACATTGACATTCGGGGGTGTACGATGTATCAGGTACTTTACCGCAAATGGCGACCGAAAATATTCGATGATGTTGCCGGACAACCTCAGGTAACCATTACCCTCAAAAATGAACTGCAATCAGGAAGAATTAACCATGCCTATCTTTTTACAGGGTCAAGGGGAACAGGAAAAACATCTTGTGCAAAAATTATGGCGAAAGCTCTTAACTGTCTGAATCCCAAAGAGGGTAATCCATGCGGTGAATGTGAGTTGTGTCGTGGGATTGATGACGGGTCAGTCATGGATATTGCTGAAATTGACGCAGCAAGCAATAACAGTGTGGACAATGTGCGGAATATTATCGAAGAAGCATCATTCAATCCTGCTAAAGCAAAGTACAGAGTGTATATCATAGATGAAGTGCATATGTTGTCTGTAGGAGCGTTCAATGCTTTACTCAAAACACTGGAAGAACCACCTACCCATGTGGTGTTTATTCTGGCAACAACAGAAGTGCATAAAATCCCTGCCACAATACTCTCACGATGTCAGCGGTTTGACTTTCACAGAATAACTCCTGAAGCTATCGCACAAAGACTGCTTTTTGTGGCAGAACAAGAAGGCTTAACACTGGAGGACAATGCTGCCTTACTGATAGCATCTGTATCAGACGGAGCAATGAGAGATGCGTTATCCTTACTTGACAGATGTGCAAGTACAGACAAGAATATTACCGTCAATGTGGTGCAGAATACCGCAGGACTGACAGGTCATGATTATTTGTTTTCCATAACAGATTGTATTATTCGTAAAGATACAGGAGCAATACTTGCGATTATAGAACAACTTTACAATGAAAGTAAAGATATGGGACGACTTTGTTATGAGTTAATCGAACATTTTCGTAATCTGATGATGATTAAAACACTTAACAAAACCACAACTTTACTCACTTTTTCCGATGAGGAAAAAACAAAAATGAAAACACAGACGGATATGCTCACTTTGGAGAATATTCTCTATGCAACGGATATATTACAGTCAGGTTATGATAAAATTTCTCGTGGCATGAACAAGCGTATCGAAATGGAATTGAGCCTGATAAAACTCACAGCACCTGAATTGGATATTTCTGTCAGTGCATTGCTGGACAGAATTTCTACTTTAGAAAGAGCTGTTAAAAGGGGAATTTCTGTAAATATCAGTCAGGTTTCTGAAACAGATAATGACAATACTAATTCTGAAAATTTCTCACCTTCTATAGAAAATAAACCGCAGGAAAATCAAAGAAATATTCCCAGACCTATGGGAAAAACTATGGACTATGATGATATTGTCAAAAATGCTGTCCTGATGAAAGATTGGTCAGAAGTCCTGAAGGTACTGAAATCACACTCTATCACTATGGCAACTGCATTTAAAAATACAAAAGCATATATCAGCGGAGATTATATTTTAATAGACTCCGACAATGAACTCACCTTTAAACGACTGAAACAACCCGAAGAAAGGGAAAGAATGAGAAAGGCTGTTCTGGAAGTTACAGGAAGAGTTTATCGACTGGGTCCCTATAAAAAAAGCGGGGAACAGTCTGTACAACCAAAGGACGCAATGACTGAATTACTTGATACTGCAAGAAATTCAGGAGTAAAGGTTCAGGAAGAAGAATAAGAAAGGATTGAAACATTGTGAAAGCAAGAATACCCAGAGGCGGTACACCGTCCAACTTACAGCAAATTGCTAAACAGGCACAGAAAATGCAGGAGGAAATGGATATAGCCAGTTCCCAGCTTGAGGAAAAAGAATATACCGCAACCGCAGGTGGCGGTATGGTTGATGTTGTAGTAACAGGTAAAATGGAAGTTACCTCTATCAACATCAAACCCGATGTTGTTGACCCTGATGACATCGAAATGCTCAGCGATTTGATTATGGCGGCAACCAATGAAGCTCTTCGTAAAGCAACTGAAGATAAAGCTCAGACTATGGAGAAAATCTCAGGCGGTCTGAATATTCCGGGACTGTTCTGATAATGTCCTCTTACAATGTCGCTCCGCTTGCTAAACTGACAGAACAGTTTGAAAGACTGCCAGGTATCGGCACAAAAACCGCACAGCGTCTTGCCTATCATGTCTTGAAAATGCCCAGAGAAAAAGTACTGGAATTTTCACAGGCAATTCTGTCAGCTCATGACAATATTCACTATTGTAACGAATGTTGTAACC
Organism: uncultured Ruminococcus sp.; assembly: GCA_902762375.1. Lineage (GTDB taxonomy): Bacteria > Bacillota > Clostridia > Oscillospirales > Acutalibacteraceae > CAG-964. The sequence continues at coordinate 3,576 of CACWNY010000051.1, read as the reverse complement.
TTACAGATAAAGACCAATGTTCAGTGTGTGCTAACCCTAAGCGTGACCATTCTACTATATGTGTTGTTGAAGACCCAAGAGATGTTATCGCTATCGAAAGAACACAGGAATATAATGGTGTTTATCATGTCTTACACGGTGCAATGTCGCCACTCAACGGCATAGGTCCTGAACAGCTCACGATTAAAGAATTGCTTGCCCGACTTCAGAAAGATACTGTAAGCGAAGTCATTATGGCAACTAATCCCACCATTGAGGGCGAAACAACATCTATGTATATCAGTAAACTACTGAAACCTTTAGGTATTAAAGTTACCCGTTTAGCTTACGGTATTCCTGTAGGCGGTGATTTGGAATACGCTGATGAAGTAACTCTTCTGCGGGCGTTGGAAGGCAGACGGGAAATGTAAATCTTTTCGTCAGATTTCGATTGACAGTATGCGGATAACTCTATATAATATAACAAATATTACAGAAACGGAGGGATATTTACTTTTATGGCAAAATCAGATACAAAAACTATCGCACAGAATAAAAAAGCTACTCATGACTATTTTATCGTGGAAAGTTTTGAAACAGGTATCGAACTCAAAGGTACAGAAGTTAAATCCCTCCGTGCAGGAAGAGTTAATCTTAAAGATTCGTGGTGTTCGATAGTCAAAGGCGAAATTTTTATCAACGGTATGCACATAAGTCCTTACGAACAGGGAAACATATTCAATAAAGACCCTATGCGTGTGCGAAAATTACTCATGCATAAACGGGAAATTATGCGTCTGTTCGGTCTTGTCAAACAGGACGGCTATTCCCTTATTCCCATCTCCCTCTACTTTAAAGGTTCACGAATAAAAGTACAGCTTGGTCTTTGCAAAGGTAAAAAACTTTACGATAAGCGTGCTGATATGGCAGAAAAAGACGCTAAACGCAATATCGAACGACATCTTAAACAAGTAAGTAGAGTCCCGTCACTTCCATAAGTGGTGGGATACAAAACCAAACAAGCGTCAGTAGTGGGCGGAGAGAAATCGGTATCCCCTACTGACAAGAAACAATCTACGCACTGAAAGAGGTGCTGTCGTACTCCGTAAAATTATCGAGCGTGGATTGAAACGAAAATAACAAAACATATGCCCAAAATTTGCGAATGCAAATTTTCCATAAAAGTTTTTGCCAAACTTTTTTCAAAAAGTTTGGCGGGATTTTCAAGGGTGCAACCCTTGAAACAGGATTTTTAAGGGCGGTAGCCCTTAAACTATATGGGGGGGTGTAAAGGTTTCGACAGGGGTTGTGAGTTCTGGTAAGCGGGTAGTGGTGCGAAACCACTTTAAAAGTCGCAACTTTTAAATAATAAACGACAACGATAATGTAGTTGCAATGGCTGCCTGAGTTGCAGTCCGTCACATAGAGAAGTACCACGGTCTTTATGTTGGCGTCAAGCAGTGGTGAACATGAACAGAGTAGTGTCTTGGACTTTGTCATGCAGTAAAGACTACCGTAACATTAAACCTGTCAGTCGGTGTAATGTGAGGGGAATCCTAAATGACTGCCTACACCCGTAGAAATCCTCTATAAGTGACTTCTGGACAGGGGTTCGACTCCCCTCACCTCCACCAAACAAGTATTGGATGAACACCTTTTTTTTCAGTGGCGGATTTGCCGTCAGATGTGTTCTCTGATACTAACACGAAAGGAATCACTACAGATAAAGCTGTAGTGATTCCTTTTAAGTTTTTACCGATTTTTAATCAGTTTGTATTCTAGAAGAACCTTCTATGGTACCTTTATCACAATCAAAATAGTAAAAGCCACCCCAAGTGCTCCATTTTTGATTGTTACCACCTAAGAAAAACTGTTTTTCTCCGAATAATGTCCAAAAAAGCACAAGATGATTTTCTGACAGATATTTTTCAATGTAGTCTTTCCGAATTAATAAATATTCGTTTTCATCGTCGATTTTATGTTCAAATGCTACCAACTCATTATTTTCAGAATAATAACTACCATCAATGTCTTTCTGCTTTAAGTGTAACTTAGAGACAATATCCATACAAGGATGATCAATTCTGGTGGGTTCACTTTGAGAAGCATCATAAGTGGATTCCCAAACGGTAGATGAATATGATACCATATATCTTGCAATTACTTTCTCGATGTGTTCGATTCTCTCGATAGGTATTTCTATATACTCAAGTATCCCTTCCTCCAGTTTTTCTTTATCAACAAGTTCTATTCCGATATCTTTTACAATTCTAGTCTCACCAGTATCAACAAGTAAATCAATTAAAGGATTGTCTTCCACCTCAACAAAAGACTTTGCCCAAGAATATTCTCTGTTGAATATTTCAGTATGACAATTTGCATCTTGCAAACGATAATCGTACAGATTACTCGACTCCAATTCCTTCTTTACATCACAAAAATCATCTTTATCGACCAAATAGCCAGTAGCTATTGCCCAAATCCATTGATTACCCATATCAGTTACAGAACCAAAGGTTTCATAATGGTTTTGTTTTGATTCAAGCTTTTTATAAATATATAGTGAAATCCATTCTATGTTATTATTATCTCGTATAAGGATGTTGTTTGGAAAAGATTTAAATAGCTCGGAAGCGTTATTGACCCATTCTTCAATATCTTCATCTTTATTGCTAACAATAAATTGATTAGCATACTCTGGAACTATTATTTCAGGTTCCACCTGTGCGGTTGGAGATTAAGCTACTAAAGAAAAATAATCACCAGAAATCGAAGAATCAATCCAAGATTTGAGTTCACCATTAGTGATGAGTGCAGAAATCTGAGCTAATCCACTACTACCAGTGACTGACCAACTCATTCCATTATGTTTCTGTCTTTGAGCAACAATTATGTCATTTGCTTTTTCTACACGATTACTGGAGTTCTTTAATCCGAGTTTTGCTCTTAATGCATATGGAGGAATATGTTCCCTGTGTTTTTCAATATATCGGCATAGTTCATCAATACGGTTATTCTGACGCACAACCGTTTCCTCCGTTTTTTGTAGAAAATCTATTGCTTCATCTACATTTCCAGCCCATAGAATGCGAAGTAATTTCTGCAGGATTTCATTTCGTTTTTCTTTCCCCTTTACTGACATACTCAGATATTCCTGACAGTGTTTTTTCAGATGAAACCAATCCAATATGACTGTATGCGGATGAAATGAAAATAGCTCTGTTATATTTGAGAAAATGTTTTTTGCTCCGTCTGTAAAAAACACAAGAGATTTTTCTGCTAATAAGTTATTGTTCAGAAGATAGGCTAAAACAAATAAAAATACAGATTTCATTTCCGAACCTGTCAAAATACGGGATTCTCCATTAAATTCTACATCAGCTACTGTATTCCATACATATACACCATCTTTCTCCGTTTCCGTTTTTCTATGTTCTTTCTGATGTTTTACACCTATTTCATCAAGAGAAACATAGCATGTATTCTCCGTTTTTTCTGTCTGCCATGCAATATTCTGGATTTTTTCATCTTCATCCGTTCGTGTTGCATTTATTTCTTCTATCGCTTTCTGTATAATTTCTTTCTCTTCAGAATATT
>CACWNY010000050.1:20200-81257 GCA_902762375.1 uncultured Ruminococcus sp. | reverse complement strand
AAAAGTTTTTGTCGAACTTTTTTCAAAAAGTTCGTGGGGTTCAGGGGCAACGCCCCTGATGGGATTTTTAAGGGCGAAGCCCTTAAACACATAAAAATCCAAACAAAATTTGCGTAAGCAAATTTTGACAGTCCATCAAATTCCGGAAAGGAAGTGTACAAAATGTTAAAGAAACTGACGGCTTTAGGAATAGCCTTGCTGATGGCAATGACGGTCACGGCTTGCGGAAACGATAACGACAGTAACACATCGTCAACACAAAATACTACGCAGTCCACACAGAAAGCTACCGAAAAAGTAACCGAATATGCTCCGCAACGAACCAAAAATAAAACTAATGCACAAGGTCTTGCGGATAATATTCAGGACGGTGCTATTCTGCATACATGGTGCTGGTCGTTCAATACGATAAAAGAACATATGAAAGATATCGCTGACGCAGGATTTTCGGCTATACAGACTTCACCAATCAGTCAGTGCAAAGTCGGTGAAGACGGCGGTATGCAACTTCAGGACAAAGAAGGCAGTGTCAACAAGGGCAAATGGTACTACCACTATCAGCCTACGGATTTTGTCATCGGCAATTATCAGCTTGGCACAAAGGAAGAATTTTCGGCTATGTGTAAGGAAGCTCATAAATACGGTGTGAAAGTCATCGTTGACGCTGTAATGAACCACCTCACGGGTGACATGACCGTTATCAGCGAAAATATTACCAAAATTAAAAATCCTTTCCATACACAGGGTGAAGTCACTAACTATAACGACCGTGAGGAAGTTACACAGGGCAGACTGCTGGGTCTGACTGACCTCAATACTCAAAATGAAGAAGTTCAGCAATATGAACTGAAATATCTTAAAGAATGTGTTGAGGCAGGGGCAGACGGTTTCCGTTATGACGGAGCAAAGCATATCGAATTGAGTACGGACGATAAATCCTTTGCCAGCAACTGCTGGGAAGTGATTTTAAACAACGGTTCAAAATTCCAGTACGGAGAAATCTTACAGGGCGGTTCGGATAAGATTACGGCATACAGTCAGATTATGAATGTCACCGCCTCAAAATACGGCGAAAATCTTCGTGACTGTATCTTCAACAGCGATGTATCTGTGGGAACATTACGGGATTTTGCAGTCAACGGAATATCCCCTGAGCGTCTGGTGACATGGGTCGAATCCCATGACAATTACTGTAATGACGGCAACTGGATGAATATGGAGAAATTCCAGATAAAACAGGCATGGGCGATTATCTGTGCAAGAAGTGGCGGTACACCGTTGTTCTTTGACCGTCCGTCAGGAGCGTCCGACACTGACCAGTGGGGCGACAACAAAATCGGAGCAATGGGTGACAAATTCTTTATGGATAAAGAAGTCGTTGCCGTCAACAAATTCCGCAACAAGATGATAGGCGAAGATGAAACTTTGAGCAATCCCGAAGACGATACTACCATGATAATGATAGAGCGTGGTAAAAAAGGGTTTGTGCTGGTCAATATCGATACCGAAGATAAAAAACTCAGCAATACCCAAACAGTATTGCCTGATGGAGAATATAAAGATGTTGTCAGCGGAAGTAAATTCACCGTAAAGAAAGGTATTCTTAGCGGAACGGTCAAGAAAAATGCTGTCGTTGTTGTAAATAATGCGTAATGCGTAATTATTGATAAAACAACCTTTAGCTGTGACAATTAAAAGTTTCGGTCAAGCCTTTCCAAAGGCTTGTGGGGTCAAGGGGCAAAGCCCCTTGTGGGATTTTTAAGGGCAAAGCCCTTAAACTCCCCAATTATTTGATTTTTTGACTAAAATATGAAGAAGGTTATATTGTATAATGTCGAAAAAATACAAAAAGCCTTGACGGTTGTTACATCAAGTGGTATAATTATTCTATAAGAGGTAAACAGTTACTTTTTGTTGTTTTTTGAATATAACTTTTTTCATAATACTCCTTGAGGCAGACGGTACAATGTTACCGTCTGTCTTGCTTTTGCGTGGCGGAAATGTCAGATAATCCAGTCCCAGAACTCTCCGTCAACGCTGGCAGGTTTGCTGACAGAAAATTCCAGTTCGGGACTTCTGGCAGTCACTTTCATATTTGACGATACCGACCGTACAATAAAAGAGTTACCGCCAATGGTAGTGCCGTCACCGATGACGGTATTACCGCCCAGAACCGAAGTGTTGGAATAAATCGTCACATTATCGCCGATAGTAGGGTGTCGTTTGACCCCTTTGAGTTGCTGACCTTTTCTTGTAGAAAGTCCGCCTAGTGTCACACCCTGATAAATCTTGACATTGTTGCCGATGATGGTTGTTTCACCGATGACTACGCCTGTACCGTGGTCGATGAAGAAATATTTTCCGATAGTCGCACCTGGATGAATGTCGATACCTGTAAGACCGTGAGCATATTCGCTGATAATTCTGGGAATCATAGGTACTTGCAGTACGAACAGTTCATGAGCGATACGGTAAACGGTGATAGCGAATACGCCAGGATAACAGAAAACAATTTCGTCTGTACTGTAAGCAGCAGGGTCGCCGTTGTAGGCAGCCTGAATGTCTGTGGCGAGATAGTCCCGTATTGTGGGAATACGCTCCATAAATTCTGTGACAATCCTTTGTGCCTCTTTCAGAATACAACAGCGTTCATCTTCACCGCAGTCCTCACAGTTGCCTAATGCTTTGGCAATCTGTAATTTTAAATGGTATTGTATACTTTCCAGCCTTTTTCCGACCGTGTAACGCAGATATTCCGAAGTCACTTTGTCTTGGTCGAAAAATCCCGGAAATAGTAATTTCCTTATTTCCTCTACAATCTCAATCAGAATTTCTCTGTTGACGATGTTATCCTCATCAATTCTGGCTGTGGACGGATATTTTCCGTAACTTTCTATGATACTGTTTACCAGTTCATCAGTCGTTGCCATACAATCACTCCTTTATTAATCTCTATACATTATATACCACATTCTTTCTCAATGCAATCTTGCAAAAAAAGATTACTTGTACTATAATTAATGTGTAATGCGTTATGTCAGAATTTGCTTACGCAAATTCTGGAATTTTTCGGGGAGTTTAAGGGCGTTGCCCTTAAAAATCCTATCAGGGGCGTTGCCCCTGAACCCCACGAACTTTTTTGAAAAAAGTTCGACAAAAACTTTTAATTGTCATAGCTATACCTTAGATAATCATTCCGAACGAAGTGAGCCATAAAAGTTTTTTGTCCACTTTTTGAGGGAAGAGTGGACAGGATTTTAAAGGGCGGTAGCCATTTAACAGGAAGTGATAGCTTGAGCGGATACAGACAACAACTGGAAAAAGATTTGCAGTCAGGAAAATTGCCCCATGCGGTCGTGCTGGAAAGTCAGAAAGAATTACCCATCAAAGAAACCGTCAGTATGATTTGTCAGTGGGCGGTGTGTCGTGGCGAAAATAAACCTTGTCATGTGTGTAGTGCGTGTGTGAAAGCGATGAACGGCAATCACCCTGATATCTATACAGCGAAGTTGTCGGGTAAGCTGGAAGTGGTCAATGTGGAAGAGGTCAGAAACATCTGTGCCGATGCTTACATCAGACCCAATGAGGCAGACAGAAAAATTTACATTTTGCCCAATGCCGACAAAATGCAGATACAAGCTCAGAATGCCTTACTGAAAGTTATCGAAGAACCACCTCAACATATTCTGTTTATTTTCTGCTGTGCGTCAGCTAAGAAGTTGCTTGGGACAATCCTTTCCAGAGTGACGGTATATCCGTTGGACTATACCTATGATGACGATATGTCTGTGCAACAGTCTTACGAAACAGCGTTGTCTGTTGCCCGTCATCTGACAGATACCAAAGGCTATTCGCTTTTGTGTGCACTGGGAAAAATTGACAGTCGTATAACAGCAAAGGAAATCATTGAAAATCTTATTGCGATTGTCGGCAATGCGATAAGATTTCGTGTTACGGGAAAGGCAGAAAATACTATTGAACGCTCTTTAGGGGAACATATGGATATGGTGACTTTATCACGAATAACAGAAATCTTGCATACAGCGTCCGACAAGCTGGACAGCAATATCAATATGAATTTATTCAGTGCGTGGCTGTGTGCACAGTTAAGAAGGAGAAAATAACATTATGATAGACAGAATGAAAGAAATTGTGGGGGTCAGATTCAAAGAGGTAGGGAAAATCTACTATTTTGACCCCAAACCCCATCAGTATAAAATTGGCGACTGTGTGATTGTCGAAACAACAAGAGGGGTGGAAAGCGGTGAAATTGCCGTAGAGAACCGTCAGATTTCCGAAAGCCAGCTTGTCTACCCACTCAAGCCGATTATCCGTAAGGCGACTGAGCGGGACAGGGAAATGATTGTCGAAAACAGAAAAAGAGAACAGGAAGCCTTTACCATCTGTGAAGAAAAAATTGCCAGACATCATCTGGAAATGAAACTGGTCAATGTGGAATATACCTTTGACAGAAAAAAAATTATGTTTTATTTTACGGCAGACGGTCGTGTGGATTTCCGAGAACTGGTCAAGGATTTGGCGAGTGTGTTTCGTACCCGCATTGAGTTAAGACAAATCGGTGTGAGAGATGAGGCGAAAATGCTGGGGGGAATTGGTATTTGTGGCAGACCGTTCTGTTGTGCGTCTTATCTGGGGAGTTTTCAGCCTGTGTCTATCAAGATGGCGAAGGAACAGGGATTATCTTTGAACCCTGTGAAAATATCAGGGACTTGCGGAAGGCTGATGTGCTGTCTGAAATACGAACAGGACACCTATAACGAACTCTACAAAACTACCCCTAAAGTAGGTGCGATTGTCAGTACGCCTGACGGAAAGGGTACTGTCGTGGAACAGAATATTCTGACAGGAGTGTTGAAAGTTCAGCTGGAAAAATCGCCAAATGCAATGCCATCTACCTATCAGGTGGGCGATGTCAAAATTATCAGGGACGGCAAAATCAAAGTGGACAAAAAAGAACTGGACGCTTTGCGAAATCTGGAGGACATTTGAAAAAAAAACAGCCGACAATCATTCGGGATTGTCGGCTGTGCGTTGTTGCAACAGAAAATCAACAGAATAACAGAGTTGCTCCTTACAATGAATACAGTCATTGTAACAATGCAGTTCAATCTGTAACCATACAGGCTGGGATAAAAAATAGCGTCTTACAGATTTATCGCTTTTTATCAGTTGTGAGAGTGTGTCATATTGCACGGATATTTTCCTTTCCTATTTTTTAAAAATATTTTCTGTAAAAGGGATAACCATTATTCGTTATGTGGTATAATAAAGAAAATATCATCTATAGCTATGACAATTAAAAGTTTTTGTCCACTTTTTTCAAAAAGTGGTGGGGTTAAGGGGCAAAGCCCCTTAGCAGGATTTTAAAGGGCGAAGCCCTTTAACTCCCCAAAAATCAACTCAAAATTTGCGTAAGCAAATTTTGACATATCAGCTAGAAAAATGTATACGGGAAGTGACTGTCGATGTATCGTAAAGTGAAAAAAAGAGCCTTTGAACTTATGCAATGTGCCAATGAAAATGACCCTCAGAGTAAAAGGCTTGACCTGTTCATTGTAACATTGATTGCGATTAATCTTATTGTTGCGGTAGTGGAAACTTTCGATATCCCACAGACCGTGCAGAAAATTATCACCAATATCGAAAATATATCTGTCATAATCTTTACTGTTGAATATATATTAAGAGTATGGACGGCAGATTGTCTGTATGAGGATTTGACCCCCTTACAGTCCCGTATCAAATACATCTTTTCGTTTATGGCATTTATTGACTTGCTGGCAATTCTCCCTTTCTACATACCGCTGTTAATTCCCATAGACTTGCGTGTACTCAGAGCTTTGCGGATTATCCGAATGTTCCGCTTTTTCAAAATCGGCAGATATACCGACGCTTTCATCACTATGGGAAAAGTGTTCAGGAGTAAATCCAGTCAGTTGTTTTCGTCTGTGTTTGTGGTAGGACTTTTAATGGTGATTTCGGCGGTGCTGATGTACAATGTGGAAAATTCCGCTCAGCCCGACAAGTTCGACAATGCCTTTTCGGGGGTATGGTGGTCGATTTCTACTTTGACGACTGTCGGTTACGGAGATATTTATCCTGTGACGGTTATTGGTAAACTGTTGAGTATTGTCATTGCCATGCTGGGGATAGGACTGATTGCCGTTCCGACAGGGATTATTACTTCTGGGTTTATTGAAGTCCTCAACGAAGAAAAAAGACAGATTGCCGATGTTGTTGACGAAAAGTGTTATTGTCCGTATTGCGGACATCGTCTTGATGAGTAATGATGTCAGAATTTGCTTACGCAAATTCTGGTTTGAGTTTTTATCCGTTAAAGGGCTTTGCCCTTTAAAATCCCACAAGGGGCTTTGCCCCTTGACCCCACAAGCCTTTGGAAAGGCTTGACCGAAACTTTCAGTTGTCATAGCTGAACCTTAGATAATCATTCTGAACGAAGTGAACCATAAAAGTTTTTTGTCCACTTTTGGGGGAAAAGTGGGCAGGATTGTTAAGGGTGCAACCCTTAACACAGGATTTTTAAGGGCGGTGACCCTTAAACAGTTGACATAAAATCGTAAATAGAGTACAATTAAATAAATATTGATGTTCGGCTTTTAAAATGGAAAATGAAATTAGCAGAAAACTTTTCTTTATGTTTGGCACCGTTTGTAACATAATCAGAAGATAAAAGTTTTCGGATAATTTTGTCATATACATAATACTATAATGGAGGTTTGTTTGTGAATAACGACAATGAAAAAAGGTCCGTTGCAGGAAGAAGAAACAATAATTTCTACTCAACGAACAGCAACGGCAACAATGTAAACAGATTTTATAACAAGACAAGAACGACTAAAAGACCTTACTATCAGCGGAGAAATACAGGCTATAACAGAAAACCGCCTGTCAGAAAAGAAGTTGTCAAGCCGTCAATCAAGGTAGCGTTTCTGGGCGGACTGAACGAAATCGGTAAAAATATCACTTTGTTTGAATGTATGGGAGATATGTTTATACTGGATTGCGGAATGGCATTTCCTGACGGCGAAATGCTGGGCATTGATTTGGTATTGCCTGATTTTACCTATGTACGGGAAAATGTGGATAAAATCAAAGGTATCATCATCACACACGGTCACGAAGACCATATCGGGTCGTTGCCGTATTTACTGAAAGATGTCAGTCTGCCCGTATACGGCACACCGCTTTCTATGGGACTGGTAGGCAACAAACTCAAGGAACACAACCTGTTATCGTCCGCACAGTTGAATGTGGTTCGTGCTGGTGATGTGATAAAGATGGGTTGTATGAATGTCGAATTAATCCATGTCAACCATTCCATACCCGACTCCGTTGCGGTGGCAATCCATTCCCCTGCGGGAACTATCGTGCATACGGGTGACTTCAAAATTGACTTCACTCCCGCAACAGGTGATGTCATTGACCTTACACGCTTTGCGGAACTGGGTAAAGAAGGTGTACTGGCATTGATGGCGGATTCCACCAATGCCGAAAGACCTGGTTTTACCAAAACAGAAGCCAAAGTCAGAGAAAGTTTTGAACATCTCTTTATCCGTGCCAAAAACAAGAGAATTATCATTGCAACCTTTGCGTCCAATGTCAACAGAATACAGCAGATTTTAGACTGTGCTAAGGCGAACGGTCGTAAAGTAGCCTTTTCGGGCAGAAGTATGCTCAATTATGTACAGGTTGCTACGGAACTTGGCTATATGGAAGTTTCGGACGGCACGGTGATTGACATTGATTCTATCAACGAATATTTACCCGAACAGATTGTACTGGTCACCACAGGCTCACAGGGAGAACCTATGTCAGCACTTTCCCGAATGGCTTACTCTGAACACCGTAAGGTGGCTGTAGGTACGGGAGATTTCATCATCATTTCGGCAAATCCCATTCCTGGCAACGAAAAAATGGTAGGTAATGTCATTGACGAACTGCTGAAACTGGGGTGTGAAGTTGTTTATGAATCCATGTATGAAGTTCATGTTTCGGGACACGCCTGTCAGGAAGAACTGAAAGTCATTCACAATCTTGTCAGACCTGAATTTTTCATACCCGTACACGGCGAACAGAAACATCTCAAGAAACACGCTGATTTGGCGGAAAGTCTGGGCATGAAAAGAGATAACATCTTTATTGGTGATGTGGGTAATGTGGTGGAACTCAAACAGGGCGGAATGAAAAGACTTGGTGATGTTATTTCGGGCAAGGTCTTTGTTGACGGTCTGGGGGTCGGTGATGTAGGAAGCATAGTCCTGCGTGACCGTAAACATCTGGGTCAGGACGGACTGATTATCATTGTGGCAGCGTTGGATATTGCGGAAGGGTATATCATCAGCGGACCTGATGTTATTTCGAGAGGGTTTGTCTATGTGAGAGAGTCGGAGGAGATTATTTATGAAGTCCGTCGTATCGCTATGGAAATTCTACAGGAATTTGCTTTGAAAAACATTCACGAATGGAATGTGATTAAGAATAAAATCAAAGAAGAAGTATCAAAGCACATTTTCAATAAAACAAGACGCACGCCTATGATATTGCCGATTATCATGGAGGTATAGTGGGTCGTTTGGAGGACAAAAATCTTGAAGAAAAAGGTATGGACGGTAACACCATTTTTTCTGGTATACACTTTGGGTATATTGGGTATGGCAGGCTTTGCTTACCGCTGGAATCTGTATGTGTTCACCATAGAAGTTCTGATTGCCGTATTGTCGCTGGTACTGGTCATTGTGGGGATTATCCGCTTTCGGTATTATATACAGAATACCCTAAAACAGTCTATTGAAAAAATTGGCAGTGATAAGTTTGAGTATCTGGAAAATTTCAATATTCCCGTAGCGATAACAGGAGAACATGATGATATTCTCTGGGCGAACAGGTGTTTTTGTACGGTGCTGTGCAGTGGCAAGGAGTGTGTGGGGGATTTTATCAACCGCTATATTCCCAACACCACATCTCAACATATTATCGAATCCAATGGTGCTGATGTGGTATATGGTGAAAAGCGGTATACGGTTGTGGGCTATAAACTCCACGAAAAATCGTCTGTATTCTATTTTATAGACGATACATATTACAAGGAAACCACTGATGAATATATGAACTCCCGTCCGATGGTTGCCACAGTGGAATTTGACAATGTGGACGAGTTTGAAAAAGATGATGACCGTCAGCAAGCCTATGTCATGGTCAATGTAGAGAATGTGATACAGAAATGGGCGATGAAGTTCAACGGTCTGTACAAGAAACTTTCTAACGGCAAGTACATGATTATCTTTGAAGAGCGTGTGCTTGACGCTTTGACGGAAGATGACTTCAATGTACTTAAAGAGGTCAAACAGATACCGCTGGAGAATGTGATATGCAGTCCGACAGTTTCCATAGGGATAGGCAGATGTGCCGAAACGCTGAAACAATGCGAATTGTGGTCAAGAAATGCACTGGATATGTCTTTGGGTCGTGGTGGTGACCAGGTCACTATCAAAACAAAAGACCAGTACCGTTTTTATGGTGGGGTATCGCAGGGCTTTGAGAAAATCGACAAGGTGCGTACAAGAGTTATTGCAGGGTCTTTGGTACAGCACATTCGGGCAAGCGACCATATTCTGATTATGGGTCATCATAATTCCGATATCGACTGTATAGGAACGGGTATAGGACTTTGGAGCAGTATCACCAAAGATATGAAGAAGTCCGCCAAAATCGTTGTCAGAAAAGAAAAGACCGTTGCCGAATCGCTGATACGCTTTATGGAAGAAATTGCCAACGAAGATATGTTTATCGAACCGTCTGTTGCGTTGGATATGATGACCGAAAAGACTTTGCTTATCGTGGTAGATACGCACTCTCCTAATTTTCTGGAAGACCCGTTGGTGTATGAGAAAGCACAGAGAGTGGTTGTGATTGACCACCATAGAATGATGGTCAATCATATATCAAATGCGATAGTCTTTTTCCACGAACCGTCCGCCTCATCAGCGTCCGAAATGACTACCGAACTCATACAGTATATGGGAGATAAGAACCTCACCCCTTACGAGGCGGCAGCCTTACTGGCAGGCATTACGCTGGATACAAAAAATTTCGTTTTGCGGACAGGTGTACGCACCTTTGAAGCGGCAGCCTATCTGCGACAGCGTGGAGCAGATACCGTAGAGGTAAAGCGGTTGTTTTCCAACTCTCTGGATAACTACAAGGCGAAATTCCGACTGGTCAGCGGAGCGGAAATCTTCAATAATTGTGCGTTGGCGTGTGCAGATGACGATGACGATAATGACGAAGATATTATTGTCACAGCAGCACAGGCGGCAGATGATTTGTTGAGTATCAGTAATGTTACAGCATCGTTTGTCATGTACAAGAAAGGCGACAGTGTGAGAATATCCGCCCGTTCATTGGGAGATGTCAATGTACAGCTTGTCATGGAAAAGCTGGGTGGCGGTGGACACCATTCTATGGCTGGAGCTCAACTCAACGGTGTGACGATGGAACAGGCCAGAGCTATGCTGATGAATATTATCGAAAACAGCGAAATCGAAAGTGACGGCTATCTTGAAGACAATACCACAGAAGAAGAACAGTCATTTTCAGTCATAGACAAGCTATGACAATTAAAAGTTTTTGTCCACTTTTTTCAAAAAGTGGTGGGGTCAAGGGGCAAAGCCCCTTGTGGGATTTTTAAGGGCGAAGCCCTTAAACACATAAAATTCCAAACAAAATTTGCGTAAGCAAATTTTGACAGCAGGAAAGGAAAGATAAAAATGAAAGTGATTTTATTACAGGATATCAAAGGTACAGGCAAAAAGGGAGAACTCAAAGAAGTATCGGACGGTTATGCAAGAAATTTTCTGTTGCCGAAAAATCTTGCCAAAAAGGCAACCGCACAGGCAATGAGTGAACTGAAAAACGCTGAAGAATCCAAAGCATTCAAGATTGAAGAGGAAAAGAAAAAAGCCAATAGCGAAAAACAACAGCTTGAAGGACAATCTGTTAAGATTACCGCTAAGGCAGGCAGTAACGGAAGGCTTTTCGGTTCGGTGACGGCGAAAGAAATTTCCGCTGAACTCAAAAGGCAGTTCAGTATCAATGTTGACAAAAGAAAGATTACGCTTGATGCAGACATCAAATCTTTCGGCACATACAATGCACAGATTAAGTTGTATCAGGGAATTGTTGCACAGGTAAAAGTAGTTGTCAGCGAAGCATGACAATGATTATGATGGTCAAAAGTGGCTTTGCCACTTTTGATTTGTCTTTGGGGAGTTTAAGGGCGTTGCCCTTAAAAATCCCACAAGGAGGAATCTTTTGAAGATTCTTCGTCGCTTTCGCTCCTCAGAATGACAACAATATATTATTTCAAACAGGCTTTTTTCTTAAGTTGATGACATTGCCCACAAGGGGCGTTGCCCCTTGACCCCACGAACTTTTTGAAAAAAGTTCGACAAAAACTTTTAAGTGTCATAGCTGACAGTTGGATAATCAATCCGAATGCTTTTTCGTGTCATTCCGAACGAAGTGAGGAATCTTTAATTACGAATTACGCATTACGAATTACGCATTATCAAAATTTGCTTACGCAAATTTTGATTTGTCTTTGGGGAGTTTAAGGGCGTTGCCCTTAAAAATCCCACAAGGGGCGTTGCCCCTTGACCCCACGAACTTTTTGAAAAAAGTTCGACAAAAACTTTTAAGTGTCATAGCTGACAGTTGGATAATCATTCCGAACGAAGTGAGCCAGAAAAGTTTTTTGTCCACTTTTTTTCAAAAAAGTGGGCAGGATTTTAAAGGGCGGCAGCCCTTTAACAGATAGGAAGTGGGAAGATGGCGGAAAATACAGATTTACTGGGTGAAATCAAACTACCGTACAATATGGAGGCGGAACAGTCGGTATTAGGGGTTATCATGATGGATAACGAATGTATGGATATTGTAGCGGAGATTATCCCGAACAAAGATTACTTTTACATATCTGACCATAAGTTGATTTATGGAAGTATATTGTCGTTATACAATCGTGGAAGAGCGATGGATGTTGTGACGGTGCTGAACGAATTGCGGAAAGACGGTGCTTTTACCGACAGTGAGGGTCGTGCCTATTTTATGCAGATTGCCAATACGACACCGCATATTGGTCATGCCAGAGAATATGCCAACATCGTCAGGGAAACCTATGAAACAAGACGGCTTATCATAGCCGCTAAGAATATCATTGAGGAATCTACCGAAGGAAATTATACTTCTCAACAGCTTCTGGATAATGCTGAACAGAAAATTTACGATATACGAAAAGGAGCGGATATCAAAAGTCTTGAACATATTGAAAGCGTCATCTATCAGACACTTTCCCGATTGGACGCACTCAATTCACCCGATGAGGACAAGGCAAAACCAATATCTTCTGGTATTGCCGATTTGGACAGGGTCATCACAGGATTGAACCGTTCTGACCTGATTTTACTTGCCGCTCGTCCAGGTATGGGAAAGACATCATTTGCGTTGAATATAGCCCGTCATGTTGCCACAAAGCTCAAACAGAAAGTGGCTTTTTTTTCTCTGGAAATGACCAAAGAACAATTAGTGTCCCGATTGCTTTCGACAGAGGGGTTGATTGAGGGAACAAAGTTGCGTTCGGGAAAACTGGACAATGACGAATGGGCAAGACTGATGGAAGCTGCAGAGATTTTAAGTCATGCCAATATGTATCTTGATGAAACTACTATGCTGACTGTCCCAGCCATGAAAGCAAAATTACGCCGTCTGAAAGATGTGGATTTGGTGGTCATTGACTATCTTCAGCTTATGGGCAGTACTTTGCGGACGGAAAATCTGGTACAGATTGTCGGCGAAAATACAAGAGCCTTGAAAAGTATGGCAAAAGAACTTCATGTGCCTGTTATTTTGTTGTCGCAGTTGTCCCGTGCCAGCGAACAGAGAGCTGAACACCGTCCTATGCTTTCTGACTTGCGTGATTCGGGGTCTATCGAACAAGATGCGGACATTGTGTTGTTTCTCTATCGTGAGGGGTATTATCAGGACAAAAATACACCTGATACCGATGAAGTGGATATGAACAGGGGCGAATGTATCGTTGCCAAAAACCGTCACGGAGAAACCAACACCGTTAAATTGCACTGGCAGGGAGAGTTTATGCGTTTCACCTCTCAGGAGGACAGCCGACATGAATGAACCTGTCAGAGAGAGTATTCTTAAAACAGTAACCGACAGCGGTATGATAGATTACGGTGACAGAATTGTTGTAGGTGTATCAGGTGGAGCGGATTCCCTTTGTCTGCTCCACTTTCTCACCACTATACAAGAGGAATTTTCTCTGGAGATTATCGTTGCCCATATCAATCACAATCTGCGTGGGGAAGAGGCAGAGCGTGACCAGAGGGTTGTGGAAGAATTTTGTCGGGAAAGGCATATCCGTTGTGAAGTAAAGAGTGTAGAGGTCGGGCGGTTGGCGACAGAAAACGGCGAAAGCAGTGAAGAATGTGGCAGACGAATACGCTATGAATTTTTTGATGAACTTTCTCACAACAATGGTAAAATTGCTACGGCACATACTTTATCTGACAGTGTAGAAACGGTTTTGTTTCATTTAGTACGGGGAACTTCTTTGAACGGTCTTGTGGGTATTCCCGAAAAGCGTGGCAATATTATCCGTCCGCTTATCCGTATCACCCGAAGTCAGGTGGAAGAATATTGTCGGGAAAATCATATTGCCTATGTCACGGACTCTACTAATCTGCAAAATCAGTACAACCGCAACAAAATCCGTAATATTGTCACACCTGTTTTCAAAGAAATCAATCCGTCTTTTGAAGTGGCTGTGGGCAGACTTTGTGAAAGTGCAAAATATTATCTGGATTTTGTCACAGAAACGGCTGTACAGGTCATAAATAAATCACGCATAAAACAGAATACTATAACTATGTACCGTTGTGCGGATTTACAACAATGTCATCAGACGGTCTTACGGCAGGTAATTCTTTTGTTGTTTCAACAGGCAGGGTGTTATGCCTATGAGGAAAAGCACATTCTCTTAACCGAAAAAGCCGTTCAGCAAAACGGTGGGGCAGTGGATTTGCCAAAAAATTATTGTGCGGTTGTCCGTCAGGGAAATCTGAGGGTATACCGTAAAGTTCAGCCAAATGAAATTCTGATACCTTTTCCGAAAAATGACGCCGAATTTAGAATTAATCAACAAAAAATTACGGTTAAATTTCTTACAAAAGAGGAATTTGACAAAAATATCAGCGTTCACAAATTATTATTAAAAAATGCGTTGGATTGTGATATAATACACTCTGAAATTTTTATCAGGACAAGAAAAACCGCAGACCGCTTTCTGCAAAAAAACAGAGGAGTAGAAAAGTCCGTAAAACGGCTGTTCAACGAGGCGAAAATACCGTCTGAACAGAGAAACAATGTCTTATTGGTTGCACAGGACAGTGAAGTTTTATGGATTGATGGGTTCGGCGTATCGGAGAGGGCTTGTGTAAAATCGACTACCCGAAAGGTTGCTTTGATTACCGTTAGGTCTGTACAGAGTGGGGGATAGCCAATGGAAAAAGATTATTTGCCAAAAAATTTTAACCGTATGTTATTGAGTGAAAATCAGATTGAAGAAATTGTCAAAAGACTGGCAGAGCGTATCAACCATGATTTTCAGGATAAAGACCTGTTGGTGGTCGGAATACTCAAAGGCAGTTTTATGTTTTTGTCTGATTTGGTGAAGCAACTGGAAGTACCTTGTTGTATAGACTTTATGTCGGTATCGAGTTATGGCAGTGGCACACAGTCCAGCGGAAGAGTGAATATCGTCAAGGATTTATCCGAATCCGTCAGCGGAAAGGCTGTGCTTGTGGTGGAAGATATCATTGATTCAGGCATTACGCTGGATTTCATCATCAAGCATATCCTCAACAAAGGGGCAGAAAGTGTATCACTCTGCACATTGCTGAATAAACCCCAAAGACGCAAAAAAGATGTTCCCGTAAAATACTGGGGACACGAAATTGCTGATGAATTTGTCATAGGTTACGGTATGGACTATGCCGAACAGTACAGAAATTTACCTTTCGTTGCTGTTCTCAACGAAGAATAACAGTGTAGTTATCCTTGTCATTCTCAACGGAGTGAACATAAAAGTTTTTTGTCCACTTTTTTTCAAAAAAGTGGGTGGGATTGTTAAGGGCGACAGCCCTTAACACAGGATTTTAAAGGGCGGTAACCCTTTAACAGAAGGAGTGAATGTGCTTGAGTAAGGAAAGCAAAAATAACGGCAATAACCGAAACAGAAAATCATCTAATCATGGTATGGGCAGATTTCTGCTGATTTTCACCGTATTGATAGCGGTAATCCTGATGATTGCCTTTGCGTTCAACAGTCAGCCCAACGAAAAATATCTCTATTCTGATATTATGGGCTACTTTGAAAGACTGGAAGTCAAAGCCTTTCAGATTGACCTCACCAGTGGCAAACTGCAAATGCAGTTGCGTTCAGACGCAAAAATCCAAAGTCATCTGGTCTACAATACAGACAATTCAGGCTTTTTCAGTTCGGGCAAAAGTACAGCGGTAAAGAGTGCCGAACCTAATGCCAAACATAAGGGTCTGGGCAATCTCACCAAAGACGGTGATGAAACCAACGGTGCTATTCTGACCTATGACTTGCCCGATATTTCGATATTCTGGAATATGCTCATGGGAAATGTCGGTAACGGACAGTCACAGAACCTCATCAATGCCTATAACGAAAAATACCCCGATAATCCTATAGTTTACAATTACGGCAAATCAGCGGATAACAGTTGGTTGTTTGATTTTATTCCCACATTGATTTTAATAGTCATCATGATAGTGTTCTGGATGTTCATTATGAGGAGAATGTCGGGACTTGGTGACCCGACAAAGACAATGGGCTTTGGCAAGGCGAAAATCAAAAATCTCAATGACGAAAAACGCAAGACAACTTTTGCCGATGTTGCAGGAGCTGACGAGGAAAAAGAAGAACTGGAAGAGATTGTCGAATTTTTGAAAGACGGCAGTCGTTTCAGCACACTGGGAGCAAGAATACCGAAAGGTGTCTTGTTGGTAGGACCTCCTGGAACTGGTAAGACCTTGCTTGCCAGAGCAGTGGCAGGTGAAGCAGGCGTACCGTTTTTCTCCATTTCAGGTTCAGACTTTGTGGAGATGTTTGTGGGTGTAGGTGCGTCCAGAGTGCGTGACCTCTTTGACCAGGCAAAGAAAAACAGTCCTTGTATTATTTTCATCGACGAAATAGACGCAGTAGGTCGTCAGCGTGGAGCAGGTGTCGGCGGTGGCAATGACGAGCGTGAACAGACCCTTAACCAGTTGCTTGTTGAAATGGACGGTTTCGGTATCAATGAGGGCATTATCATCATCGCAGCAACCAACCGTCCTGATGTGCTTGACCCCGCTTTAATGCGACCAGGTCGTTTTGACAGACAGGTTGTTGTCAATTATCCCGATATCAAGGGCAGAAAAGAAATTCTTAAAGTCCATGCCAAAGACAAACCTCTTGCACCCGATGTCAAGCTGGAAGTCATTGCAGGAACTACCGCAGGCTTTACAGGTGCGGATTTGGAGAACTTACTCAATGAGGCAGCTTTGCAGGCGGCTAAGAAAAATCTCAAGGCTATCACCATGAAAGAAATTCAGGACGCTATGATGAAAGTGGTTGTCGGTTCGGAAAAGAAGTCCCGTGTCATGTCCGACCGTGAAAAAAGACTTACCGCCTATCATGAGGCAGGTCATGCGATTGCTTTTCATGAATGTCCCACACAAGACCCTGTACACGAAATTTCTATTATTCCAAGAGGTCTGGCAGGTGGTTACACCATGCCACAGCCTACCGAAGATAAAAGTTATAAGTCCAAAAAGACGATGGAAGAAGATATTGTTGTCAGTCTGGGCGGTCGTGTGGCAGAGGCGATTATCTTAGGCGATATCTCCACAGGTGCGTCAAACGATATCGAAAAGGCAACCGATACCGCAAGGGCGATGGTTACCCGTTACGGTATGAGTGATGTTATAGGACCTATCAATTATGCAGGCGGACAGGAAGTGTTCATTGGCAGAGATATGGCACAGTCCAAAGATTTCTCTGAAACCACCTCAGCTGAAATTGATAAGGAAGTTCATCGTATCATTATGGACGCTTACAGGCGTACAGAAGAAATTCTCAACAATAACATCGACAAACTTCATATTACGGCACAGTATTTGATGAAACATGAAAAAATGAACGGTGATACTTTTGCCAAAGTCATGGATGGAACTTTCGTGGAAGACCCTGATACCGACGATACAGTTACAGGCGATGAACCCGAAGTTTTTGAAAGCAATCTTGACGAATAAATTAAAAGCTGTCTGATGAAAAATCAGACAGCTTTTTTTGTCGGGGACTTTGTCCCCGAACCCCTATCAGGGGCGTTGCCCCTGAACCCCACAAACTTTTTGAAAAAAGTTTGACAAAAATGTCAGCTATGACAATTAAAAGTTTTTTGTCCACTTTTTTTCAAAAAAGTGGGCGGGGTTAAGGGGCGGCAGCCCCTTAGCAGGATTTTTAAGGGCGGCAGCCCTTGAAACAGGATTTTTAAGGGCGGCAGCCCTTGAAACAGGATTTTTAAGGGCGGTAGCCCTTAAACTGGAAACTCCCCGATAAACAGGTGGCGTATGTAACTTTCGGGTTCAGTACCACACTTGATGTAAAGTATGTCGCCTTGCTGACAGACAGAGGTGCAACTGTAGGTATGATAGAATTGCTTTGTGTTGCTTACGGAAATGGACTTTAATGAAAAACGGAATTTTTCTACCCATTCTGCTTTGAGCTGTACTTTCAGGAACATGACATTACCGTTTGGAAATTGCTGTAGGGTTATTTTTTTGGCGTAAGGCTGTAAGACTTCGGTTACAGTCTTTGCATTTTCGCTATGAACGGTCATGCGGTTGTTGAGTGTTTGCAGACCTTCGCAAAGCATGAAAAATTCCGCCTGATTTTCCTTATTCAGTACAGGTGCGGATTTCCGACACTTGAATTTCATACAGGAAATCAATGGCACAGCATATTTTAAAAACGGGAAAATCCGTATATACTGACTTTTATACGACCAGTCAAAAGTATTGCCGTCAATGAGGGAAAGATAATTGTTCTTATTGTTTTCCACAGAAATCATTCCCGAAAATACCATCACAATATCCGCTCCCAACTCCAGAGGATTGACAATACATGAAGTGGCAAGTGTATTATCGACAATCAGCGGAACATGATAGTTATGGGCAATTTCTGATGTTTTTGTCATGTTCATGTTTTCACATTCTACGCAACTGCTGGAAAGAAATATTGCTTTAATGCCACTGTCGGCGATTTTCTGTAAAGAAATTTCGTCCGTAAATTCCAGAATACGAATACCGTGAACTTGTGTTACGCTGTCCAGTATTTTCCGCAAAGGAGCAAAGCAATACTGATGAACAGCGATTTTTTCGTTACCGCTTGCCAGTACCGAAAGCAGAATATCCGTCAATATTTTTGCGTGGTGGGTGATGATATCAGGACAGTGATAGCGTCTTGCCATGCGTTTCTGAAAAACATCTCTGGCAGGCTGAGAATCCTTACTGTAGACATTTTCGTTATTTTCGATACCGAACCGTTTTTTGCTGTCGTTCAGCGTGGAAAACAAAAATGATGACGATTTTGACTGATTGTTTTTTTCCATAACACACACCTTAGTTAAAATAATTCTACCTGAGCGGTTGAAAATCAGATAGTTATTGTCAAAATTTTCTTACGAAAATTTTGAGTTGTTTTTTGGGAGTTTAAGGGCTTTGCCCTTAAAAATCCCACAAGGGGCTTTGCCCCTTGACCCCACAACTTTTTGAAAAAAGTTGACAAAAACTTTTAGTTGTCATAGTCAGAGGTTGTTTTCTTACAATCATAAATTACAGAAAATAATTTGAAATTTCGGCGAACTGTTCCAACGAAAGTTGTTCTGCACGGTAATTTTCGGGAATGGAAAGTTCATTAAGCATTTGTATAATTTCGGCTTTGGGTACGGAAAGTCCAGAGGAAAGTGTATTAGGCAGAGTTTTTCGTCTTTGGGCGAAAGCGGATTTGACGGTCAGGAAGAAATGCTTTTCATTTTTCACCGTGACGGCAGGCTTTTGGCGGACATTCAGACGGATAACGGCAGAATCAACTTTCGGGGCAGGCATGAAACTCCCAGCCGATACCCCGAACAGCCATTCAGGTTCGGCATAATAATTGACCGCTACCGTTACCGCACCGCTTACCCTTGAACCCACTTCGGCACACATTCTCTGAGCTGTTTCTTTCTGCACCATGACGGTAATACTTTGTATGGGTAAATGGTTCTCCAACAGTTTCATGATGACAGGAGAAGTGATATAATACGGTAAATTTGCACAGACTACCACATCTTCTCCCGGAAATTCTTCTCTGATAAGCTGATGGAAATCTGTTTTCAGCACATCTTGATTGACGACTTTCACATTATCGAAATCCGCCAGAGTTTCGTTCAGTACAGGCAACAGGCGTTTATCCAGTTCAATCGCCACTACTTTTTTGGCACGCTTTGCCAGTTCACAGGTCAGCACACCAATTCCAGGCCCTATCTCTATCACACTGACGGTGTTATCTTTAATGCTCATTTCCGCCATTTTCGGACAGACGGACGGATTAATCAGAAAATTCTGTCCCAACGATTTGGAAAAGGAAAAACCGTATCTTGTCAGAATTTCTTTGACTGTTCCTATATTGGAAAGTTGCATATTATTTCACCTTTCTTAAACCTTTGGGATATTTGTTTTTGAGTTTACCGTCAGAGGCTTTTCCGAAACCAAGCGGTATACCTTCTACACAGACCGCCGTATAACCCTTTAACAACGGACTGACAGGAATTTCTTCCCCTAACAGAAAACGGTTTAACGCATCAGAATAAATGTCAAAATTCACCGCACGCTTGAAATCATTCATTTTTCCGCAGGTGAAAAGATGGTGGGCAGGTTCTATACGGTTTTTCTTTATCTCACCGAACAGAATACCACTGCGCAGAATACCTCTGCCCTTGTATTCAGGCATGACTGACGGCATAATCATTATCTTATCCCCGACAACCGTAAATTCAGGGTAATTGTCATCTGCAAAAATATCATGGTAAAGTGTTCGGGCATTTTCCAGAACAGTTTTATCCGTGTGCAAAGGTTTAGCACGATGTTCAGGCGTATAACCGCACTCACCACCGTTTCTGACCAGTTTTGCCACAAAATGACCCTCTCCGCCGTTTATAGGATAAATGCGTCTGACCTGTGGCATACCATATCCGCCACGACCGAACGGCAGATAGGAACAGTCACAAAGTGAAAAGTCGGTGTTTTTTTCAAGAAAGCGTTCAATGACCTGTTCGTTTTCCTCTACAGAAAATGTACAGGTACTGTATACCAGCACACCGCCCTCTTTGAGGGCAAGTTTTGCACTGTCAAGAATTTGCAACTGTCTTTCTCCGCAGGAAATCACATGGTCAACCGACCATTCTGTGACCGCTTGCGGGTCTTTACGGAACATTCCCTCTCCCGAACAGGGTGCGTCTACCAGAACTTTATCAAAATACCCGTCCAGCGAACGGCACAACACCGCAGGTGAAAGTGAGGAAATAATACAGTTCTTAATTCCTAATCTTTCTATATTAGAAAGTAGAGCTGTCGTGCGGTTGCGGATAAATTCGTTACTCCAGAGTAAACCCGTACCGTCAAGCAGAGAAGCTATCTGTGTGGATTTTCCGCCCGGAGAAGCACATAAATCCAGAATTTTTTCGCCGTGCTGTACATCAAGAACAGTCACCGCTGATGACGCAGATGGTTCCTGTAAATAAAAAGCACCTGCATGGTGTAAGGGGTGATTGCCTAGTTTCTTATTGGGGTCAGCGTAGAAACTCAGCGGTGAAAACGGTGACGGCTGTAATTCTGTGTTCAGCAGTCCTGACAGCTTTTCTGCCGTACATTTCAGCACATTTACACGCACTCCCTTGAACGGTATCTTATCATACTCTCTGATAAAATCTTCATATTCATCACCAAGCAACACTTTCATTCTTTCGCAGAACTTTTCGGGCAACTCAACCATATCAAAACTCCCCCTCTTTGACGCATAACCGTTAAGCGATGAAAATTAAAAGTTTTTGTCAACTTTTTTCAAAAAGTTGTGGGGTCAAGGGGCAACGCCCCTTGTGGGATTTTTAAGGGCAAAGCCCTTAAACTCATCAAAATTCAAAACAAAATTTGCTTTAGCAAATTTTGACAATGTATATTTTCCTGTACACGGTGCATAATAAACATCGTAAAGGAGGTGCTGATGATGAGCAACCGTAAATCTAAAGACGATACCGCTTTCAAAGACAGCCATTACCGTGACGATAAGCAACAGTCTTCCCATACCGACAAAGATGACCTCAATAGTAACAACCCTAACAGTAAATGCCATGACCACTCCGAAAAATACAACGACTTTGAATAATTTCCCTCAAAAAGATGGATTGCCTTTTCAGGTAATCCATCTTTTTATGCGAACAATAACTATTATACTATAATCCGACATAGTATTACAAGTCATTTTAGGATTTTTCCCCTGTACGGCTATGAACAAAAACGGCAAATTGTATTTTCCAAAAATACAATTTACCGTTTTTCTTTGATAACATTCGTCCGTTTAAGGGCTTCGCCCTTAAAAATCCCACAAGGGGCGTTGCCCCTTGACCCCACAACTTTTTGAAAAAAGTTGACAAAAACTTTCAGTTGCCATAGCCGAAAGTCTGATAATCAATCCGAACGCAGTGAGCCATAAAAGTTTTTTGTCCACTTTTTTTCAAAAAAGTGGACAGGATTTTTAAGGGCGGTAGCCCTTAAATAGGGGTTCGGGGACAAAGTCCCCGACAGGTGTGACTGAACCTGTAAGCCGCGTTCTGTCGTGAACGACTATCTATCTTGGCAAAGCGTTACCGCTTTGCTCAGGTGCCACCTCCTAAGACATATCGGGTCAATATATACTGTCTTGTACCACGGTGTTGCTTCGAATAGGGTTTACAGGTCGGTTGAGTTCCCAAAACCGACGGTGAGCTTTTACCTCGCCTTTCCACCCTTACCGTTGAAAAACGGCGGTATATTTCTGTTGCACTTTCCCTAGGGTCGCCCCCGACGGCTGTTAGCCGTTATTCTTACCCTGTGAAGCCCGGACTTTCCTCAGAATACTGCCTTTCGACCTTGTATTCCGCAGTCGTTCAGTCCAGTCACAAAAATATTGTATTATATTTAAGAAAATTTGTCAAGTCGCTTGTCGGCGGATATTTTACGGAAAAATATGTATAAATCATTAAAATCCTTCATAAGTTATTGACACATTCCCACAAGATGATATAATAAAAGTACAAAATACCTATTATTTTTAGGAAGGAAATAACTTTTATATTGTGATTTTACAAAATTAACCGAACCTCAAAAAGGAAGTCAGAAATTATGGCAAAAGAGATTATATTTATGCCGTTGGGGGGAGGGCAAAGAGTAGGAGCAAGCTGTTACTATCTGAAACTGGGAGAAAACAACATTCTTCTTGACGCAGGAACAGGTAAGAAGGACGGAATTATCTTTGTACCTGATTTTCACAGCCTGCTGACATCACCGTATCTGGAAAGTCTGGGGCAAATCAATCAGGTATACATATCCCATGCTCATGCCGACCATGTGGGCTATCTGATACAACTGATGAAAGAAATCCCGAAAGCAGGTGTCTATATGACGGATATTACCCGACTGCTTTGTGAGTATCAGTTGTACGACAGACACTATCTGATGAAAAAAGGAAATGAAAATCACCGTCTGGACACGCTGTCGTTGTTTGACAAAATTACGGAAGTCAGCTATATGAAACGACTGAAATTTTCGTCCTATTCCGCCACATTTTTTCCAGCAGGACACATTCCAGGAGCAATGATGACCTTTTTCCGTTACGACAAGCGGAATATCCTCTATACAGGCGATTACTCCATAGACCCTACACCGTTTACAGACGGTTGTATGTTGCCCAATAACCTCAACATTGATACTTTGATTATGTGCGGTCTGCACGCCAGACACCCCAGCTATCGCAAAAGAAGTGATAAACTTTTCCATGAAGTGAAAAAGGTGTTTGATTTTGCGGTCAAAAAGAATATTTCCGTACTCTGTTATGTACCGCAACTGAGTAAGGGAATTGAATTTGTCAAAATGCTCAACCGCTATAACGAACATCATGTACCTATCTATATCGACCCGTCTATCATGAATGTGGTTTACAAAATGGAAAGACTTTCCATTCCTGTACTGACTAAGGATAACCGTATGATGGGTACGGATTTTCCGAAAAGAAGTCATATCTATGTCACATCAGATATCAATTCCCGACCAATAGGAGGGTATATGGATATTAATATTGATTTTTCACTGCACGAAGATTTTCCGCAAATGAAAAAATTTATCAAACAGATTAATCCTCGTCAGGCAGTAGTGGTACATTGTGCAAAACCGTTTTTCGGCGACAATACCACCATCGAACAGGAAATTATCACAGATGGGGATTGCCGTACACAGTTTATTTTTGCACAGGAAAATGAAATTTATAAACTATAAGTTTAAGTTATTGTCAAAATCTGCTGACGCAGATTTTGGTTAGATTTTCAGGAGTTTAAGGGCTTCGCCCTTAAAAATCCCAGTTTAAGGGCTTCGCCCTTAAAAATCCCACAAGGGGCTTTGCCCCTTGACCCCACCACTTTTGAAAAAGTGGACAAAACTTTTAATTGTCATAGCCATACAATGAGGGAGTAAATAACAATGATTAATCAGAAAGATAAAAAAGTCAATGAAATTATCCGCAGAATACACCAGTCCGCCTTGCAGAAAAGTAAAAAGGGGAGAAGAAGTCGAAAAGAAACGGTCAAGGAAATTATCACAGAAAACAGAATGATATCCGTATTCTGTAATGATTACGGCATGAACCCTGAAAAATGTGCAAAAATTCTCAATGCTACCTATGGCGAAGAACAGACTGCCGAAAGTATCATCAATATTTTACGCAACAGAAAAATGGCAGTGGTTTCCGACCGAAAAGCAATGTTCAACTGGGCTGACGAAATTACCAACTGTCTGGAAAAAGCCATCAACGGCAGTAAGAATGCCTTTGAAAAATATAAACAACTCATAGATAAAATTCCCGAAAAATTCGTCACGAAAAAAGACAGGGAAAGTGGTCAGCGTCAGCGTTGTCCCGAAAGAATTGCGGTTATCATGGCGTGCAGGAAATATCCCGAAATTGACAAGTCCGAAAATAATATTTCGCTGGTCTTTTACATGGGCAGTACACTTTCCAGACACTTTTTCTATGATATCAGCGATATTATCAGTGATGTTTACAATTTTGCTCCGTATACCGATTTGGAAAGTCGCAAGAAAGCCGAAAAAGAAAAGAACAGCGGGGAAAAGAAAGAAAAGCTGACTTATGAACAGGCATTACAGCGGATTGACAAACTGGAAAACATTCTGGAAAGAACGAATGTCATGCTGGAGGAGTTGCAGGACGAATTTGATGAACAACTGGAA
The DNA here is from genome assembly GCA_902762375.1 of uncultured Ruminococcus sp. Lineage (GTDB taxonomy): Bacteria > Bacillota > Clostridia > Oscillospirales > Acutalibacteraceae > CAG-964. The sequence continues at coordinate 56,543 of CACWNY010000050.1, read as the reverse complement.
ACCAGTAAGGTCAACGAACTGGCAGACTTTTTTGCCAAACTCAATTCAGAAAAGTATGGTTGTATACTTGATGAACTGGTCATGGTGCGTAAGGGCGTGGACGAACTGCGGAAAAGCAATTACGAATTGCCTGTAGAAATCAACGGACTGTTAATCATGGTCAAGAAGTTAATCCAGTTCGTTATGGACTGTCACATCAATCCGATAATGCGTCTTAATTCCGTCAAAGAAGTTTGTGCGTCAGACATTGAGTTCTGCAACTATGAAGGAACACCGTTTAAATCGCCCGAAGAAAAGAAAAAGGTCAAGGTTATTTCTCCGGGCTGGATTTATAAAGACAAAGAATTACAGATTTCAAGACCTAAACTCAGAGAGGAGATTTAAAAATCATGTCAGAAAAACCAAAAAACCTCAAAGATACCGATTTATGTGTCGGTATTGATTTGGGAACAACTAATTCCGTACTGGCAATCATCAACGAAAAAGCTAACGGACAGATTGTCAGCAAAGTTGTAGATATTCCCCGTGCGGACGATATCTACAATACTGTTTCAGGAGAGTCAAAACTTTCCCGAAGCCGTAAATCAACCCTTGCTTCCTGCGTCTATTACCGACAGGAAAAAAACTATGAACCCCTTGTTGGTGAGTTCGCCAAGAAACAGTACAGTATCAGACCTCATCTGGTGGCAAAATCTATCAAAAGTCAGATGGGAAATCCCGAAGTTACGGGACTGTCGGAGGATATTCCCGACAAGACCCCCGCAAAAATTTCGGCAAGAATTTTGAAGCATATGATTGGCGAAGCCTCAAAAATCAACAGAAAGGAAATTCGTCATGCGGTCATTACCGTACCTGCCAATTTTGACTCTGCCATGTGCAAAGCCACTCTGGACGCTGCGGCACTGGCAGGCATAGAAGTCTGTAATCCTGACGGTACGGAAAAACCGATTTTACTTTCCGAACCTAATGCGGTCATTTATGACCTTATCAATCAGATTAGCAACGGAGAAATTTCTGAAAGTGTGATTGATTTAAGCACAGAAAAAACAGTGCTTGTATTTGATTTGGGTGGAGGTACACTGGATATCACCATTCACAAAATCAAAAGGAGAGATGATGTCGGACAGATACTCAAAGTTGATGAAATTGCCACCAACCGCTATACTTTGCTTGGCGGAGATGATTTTGACGAAGAAATTGCAAAGGAGATGTACAGACGCTATATTGCTCAGTATAGCACGCACCCTGAAATCGTTGCCAAAATCCGCAAAGAAGAAAAAACGGTTATGGCAGCTTTACGGGGATACGCCGAAAATCTCAAAATAGAATTGAATGAAAGATGTCAGCAAAACGATGAGTTTGCTTCCGACTGGGATAATGATTACAGTTCGGCATGGGATTTGGACGATGAGGACAGTTATGACAATAACGGTGAAATCGAAATCCCTGTAGGTGGAAATGTCAGCTATACGGGTTATTCCTATGACGACACCTTTACCAAAACTGAAATTGAAAAAATTCTTTCGGTCTTTATGGCAGACGCTCTGGTTTTTGAAGACTATAAAGACCTTCGTTATATTACCGATACCCATAATATTATTTACCCTATACTTGATGTTCTCAAAAAGGCAGCAGATAAATTGAATGTCGATGATATTGTCATTGATGAAGTCATCGTCAACGGCGGAATGTCCAAATTCTACATGGTCACCGAACGCCTCAAAACCTTTTTCGGCTTTGAACCTATTGTTGCCTTAGACCCTGATTTGGCGGTTGCCAGAGGTGCGGCGGTCTATCACTACTACCTCAACAAATACGCCCAGATACAGGACGATATGAAAATGCTTGGAGATGAGTTTGAAAAATCTGATTTCCAGAACGACAAACCTCAGAAAACTCCCTCTGAAAAACCTGAACAGAAACTTTCTCCTCAACGAAAACCGTCTGCACCTATGACAATAGAGTGGGGTAAAAATATTCTCAACGACAGCCTTTATCTTGGTATGCGAAACGGTGCGGTACATATGATTATTCCCACAGGAGCAGAGTTGCCCTACACCTCCGAAACTATGACAGGATTCAAAATTGAAGCTGGTCAGAATAAGATTTCCATTCCCATCAAAAGCCGTAATCTGGACGGGTCTTACCGTATTATTGCCAACGGTCAGATTGTGTTCAAACGGGTTTACCGCAAAGATGAATATGTCGCCTTTACCATTCATATGGGTATCAACAAAGTTATTACCATGCGTGCGTGGACAAGCGAAAACATCAACGGTACTAATCAGCTTGAAGAAGGTTATGTGGAAATCAATATCGCCAACAAAGAGAAAATCAGCAACAATAAAAACAAGGTGATTGCTCCCAGTGGCAGTACCTTGCAACCCTATTCCGAAATCAGCGGTCTTTTACAGCTTTGCCGTAATTACGAGAAAACCAGAAACTACAAACTCAAAAGCGATATCTCTAAAAAAATAGCCTCCTGCGTATCAGGAATATGCAACTGTAAAAATAAGTCAGACTTTGCCACAGTCATTCTGGATAATCTCACCGTATGCAACAGTGAAGAGGCTAAACAACGCCTGCTCATCATCTCCCGTAAAATCTGCAAAGACTGGACATCCGACCAGAAAAAACGCTTAATCAATATTACCTTGAGTTATCTTGCTCCTGTTCTGCAAGGCTTTCTGGACGGCGGGGCTAAACGCAATACCAATATGCAGGCTATCTATACGCTGAGTGTCTGCGATGAACCCGAAAAGCTCAGAAGAATCAATATCCTTCACAGCAACAGTAAGTATGTACAGGCTTGTCTGTATACCCACTCCAAAACCAAAACTTCCTTCGACTGGATTAAGTCCCGTTTTGATATGGATTTGAAATCAGCTGTCAGAAAAGAAAAGAATAACTTACAGGTAAGTGCCTATGCTATCGGTGTTGTGTTGCGGAAAGATGACGATGTTCGGGTGGCTTCCCCAGAACAGGAAATCAAAATTATTGATAAACTGTGCAACGCTATCAGTACAGGTATTCTCAATAAAGAACCCCTGAATTGTTGCATATGGGCGTTGGGGTTTATCTGCGACCAGAGAAAATACCGTGCAGAATTTCCTTATGATGTGATAAATCAGGTTCTGATGACCGTCAGTGCGGAAAATATCGGCATACTGTACGGCGGAGAAGTCCGTATGAGAAACGAAAAGACTATCAGTGTCGTTACCAAGATGATAAACGGTGAAAAACTCAATCAAGATGAAGAACAGTATCTGTTAATCAAACTGGAACAGTGACAAATCGTTATTGTCAAAATTTGCTTACGCAAATTTTGTTTGAATTTTGATGAGTTTAAGGGCTGCCGCCCTTAAAAATCCTGCTAAGGGGCTGCCGCCCCTTAACCCCGCCCACTTTTTTGAAAAAAAGTGGACAAAAAACTTTTCATTGTCACCGCTGACACTTAGTGGAAATTTCCGAACGAAGTGAGCCATGAAAGTTTTTGTCGAACTTTTTTCAAAAAGTTCGTGGGGTTGAGGGGCAAAGCCCCTCATGGGGTTTCAGGGGCAAAGCCCCTGATAGGATTGTTAAAGGCAACGCCCTTAACCTATTGACTATTTTTTTTTGAGATGATATAATTTCTACAAAATTCGACACGGAGGGGTTTATATTAATGAACGACAATGCTATACAAATAAGATATTTCAGCGGATATATCCGAAACTGGAAGAAACTTTGCACCGAACTGGAAATACCGCTGACGCTTGACCGTGAACAGCGTGAAAAGGAAATTCTTGTTCATGCGTATGAAAAATGGCAGATGGAAATGATGAACCATCTTTGTGGTATGTTTGCGATTGCGATTTGGGACGACAGTTTACAGAAACTGTTCTGTATCAGAGATAATGTGGGACAAAAGCAGATGTTCTATACGGTCGTGGAAAATGAAATGCTGTGTTCGGGAGATATCAACGAAATCGTTGCTGACAGCCGTGTGACAAAAGTTCTGAACAAGCGTATGCTTCAGCAATATTTATTTTACGGTTATCCTATCGGCGAAGAAACTTTTTATGAGGGTATCTGCAAACTTATGCCTGGACATTATGCGGTATGGGACGGAAAAGAAGTAAAGGTGTATTGCTACTGGAAACCTGTCTTTACGCCAGACTACACTAAAACGGCTGATGAATGGGCTGACGAAATTCAGAAAACGGTCAGCGAAATTCTTAACGAAGAGCGTGAAGATACACAACTTCCTTATAAAGAGTCATTTTTGTCTGGTGGTGTGGATTCATCTTATTTATTTGCCGTAAGTGATGCACAATGTGCCAACACTATCGGCTATGCGGAATCAGGGTTTGATGAATCGGCATTGGCAAGATATACAGCAGAAGTTCTGGGAAAGAATTTCAGCGTGAAAATGATAACCCCTGATGAATATTTTGCCAGAATACCTACGGTCATTGACAAAATGGGACAACCATTAGGTGATGCGTCTGCGGTTGCGTTTTCGCTGGGATGTGAGGCGGTCAGTCAGAAAACGAAGGTTGTCTATTCGGGTGAGGGTATCGACGAATTTTTCGGCGGTTACAACGCTCATAAAAGAGTTCTGGGCAAAGACTGGGTATATCTGACCTGTTCACATATTATGTCGGAAGAGGTTGTCAGGTCGCTTATGCTGAATTTTGACGAAAGTGTTAAATTTACAGACCCTGTTGAAAAACTCTGGAATGAAGTGCAAGGACAAGATGAACTGAATAAAAAACTTACAATGGATATTTCTTTGTGGCTTGAGGGCGATATCTACCTCAACACTGACCGTACAAGTACAGCGTGTGGTATAGAATTGCATACCCCTTTCAGCGATGTGAGATTATTTAATGTGGCAAGCAAAATCCCTCCCGAAATGAAATTTGCCGAAGGTCATAATAAATATGTGTTCCGTAAAGCTGCAAGCAGTGTTCTGCCTGACGAAATCGCTTTCCGTCAGAAAGTCGGCTTTGCTGTACCTGTCCGCAAATGGCTCTCCGACGAAAAATTCAATAAAACTGTTGTGGAAAAACTTTTCGGCGAAACTTCTCAGAAATTTTTCAATCAGTCCGCTCTCAAATCTTTATGGGAAAATTATCTGGGGGGCGATGAGTTCTCTTGGGGCAGAATTTATGCTGTCTATGTCTTTATTCTCTGGTATGATTTGAAGTTCTGAAAGCAGTAACCTGAACAGTTGGATTATTTTCTGATTCGTAATTATAGAAAAACCACCTGTAGCTGTGACAATTAAAAGTTTTTGTCCACTTTTTTCAAAAAGTGGGCGGGGTTAAGGGGCGGCAGCCCCTTATCAGAATTTTAAAGGGCGAAGCCCTTTAACTCCCAAAACTATTAAAAGCCACCGCACTTAAAGTGCGGTGGCTTTTCTGGACAAAGAGAGGTATATTAATGAAAAACACTTGTTGGTTTATTCTGTGGCAGGAGCATCAGATTTTGCTCCGAGTGTAACGGATACGGTAACTTCTTTATAACCGCCGTTGCGTTGCTGTCTTTGTACGGTGACTTCTATAGTTTCTTCAGGTTTTCTGGCTTTGAGTTTTGCCTGTAAGCTGGACATGGTCTTGACTTCATCACCGTTGAATTTGGTAATGATATCGCCAGCCTGTAAACCTGCTTTGTCGGCAGGTGAACCTGATGTGACTTTGGAAATATAAATACCTGACGGCAATCCGAACGACTGTGAATAACTGTCGGTGACATCTGTTCCTGCAATACCAAGATATGCCTGTCTGGACTGTGCATGAGAAGTGTTGTTTATCAAATCTTCGATAATGGGTGTTGCGTCTGATATCGGAATGGCATATCCCATACCCTCTACATCAGTATCGGAATATTTGGCGGAATTAATCCCTATGACATTACCGTTCATATCTAGTAATGCACCACCACTGTTACCTGGATTGATAGCTGCGTCTGTCTGGATAAGCGTCATGGTGTTGTCTGTCATCTGGACTTCTCTTTCCAATGCACTGATATAACCTACTGTGACCGACTGTCCGTAACCTAATGCGTTTCCTATCGCTACGGCAGGCTGACCAAGTTGCAGTTTATTCGAATCGCCCAATGTCGCAACGGCAATCTTATCTTTTGTTTCCTGAGAAATGTCTGATAATTTTACACTGATAACCGCTAAATCATAATCCGCTTCTGTACCTTTGATAGTTGCCGAAGAGGTGGATTTATTGTTGAATGTGACATTGATTTCATTAGCGTTTTCTACTACATGATTGTTCGTGACAATCAACAGTTCGTTATCGTTCTGAGAAATGATAATTCCTGAACCACTACCGCTGATTTCCTGTTGATAGCTGTCATTTCCGCCCCCGAAACCAAACCCGAAACTGAAGAAATCACTATAAGGATTTTGTACGGTCTGTGTACCTTTGATGTTGATGGATACCATTGCAGGCATGACCTGTTCAACCACTTTTGCTACATCATATGTGGTACTGACAGCCGTACCGTTATTGTCAGTTACCGTCTTTAAAGAGCCTGTTGTGGAGATGGTATTTCCTGAAGATGTGTTCGGAAGCATTTTATTGCCTGCGTAATTGATACCTGCCATCACACTGCCTGCCACGATTCCGAAACATAATCCTGCTACAATCGCTTTGAGTAAAAATGAACCTTTATGACTTTTTTTCTTTTTAAGTTCGGTATTTGCAGTGGAGGAAGAATAAATATTCTGTGAAGAGGGGGTCTGATAGGGGTTAGTGGTGTTTTGCGTTGATGTAGTGGGGGTTGCTCTGTGGTACACATAGCTGTATTCCGAACTTTCGCTTGTCGGGTGAGAAGTCTGAGAAGAAGTATAAGGATTTTGTGAGGAAGTATTGCTGTAAGTATTTTCGGAAGGGGTATCGCCGTAAGGATTGCTGTTTGCATAGACATTATTGTTGTCTGATGAATATTCATTATATTTGTCATTGAAATTATTGTTATTATTGTTTGTCATAAAAAATCTTTCCTTTCTCTGTGAGATTTTGTCTGTCAGATTTATCTTTCTTTTGGATTGTCTGTATGATAATACACAAACCTTGAAGTTTTATTGAAATTTCTTTAATCTTTTATTATTCACAAAAAGTTCATGATTTTTTTCCGAAAATATTCTGTTAAAGGACTGTCGCCCTTTAAGGGCTTTGCCCTTAAAAATCCCACAAGGGGCTTTGCCCCTTGACCCCACGAACTTTTTGAAAAAAGTTCGACAAAAACTTTTAATTGTCATAGCTATAAGTGTTTTTTCTGTGATGACGAATTACGCATTTCAGAAAATATTTTTTCCCTTTTTAAAAATGATTGCCGTTGCGTAAAAATCATGTTATAATATAGCCAAAATCTCTTTGGAAGGAGTTTCTTTATGAGAATAATTGATAAATTCAATCAGGACAGAACTGTTTTTTCACTGGAAGTATTTCCGCCAAAAAAATTCAAGGACAATATCAATACCGTCTATGAAACCATCGAACAACTTACCGATATCAACCCTGACTATATCAGCGTCACCTACAGTGCAGGCGGTAAGGGAAATACCGATAACTGCGGTAAAATCGCCTCTATGATAAAAGGTATTCGCAATGTGGAAGCGGTTGCCCATCTGACTTGCCTGACCAACAGTTTCTCCGAAATCGACAATACCATACAGACTTTCCAGAAATATGGTGTGGAAAATATCCTTGCTCTGAGAGGAGATACCAACCCCGAAATTCCGCCTAAAAAAGATTTTACCTATGCAAGTGATTTGGTATCCTATATTAAAACGCACTATCCCGAAATGGGTATTGCAGGAGCTTGTTATCCCGAAGTTCATGTGGAAGCCGAAAACGATGTTCAAGATATTCTCAACCTCAAAAAGAAAGTGGATGCAGGTACTGATATTTTGATTTCACAACTGTTCTTCGACAATGAACTGTTTTATAATTTCATGAAAAAAGTTCGTCTTGCTGGAATTAATGTTCCCGTTGAGGCAGGAATTATGCCTGTTACCAATGCCAATCAGGTGTTGCGAATGGTTGATATGTGCGGAGCGTCCTTGCCCAGAAAATTCTCCATGATGATTCAGAAATACGGCAACAATCCTACCGCTATGCGTGATGCCGGAATTGCTTATGCCGTCAATCAGATTGTCGATTTGATTGCCAATGGTGTAGACGGTATTCATCTCTATACCATGAACAACCCCTATGTCGCTACCAAAATCTACGAAAATATCAAATCGCTCCTTTAATTGTTACAGCTACAGGTTGTTTTTTATCATTAAAAATTCCGTAGAAAGGAAAATATTCTATGAGTACAAGAGATATCGCTTACAGCATTTTCAACAGATTAAGTGAAGAACAACTTAAAGGGTTTATTGCCATGTTTCGTGAACTATATCCAGTTGTTGATGAAGACCAGAACAAAAGAGATATCGCTTTTCAAAAATTACAGGCATTAAGACGCTCTGTTCCTGAATTTGACGAAAACAAGGAACTGGAAGAATACAGAAAAGAGAAATATGGAATATGAAAGTTTTAATTGACCTCTTGTGCCAGTAAAAATCAAATTTTAAAAGCTAGCATTAAAACAATTTGCCTTTTTTGTTATTTCGAGGAATAGATTTTGTGGAGTTTAAGGGCTTTGCCCTTAAAAATCCCACAAGGGGCTTTGCCCCTTGACCCCACCACTTTTGAAAAAGTGGACAAAACTTTTAATTGTCAAAGCCATACAAGTGCTATAACAAATGATATTTTATAGTGAGGAAAATATATGATTACACTGGAAAAACTGGATTACCGTGAAGCATTGCGGTATATGGGTTTTCAGGACGGAAAAGCTGACCCGAATACCTTATCTATGCTGGAAGAATGTGAAAAATCCGTCCTTGAAAACAGTGTTCCCCGCTACCGCTACGGTGTGTTTGACATCAGCGAAACAGAAAACGGTATTGTTGTCGGTAATACTGACCTCATTCTGCAAGGCAATGCGATACGAAAACATCTGGAAAACTGTTTTGCGGTTGTATTGATGTGTGCTACTATCTCTGGGAAAATTGACGCTTTAATCCGCCGTACACAATTGGAAGATATGTCTAAGGCGATTATCATCAACAGTTTTTCCAGTGTGGCTGTCGAACAGCTCTGCGATAAGGCGGAAACCGAAATCTATTCCTCACTTGGCAAACTCTATGAAAACTGTTATAAAACATGGCGGTTCAGTCCAGGATATGACGATTTACCGCTTTCTCATCAGAAAACTATTCTTGATATCTTAGATACTCCACGAAAAATCGGTGTCTGTACCAACGAAAGTCATACCCTCACTCCTATTAAATCCGTCACCGCAATTATCGGACTGTCCCATACACCTGTTGCTGTGTCAAAGCGTGGCTGTGTGTGTTGCCGTCTGAAAAACACTTGTCCGTACAGAAAGGCTGGTCATCATTGTGCTGAATAAATTACTCCGTGAAAATCCCTTCGTTATCCTTGATGGCGGTATGGGTACACAATTACAGGCTAACGGTCTGAGAACAGGCGAATGTCCTGAACTGTTCAGTATCACCCACCCCGAAATCGTCCGAAAAATTCATCGTTCCTATATTGACGCTGGGTCGATGATTGTCTATTCCAATACATTCGGGGCAAACCGCTATAAACTTGCTGAATGTGGTTATTCTGTCAGGGAAGTCGTTGAGGCAAGTATCCGTGTAGCAAAAAGTGCGGTCGAAAATACAAACTGTCTTGTTGCGTTGGATATTGGCCCTATCGGTCAGCTTATGGAACCGACAGGCAGTCTGTCTTTTGATGAAGCCTATGACATCTACAAAGAAGTCATTCTTGCAGGAAAAAATGCGGATTTAATCGTCTTTGAAACCATGACCGATTTGAGTGAACTTAAAGCAGGTATTCTTTCTGCCAAAGAAAACAGTGATAAACCCGTCATCTGTACTATGACCTTTGAAGAAAATCAGCGTACCTTTACAGGGTGCAGTGTTTCGGCAATGGCTCTGACTATGCAAGGTCTTGGGGTGGACGCTTTAGGGGTCAACTGTTCGCTTGGTCCTGAACAACTGAAAGATGTGGTCAGCGAACTTTCCCACTGGACTACTCTACCCATTATCGTCAAACCTAACGCTGGTCTGCCTGACCCCGCTACAGGTAAATATGACCTCCTCCCACAAGATTTTGCCGTCAGTATGGTAAACCATATCGTTCCCACAGGTGCGGTTATTCTAGGTGGGTGTTGCGGTACTACTCCTGAATATATTCGTATGCTTTGTCAGGCACTTGTCGGCGTGAAACCTGTAAAAATTTCTACCCAAATCCCCTCTGCGGTATGTTCTTCAAGCCGAACAGTCCTCATCAATCAACCCCGTATCATCGGTGAACGCATTAATCCTACGGGAAAAAAACTTTTTAAAGAGGCTTTACGCAACAATAATCTTGACTATATTCTTTCGCAGGGAATTGAACAGGTTCACGCTGGAGCGGATATTCTTGATGTCAATGTGGGACTGCCCGAAATTGATGAAGAAAAAATGATGGTACGCACTATCAAAGGACTTCAGGGTGTGGTTGATGTGCCTTTGCAGATTGACTCCACTATCCCGAAAGTTCTGGAAAGTGCCTTGCGTGTATACAGCGGTAAACCTATTGTCAACTCTGTCAACGGTGAGGAAAAATCTTTAGAAAGTGTCTTACCGCTTGTCAAGAAATACGGAGCGTCCGTTGTCGGTCTTACACTTGATAAAGACGGTATTCCCAAAACCGCTGAAGGACGCTTTGCTATTGCAAAAAAAATCGTGCAGAGAGCTAATGTTTTGGGTATTTCCAATGACGATATTTATATAGACTGTCTGACCCTGACCGCTTCTGCCGAACAGGAAGGCGTTATGGAAACCCTCAATGCTTTAGAAAGAGTAAAAAATGAACTGGGGGTCAAAACTGTTCTGGGTGTTTCGAATATTTCGTTCGGTCTGCCAAACCGTGAACTTGTCACCTCCACCTTTCTCACTATGGCTTTGCAGAAAGGTCTGGATTTGCCCATCATCAACCCTAATGTTGCTTCTATGGTCGGAGCTGTTCGGGCTTATAAGTTGCTTGCTAATATTGATAAAAATTCTGTGGAATTTATTCAGGCTTACAATAATACCTCCACTCCCAAAACACCCTCCACGCAAAATCATCAGAATATCTCTCTGGATTATGCTATTGAAAACGGTCTGAAAAAAGAAGGGGCGGAAATTACTGAAAAATTACTGGAAACTCTTTCCCCTATGGATATCATCAACAATTATCTTATTCCCACTCTTGACAAGACAGGTGTTGCTTTCGAAAAAGGAAAAATTTTCCTGCCACAATTAATCCAGTCCGCCAGCGTATCGCAAGCCTGTTTTGAGGTTATCAAGAAAAAACTTATCTCCGAAAACAATAATCCTGTCAGCAAAGGGAAAATCGTTCTTGCCACTGTCAAAGGCGATGTTCACGATATCGGTAAGAACATTGTCAAAGTTCTGCTAGAAAATTACGGCTATACTGTCATTGATTTGGGAAAAGATGTCGATTATGAAGAAGTCGTCAAAGCCACTGTCGAAAACAATGTCAGACTTGTCGGACTGTCCGCCCTGATGACCACTACCCTGAAATCTATGGAAGAAACCATCAAACTATTACGAAAACATTGTGATTGTAAGGTTATGGTCGGCGGTGCGGTGCTTACTCCTGAATACGCAAAGCAAATCGGTGCGGACTTTTACAGCAAAGACGCTAAAGAAAGTGTCGACATTGCCAAAAAAGTTCTCGGCTAGTTTAAGGGTTGCCACCCTTAAAAATCCCGCTAAGGGGAAGTTTTTGTCGAACTTTTTTCAAAAAGTTCGTGGGGTCAAGGGGCAACGCCCCTTGTGGGATTTTTAAGGGCAAAGCCCTTAAACTCATCAAAATTCAAACAAAATTTGCGTAAGCAAATTTTGACATTAATTATCTGTAAGAGGTATTCTCCTATGTATGACTATCCGCAACTTAAAATCACTTTGCAGAATATGGCTGATGAAAAATACCGTGATTTTCATCAGAAACTTGTTCCTGATGTGAAAAGTCAAATGCTCTTTCTGGGTATTCCCATACCGAAACTCCGTAAACTTGCCAGAGAAATTCTCGCTGAATGTGATAATATTGACGATTATTTTTCTTCTGCTGACAATGAATTTTATGAGGAAGTCATGCTCAGAGGGATTGTCACGGGCTTACTTAAATGCGATTATCAAAAGAAACTTGCTTATATCACGGATTTTGTACCGCTGATTACTGACTGGGCAATATGCGATACCTTTTGTAGCAGTATCAGAATTGCTCATGCGGATAAAGAAAATTTCTATGGCTTTTTACAGCCGTATCTTACTTCTGAAAAAGAATTTTCTGTTCGTTTTGGTGTGGTCATGCTCCTGCGGAATTATGTGTGTGAAGATTGGATAGCGGTAACACTCGATACTTTAAAGACTGTCACCCATAAGGCATATTATGTGCAGATGGCGGTTGCGTGGGCTTTGTGCGAATGTTATATCAAATTTCCTGAACAGACCTTGCCGTTGTTTCAGGCAAAAATTTTCGACAAATTTGTTCAGAATAAAGCTGTTCAGAAATGCCGTGAAAGTCGGCGTGTCAGCGATGAAGATAAAATCCGCTTGCTACAATATAGATTTTAAATGATATTTGTCATTCCCAAAAAGGCTGTTGTGAAATATTATTTTTCACAACGGCTTTTTTGTTTAGTCCGAATAGTTATTGTCAAAATTTGCGTACGCAAATTTTGATTTGATTTTTGGGAGTTTAAGGGCTTCGCCCTTAAAAATCCTGCTAAGGGGCTGCCGCCCCTTAACCCTGCCCACTTTTTGAAAAAAGTGGACAAAAACTTTTAATTGTCATAGCTAGAGGTTGTTTTTCGATAATTACGAATTACGCATTACGAATTACGCATTTTGGAAAATAATTTATCGAAGAAATTTTAGGATTGTATGGAAATCAAAGTCGATTTTTGTTATAATTAAGAAAAATATTTGAGAAAGCAGGCGTATCGTAGTATGATAGGATTTTTATTATCGCCCGTATATGCTTTGGTGTGTGTGTACATCGTCAATCGGATTTTCCGTTTTCTGGGTGCCATACCGCTGAAACTCTTTTCAGGAAAACCGTTCAGAATTATTTTTTCAGTCATTTTCGCACTGGTCGCCCTGTTGCCGTTATGGAGTTATCTGTTACCGCTCAACACCAAAATCAAACATACAGGACAGCTACTCAATAATTACTGGATAGGTATTTTTGAATATCTTTTCCTGACAGTTACTCTGGTGGATTTGGTCGTACAGATAATCGGCGTTATCCGAAAAGACAGGAAAAAATTTATCATGAAAACTTCTGTCAGACTGATTGCAGGAACACTCGCTTTTCTGATTGTGACAGGAACATCTGTCTACGGTATGGTTCATGCCAGAAAGGTACAGCTTACGGAACATTCTGTCAAGATAAACAAAACTGTTGAGGGTATCGACAAGATGAAAGTCATTCTGGTAGCGGATTTGCACATGGGCTACAGTATCGGTGTACCGCATATTGAACAGATGGTCGATATCATCAATCAACAGAATGCGGATTTGGTGGTGATTGCGGGAGATATCTTTGACAACGATTATGATGCTCTGGACAATCCTGACAAACTTTGCCAACTGCTTGGCAGTATCAAAAGTAAGTATGGTACTTATGCTTGTTGGGGTAATCATGATATCAGCGAAACATTGTTTGTGGGTTTCACCGTCAGTTCCGACAAAACTTTACACCGTGATGACCGAATGGTGGAATTTTTACAGAAAGCCAATATTCACCTGTTGTGTGATGAAAATGTACTGATTGACAACAAATTCTATCTTTCGGGCAGAAACGACAGTGAAAAAATCATTTCTGCTACAGGAACAAGATTAACTCCTGATGAACTTTTGAAAGATATCGATAAGAAATATCCCGTGTTTGTGATTTACCACGAACCTGACGAATTTGAAGAACTGGAAAAGGCAGGTTGTGATTTACTGCTTTGCGGTCACACCCACAACGGACAGACTTTTCCAGGAACACTTTTTATTAAACTGCGTTGGGAAAATCCGTATGGTTATATGAAGATAGGCAATATGCACCAGTTCACCACATCAGGTTTAGGAGTGTGGGGTCCTTATATGAGAACAGGTACAGACAGTGAAGTAATGAGTATCGATGTCACATTCAGCAAATAAAAGGAGGAACTAAATATGATGGAGATGACACAAAGCCAAAGACGAAAAATATTCAAAAAATCCGCCAAAGGAAATATCAAAAGGCACTACCCCTTGTTTGTCATGATATGTCTGATAGCAGCTGTCATAGGCGTTGCCTATACAAGTTCAATTTCTCTTTTCCGTTCTATGGTGGACTACGATACGCCACAGCAGACCACGACTTACGATACCATTTCAGGAGCAAATCTGACAGATGTTATCAATGATATACTGAAAATCACGCTGGAAGAGGAAGAATTGAAAAAATTGTCTACGGGACATTTTGGTTTTGTGGAACTGGGTAAGCAAGATGGTGTATTTGCGAATTTTGTCAATGTTCATGCGTCGGGTTCACCGCTGGTTACAGCAGTTTCCGCTGTCGAACATATGATTACTACCCACAGTATCGAAAAGGTCGGTATTTTTATTTCATCAATATTCATGCTGTTGGTGTGGATATTTTTCATTAATACTTACAGGGTCATTATGGGAAGATTTTTTCTGGAAGGACGGCTCTATGAAAAATCCTCATTGGATAATTTTTTATGGCTGGTCAGACAGAAATCGTTTATCAATGCGTCTATGACCATGCTGGTGACTTATATCTTTCAGCTACTCTGGAACATCACCATTATCGGTGGTATTATCAAATCCTATTCTTATGCTATGGTACCGTATATCGTTGCGGAAAATCCGAATATTAAACCTCTGGAAGCCATCACCCTTTCCCGAAAGATGATGAAAGGGCATAAGTGGGAATTATTTGTCAATGACTGGAGTTTTATTGGCTGGGATATTCTGGATATTGTATTTCTGTTTGGTCTGCTGAATTTATTCTATATTGCTCCGTACAAAGAGTCAACTTATGCAGAATATTATACCTACTTCAGAAATCAGGCCCAAAAGAACGATATTCCCAATGCCGTAAAGCTGAACGATGTTTATCTGTACGAATTTGCTACGGACAAAGAATTGTATCAGCATTATGCCAATATTGATACCTACAGAGCTATTGTGGACAAAGGTTATACACAAAAACATGGCATAGCCCGATTTTTTGCGGATATTTTCGGTGTAGTGTTGCGTTACGATGAGAGTGAGGAAGAATATTCCCACTACATGGAAACTAAACTGAAACTGATAAAATATGAAAATGCCTGTCAGAAAAAGAGTTATCCCTCTCTGCTTTCTCCCAACACCGTTAAAAAGGAAAAACAGACCATTATGGAAAGTCTGCACTGTATCCGTCATTATTCGGTAAGTTCGTTGATTTTAATATTCTTTACCTTATGTTTTATCGGCTGGTCATGGGAAGTCGCTTTACATCTGGTTTCTGACGGTGTATTTGTCAACAGAGGGGTCATGCACGGTCCATGGTTGCCGATTTACGGAGCTGGTAGTATCATGATTGTCATTGTGCTGAACAAATTCCGTGATAAACCTATTGTCGAATTTCTGACAGCGATTGTCCTGTGCGGTATTGTAGAATTTTTCACATCACTTCAACTGGAAAAGTCTATGGGTCAGAAATGGTGGGATTACAGTGGTTATTTCCTGAATATAGATGGTCGTATCTGTGCGGAAGGGCTGTTGGTGTTCGGACTGGGCGGTATTGCTGTGGTTTATCTGATTGCTCCGTTCATGGACAATGTGATAAAAAAGAAAAATCTGAAAGTTGTCATACCAATTTGTATCATTCTGGTGTCCATATTCATCAGCGATTCCATTTACTCACACTTTAACCCCAACACTGGCAAAGGTATCACTGACTACCCCACCACTTCTTCGGGGAGTTCCTCCCCGAATCCCTGAGATTTAAGGGCTGCCGCCCTTAAAAATCCTGCTAAGGGGCTGCCGTCCCTTAACCCTGCCCACTTTTTTGAAAAAAAGTGGACAAAAAACTTTTAATTGTCATAGCTGACACTTAGATGAACATTCCGAACGAAGTGAGCCATAAAAGTTTTTGTCGAACTTTTTTCAAAAAGTTCGTGGGGTCAAGGGGCAACGCCCCTTGTGGGATTTTTAAGGGCAAAGCCCTTAAAACAGGATTTTAAAGGCGGTAGCCCTTTAACAAAAAACAAAAAACGCTGTCCGTAATAAGGAGGCGTTTTTCGTTTTGTTTGAGGGGTACATTTTTGAGGAGGGTAGAACATAACATACTCAGACGATGCGGTTCCGTCATTGAGTATGGTAAAATAATAATATTTACTTATTAACATCGTATGAATAATCGTTGAATAAACGGCTAATCTATTATGAATAATCTAGCCTAATTTGTCGGAAAATCCTGAATATTTTTTTAAAACAAATGTTTACGAGTTATAAAAAATATGCTATAATAATGTAACAGATAGTTAGCATTAAATTAAAGGAGTGTTCACTAAATGACAACAAATATAACTAACAGCCAAAGAAAAATACTGGATTTTATCCGCAATTCCTTACAGGACGGGGTATCGCCGTCAGTGAGAGAAATATGCAATGCTACAGGTCTGAAGTCCACCGCAACCGTACACAACCATCTCCAGACCCTTGAGGACAAAGGTCTTATTGTACGCAATAAAGGCACAAACCGTTCTATCCGTCTTAGTGAAGATTATACCGCATTCATTCCCATTTTAGGCAGAGTAACGGCAGGTGTTCCCATACTGGCAGTAGAAGATGTGGAAGGCTATCTCCCTATAAGCGAAAAGGTACGGCGTGGCAGAGAACTCTTTGCTCTGAGAGTAGTCGGAGAAAGTATGGTCAATGCAGGTATTCTGGATAACGACATTGTGGTTGTGCATAAGACACCTGTAGCCGAAAACGGTCAGATAGTCGTGGCAATGATTGATGATGAAGCTACCGTCAAACGCTTCTACAAGGAAAACGGTCATTTTCGTCTGCAACCCGAAAACGATACCTTTAAACCTATCATTTCTGACGATTGCTGTGTATTGGGTCAGGTCATTTCTGTAATACGATACTACTGATAAATTTTCTGTCGGAACGGAGATGAATTTATGGCTTTGGTAGATATCAAACAGCTTCACTGTCCACAGTGTGCGTCTAAAAATCACATTCATGTCTATAAGAGTATCAATGCACAAGATGATGAAAAATTAAGAAATAAAATCCTTTCAGGTCAGCTTTTCGACTTTTACTGTCCTTATTGCGAATACCGTGCAAGACTGTACTATCCTTGTCTGTATAACGATGTCAAGGGAAAATTCATGGTCTACTTTATTCCCAATATCGACAAAGGATTGATTTCTGACCGCAATATCGAAAGCGAATTTGAAAATATGCCCAGAATTAAAAAGAGAATTGTTGCCACTTTCAATGAATTTCGGGAAAAAATCATCATCTTTGAGGCGGAACTTGATGATATGGCAGTGGAACTCACGAAATCCGCTGTCGCAGGTGCTATTCACGAAAAAAGAAATATCAACCTCAATGACGGCTATTTCTCCGTCTACAATAAAGAACAGAATATCATAGGTTTCACCTTTTTCCTCGAAGATACCAAAGAACCCTTTACACAATCCACAAAACTTGATGTTTATAAAAAATCATGGAATATTGTCAGCCGTCTGGGGAAAAAAGAGCGTGAAATGAAAGGCTTTGTCAAAATTGACCGTGCTTGGGCTGATAATATTCTTTTCCGCTATCAGCGTTACGGGTTCGATACCATGTAAAGCTGTGACAATTAAAAGTTTTTGTCCACTTTTTTCAAAAAGTGGTGGGGTCGAGGGGCAAAGCCCCTCGTGGGATTTTTAAGGGCGAAGCCCTTAAACTCCCGAAAATCAATACAAAATTTTCGTAAGAAAATTTTGCTGAAATATGTTTTTGCGTAAGCAAAAACATACTCTTTTCAAAAGTGGAGGAGTTTTCATGACAGAGAAGATTCTGACAAAATTATGTCATTCCTATACAATATCAGGCAGTGAAGAAAACAGCCTGAAACAGATAACAACCCTTTTCAAAAAAAATACTGCTATTACTCTTGACCATAACGGCAATATCATTGCTACTGTCGGCAATACCGAAAGTAAAGATGTTGTCTTGCTGGACGCACATAACGACCGTATAGGGTTTACTGTATCCTATATCCATGAAAACGGCTTTCTGAAAATCACAAACTGCGGTGGTATCGACAGACGGGTCGTACTGGGAAGTATCGTCAATGTTTTCGGAAAAGAAAAAACGCTGAAAGGTATTATCTCTTGCTTACCGCCTCATCTTTCTGACGGCGGTGAGGATAAAGCCCCTAAAATGGATACACTCTATGTCGATACAGGACTATCAAAGCAAGAGGTTGAAAAATATATTTCTTTGGGGGATAAAGTCGGCGTGTATGCCAATCCCCGAAAACTATTGGGAACAAAATTTACAGCAGGCGGTATCGACAATAAAGCAGGTGTCTGTACACTTATTCGGGTTGCCGAACTTTTACAGAACGAAACAATTAACAGTTGTGTCAAAATCGTACTGAGTGTTCAGGAGGAAACAGGATTTCTGGGAAGCCGAACATCAGGGTTTGCGATTATGCCCGATTGTGCAATAGTGGTAGATGTCAGCTTTGCCCAACAACCGAATGTACCGTCGGATAAAGCTGGCATAATGTCAAAAGGAACGATGATAGGTACAGCACCTATATTGGACAGAACGATGTTCACGCAATTTAAAACGATTGCCGAAAATCTTGATTTACCCTATCAGATTGAAGTGATGAGCAGTACCACAGGAACAAACGCTGACGCACTCACCATAACAGGCAGTGGAATACCCACCGCCCTTTTAAGTATTCCCATTAAAAATATGCACACACAAGCCGAAATCGTTGACCTTAACGACATCGAAACCACAGCACAACTCATTGTAGCTTATCTGAAAGAGAGGTAACGGAAAATGAATAATCAAAATCTTTTACAACTTCTTTCACAGACCAACGGCATTTCAGGTGATGAAAGTGCCGTCAGAGAAATTATTGTTGAACAGATTAAAGACTTTGCCACTGAATATCACACCGACAGTATGGGAAATCTGATAGTGTTCAAAAAGGGCAGAAAAACACCCGATAAAAAGTTACTGATTTCGGCACACATGGACGAAGTAGGATTTATCGTGACGCATATTACACAGGACGGCTACCTGAAATTTGATGAAGTCGGGGGAATTGACAGGCGTGTTGTCATGGGAAAAAGCGTGACAGTCGGAAAAGATATCAACGGTGTTATTATAGCCGAACCCATGCACCTGTTGAGCGGTGAACAGAAAAACACCATTCCAAAATACGACAGAATGTACATTGACATAGGGGCAACCGACAGAAATGAAGCCCAACAGTATGTCACACTTGGCGACAGTATACAGTTTGACAGTCAGTTTGACTGGAACAACGGCATTATCACAGGTAAGGCATTAGATGACCGTGTGGGTTGCTTTATTCTGGTAAATATGATACAATCAGAATTAGAATATGATATGTATTTTTCGTTTGTGGTGCAGGAAGAAGTCGGTCTTAGAGGGGCGAAATGTGTATCATATGCGGTCAATCCTGACTTTGCGATTGTTGTGGAAGCCACCACCGCAGGAGATATTCCCGATGTGGCAGAGGAAAAACAGGTCTGTTATGTGGGAGAGGGTGCAGTCATTTCCTTTATGGACAGGCGGACAATTTACGATAAGGCACTTGTCCAATCCGCTATGGAATGTGCAGATAGTCAGACGAAAGTACAGTACAAACAGGCAGTCGCAGGCGGTAATGACGCAGGAGCAATCCAAAGTTCGAGAGATGGTGTAAGAGTACTGGCGGTATCGTTGCCGTGTCGGTATTTACATTCAAATTGCAGTCTGATAGCAGAAAGCGACCTTATTTCTGTACAGAATGTTGTGAACAAGATGGCGGTGAAAATTCTTGGTGAAGAATTATGATAACGCTGGTCAGTACGGAAAATGAAGTTATTCAAAACTATATGCACTCTCAAGCAAAGAATATTTTTGCGGTAAGAATACAGTCGCTTATTATAGCTTACGGAAAATATGATAATTTACTTGACATTTGGTATCAGAACGACAATAATAAGATTACAGCGTATTTATTAAAATATGGTAATGAAATTATAGCGGATATTGTCGGAGAGTGTGATATTGCTGAACTCATCAATTTTTGCCGAATGACAGGAGCAAAAGTTTTATTGTGTAAAAAAATTCCGACAGATGGTTATCTGGGAACGGTAATGAAATTAAAATCCTTGCGGAATGATGAATACGATTATGCTGTTTCGCATGAAGTAGATTTACAGGAATATTATCGTTTACTGAAAAGTAATCAGTCACAGAAGTTTGTTGTACCTGATTTTAAAGATTTCTATGTAGACCTACACCATCGTTTGAGAAAGAGATGTGCAGAAATTACGGGAGTATATTTTGAAAGGCAGTTGGTGAGTGGTTGTATAGCGAGTGCGATAAGTGGAAATTCAGCGATAATTTCAGCGGTAGCGACTTTGCCCGAATACAAAAGGCAAGGGTTCGGCACAAAGGCAGTTTATGAATTATGTCAGTCCTTGAGCAATAAGAGTGTGGATAACATCTATTTACAGCGTGACAAAAACGAAAATAAGAAGTTTTATCGCCATTCAGGGTTTGAAGATGTAGCGGAGTTTATGCAAATATTGGGAGTTTAAGGGCTTTGCCCTTAAAAATCCCACAAGGGGCTTTGCCCCTTGACCCCACCACTTTTGAAAAAGTGGACAAAACTTTTAATTGTCATAGCCATACGATAAATTACGAATTACGCATTACGAATTACGCATTACACAAGGGGTTGATGATAATGAACATAGCGTTTCATAAGATAGATGAGAGAATATTGCGGTTAGCGGATAAAGCGATGGAAATCACGAAAGAACAGTTTGTGGTGATTGACGACATACAGGACTATAACACACAGAAGATGTTATATGCGTTTCAGAAAGCAGGAATAAGCGAAAGTCACTTTTCGACCTCAACGGGTTATGGTTTCGATGACAGAGGAAGAGAAGCACTTGATGAAATTTACGCAACTGTTTTTGATGCGGAAGATGCGTTAGTCAGACACAATTTTATTTGCGGAACACACGCTTTGACGGTTGCGTTGTTTGGAATGTTGCGACCGAAAGATATTATGTTGTCAGTAGTAGGAACACCGTATGATACGCTACAGGGGGTTATCGGACTTTCGGGGAACTATTCAGGGTCATTGCAGGATTTCGGGATTGTCTACAAAGAAATTCCCCTCACCGAAAGCGGTACACCTGACTATGACGCTATCGAAAAAGCGATTACACCTGAAATCAAGATGGTATACATACAGCGTTCAAGGGGATATGAAGTCAGACCGTCTTTGCGGATTGATGAGATAGAAAAGATTGCGAAGATTTCCAAAAGGAAATCGCCGAATACAATAGTCATGCTGGATAACTGTTACGGAGAGTTTGTCGAAAAGGAACAGCCTTTGACAAAGGGTGTAGACATTATGGCAGGGTCTTTGATAAAAAATCCGGGAGGGGGAATTGCCCCGACAGGCGGATATATTGCAGGGAAAGAAGACCTTGTGGAACAATGTGCCTACCGTTTGACAACGCCAGGAATAGGCAGAGAACAGGGAGCGACATTAGGTGTCAACAGAGAGTTGTTTTTAGGAGCGTTCAACGCCCCTCACGCAACGGGAGAGGCACTCAAGACGGCGGTATTTGCGTCAGCATTGTTTGAACTGTTAGGATTTGATACCACGCCAAAATATAATGAAAGGCGTGGAGATATCATACAGTTGTTGAACCTAAACACCACAGAAAGACTGATAGCTTTTTGTCAAGGTATTCAGAAAGGCGGAGCGATAGACAGTTTTGTCACACCTGAACCGTCCGATATGCCGGGATATGAAAGCAAGGTCATCATGGCATCAGGCAGTTTTACCTTAGGGTCAACGATTGAACTTTCGGCGGACGCACCGCTGAGAGAACCTTATTCGGCATGGTTACAGGGTGGAGTAACATTTCATAGTGCCAGAGTAGGTATTCTGGTTTCGGTACAGAATATGCTGGAAAAGGGCTTGATTTCTTTACCGTAATTTTTCGGAGAATGAAAAAGAAGGAATGAATGATGAAAATTTTAAGAAAGGTCAGTATCGGTTTAATTCTTATGCTATTGGTATTGTTGCTGACAGGTTGTTCAGTGGTAGACGGCATAGAAAAGATTATGATTTCCAAAGACAATACCAGTATTTTGCAGACCGTAGAAGATACCAATAACATCATGGAAGCACTCAACGAAGCAAAAGAGGCAATGAAAACATCAAATACAAAGGTATTCGGAAATAAAGCACTCACGGGATTGTCTTACAAAGATGTGATTGAAACCAAAGACCTGAAAACAGAAGCACAGACTAAACGCTATAAAGATGTTATTTACCATGCGTACTGGGACACGGAAAGACAACAGATATTCTGGTCATCAGACGGTACGGACGATTTAATGAATGCAGACGGTAATTTTTATATTGTTCATGAACATTCCGAAAGGATTGTCAATACTATGCGTGTGGAAGACATGATGAACTGAGTGTTGTCAGTAAAATAGTTACTGTCAAAATTTGCTTATGCAAATTTTGTTTTGTATTTGGGGAGTTTAAGGGCCTTTGCCCTTAAAAATCCCACAAGGGGCTTTGCCCCTTGACCCCACAACTTTTTGAAAAAAGTTGACAAAAACTTTTAATTGTCATAGCTATACAATGAGAAAATCATTCCAACCGCACAGAGGAAAATAGTTAAGGAGCGTGTTCTGCGTGAAGACTTGTGAATATTGTGGAAAAGAGATAGATTACAATCATGCGTTCTGTGATGATGAATGTGAGCAGAATACATTCAATTATTATAAGAACAGAAAACGCTGGCAAGGGTTGTTCAGCGGAGGAAATATTTCAGGCATTGTTGCCTGTCTGATAGGATTGGTTGTCGGGGTGATTTCCAAGAATATCAAAATCGGGTTATTGATAACAGGTTCAGGAATACTGGTTATCGGGATATTATATTTGGTGTTGCCGTATTACGGACTTGACGAACAGATAAAAAACAAGGGAATTATTTCTACCACTAAAACAGTGCGAATGTTAGGTGTAGTAGCAATGCTTATTGGTGTGGTGTGTGTGATTTGCGGAATAATCGTGCCGTTGAAATAGACAGGGTTGCCTGATGATACAGAAAGTGTGAAAATATGTCTGAAAATATATTGCAGGAAACATCTGCGGAGAATATGATTTACCTTGTCAGGTGCTTTATCCACAACACCGTACCCGACAGAAAGAAAACAGAAAAGATGGATTTGACCGCTTTATACACAACAGCAAAAAAACATATGCTGACGGCAATCATCTGTACGGCTTTGGAACAGGCAGGTATCAAGGATAATCATTTCATACAGGCAAAAGCAAAAGCTATCCGCAAAGAGATTGTTCTGGAACAGGACAAAGCATTACTTTCTGAGCGTCTGGAACAGGAAAAAATCTGGTATATGCCCCTCAAAGGCATGGTGATGAAGGAGTTTTATCCGTCACTGGGAATGCGACAGATGTCCGATGTAGATATTTTGTTTGACAGTCATTACCGTAATAAAGTGATAACTATCATGGAAGAACTGGGATTTACAGGAACAGATTTGGGCAGAGGCAATCACGATGTTTTTTATAAAAAGCCCATCAGTAATTTTGAAATGCACACGCTTTTATTTTCCGATACCTCTGACAACAATTTCTATGAATATTATCGTGATGTAAAGAAACGGCTTGTCAAAGATGAAGAAAACGAATATGGTTATCATTTTTCCCATGAAGATTTCTATATTTATCTCATCGCCCACGAATACAGACACTATTGTTCCAGCGGAACAGGTTTGCGTTCGGTACTGGACAATTATGTTTTCTGGCAGAAATTCGGTGACACACTGGATACAGCCTATATTACCAAAGAAACCGAAAAACTCCATATTGCCGACTTTGAACGCTGTAACAGACAACTGGCATTGCATTTGTTCGGGGACGGAGTACTTGATAAAGAAGCGGAAAAGATGTTATCTTATATTCTGTCCTCTGGCGTACACGGTACATTATCACAGAAGGTAGCCAATGATGTGCAGAAAAACGGTGGGGGCAGAAAAGGAAAAATTGTCTTTCTTTTTCGAAGATTGTTCATACCGATGGAAACGGTGAGATTGTATTATCCTTTTTTTTACCGTCATAAGATACTGTTGCCGTTTCTTTTTTTTATCAGGATAGGGCGGTTGTTTACGGTCAGCCGAAAGAAAACATGGAACACTTTACGGACTTTACGACAGATGAAATCTGATTGACAGTATTTTTACCTGTACGACTGGAATAATTTTCTCATCGTATAGCTATGACAATTAAAAAGTTTTGTCCACTTTTTCAAAAGTGGTGGGGTTAAGGGGCAAAGCCCCTTAGCAGGATTTTTAAGGGCGGCAGCCCTTAAACTCCCAAAAATCAAAACAAAATTTGCTTACGCAAATTTTGACAGTAACTATTTGACTTTTAACCGTACGATGGTATTTTTGAGAGGTTAAGAACAGAGATATGAAAAAAATAATGTTAGTTTTTGGAACAAGACCTGAGGCAATCAAGATGTGTCCGCTGGTCAACGAACTGAAAAAGAGAAAAAATTTCCATACGGTGGTTTGTGTCACAGGTCAGCACCGTGAAATGTTGGAACAGGTATTGCATACTTTTGGTGTCATTCCCGATTATGACCTTTCTATCATGAAAGACCGTCAGACACTGTTTGATGTAACAGTAAATATTCTGGAAAAAATGAAAGGCGTACTGGAAGAAGTACGCCCTGATATTGTTCTGGTGCATGGTGACACATCTACAACTTTTGTCACAGCACTGGCTTGTTTTTATTTACAGATTGCGGTAGGTCATGTTGAGGCGGGACTGCGGACTTATAACATTTACTCTCCCTATCCCGAAGAGTTCAACCGACAGGCAGTAGGGATTATCAGTGAGTATCATTTTGCTCCTACCACACTGGCAAAGCAACATCTGTTGCAGGAGGGCAAAAACGCAGATACGATTTTTGTCACGGGAAATACCGTCATTGACGCTATGCGTTATACTGTCACGGAAAACTATCACCATAAGGAACTGGAATGGGTTGGTGATAACCGTATGATTTTCATTACCGCACACAGACGGGAAAATCTTGGTGAACCTATGCACCATATGTTCAGGGCAATCCGCAGAGTGCTTGACGAACACCCTGATGTACGAGCGATTTATCCCATTCACATGAATCCCGTAGTGCGGAAGATAGCCGAAGAAGAACTTGGCAACTGTCAGCAAATCCATATTATTGACCCGATTGATGTTGTGGACTGTCACAATTTTGAGGCAAGGTGTCATATTTGTCTGACGGATTCAGGCGGAATACAGGAGGAATGTCCGTCATACGGAAAGCCCGTGCTTGTCATGAGAAATACCACAGAACGCCCCGAAGGTGTTGAGGCAGGCACTTTAAAATTAGTGGGTACTGATGAAGATACCATTTACGAATGGTTTACCCGTCTGTTGGACGACGAAGAAGAGTATAATAAGATGGCACACGCTTCCAATCCTTACGGTGATGGACACGCTTGTGAAAGAATTGCCGACATTCTGTCGGGGACTTTGTCCCCGAACCCCTGAGTAAAGGGCGTTGCCCTTAACAATCCCATCAGGGGTAGCCCCTTGTGGGATTTTAAAGGGCAAAGCCCTTTAACGAATAAAAACTCAATACAAAATTTGCGTGAGCAAATTTTGTCCATAAAGATTACCCTTAACGGATAACCACAACACTTCTCGGGGGCAAAGTCAGTTTGTCGCCTGCAAATTTCGCCTTTTCCGAACCGCTTTTCGCATAGACTTCTCCTGCAATGCCTTTCCAATCACTGTCAAGCGTTGCTTCACCACTCTTATCCTTACTGCCGTTATACATGACCAGTATTTTTTTGCCGTCATACTTTGTCACATAGCCTGCCATGTAATCGTTGCTGGTTTCTACAATTTTGCTGATAGTTCCTCTGGCAATTTCGGGATTTTGTAATTTCAAAGTAATTAGTTTCTTATAGGTACTGAATAAAGAATTTTCGTCCTTTTGTGCCTTGTCGGCGGTATCGACAATCGCTTCTTTCGCCACATCAGGGGTCACATTCAAAACAGAAATTTTATCATATTCATCGCCCGTCCAAGGCATAGGCAAACGGTATGTACCGTCATTGTCCTTTTCACTGCCAACAAGTCCCAGTTCTTCTCCATAGTAAATGTACGGATTGCCAGGTGCAAGCATATAATACATTGCCGCCATTTTTTCTTTTTCGACATCTTTTCCTAACGACGCTCCACTTCTGACCATATCATGATTGGAAAGGAATGAACAGTCTATTGCATTAGGTGTCTGTTTTTTGATGGTTTCGTTCCAGTTTTTGACCGTACCCAGTAATTTCTTGACATTTCCTGTACGCACAGTCGCTTCATAATCCCCTATTGCCGCACTCATCGGGAAATTGAACTGACTGTCAATACCTGTTTTGTACCATTCTGAAACCGTACCTGTTCCTGACCAGTTTTCACCGACAATATAGGAATCCTTTTTCAGTTCGTGTGCCGTATCTACAAGCCATTTGCAAAACTCTTTTCCGTCATCTCCGCCTGTGTCATAATATTTGATAGCGTCCAGTCGGAATCCTGCAACGCCTTTGTCAAACCAGAATTGCATGATTTTCTTGATTTCTTCTCTGACATCAGGATTGGATAAATTCAGTTCAGGCATAGTGTCGGAAAAGTTTGATTCGTAATAATAATCTGTTCCCTGTATCTGAGTATAGCCGTCACCAGCGTTTTCTTTTTCGACAATGTGATAATATTTTGCGTATCCGTCAAAATTGCCTGCCTTGACTTCTTCACAAGCCTTGACAAACCATTCATGTGTATTGGACGAATGATTGACAACCAAATCTGTGATGACATGAATACCACGCTTGTTACATTCTTCAATGAGTTTTTCAAAATCTTTCATTGTGCCGAATGTACTATCTATCGAACAGTAATCCTCTACATCGTATTTGTGATACGACTGCGATTCCGCTATCGGGGTCAGCCATATACCATCTATTCCCAAATCATCGCCACTTTCGGGATTGCCGTCATTAAGATAATCCAGCTTGCTGATAATACCGGGAATATCTCCTATACTGTCATCATCGGAATCACAGAAACTGTTGACGAAAATCTGATAAAAGTTTCTGTAATTGTCTGTGGACTGTACTGCCTTATTGGGTTCGATTACCTTGCTTTGTGAACTGCTTGTATCTGACGAACCACCTGATGAATTTCCTGTGTTTTCTTCACTATTTCCGCAAGCTGTCAGCATTGTTGTACACATTGTCGTCATCAAAGCCAGTGCGATTAATTTTTTTCGCATAAAATACCTCCTTACTTGTATAAACCGTAAAAATCTGTCCATGATAATAGCAGGTCATTTACAGGTCAGAAAAATTTCCTTTCTGTTCTCTGCCAAAATTGGCTGCCGCCCTTTAAAATCCTGCTAAGGGGCTGCCGCCCCTTAACCCCGCCCACTTTTTTGAAAAAAAGTGGACAAAAAACTTTTAAGTTTCACCGCCAAACATTGGATAGACAATCCGAACGAAGTGAGCCTTGAAAATTTTTGTCGAACTTTTTTTAAAAAGTTCGTGGGGTTCAGGGGCAACGCCCCTGATAGGGGTTCGGGGACAAAGTCCCCGACTGACTTGCAAATGCTTTATATAAATAAAGAGGTGAAGACAATGCCTTCACCTCTTGTTTTTAGGAACTTGCAAAAGGCTATTAACCCTTTACAGCACCGCCTGTGATACCCTCTACATAGAACTTCTGCATCTTCAGGAATACTGCCGTAATCGGAATGGCAACAATTACTGAACCTGCACAGAAACGATAGAAGAACTGGTCAACTTTTTCTTTATCTGTCATATTCCACAATACAAGGGCAACTGTATACTGGTCAATCGCATCACGCAACAACATTCTTGCCATAATGAAGTCCGTCCAAGGGCTGATGAATGATGTAATAACCGTATATACAACGATGGGTTTTGCCATCGGCAAAATAATCTGCCAGAAAATCTGGTTTTTGGTCGCACCGTCAATGGTAGCGGCTTCGTCAAGTGCTTTCGGAACGGTATCAAAGAAACCTTTGGAAATGAAGAAACCAAGTGAAGCACCTGCGGAATAAACAACTATCAAACCAACAATACTCTGTGACAAACCGATTGTTTTCAGAATATAGTAAATAGCTATCATGGTCATGAAACCGGGAAACATTCCCAAAATCATAGCTACATTCATATATGCTTTTCTTGCCTTGAATCTCAGACGGCTGAAAGTATAAGCAACCATCAGAACACTAAGTGTCGAAATGATACAAGAGAAAATCGCAATAATCAATGTATTCATAAAAGCACGGGGATAGTTAAAAATAGCTTTGTCTGTGAACAGTTGTACATAGTTATGGAAAGTCCATTTTGACGGGATAACATGGTCAATAAACGCTGCATCTTCGCCCGAGAACGATGTCATGACAATCCATACCAAAGGCAGTACCCAGATAATGGATAAAATGGTAAGTATCGCATAGACAACACCTAAACCGACCATTCGTCTTGTTTTGTAACTTTTTATCATGAGAACGCCCCCTCATCTTTTGCTGACTTGGAGTTATTGAATGTAATCAATGACAAAGTAGCTGAAATAATAAATACGATAATACCGATTGCCGCAGCAAGGTTGTTATCATTATTTTCCATTGTCAGTTTATACAGCCATGTAACAAGCAAGTCTGTTTCACCTGCTTTGTACAGATGTACATTGGAAGGGCCACCGCCACTGAGCAGGAAAATGACATTGAAGTTGTTGATGTTTCCTACAAATGTAGAAATCAACTGCGGTGTGGTTACGAAAATCAGGTACGGTAAAGTAATCTTTGTAAACTGCACAACAGGTGTAGCACCGTCAATACGAGCTGACTCATACAGGTCTTCAGGAATGTTGAGCAAGATACCTGTCGTACTCAGAATGGTGTACGGAACACCTATCCAGATATTAACGATAATAATCGTTATTCTTGCCAGATTAGGGTTACTCTGGTCAGTCAGGAATTTGACAGGTTCTTTGATAAACCCGGCGTTTTGCAAGAATACATTGACAACACCGTCTTGTGAAAGCATCTGTGCCATAAGAAGCAGTGTAACGAACTGCGGTACAGCAACAGAAAGAACAAAACAGGTTCTGAATATACTTTTACCTTTCAGTCCTTTTGTGTTAATCAGCAGAGCAACAATAACGCCCAGAATGTAACAGGAGAATGTTGCGACTACCGCCCAGACAAATGTCCAGCCGAGAATTTTTGTGAATGTTCTGGAGTACTGAGGGTTGCTGACAAAAATGTTACCGAAGTTACCAAATCCTACCCATGTGAACAGTGCGTTGGGAGGCTGGTGGTCATGGTCAAAGTTGGTGAACGCAATCAATATCATGAAGATAAGCGGTAAGATGGTGAAACAACCTACCAGAAATGTTGGAATTGCCAGCAGGGTAACATGGAATTTTTCGTCCAGCAATGTAGCAATATCTTCTTTGAGTGTGTTCGGTCTTGAACCTGATTTTACAATTCTCTCACATTTTACGGCTGTTTTGATATTCAGAATATAGACCGCAATAAATATCACAATAATGATAAGTGTGAGTGTACCGAAAAGCAAAATCAACATCGAGTTATCACCTGCTACACGAACAGGCATAGGCTTTCCTGGTACTTTTTCCATATGGGAAGTTACTGTTCCCAATGTTCCGAATTTTGCCATATACGGAGCACCAAAACCTACCATGTAAGCAA
The DNA here is from genome assembly GCA_902762375.1 of uncultured Ruminococcus sp. Taxonomy (GTDB): domain Bacteria; phylum Bacillota; class Clostridia; order Oscillospirales; family Acutalibacteraceae; genus CAG-964. Next base: position 26,279 of record CACWNY010000050.1, on the reverse strand, counting down.
TAAAGCCAACTTCCAGTGCCAAAAAGATAAGACCTTTGACAATCTGTCCGCACATCAAACAGCCCGCACCCATAATGACATACGACAATTTTGTCGAAATACCGCCTGTCTTGAAATCGTTGGCATAGTTCTTGAAGAAATTACCTATTCCCTTGAACAGTCCGATGAAAAAATTCTTCAGCATTGTTCCGAATTTTGCCAATGCTCCGGGAATAGCCGCAAAGAAAGACTTTACTTTGTAGGCACACTTCTCCATAGGACTAAGCTGCATATAATCCAAATAGTTCATTAATTCACTCCCCTTAAATATATATTAATGAATTTTTACCACCGTTCAGGCAGTCCCTTTTGTTGCCAAAACGGACTGCCCGAACAGAAATACCCATCAAATTATTTTGCTGTGATATTGTTGTACATACTGTCGTAAGCCTTAGCAATACCTTCTTCTGAGAGGTCGTTCTTCTTCTCAACAACATAAGAACCGAATGCACCTGTAGGGTCCCAGAAAGAGCCTGCAAGACCAATCTGCGGTACACTGTGTTCACGCTGTGCATATACTGCTGACAAACAGGCATCATTCTTAACAGTATCGCTGTCAACAAGTTTCTGGATAGAAGGTCCCCAGCCGAGCTGTTCCATTCTTTCTGTCTGACATTTTTCGCCTGTCAGATAGTATGCCAGTGCCTGTGCGGTGTAAGGAGCTTTTGTATTACTGTTGACACCGATAATCTTGTAACCGAACATAGATACCATATCTGTGTCTGTGCCATCAATTTTGATAGTAGGCAGTTTTGCACAAGCAAAATTGCCACCCAATGCTGCTTCGATAGCGGATTTCTTCCATGTACCGGATACACCTGCAAGTGCCTTACCCTGTTTGAGGTTAGAGGCAAGAACTTTATCTGTATCTGCGGAAGAGAAGTGAGAGTTGTTTGCCAGAACATCAGCAAAAGCCTTAGCTGTCTTGACAACCTTATCTTTATCATAGTTGAGTACCTGATAACCCTCTGCGTCAAGTTCATATGTACCGCCTGCTGTCAGAGGAATAACACAACCATAATAACCGTTTCCTAAGTTCATGATGAACTGTTTGTCTTTGTCGTCACAGACTTTCATAATACTTTCGATAGATTTGATTTCGTCTGCGGAAATAAGGCTCTTGTTGTAGTAAACAAAGTAACCGTTGTCACCTGTTTCAGGGAATGCTACGATATTGCCGTCATGAGTAACAACATCTACTGCTGCGGACATATTGTCTGCTTTAATACTTGCGGCAAAGTCCTCTCTTACAGGCATAACAAAAGCGTTGGGATAAAGGTTGGACGCCTGGTCAGATGCAAAAGCAAATACATCGGCTGCTGCTTCGGGGTCGTTCATAACATTGGCTGCTGCGTCGGATTCACCCTGTGCAACGACTTCAATCTTAATCTTTCTGTCAGGGAAACTCTTGACAAATTCGTCACACTGTGCCTGGAATACTTTCAATGCGTCTGCGGGAGCCCATACTTTCAGTTTAACTTCTGTGTCCTTACCTTCCGTGTCGAGTGCCAAATCTGCGTCCTTGAGCATATCGTCTACACTTACGGCTGTTGCTGTATTATCTGTGGTACCTCCACTGCTGGTAGCATCTCCGCCACCACTACTGCTTGTGGTAGTACTTCCGCCATCTCCACCACAACCTGCAAATGCCGTTGCAATCATACATGATGCCAAAAGGATTCCGGCTACTCTCTTTGTTTTACCAAACATTTTTTTTCCTTCTTTCTTAAAATTTGAATTGTAATGCTTAGACAGTTAATCATTCAAACTGCACTAATTTCGTAATCAGACAGTTCCTATAGTCGTCATAACTACTTGACCTTATGATATCATATACAATGAATAATTGCAATATATTTTAGTTATTTTAGTTATTTTAGTTACATAAATAAATTTTACATATATTTTTTGTGCATTTTTAACAACACTTTCTTTTCGATTTTACTTTATGCACAATTTCCTGAAAAAATAAATGGAGAAATAGTTAAATTTCGCTAATATCTCTTTTGTGGAAATCGACTAAATATACTTTTTGATTTTGTCTGATTATATAAATTTTCACGGATTTCCCCTGAAAAAACTGCTTTTCTTCAAAAAATATTCTCCAAATTCTCTCTATAGTTCTCCTCAATTTTTTGTCATATTATCCCATAAAATCAATGTTGTCCATTTAAAAAATAACAGAATAACAAGTGTTGAAAATCAGGTAATTAATAACAAAATTTGCTTACGCAAATTTTGTTTGGATTTTGAGGAGTTTAAGGGCTTCGCCCTTAAAAATCCCATCAGGGGCTTTGCCCCTGAACCCCACCACTTTCCCCAAAAAGTGGACAAAAACTTTTAATTGTCATAGCTATACAATGAGAATATCATTCCAACCATACAATTAGAAAACTTTTCAATTCATTTGGCATAACACTTTTAAGTTAATGACATTGCCTGAAAAATATGACTTTTCCATTGACATTCCTCATACAATGTTGTAAATTAAACTGGTAGATTTGTAAAGGAGTGCTATTCTATGAAACTTGACAAATTGTTGCAAAAAATCACTTATACTTGTGTACAGGGTAATACAGATACAGAAATCTCTTCCGTTATTTACGACTCCAGAAAAGTTACTGCAGGTTCACTTTTCATCTGTATCAAAGGAGCGGTTTCGGACGGTCACCGCTTTATTCCTATGGCGATTGAAAAAGGAGCAACTGCTCTTGTTGTGGAAGATGATGTGTCTGTTCCTGAAAATATCACCGTCATCAAAGTCGAAAACAGCCGTTATGCGATGGCGTGTATTTCGGCAGAATATTTCGGCAACCCCGCAAATGAACTCAAGGTTATCGGTATCACAGGAACTAAAGGCAAAACTACCACCACCTATCTTGTCAAATCCATTCTGGAAAATGCAGGACATAAGTGCGGTCTTATCGGTACTATCGAAATCATTATCGGCGATAAAATCATCAAGGCAAGCCACACCACACCTGAATCCTATATGCTTCAGCAATATCTGCGTGAAATGGCAGACTGCGGTTGTGACTGTGTAGTGATGGAAGTTTCCTCTCAGGGGCTTATGCTTGACCGAACCGCTGGTATTCTGTTCGAAATCGGCATTTTTACCAACATCGAACCTGACCACATCTCCCCTACTGAACATAAGGATTTTGATGACTATCTGTATTGCAAAAGTCTGCTGTTTCGTCAGTGCCGACACGGGATTGTCAATATTGACGACAAACACGCTGACTATATTATCCAACAAGCTACTTGTGATATCTCTACTTACGGTTTCTCGGAAAAAGCTGATTTTCACGCTAAAAATATGCAACTGTTCACCCAGAAAGGTGTTCTCGGCGTAAAATACGATGTTGACGGCAAAACAGAAATGTCGGTCGAAATTGACCTGCCTGGAAAATTCAGCGTCTATAATTCCCTCACCGCAATCGCTATCTGTCATTATTTCAACATCGACAAGGAAACTATCCTGAAAGCTCTCAAATATGCCAAAGTCAAGGGCAGAATTGAAATGGTAAAGGTTTCGGACGATTTTACCTTGATGATTGACTATGCCCATAACGCTATGGCTCTGGAAAGTCTGCTGACTACACTGAGAGCCTATAATCCTCAACGATTGGTTTGTCTGTTCGGCTGTGGCGGAAACCGTTCCAAAGACAGACGCTTCAGTATGGGGGAAGTTTCGGGCAAACTCGCTGACCTCACCGTTATCACCTCCGACAACCCCAGAGAAGAAGACCCTCTCGCCATTATTGATGATATCCTTGTCGGTATGCACAAAACAAACGGTGAATATATTACCATTCCCGACAGACGAAAAGCTATCGAATGGGTTATCCGCAACGGTCAGAAAGGCGATATCATTGTTCTTGCTGGCAAAGGTCATGAAGATTATCAGGAAATTAACCATGTCAAATATCCCCTCGATGAAAGAGTTGTCATCGCCGAAATCCTTGATATAATGCGTAATTCGTAATTAGATTCCTCACTTCGTTCGGAATGACACGAAAAAGCACTCGAAAATAAAAGTTTTTTGTCCACTTTTTTTCAAAAAAGTGGGCGGGGTTAAGGGGCGGCAGCCCCTTAGCAGGATTTTAAAGGGCGGCAGCCCTTTAACTCCCCAAAATCCGAACAAAATTTGCGTAAGCAAATTTTGACATTTCATCGTATCCTATTAAATAGAGCTAAACCAAAAAAAGCGAAAACACCTGTTGAAACCAGGTGTTTTCGCTTTGGAAGGTATATATGAAAAAAGGTATAAGCAGTATATACTTTGAATTTTAATCAATTCCCTTTGAATTGTCTAACATTATAACACTAATATTGAAAATGTCAACCCTAAATGTCGACATTTTTGATATTCTAATATTTTTACAATAACTATTTTGATATTTTGGTTATTTTGTCAAATAAGTGCATTTTGTCAAAAAGCACAAATTCTATTTTGGAAAAAATTTCCAACTGTGTGGTTGAAAATCAAATCATTTTTTCGGAATTATCAAAATTTGCTTACGCAAATTTTGTTTGAATTTTGATGAGTTTAAGGCGCCCTTAAAAATCCCACAAGGGGCTTTGCCCCTTGACCCCACCACTTTTGAAAAAGTGGACAAAACTTTTAATTGTCACAGCTATACGATGAGAAAATTATTCCAACCGCACAGATGGAAAATTTTTCCTTATTCTGTCTACAAAATATTGACCTTTACTTTCAATTTTTGTATAATAGGAATGTCAATAAATTTCAAAGAAAGACGGTGTGAATTATATGCTCGGTAATTTCAGCTATCATAACCCTACAAAACTATACTTCGGTAAAAATGCCCTCGACTACCTTAACGATGAACTTCCTAAATACGGCAAAAATGTACAGCTCATTTACGGTGGCGGTTCAATTAAGAAAAACGGCATTTATGACAAAGTAGTGGAAATTCTGAAACAGAATGGTAAAAATGTCATTGATGACGGTGGTGTTATGCCCAATCCTACGGTGGAAAAGTTGCGTGACGGTGTAAGGATTGCCAGAGAAAATAAGACGGATTTGTTATTAGCTGTCGGTGGTGGTTCGTGTTGCGACTATGCCAAAGCGGTATCGGTTTCGGTGAACTGCGATGAAGACGCTTGGGAAAAGTATTATGTCCGCTTTGAAAATCCTGACTGCGAAATTGTTCCTGTCGGCTGTATACTCACTATGGCAGGTACGGGTTCGGAAATGAACGGCGGTTCTGTTATCACCAACCATCAGGCAAAACTGAAAATCGGTCATGTGTTCGGTGATGATGTCATGCCGAAATTTTCCATTCTGAACCCTGAATTTACTTTCTCTCTCCCTAAAAGACAGATGGTTGCAGGTATCTATGATATTTTCAATCACATCTGCGAACAGTATTTTTCGGGCGATGACGACAATACCAGTGATTATCTTGCAGAGGCTCTGATGAAGTCTGTCATAAAGAGTTCGCTGACGGCTATTGAAAATCCTGAAAACTATGAGGCTCGTTCGAATATCATGTGGACGGCAACATGGGCGTTGAATACACTGATTTCTCGTGGTAAGACGACCGACTGGATGGTGCATATGTTAGGTCAGGCAACAGGGGCTTACACGGACGCTACTCACGGTATGACACTTTCTGCGGTATCGTTGCCGTACTATAAATTCATCTGTCCTTATGGACTGCCAAAATTTGTCAGATTTGCCAAAGAAGTCTGGAATGTCGATACCACTGGAAAGTCAGATGAGGAAATCGCCAGTGAAGGTCTTTCCAGAATGGAAAACTGGATGAAAACTTTAGGTCTTGCTATGAATTTGCGTGAACTCGGTGCAACAGAAGATATGATAGAGGGTATTGCAGACGCTACAATTATTTTACAGGGCGGTTATAAGGTGCTTAACCGTGATGAAGTGGTCAGCATACTGAAAGCAAGTCTTTAGTGAAGTACTCACCGCCTATAGAGGCGGGAGCTTCCTTTAATCCGCCCAACCTTGCAAAGGATTTCATTTTACGGGCATCAGTTTCTAAGGCTATGG
>CACWNY010000050.1:0-20191 GCA_902762375.1 uncultured Ruminococcus sp. | reverse complement strand
ATATCTTAATGTTGTCAAGGAAAAAATCAGCCTTACGGCTGACGGCAATTCATCCCCGACCTATAGAGGTCGGAGTCTTCTTGCCGATTCAGGATAAAGAAAACAGTGTCGTTTTCGGACGGCACTGTTTTTTTGTGAGAAAATTTTCCTGAAATATTTGTCGAATTGCTGTGACAAAGACAGAATTATATGTTACAATGTAAAAGGTTTCTGCCTGAGCGGTTAAACATCAGATAGTTATGTCAAAATTTGCTTTTTAAGGGCTTCGCCCTTAAAAATCCCACAAGGGGCTTTGCCCCTTGACCCCACCACTTTTTGAAAAAAGTGGACAAAAACTTTTAATTGTCATAGCTAGAGGTTGTTTTTTTCATTTCAGGTGGAAAAATTTTTCGATTAACGCAAAGAAAGAAGGAAAAATACTTGATTAAAAAACTGTTCCATTATCATGAGGGATTAAACGGTCTGATAGTCGCCTTATATGTGACGATACTGTTTATCATGAAAGTACTGACTTTGGAAATTTACAATGTGTGGGTAGTATTGCTGACAGTAGCGGTTGTCTTTGTGCTGACACTGGCGATATCTCCGAAAGTATTCGGCGGTATACGAAAACTGAATATTTTTAAGGCTGTCAACTATTCCCAAAAAGAGAAAAAAATCTGGCTCGGAATTTTTTTCGGCATTAATTTCATCTTTTTCTTTGTCAGATATCTTTCGGTATTTCCCGGTGGATTTGTCATCGACAGTATCAACCAGTATACCCAGACCGTTACAGGAAATTATAATGACTGGCACCCTGCTTTGCATACCTTTCTGTTTTTCACCGTTCCCTATAAACTGACAGGACAAATCGGAAGTATTGTCTTTATGCAGATACTTTATCTTTCACTGTCGCTAACTTATATGGAATATGTGCTGATGAATTATGCCGGCAAAAAATTCGCTCTGTTGAGTTTGTTTTTCATTATACTTAATCCTGCTATCCAAAGTCTGGCGGTCATTCCCACAAAAGATATTGCCTTTTCGATTTCGTCAGTTATGGTGATGTCGTATACTCTGCACATCTTTTTCACAAAAGGCAAGTGGATTAACAAACCGATTAATCTGATTGTCTTTGTGCTGTTCGCTGTTCTGGCAACCATTTTCAGACACAATGCCGTATTACTCATCTTACCGCTTTGTATTGGTGTGATGTTCTTTATTGAAAAGAAGCAGAGAATAGGATTGGTTGCCTTATTTGTAGCATTTTTCGTTCTGATAAAGATACCGCTGTATGCACTCATTGGCGTGAAAAGTGCCGAAAAAAGAAGTGTCGAAATGGCGGGAATGCCCATGACGATTATTTCCAATGTCATCAAGGAAAATCCTGACGCTATGGACGATGAACTCAGAGAATTTGCTTATGCCATTGCTCCGCAGGAATCGTGGAATGATTATGAATGTGGTAATTTCAACAGTATCAAGTGGGCAAAAGATGGGAAAAAATTCAATCTGGAAGTACTTGATGATGTGGGAATTTTCAACATCTGTCGTCTGGCAGTCAAAAGCATTGTGCTTGACCCGACTGACTCTCTTCGGGCAATGGCAGTACTGTTCAACAGAGTTATTGCCATTGACGGTGATGTTGACTGGCACCCCTACACCGAAACTGCCGACAACGAAATTGGTGTGGAAAAATATACAGGCGGTCTTTTAGACGACTGTTTTCTTTCCTACGGTGCGATTGCCAGAGTAACTGTACTGAAATATCTGTTTTACTTTACGGGAATTATCAATCTGGTCATTCTTGTGGTAACACTTGCCAAAATGAAATTTTCTAAACACTGGAAGAAGATGTTGTTATGTATTCCCCTCCTACTGCACAACTGGGGAACTATGCTCTTACTGACAGGTATTGATTTTCGGTTTTTCATTGTCAGCTTTTTCATTTTCCCGTGTATTCTGGTACTGCTTTTTAAGGACTGTCGCCCTTAAAAATCCCACTAAGGGGTTGCCACCCCTTAACCCCGCCCACTTTTCCCCCAAAAGTGGACAAAAAACTTTTAATTGTCATAGCTGACGCTTAGATAAACATTCCGAACGCAGTGAGCCTTGAAAGTTTTTGTCAAACTTTTTTCAAAAAGTTTGTGGGATTCAGGGGCAACGTCAAGTGCAACAAATAAAAATATGGACTTCACAGTAATCTTGTTGTAAAATGAAAGTTGAACAGCAAACAAATACAAAGGAGATTACTATGAAATCCTACACTCATTTTACAACAGAAGAAAGAGAAAGTCTATACCTATTATTAAAATTAGGGAAAAAACCATCAGAAATTGCTCGGGAACTTAACCGAAACAGGTCAAGTGTCAGTCGAGAAATCAACAGAAACAAAAATCAGAATAGAGAATATAATCTAGTTGGAGCAACGAGAAAATACCAACAAAGAAGAAAGAACTCAAAAAGGAAATATCGGATACAAAAAGGAACGAAACTTTATGAGGATATTTTGAAAAAGTTGCTGTTGTACTGGTCTCCTGAGGTTATTGCAGTAATGTGGAATAAAGACCATCCGAAAGAGAGAATATCATTTTCAACAATTTACGATGCCATATATAGAAATGTATTTGACAATATTATTCCAAAATCTCATTTAAGAAGACGAGGAAAAAAGAAAAAAAGCAACAGAAGTAAATATAATAGCATTCATCCTGAACATACTATCCACGAGCGTTCTGAAAAAGTAAATAACAGAAGTCGGTGTGGTGACTGGGAAGGAGATACGGTAAGAAGTTCTCCGGGAAAAGGATGTATAGTTACTTTTGTTGACCGAAAATCCCGAAAACTGATTTCCGCAAAATCTGATGATATGTCTTCAAAATCCGTTCTGCAGGCAACCCTGAAAGCATTTGAGGGAATAACATCTGTCAAGACCATTACTTTAGATAACGGTTCAGAGTTTGCGTTGTTTAAGGAGATAGAAAAGGAGCTGGGTACAACGGTCTACTTTGCCGACCCTCATTCTCCATGGCAGAGAGGAACAAATGAAAACACCAACGGACTGTTACGCTTTTTCTTTCCAAAAGGTTTTGATTTTACAACGATTTCTGATGAGCAACTTCAGGAAGTGGTCAATCTTATTAATTCAAGACCTCGTCTGTGCTTGGATTTAGCTTCTCCTGATGAAATTTTTTGTTGCACTTGACTTGACAATCTACCTACCGCCCCTTGACCCCGTCCACTTTTTGAAAAAAGTGGACAAAAACTTTTAATTGTCATAGCTGAACCTCTGATAAACATTTCGGACGAAGTGAGAAATCTGAAGATGAATTGCATTGATTTGAAATTTAACATTCATAAACATTCATTTTTTACGGTTTATTACCGAAATATTTGCGGTAAAATGAATTTTTTCTACCGAAATTCATGCAAATTCTGAACAATTTATTAATTTGCCCCTCTATCTACTTGACAAAATTATCAACAGGTGTCATAATATTACCATCACAAGTTTTACGGATTTAACCGTTAAAACAGTCAGGAGGAGATTCATTATGCAGACATATGGATTAGAAAAATTAGGTATTATCAATCCCAAAGCCGTTTACCGTAACCTTACGGTAGCACAGCTTACCGAAAAAGCTCTGGAGCGTGGCGAAGGTAAACTCAGCAACACAGGTGCTTTGGTCGTAAAAACAGGAAAATATACAGGTCGTTCAGCAAACGATAAGTTCATTGTTGATTCCGAAGGTGTTCATGATGAAATTGCATGGGGCAAGGTCAACAAGCCCACCACACAGGCTACTTTTGACGCACTCTATGAAAAGGTTATCGCTTACTTACAGAACCGTGAAATCTTCATTTTTGATGGCTTTGCAGGTGCTGACGCTAAATATACAAAGTCTTTCAGAATTGTCAACGAACTTGCTTCACAGAACCTGTTCATTCATCAGTTACTCCGCCGTCCCACAGCAGAACAGCTGGAAACTTTTGCAGAAGATTATACCATTATTGCCGCACCCGGTTTCAAATGTGTTCCTGAGCGTGACAATACCAACAGTGAAGCCGCTATCATGATTGACTATGAAAAACACATCGTTCTGATTTGTGGTACACAGTATGCAGGCGAAATCAAAAAGTCTGTATTCTCTGTCATGAACTACATTCTTCCCAAAGACGGCGTATTGCCTATGCACTGTTCCGCAAATATCGGCAGTGAGGGTGACGCAGCTGTATTCTTCGGACTTTCGGGAACAGGTAAGACAACCCTTTCTGCTGACCCTAACCGCAGTCTTATCGGTGATGACGAACACGGCTGGGCAGATGATTCCGTATTCAACTTTGAGGGTGGTTGCTATGCAAAATGTATCAACCTTTCCGCAGAAAATGAACCCGATATCTATAATGCTATCAAGTTTGGTGCTTTGGTAGAGAATGTTGTCATGGACGATGAAACAAGAGAATTTGACTTTGATGACGATACTCTTGCTGTAAACAGCCGTGTAGGTTATCCTGTAGAGTACATCTCCAACGCTGAACTTTCAGGTATGTCCACAAGCGTTCCCAAGACCGTTATCTTCCTTACCGCTGACGCTTACGGCGTATTGCCTCCCATCTCCAAACTTGACAAAAATCAAGCTATGTACTACTTTGTATCAGGTTTCACTTCAAAACTGGCAGGTACGGAAATCGGTGTTAAAGAACCCGTTCCTACATTCTCTACCTGTTTCGGTGAACCTTTCCTTCCGCTTGACCCGTCTGTTTATGCAGGTATGCTGGCTGAAAAGGTAGAAAAAGCAGGTGCTTCCGTTTACCTTGTCAATACAGGCTGGAATGGTACTGGCAAGAGAATGAAACTCTCTTATACCCGTGCTATGGTAACCGCAGCACTCAACGGTGAACTCCTTAAAAGCGAATTTGTTACAGACCCTTACTTTGGTGTATCTGTTCCCACAACTTGTCCTGGTGTTCCCGATGAACTCATGATTCCTGCAAATACTTGGGAAAATAAAGCTGATTATGACGCTAAAGCAAAACAACTTGCTAAATCTTTTGTCGATAACTTCAAAAAATATACTCTTATGTCTGAAGAAGTTGTCAACGCAGGACCTAAAGCCGAATAATAATTATAATGCGTAATTCGTAATTGTTCCGATAAAAAATACCGTAGGCAATAAAAAATGTTGTCTACGGTATAGCTATGACAATTAAAAGTTTCGGTCAAGCCTTTTCAAAGGCTTGTGGGGTCAAGGGGCAAAGCCCCTTGTGGGATTTTCAAGGGCAACGCCCTTGAACTCCCTACGAAAATCCAAAATTTGCATAAGCAAATTTTGGAATCAAAGCAGACAAAAAAATAAAAGATATTGTTCACAAGAACAGCAACCCCCAGTAGATGCAAACTACTGGGGGTTTGTTTTTGATTGCAGTATCTGTTAGTGCGTGTTTGAATTTATATTGTGTTCTTCGATTTCATCAGCGGATATTTCGGGAGGTTGAGTAATTGTTACACGAGTAAAATGTGCTGTTTGTTCGCTATTTTCATAAGCGATAGCTTCTGTAAGACCTTGTATAATACTTTTATATACATTCATAATCAATATCACCCTTAAAAAATAGAAATGTTATTTCTCACTGTATCCAAAATGACACTACTTGTCATTTCGAGGAGCAAAAGCGACGAGAAATCTTTCGTAAGATTCCTCACTTCGTTCGGAATGACACGAAGTGAGGAATGACACGAAGTGTTTTTTAATCTGTAAAGGTCGAAGTCACCATATGTCCGAAAAGCGTAAACGCATACTCAAAGTTTCCCGTAATGGGATTAGTGTAAGCGTCATAATAATATCCCAGTCCGTAATATCTTGATTGTTCCTGATTTTTAAGACAAAATAAAGGTGTATGGTCATTCTTTACCAGAATGTAATCCGTAACCCCTACAGCTATCCATAAACATAATAAACCAATAACGATTTTCAAAGTCCATTTTAATACTTTCATTTTCATTGTTTATGATTTCCTTTCGTGTTTAGTAAAATCAGGGTGTTTATACTGACCGTGTTTTTTAGTTTTACCGTTTCCGTACTGAATGGCAAATTTCGGGCAAGCGTGCAGACACCGTAAACATAAAGCACACTGTTCTTTTATCCACACAGGTTTGTTATTTTTGAGTTCAATCGCCTGTACGGGACATCTTTTGACACAAATTCCGCAACCGATACAAGTTTCCTCAACATAGAAATTCGTGGTTTGTCTTGCCTTACCGAATAAACTATCCGTCAGACCTCTTAAAAAATACGGTGCTTTGGGTGTAGCGTGATTGCCCATTTTTCTTGCTTTGAGTTGTGCAATTACTTTATCTATCTGAACTTCCGCATTATTATTTTGTTTTTGGACTTTTTGTGGATTGCTCAAATCAAAGAACGGTGTCCAGCTATCAGGCATTTTCACACTGAAAGCACCGTTTAAAGAGATATTCTTTCTGGCAAGCATTTTTTTTGTATCTGTACCGCAACAGCCAGGAATTGAACCGTATGTTGCTATCATGAAGATATAGTTTTCTTTAGATAATGTCAGTGTCAGTTTTTCCAGAAATTCTCTCATGATGACGGGCAATTCCCAGAAATGGGTCGGTGTGACAATGCCGAAATATTCTTTTTCCGACAAAATAATATTTCCGTTATGATGTTCGATAGATACAGCTTTGTCGTTGAGTGCTTTGGCAATTCGTTGTGCGACATATTTACTGTTGCCTGTTGCCGAAAAATAGAGTATCATTCTGTATTTTCCTCCTGTAATTTATAGTAAAGATATTGCAGAAATTCTTCCTCCTGTGGAGTGACCGTATTATCTCTTCTGACCCATGCACTTGCTTCATCATAAAAATTCTGATAGCCGTTGTTGGTGTTGTTTTGGTAGTCCAGTTTTGCCCCGTGTTCTATGGCATATTTGACACATTGTATCATCTTATCGCTGGTTGCTCCTTCATTATGCAAGGTTGTTTTTTCCTGTCTGGGATAGTCTAAGCAATCAAAGAAGGAATCCAATGAATTATAGAATATCGTATGTTCATACCGCAACGGGTCATCAAATTTTGCCCCATGTCGGATAGCACACTGCATGAGATTGATATCCAGATTGTACATTCCGTAATCCAGAAGCATGACCCTGTTGATATCATAATACAAAATCATTTCAGAATGTTCCCCAAGAAGATTATCCAGACCGTTGATATCCTTGTTTTGCAGACATTCATTATATTCATTTATCCACGACTGTTTGATTTTAATTTCGTTGCCGTCCTGTGTGCGGAGTGTTTCGGGGTGGGGTATGACGACCATGACAATTCCAGCAATAATCAGTGCAAAATTAATGCCCGAAAGAATAAGAAATACTTTTGAAGCGGTCTTATGATTTTTTTTGATGAGCAGACCCACTACCAGAAACACTACAGCACATATGATAATCAAGACAATGATAAGAAAAATGATACCGACAAAAACCAGACCCATAAAAGCCATAAAAGACCCTCCTATTTTTGAACCACAAGAAATATGCAGATAATAAGCACAACGGCAATAATAAGAATAAACATAATGAAACTTCCTTGTATAAAGTTTAAGGGCAAGCCTTAAGATGTGGGGTTATCTATCAGGGAATGAGAATATCTATGGGAAAGATATTGCGGATAATTCCGAACACAATCAGTATGGCAATCACAATATAGCAGAGAATATTTTCTGTTCTGGAAAGTCCTTTTTTATTCCATCTGACATAGCGGTAAACATGACGGAGATATCCCACACCGAAAAACGGCAACAGACAAAATACCACACAATTTGAGGAAAAAGCCTTTGTCCATTCTCCTTTGAGGATATGCAGAAACATTCTGGTAATGCCGCACCCCGAACAGTAAAATCCTGTCAGGCGATGAAACAGACAAGGCAAATAAAATCCTGTAAGGTGTCGTAAGATGATGTAAAGAAAGCCTACAGCCATCAAAATGACTATAGGCTTCAATGTTTCTTTTAATCGCTGATACATAAGGTTATCAGTAAGGCATACTGCCCCCACCCATATTACTCATCTGATTGAGTTTATCCTGCATGATAGCATAGGCAACAATACCAAGACCAAAAATACAAAGCAAAAGATAAAGTACACTGCTGTTTGATTGAACCATACCTCTGGACATACAAGCTCTGTCCATTTTTTCGCCTTGTTTGTAAGCCCAGTACCAGCCGTAAATTCCACAAGTGACGATAGTCAGCAATAATGCCATTCCGCCCGAAGTTCCTTCAGGTTCTCCCGAAACGGTGTTGGTATCGTCTGTGAGAGTAACGAACCAGTACAGTCCGTAAATACCGCAAGTGACAATACTAAGCACAATACACATAGCTATGTTTCTGTTTTGTACCATGACAAATCTCCTCCTAAGTATTTGATACCATCAGTTTATCATATTTGTCGGATAAAGTCAAATAAAAGATAGAAATTTTCTACCTGAGCGGTTGAAAGTCAGATTCGCCCTTAAAAATCCCACAAGGGGCTTTGCCCCTTGACCCCACCACTTTTGAAAAAGTGGACAAAACTTTTAATTGTCATAGCTACAGGTTGTTTTTCGATAATTACGAATTACGCATTACGAATTACGCATTACGAATTACGCATTGCAGAAAATAATTCAACAGTTCAGTTATAAAATTTCAGGTTGTCATAGAGGTTATTTTGCTATATAATAGGTTCATCATGGCAAAAGTAAGGTAGGTATACATTTTATGGAGAAACACTCATGCAAATTTTCGGTTATTATGCCCGTATACAATGTGGAAAAGTACATACACCAATCGGTTGACAGTGTGTTAAATCAGAGTTACCGTGATTTTGAAATCATTCTGGTTGACGATGGAGCAAAGGACAGTTGTCCGACAATTTGTGATGACTATGCCAAAAAAGACAATCGTATCAAAGTCATTCACAAAAAAAACGGCGGACTTTCTGACGCAAGAAATTTCGGGATAGACAAGGCAAGCGGTGAATATATTATTTTTCTGGACAGTGACGACTATTGGGGTTCGGAAAAAGCGTTGGAACATATTGCCGAGAAAATCGAACAGGAAAAGAGTGATGTATTGATATTCTTTTTTCAGTACCTGTTTGAGAACGAAAATAAGATTGTCGAATACAACGAAAACTACAAAACAATTACGATTGACCGTACAGATAAAGCTACGCAACTGACTGACCTTATCAGAAATAATGTTTTCATTTCGTCGGCGTGGGCGAAGGTAATCAGAAGAGAATTGTTTCTGGAACACGACCTGTATTTTGAAAAGGGAATTTATTCCGAAGATATCGAATGGAGTGCCAGACTGATGTTATATGCGAAGTCGTTTTCGGTAGTGAACGACAATTTTTATATTTACATTCAGAGGGACAGTTCGATAGCTCACGCTTTACGGAGAAAAAACATTGAGGACGCTGAAAAGAATGTGTTCAAAGCCTTAGCGATGGCGGATAAATTTGATGAGGGTTGTCGGATTGCCTTTATGAATTACATTGCCTATCAATATATTACGGTACTGAATGTATGTTGTGTGTGTCTTGATGACATTTCCGACATACTCAAAGAGATGAAAAAACACCGTTATCTGCTGAATTATCACTGGAACTCGAAAGTCAAAAAGGTATATACTTTCAACAGACGCTTAGGGTTTTCGCTGACAATGAAACTGTTGAAACTATACATTACTAAAATCAGATAAGGAGAATTTTCGTTATGCCAGACATTACCGTTTTTACCCCTGCTTATAACCGTGCCGATTTGTTGCCCCGACTGTACAAGTCATTACAAAATCAGACTTCCAAGAATTTTGTATGGCTGATAATTGATGACGGTTCGACCGACAATACAAAAGAAATCGTCAGCGAATGGATAGCTGACGAAAAACAGTTTACTATTCAGTATGTTTACAAGGAAAACGGCGGACTGCATACCGCTTATAATGAAGCAATCGCTCATTTAGAAACAGAACTTGCGGTATGTATTGATTCTGATGATTATATGCCGAACGATGCTATCGCCACGATTACCGACTTCTGGAGAGAGAATGGCAGTGATGAATATGGTGGAATTGTCGCACTGGACAGCAAGGAAAACGGCGAAATTATCGGTGACCCCTTACCCGACAAAAAATCCATTAACCTTATCGGATTGCTGACTAACGCTTATCACATTCGCAACGGTGACAGAAAGAATGTTATCCGCAGTGAATTATACAAAAAGGTTGCTCCCATGCCGTCATTTGGCAATGAAAAATTTTTCAATCCACATTATATGCACCTGCAAATCAGTAAGGAATACGATTTACTTGTTTTGAATAAAAGTCTTTGTGTAGTGGAATATCAGGACGGCGGTATGACCAACAACATGATTAAGCAATATTACAGCAGTCCGAACAGTTTTGCTCAGATAAGACGCTTGTATCTTTCTTTTGAGAACACCCCGTTGACATTCCGTTTAAAGACAGCGGTACATTATGTTTCAAGTTGTCTTTTGGCGAAGCAGAAGCATATTGTCAGGAACTCTCCCAGAAAATTATGTGTGATTGTTGTCTTTCCGTTAGGATTTCTGTTAAGCCGTTTTATTGCCCACAAATACAAAAAGAATTATTCTTGATTTCATTTAAGGGCTGCCGCCCTTAAAAATCCTGCTAAGGGGCTACCGCCCCTTAACCCTGCCCACTTTTTTGAAAAAAAGTGGACAAAAAACTTTTAATTGTTATAGCTGACACTTAGTTAATCATTCCGAACGAAGTGAGCCATAAAAGTTTTTGTCGAACTTTTTTCAAAAAGTTCGTGGGGTTGAGGGGCAAAGCCCCTCATGGGATTGTTAAGGGCGAAGCCCTTGACTTGTGAAAATGTGATAAAATTCCTATAAAAGTTTGGCAAAGAAATAAAAAGTGAAAGTTTATCAATAAATTTTCGTTCAGGTATTGCCAAAAAGGAAATTATATGGTAAAATAAAATCACCAAACAGAAAAAGGAGTTTTATTATGGAAAAGAAAATCAGTATCATTATTACCGAAGAAAGCACAGAAATCAGCCGTGATGACATGAGAACATTAGCAAAGTATAATTTCACACCGACCTATTGCGGAAAAGACGGTGTAGAGTTGCTGGAGAAAATCGAACAGATACACCCTGACATTGTACTTATGGATATGTTCATGACCAGAACGGACGGCGTTGGCGTATTGAGAGCATTGAAGAAAAAGGAACTGACCAGAAGACCGCTTGTGTTTGTATATTCCACATTCAACAGTCCTGTGCTGGAAAAGGAAGTCATGAACTGCGGAGCGGTATATTTTGTCCTCAAGCCCTACAATATGGCGGATTTGGCAGAAAGTATGTTGTCGTTACTCAAAGACAGCTATGCTACATTGAGTTTTTCAAATGTCAAATATTACACAGGGGCAAATACCAATATCGAAGTCAGAGTAACCGAAATGCTTCATCAGATAGGTGTACCTGCTCATATCAAAGGGTATAACTATCTCAGAGATTCCATTATGATGGCGGTTGCCAATCCTGACATTATCAACGCTGTGACCAAGAAACTTTATCCGACAGTTGCCAAAGATTATGCTACCACACCCTCCAGAGTGGAAAGAGCTATCCGTCATGCCATAGAAGTAGCGTGGGACAGGGGAGATATAGATATTCTCAATTCCTATTTTGGCTACACTATCCACAACGACAGGGGTAAGCCGACCAACAGTGAATTTATTGCGATGATTGCCGACAAACTCCGTATAGCTGTGACAATTAAAAGTTTTGTCCACTTTTTCAAAAGTGGTGGGGTCAAGGGGCAAAGCCCCTTGTGGGATTTTTAAGGGCGAAGCCCTTAAACTTCTTGTGGGATTTTTAAGGGCGAAGCCCTTAAACTTCAGACCGTTTTCCTTTAAGAGAAATTTATCTTGAGGGAAACGGTCATTTTGTGTTATAATAGAGAAAATACGGTTGACAGAAAAGAGGAAACAGTTTTTATGCGTGTACTGATAATAGAGGACGAATACAGTCTGGCTGATGTATTGCGGGCAATTCTGAAAAAGGAGAACTACACGGTAGATATTTCCACAGACGGACAGGACGGGTTGTATCAGGCATTGACAGGAATTTATGACGCTATCATTCTTGATGTGATGTTGCCCGAAATGAACGGGTTTGAGGTACTGGAGGCGATACGCAAAGAGGGAATAAAGACACCTGTACTTATGCTGACCGCCAAAAGTGAACTTGACGATAAGGTAAAAGGTCTGGATTACGGGGCAGACGACTACATGACAAAACCCTTTCAGACAAAAGAACTCTTAGCCCGTTTAAGAGCGGTCACCAGAAGAAAGGGAGAAATTGAAAATAATATTCTTGATTTCGGAGATTTGCAACTCAATACTAATCTGGGAGAAATCTCCTGTACGGCAACGGGTAAAAGTATGAAACTTGGGGCAAAGGAATTTCAGTTGTTAGAATTTATGCTGAAACATAAAAATCAGATTGTCACAAAAGAACAGATTGTCGAAAAGCTGTGGGGTCTGGAAAGCGACAGTGAATATAACAATGCCGAAGTTTATGTATCGTTCACCCGAAAGAAAATCAAATTTATCGGTTCAAAAGTGACGATTAAAGCGGTGAGAGGACTGGGGTATACACTGGAGGAAAATAAATGATACGCAAACTCCGACACAAGCTGTTGATTATGCTGACAGTTATTCTCAGTCTGCTTTTGTGCGGAATATTGACAGTGGTCAATATTTTCAACTACAATGTCAATATGGACAATGCCTATAATCGTCTGGACAGTATTATTTCGGCAGTCATGGTACAGTACAACCGTTTTGACCACTTTTTCGGTCGAAATCAGTACTATTACTATGATGAAAATTTGTATGAAGATAAGGATATTTATATTGCTTTTACAGATACACTTGGTAATGTGACGGATATTGCTACACAGAACGGCAGTTTTTATTCTTATGACGAAATTGAGAAATTCAGTCAGGAAGTTTTATCCCGTTCACCGAAAAAAGGAAAAACACAGGATTTGATATATTCGGTACGCTCACTGGACTATAACGGTTTCCATGCAGGGTATGTGGTAGGGTTTATGGACAACAGCACCAACCGTCAGACTTTCAACAGAATGATAATGATTTCTGTAATACTTTTTGCAGTAGGAATAATTTGTATTATTTTATTATCGTTTCTGGTGTCAGGTTGGATAGTCAAGCCTGTAGGTGACGCATTTAACCGTCAGAAACAGTTTATTTCTGACGCAAGCCACGAACTGAAAACACCAATAGCGGTTATCAGTGCCAATGCGGATATGTTGGAGAGTGATATAGGGGAAAATAAGTGGCTGAGTTATATTCACTTAGAATCCGACAGAATGAACCATCTGATTACGGATTTATTGACGCTGACAAGAATGGAAATGCAGAGTGAAAAGAGTGTTACACAACATTTTGATATTTGTCATGCCATGATGGAAGTGACAATGCCGTTTGAGAGTGTAGCATTTGAGAAAGGGATTTTTCTGGAATGTGAACCCGAAGGAGAAATTTTGGTCAACGGCAACGAACAGCAACTCAAACAGTTGATAGCGATACTGACAGATAATGCGATAAAGCACTGTTATGAAGGTGGAAAAGTGACTGTCAGTGCAGAAAGTCAGAAAAACAGGTGTGTCATTCGGGTAAGCAATGACGGAGAACCTATTCCGCCCGAATTACAGGACAAAATTTTTGAACGGTTTTTCCGTGTAGACGAATCCCGTTCAAGAGAGAGCAACCGTTACGGTTTAGGGTTAGCGATTGCCAAGCAGATTGTCGAAAACCACAAAGGAACGATTACGGTAAAATGTGCTGACGGTGTTACTACTTTTGAAGTTATATGTTAAGGGTGTTGTTCTTAGCAATCCCACTTTTTTGAAAAAAATAGTTTTTTTCAAAATTTGCTTTCGCTTTAAGGGCTTCGCCCTTAAAAATCCCACAAGGGGCTTTGCCCCTTGACCCCACCACTTTTGAAAAAGTGGACAAAACTTTTAATTGTCATAGCTGACAGTCGGATAATCATTCCGAACGAAGTGAGCCTTGAAAGTTTTTGTCGAACTTTTTTCAAAAAGTTTGTGGGGTTCAGGGGCAAAGCCCCTGATAGGGGTTCGGGGATAAAATCCCCGACAAGGCAACGCCCTTAACTTAGAAGTGCAGGGTGAAACCCTTGCTTTGAAGATAGGCGATAAATTTAATTACATCAGCTTTGGCTTTATCAAAGGAAACTTTATATTCTTTCGATAAATCAGTAGCAATCTGTTCGGGAGTTTTGTTCTGTTCAAGGCGTTTCCAGATAAAAGCACCTGTTTCGTTCATGGTAATGAGGGAAGTAAATTGCTGGTTGCTGTTTCCCAGAGGAACAAGCAGATATTCTCCGTCAATTTCCCGAAGTAAAAATTTTTGTTTCATTATCTCACCTGACTGTTACGGATAGTATCATCTATTATAATTGTTTTTTCATCAATAATCAAGCGGAATAAAGAGGTATACGAATGTTTTTGGGAATGGTCAAAGAAAAAAAGGATAGTCTTGTCGGTCTTAAAGCGGAATTGCAATGGCTTTGGCGGATAAGCCGTACTTACAAAAAAGAAATTTTTGTTATCACGCTGATTTCGGTTATCGGAAGTATTTTCAGCTTATCTACCAATCTTTGTCTGAAATATGTCATTGATACGGTTACTGGGGAACACAAGTCCAGTGTGATATATTATGCGGTCATTGCGGTAGTGCTGATGTTGAGCAATATCGGGTTTTCAGCATTGAGTTCAAGGATAAGGATTAAGATTTACATCAAAATTCAGAATGAGTTACAGCTTGATGTCTACAAGACAATTTTCAATGCACAGTGGGAAAGTTTACGGGAATATCGTCGTGGGGACTTGATTAACCGACTGAACAGTGATGTCAATGCAATATCCAGCGGAGTTATCGGGTGGTGGCCGAACCTGCTTAGTGTACTGACACAGTTTATTTATTCTTTCATTCTCATTATGACAAATGACCCCATTATGGCATTAATTGCGTTCATTTCCGCACCATTTTCGGCATTTATGTCAAGATTTATGATACGCCGTATGCACGAACATAACCTCAAAGTAAAAGAACTCAATGCAGATATGATGGCGTATCAGACGGATTCTTTCAGTAATTTGCAGTATATCAAAGCCTTTGGGATTGCTGATGTTGTCAGGGAAAAACTGGCGGAAAAACAGAACGCTTTTAAAGAAGAAAATCTGGATTACAACAAAGTTTCTGTAAAAATGAATGTGGTGTTGAAACTGGCAGGACTTCTGGTAACCTTTGTTTCTTACGCATGGGGAATATACCGTCTGCATGAGGGGTATATTACTTATGGGACAATGGTTATGTTTTTACAGATTACTCTGACACTTTCAGGGTCGTTCAATTCTTTGTTACAGGTCATACCGCTGACCATTAATCTTGGCACTTCCGCTTCCAGAATTATCACCATCGAAAATCTTCCCTCAGAAACCGTTATCCCTACCGCAAAAGAAAAAGCCTTTATCCAGAACAGCCGAAAAAATGGTATCAGTATTCACTGTAAAAATGTGACATTCAGTTATAGTGATGAACCTGATGTCAACATACTGGAGAATACTTCTTTTTCGATAGAGAGAGGGGAAACAGTAGCGATTGTAGGTGGGTCAGGACTGGGAAAAACAACCTTTTTCCGTTTATTGCTGGGAATTTTGGAGTGCAGTGGGGGAGAAATCGAACTGGAAAATGCTGACGGTGACAGAATAGCAGTAAGTTCTGCGATGAGGGAATTATTTGCCTATGTTCCACAGGGAAATCCCGTGACGGAAACTACAGTAGCGGAAAATATCCGCATGATAAATCCACAGGCAACTGATGAAGAAATTATTGAAGTGCTGAAAATGGCATGTGCCTATGAATTTATCGAAACATTGCCTGATGGAATTAATGCCCATATAGGTGAAAGCGGAAAAGGATTTTCTGAAGGACAAATACAGCGTATCGCTATCGCCAGAGCGTTGATTAAAGACGCTCCGATTATTCTCTTTGACGAAGTGACTTCCGCACTGGACGAGGAAACAGAATGGCAGTTGCTGGAAAATATCAGAACACATCTGCATAACAAGACCGTGATTTTTGTTACCCATAAATTCAACACGCTGGAAATTTCTGATAAAATATTCAAAGTCAAAAACAAGAAGTTTCAAAGCGTTTCCCTTAAATAGAGAGCAATGAATAAGTTTTTTGAGTTTAATTCTAATTCTAATATTTTTGAAATATTATAAATATTTCAAAAAGAATTTTACAGGATAAAATACTACTATAATACCATTAAAAATACTCTACATTAAGATGTAGAATGAAATTATTTGATATTCATGTTATTGTAGTATAGTAATGTGGGAACTTCTGTAAGTCTGTTATATAAAAGGTGTTGCGTATACATGAAAAAAGATGCCCATCCGAACCAATACGGAATAGTTTTCAAACTTGCAGACATTATGAAAGAAAAAGGATATTCTAAAAACAAACTTTGTGTAAAGTGCAATCTTCGTTTTGAAACCATTCAGGGATATTACAAGGGAAATATCAGTCGTATTGACCTGTATATCATTTCCCGATTGTGTCAGGAACTGGATTGTAACATACAGGATTTGATAGAATATCGCCCCGACTTGACTGACAAAGATAAACCACAACCCGATTCAAAAAATGACAGCTAACCCCAACCCCCCTTACATGAAGTTTCCGCATTACGGGGAATTAAAAATAATATTTTGTCCTGTAAAGACGAATGTTCTGAAAGAGAAACGGTAAATTGTATTTCTGGAGAAATACAATTTGCCGTTTCTTTTTATAGCCGTATGGGGGAGAAAAACCGAACGCAGTAAGCCGAAAAAGTTTTTGTCGAATTAAAGGGCTACCGCCCTTTAAAATCCTGTGTTAAGGGCTGCCGCCCTTAACAATCCCGCCCACTTTTTTGAAAAAAGTGGACAAAAAACTTTCAAGTTTCACCGCCGAAACTTAGCTAATCATTCCGAACGAAGTGAGCCAGAAAGAGCCAGAAAAGTTTTTGACCCACTTTTTTCAAAAAGTGGGTGGGGTTCAGGGGCAAAGCCCCTGAGCAGGATTTTTAAGGGCGGCAGCCCTTAAACTATTTGCGAAAACGGGTAAAAATAAAATAGCCGATTCCCACAATCAAAGCAAGTACATAAAAGTACAGAACTAAATCACCAGAAGAAGTAGGAGTAAAACTGTCACCGTAATTTTGGAGAAACCAGTTATTTTCAGGATATAAATACCAGTATATCCGATAAGCAACGAAAATTCCGTGACCTGTCAGCAATAAATTCCGTACCACACACCCTACGGTGTGGCTTATTTTTTGTTGGAGAAGTCCAATATAATAATCGGCATGACTTTTTGCCAGCGATGTGGAAAATTGCGTTTTAAGTTGTTTCAGACAACGGATTTTTGCCATTGTTGTTTTTTTAGCGTTTAGAATATCCTGTATCATAGGAGTAATCATCTGATTTTCTTCATAAGGAAAGGAAATATTTTTCATCTGTTATTCAACTCCTTAATGCCTTCAACGATAAGCGGTGACAAAACAGCCGTAAGAAACAGAAATATCCGAATACTGACAAACAAACGGTTATTATGTCGGATAGCTTTCGGGAAAAAAC
Organism: uncultured Ruminococcus sp.; assembly: GCA_902762375.1. Classification (GTDB taxonomy): domain Bacteria; phylum Bacillota; class Clostridia; order Oscillospirales; family Acutalibacteraceae; genus CAG-964. The sequence goes on along the minus strand of CACWNY010000050.1, from coordinate 2,421 downwards.
GCAGTAAATACCCCAGGTCGAACAGTAAAATCAATGGTACTATAACATACAAAACAAAAACTTCTGCAATACCTTCAGAACTAAATTCGTGTACGCAAAAGACAATAATATAAGGTATCCATATGTACCAATAAGAAGCAACAATTTCTTTCCAGATGGTGTGGGTACGAAATCCAGGAAGTGTATTAATAATGGGAATTTTATCTATCCAATGTGTTTTGAGGGTGTGTTCCAGTTCCTTTTGCATAGCGTTCACATCAGAATAACGATGTGAGGGGGTCTTCGTTGGTAGATTTTTCGATAATTCTCACGATGTGAAAATTATTTTCGTACATGGCAATAGAGGGTTCTTTTGCGGTGAGCATAAAGTTCAGAATACAGCCTATGGAATAAATATCCGCATGGTGGGTGGTGCGTGAAGAGAGTGTTTCAGGTGCTTGATAACCAAGCGTACCGATAACGGTCAAATCCGCATTGTGATAAAAGTTGAGATGTTTCGCTCCGCCGAAATCAATGATTTTGATTTCGGGATTTTGCAGGTCATATTTAGAAATCATAATATTTTCGGGTTTCAAATCACGGTGAACAAACCCTTTCCTGTGAAATTCAAATAACCCCTTACATATCTGTATACCTACCGAAAGTGCGGTCTTTTCGCTTAATACACCGTTCTGTTCTATAAATTCAAACAGAGATACACATTCCTTTTCGGGAGAGTTTTCCGCATAGACATACTCCGTTACCGCAATATACCGTGTTTTGGTATTGTCCGTCACCGTAAACACTTCATAAGTGTCGGCAATATACGGATTCCACATCTGACCAAGTGTTTCATAAATATCGGCAATTTTTTGTGAAGTTTCTTTCAAGACAACCGTAAACGGCATACCGTCTGAAAGTTCTCTCATGGCAAGATAGGTTTTTTCGTCCTTATCGGGAGAAAGGTCTTTGATAATGCAGTATTCCTGTTCAAACTCCTGTTGTGTTATATTACGCATAATCCGAAAGTCCTTTCGTTACTTATCTTTTTTAAATATGTCGTCAAGTCCTTTTTCCTGTAACATTTCTTTGATTTGCTGACTGTTCATTTTGTGGGTAAGTCCCCATATGATGACGGATTCGGTTTTATCTCTTGTATAAAGTTCGTGGTAACGGGCGGATTTTAACAGACGGTTGGTTTCGTCCAGTGTAAGACCTACCGCCAACGCAATCACAATTACACAACTGCGTGTAGGCTGAACATCTTTTTCGGACGGATTATGTAATTTGTTGATGTAAGATTTGGAAAAACCTGTATAATCCATAATCTGTGCGGTACGCACTTTTTTTCGGGTGATATACCTGTCCAGAACGGTAGTAAATTCCCCTTTCATCATACCTGTCAGTTTAGCGTTTTCGTACTTGTCGGCAGTTTTTAACTCCCTGTAATTTTTTTCGGTTGTCTTGCCCATAATTCTGCACTCCTTTACGGTGATATTCAAGCAACAGAATTATACCATACCTCAATAGCATTGACAAGTTTCTACAATAAATTGACCACTTATAGTGGTCGCATGAAATCATAAACAGTGCTATAATGGTTATACAGTTTAACAAATTAATCGACAGCTTTAGAACTTTTTTGTGCTTTAGTACCGTAATATGAGGGATTATTTCCCTTATTATATAACATTTAAGGAGGTTTTTTTGATGAAATGTGATTGTGGACAGGAATTTGAAGGTATGTTTTGTCCGAGTTGCGGAAAAAGAAAGGAGGATATTTTACAACAACAGAATGCGAATCAGCAGATGTGCAGTTGCGGTCACCCGTTTGAGGGAAATTTTTGTAGCTACTGCGGAGCAGTAAGACCTGAAACACCGTCTGAGGATAGTCATTCTGCACAGACCCAGAATAATGACTATCTGCCGTTTGGAAGTGTTCAGGGCAATACGGTTGCCAACGGTAATCAGATAGCGACAATGCAAAGACAGAGAACGGTAAAAGACTGGTTTAAATCAGGTCTTAGTAAAGCATTTTTCCTGAATATCATCTTGAGTTTTCTGGAATTTTTCATCTTTGAAGATACTATCGGCGGATTTTGTTGTTTGTTTTCGGTAATATTGGCTTCACCGTTTCTTTACATCAAGTTTGATTTGTTCAGTGACCGTAACCTTACCGACAAAGAACGCAAACAGCTAAGTATTGTTATTATTATTTTGGAAGTTGTGGCAGGCTGGTTTTTTGATGCAGGTTTCAGTGCATTCGGTACTTTGATTATTAATTTCTGGCTGTTGTATCTGATGCAGAAAAACTTATCTCCGAAATCATGGAAAATAACAAAGGGGCATCTCTAAAAACCTCTATACAAATCAATGAAATTATAGTAAAATAAAGGTATGAAAACAAGGCAGAGAAGTCTCTTTGATGAAGAGAATAGGATG
>CACWNY010000049.1 GCA_902762375.1 uncultured Ruminococcus sp. | reverse complement strand
ATAAACACAGCCGTAAGTCAAGGAAAAAGTCAGCCTTCCGGCTGACGGGCAATTCATCCCTCCACCTAAGAGGTGGGGGACTTCTTGCCCATTTAGGTTGAAAGAATATTATACGCTATTGTATTACTGTATCTTTTACAGTGTGCGACTAATTGTAACATGAAAACTATTTTTTTTCAACCATAATACTCCAATAAAAGATTAATGAAATACCATAAGGAGGAAAAAATTCATGTCTGTCAGTGAAAAAACAACCGAAATCAGCCGTGATAAAAAAATTATCCGTACAAGTATTATCGGTATTCTGGCAAATGTTTTGCTGGCAACTTTCAAAGCTGTCATGGGAATTTTATCCAATTCCATTGCCATTACTCTTGACGCTGTCAATAATATTTCTGATGTCGCCTCGTCAGTCATTACCATCATCGGCACAAAATTGGCAGGAAAATCTCCCGATAAAAAACACCCTTTCGGTTACGGTCGTATAGAATATCTTAGTGCTATGATTATTGCGGTCATTGTACTATACGCAGGAGTAACTTCGTTTACCGAATCTCTCAAAAAGATTTTTGTACCTGAAACTCCTGAATATTCTACAGTCATTTTAATCATCGTTGCTGTTGGTGTTGTGGTAAAAATTATTCTGGGACGATATGTCAAAGCCGTAGGCGTAAAATTAAATTCGGACTCCCTTATCAATTCAGGAGAAGATGCTACTCTTGATTCTGTCATCTCCGCCTCAACTTTTGTCACTGCCGTTATCTATATGGTGTGGGGAGTTTCTTTGGAGGCTTATCTTGGCGTGATTATTTCAGGCATTATCATAAAATCAGGTATCGAAATGCTTCGCAGTGCGATTTCTCAAATTCTCGGTGAAAGTGCCGATGTTGAACTGGCAAGAGCTATTAAAGAAACCGTCTGTTCTTTTGAAGAAGTTCAAGGAGCTTACGATTTGGTGCTGAATAACTATGGTCCCGACAAATTCAATGGTTCGATACATATTGAAATTCCGAATACCTGTACACTCAACCGTCTTGATGAACTGACCAGAGAAATTACTGCCAAAGTCTATCAGCAACATGATGTTATTCTGACCGCAATCAGTATTTATTCTATAGATGTCGAAAATGAACAGATGATTTCCTTACGGAAAACTATTGAAGATATCATCAGTAACTACCCCGAAATACTGGAAATACACGGTCTGTTTGTCCAAAAAACAGAAAAAATTATCCGTTTTGATTTAGTGGTCAGTCTAGGCACGCAAAACAGAGAAAATATCTTCCATCAGGCTATCGACCGTATTAAAAAACAATATCCCGATTATACGGTTGTTGCCATTATGGATACTGACTTTGCTGAAAGTTAGTCGGGGAATTGTCCCCAAACCCCTATCAGGGCAAAATAATATATTGTTGTCATTCTGAGGAGTGAAAGCGACGAAGAATCTTCAAAAGATTCCTCACTTCGTTCGGAATGACACTCTTAAGTTGACGACATTGCCTATCAGGGGCGTTGCCCCTGAACCCCACAAACTTTTTGAAAAAAGTTTGACAAAAACTTTTTTGGCTCACTTCGTTCGTTTTTTTCTACCCCATTTCCCAGAATACAAACTCCCCTTTCAGACCTTTACGGTCTGAAAAGGGAGTTTGCTGTTTTCGATTGGAACACCTGTTATCTTGAAAAATACAAAGTCATTATCAAAGCGTCCTCTGTTGGGTGAGAATAGAAATTCTTCCGTCTGCCCAGTGTAACAAATCCGAGTTTTTCGTACAGTGAAACCGCAACAAGATTAGACACTCTGACCTCCAACGAAATAAACGCACATCGTTTTTTTCGGGCATTTTCGATTAACTTTTGTGTCAGTGCTTTTCCGATACCCTCTCCCCGAAACGCCGAAGCTACTGCAATATTATCTATGTAACATTCATCAACGGCAATATGACTTCCGCCATACCCTAAAACTTTTCCGTCATCAGACACAGCACTGAAAAAATACGCACAATCATTCGTCAACTGATAATCAATACTTTCTTTCGACCACGCACTTTTCCCGAAACATACCTTTTCAATACCAGCAATGCTTTCGGTATGTTGTGCCTGCATAGGTAAAATATTAAAGTTCATTGCCATAATGTTTCCTCAGTAAATCAAACAGAGTAACCAGCTTTTTCTCTATCTCCTCATAACACTGCCTGTAAATATCCATATCTCCCCCGTAAGGGTCATTGACTTCCAACACATAAATTTTGTTTTTGGGAACATTTGCTCTCATCAAAATATCAGCATGACTGAATGTCATACAGACAAATAAATCTGTCGAAGAAAGCATATCTGCCGTCAAAATTCGGGAACGGTGAGAAGAAATGTCAACCCCGTGTTCATGACATACCTCAACAGCATTTTTGGACGCATAATTACCGTTACTTGTCATCAGCCCTGCACTGGACACATGGATATCCGATAACAAATCATCGTTCTTTATCCTATTGCGGAAAATCCCTTCTGCCATCGGACTTCGGCAAGTGTTTCCCGTACACACAAACAGTAAATTCACTCAAAAACGCTCCTTTATTTTAATTTATCATAAAATGTATATAACCGCTGTACGCCATTTTCCAAATGATAGTAATGTACTATGTACGGCACAAACAGACACATCAATGCCACAAACAAAATCGCTATCCCTAAACTTTGAAAAGCGACAAATCCTAACAGGGAAAGCATTGTACATATAGCTACCAGAAACATTACCAGTAAATGTACTATCCTTTCATGCTGAAAATAGCCTATTTTGGTTTGTAATTCTTCATTGAGCTTTTGTTTTTCTGTCTGACTAAGTTCTTTGCTTGTCTGTTCCTCCATGTAATGAATAAAGTTTTTCAAATTCTGCCACATTTATCCTTATCTCCTTTCACAGTTAAAGGGCTACCGCCCTTTAAAATCCTGTGTTAAGGGCTGTCGCCCTTAACAATCCCACCCACTTTTTTGAAAAAAAGTGGACAAAAAACTTTTAATTGTCACCGCTGACACTTAACTAATCATTCCGAACGAAGTGAGCCAGAAAAGTTTTTGTCAAACTTTTTTCAAAAAGTTTGTGGGGTTCAGGGGCAACGCCCCTGATGGGATTTTTAAGGGCAAAGCCCTTAAACAGGGCAACACCCTTAACCTTTAGCGTCGTACCATGTTTTTCCGCAGTGTGCGTCTACGATTAACGGAACTGTTAATTTTACGGCATTTTCCATTTCTTCTTTGAGAATAACCATAACTTTTTCTTTTTCTTCTTCGGGAGATTCAACAATCAGTTCGTCATGTACCTGTAAAATTAATTTAGCACTCAGGTTTTCTGCTTTCAGACGATTGAATACTTTCACCATAGCTATCTTGATAATATCCGCCGATGTTCCCTGCACAGGCATATTTCTGGCTACTCTTTCACCGAACATTCTGATATTGCGGTTGCTTGAACTTAATTCGGGCAAATATCTTCGTCTGCCGAAAAGTGTCTGTGCATAGCCTTTTTCCGTTGCACTGCGGATAGTGTCTTTCATATACTTGTCTATTCCGCTGTAGTGGGACAGGTAATCTTTAATATACTTGTCAGCTTGTTTTACACTGACTTTAATATCATCTGCCAGAGAAAATGCACTGATACCATACACAATTCCGAAATTTACCGCTTTGGCACGACTTCTCATCTCTGCACTGACAAACTGCGGTAACATTCCCTCTCCGAATACCTGACTTGCCGTAATACTGTGAATATCTTCGTGATGGTTAAAGGCTTCACACATCGCTTCATCGCCTGAAAGATGAGCAAGTACCCTTAACTCAATCTGTGAATAGTCAGCGTCAACTAACACGCAACCCTCTTTGGCAATAAAGAATTTACGCATTTCTTTTCCGAGTTCAGTCCTTACGGGAATGTTCTGTAAATTCGGTTCAGTCGAACTGATACGCCCTGTACGGGTTTCGGTCTGATTGAAACTGGAATGAATACGCCCTGTATCGTCAATTACCTTTAACAGACCCTCACAATAGGTAGAATTTAATTTGGCAAGCTGTCGGTAAGTGATAATCAACGGAATAACAGGGTGTTTATCCTTGAGTTTTTCGAGTACATCGGCATTGGTGGAATATCCGCTTTTGTTTTTTTTGCCTGTGGGAAGTGCCAGCTTTTCAAAAAGAGCTGTTCCCAGTTGTTTGGGAGAATTGATATTAAATTCATACCCGACATAACGATAAATTTCCTTTTCGGTAGCACAGATTTCTTTGGAAAGTTCTGAACTGAACTGTTCAATACCGTTCCTGTCTGCCATAAATCCCACATTTTCCATACTTGCCAGCACATTTGCCAAAGGAATTTCGATATCATACAGTAAATGTTCCTGATGATTTTCTTTGATGCGTGTTTCCAAAGTCTGACACAAACAGAATAACTGACAAACTTCTTTGACAAAAGGACTGTCAGAATTTACGGTAATTTCCGTTTTTTCGTATTCAGAAAAAAGCCTGTCTGTTTCGTAAGAAGATGATGATGGGTTCAGCAGATATGCCATCAACTGTATATCTTTGATTTTGCCGTTACAGGAACGGTTACCTCTATCGGCAACGGCAAAAAATGATTTGCTGTTATCGGTAATTTTCGTACAGGGATTTTCCAGTATATGCAAAAAAACAGTATCACTGTATTCTGTGCGGTAAACCGTTTTTCCGTCACACAAAAACAGATGGTTTTCCCTGACAATCAATGCCATGTTATCTGGAAGAATAGCAGGCGGAAAACCGCTTTCCTGAAAATAAAAACTGACCGTATCTTTTTCTGACACATCTGTTTCGGCAATATTCCATTTCTTGATTAAGGAAAATAATTCCAGACGGTTCATCAACGCATAAGCATTTTTACTGTCGGGAGCTTTGGGAATGTAAGTGTTGATATCGGTTTCTATGGGAACATCTGTGGCAATTTTCCCCAGAAAAAGACTTAAATAGGCATTGTCTTTATCCGCAAGCAATTTTTTTCGCATAGCAGGTTTGATAGCAGGGTCGTCAATGTGTTCATATACACCGTCCAGAGAACCAAACCTGACAATTAATTCATTTGCCCCCTTTTCCCCTATTCCCTTTACGCCTGGAATATTGTCGGAAGTATCGCCCTGAATAGCTTTGATATCAATCAGTTGTTTTGGGGTGACCTTGTATTCATTTTGAATTTCGTTTTCGTCATAGGTAACGGTATTTTTCGTGGTGATAAGCCGTACCGTTGTTGTGGGGCTGACAAGTTGCAGACTGTCACGGTCACCTGTGGCAAGAATACATTCATTACCGCTGTTTTCACACGATTTGGCAAGTGTTCCCAGAATGTCATCAGCTTCAAACCCAGCACATTCTATGGTTTTATAGCCCAGATATTGCACAATTTCCTTGACAAGCGGAAGTTGTGTTGCCAGTTCGTCAGGCATACCATGACGGTTCGCCTTATACCCTTCATAGCTCTCATGACGGAATGTGGGAGCTTTTTTATCAAACGCTATGGCAACCGCTTGGGGAGAAGTATCATCAAGAATTTTCGTCATCATCGTCAGGAAACCGTATACAGCGTTGGTATATTCTCCCTTTTTGGTGGTCAGTATTTTAATGCCGTAAAAGGCACGGTTAATAATGCTGTTGCCGTCTATGACAAGCAGTTTCATCAGAACACCTCCGTTATTTCCATCAGCCATTTTGCAAAGCCCACTTGCCCACTTTTTTTCGTTATTTTATTATTTTTTATTATTTTTTTTATCACATTAAATAAAAGAAAAAAGTGGGTATCTGGGCAGAAAGTCGCAGAAAATTTCTAAAATAGCAAATTTGAGTGTATTTTCTTCTTATTTCGTTGAAATATTCAACATCCTTAGCCGTTTTTTACGATGTTTTCTGCCCACTTTTATCTGTCAAAAGTGGGCAGAAAGTGGGCAGAAAGTGGGCAGAAAGTGGGCAACACACAAACATCATGATTTAGTCGTTAAAGGGCTACCGCCCTTTAAAATCCTGTGTCAAGGGTTGCACCCTTGACAATCCCACCCACTTTTCCCTCAAAAGTGGACAAAAAGCTTTTAATTGTCACCGCTGACACTTAGATAAACACTCCGAACGAAGTGAGCCAGAAAAGTTTTTGACCCACTTTTTTCAAAAAGTGGGTGGGGTTCAATATATTGCTGTCATTCTGAGGAGCGAAAGCGACGAAGAATCTTATTAAGATTCCTCACTATGTTCGGAATGACACTCTTAAGTTGATGACATTGGGGTTCAGGGGCAAAGCCCCTGTTTGTGTTTTTAAGGGCAAAGCCCTTAAACTAATCATCGCCCCTTAACTTAGTCATTAATTTCTTCTAGTTCGGAATTATCAATCACTCTCATTGGCTTTCTGTTAAAGACATCATACATCACAGGAACAATAAACAATGTCATAATGGTAGCGTACAGCAATCCGAAAATACACACAATCGCAACAGGTTGCATCATTTCTGTACCCTCACCGATACCAAGTGCCATAGAGATTAAACCGATAATCGTGGTAATAGCGGTCATCAAAATAGGTCGCATTCTGGTTTTGCCCGCCTCGACAAGGGCTTCTCTTTTCTCCATACCGTCCATACGCAACTGGTTGATATAGTCCACCAACACAATACCGTTGTTGACAACAATACCGCACAACATAACAAATCCTATCATTGATACGACACTGATATCAAATCCTGTAAAGAACAGCCCTAAAAAACCGCCTGTAAAAGCAAGGGGAATGGTGAACATAACAATAAACGGCGATTTCAAACTTTGGAACTGGGCAACCATGATAAGATAAATAAAGATAATACCTAACAAAAGCATTTTCAACAGGTCATAAACAGATTCCATTGTCGTTTCGTTTTCACCCTCGAACTCTATACTGATATCATCAAAATGTTCGTATTTATCCACAGCGTCTTTGACATCATTAGAAACATTGGTAAGAATATAATTCTCTGACACTGTTCCTGTAACAGTCAAATATCTTTTCTGGTCAATTCGGGATATGGAGTTCATTGCTTTTGCCTTTTCAATTTTAGAAATTTCACCCAAAGTAATTGTCTTTTCGTTGCCCTCAAAATCATTATAGGTCAGTTTCTTATCCAGTAATTCTTTGACTTTGATATCACTTTTCTTTTCGTCAATAACGATGACATCTATACTGGAACCATTGCTGTTGGTTAAAGAAGTAGCAGTATTCTCACTTTTTACCAGAGCCGTAACCTGTTGAAATACCTGAGCAACTGTCAAAGATTTCTGCATAGCTTTGTCTTTGTCAACGGTAATTCTCACTTCATCAGTAGTGTCAGCAATACCGTTATCTGTTTTTTCAATTCCGTTGATTTTTTTCAGAATACCTTCAATATCATTAGCGGTCTTCTGCAATTTATCCATGTCATCACAGTAAATATTGACGGCTATTCCACTACCCGTCAGCATACCCGACATCATTCCCATACTTCCACTACTGACACTGATAGAAGTTTCCTCGTCAAATTCTTTGCGGTATTTTTCTGAAAGCTGTGTGGAAATATTCTGACTGTCTTTGGCGTATTCTGAACTGAGTACCACATACAATGACCCTGAGCCCTCAGAACCACCGCCCATACCTAAAATACTTGATGTTCCGCCAATCATTGCCCCAACGGTATCATATTTTTCTTTGCCTAATGAATAAACAATATCCGTCATTTTTTCCATTGTCTTGACGGTATCCTCCATTTTACTGCCTTTAGGCATACTCAAGGAAATCTGTATTTCCGCACTGCTGGCTTCGGGCATGAAACTGAACCCTTTGGAATATTCCATTACCGAACTGCCTACAAGCAGTACAAAAGCAAGTAATATGGCTATCAGACGGTGTGACAGTGTGAAACGGATTGCTTTTTCGTAAAGGGATAACATTTTATTGAAGAATTTCTGTTTGTGTTCCTTGTTTTTGCGGAAAAGCGACTGTCCCATAGCGGGTACAAGTGTAAGGGCAACTATCAGACTGGCAAGTAAAGAATAGGTAACGGTCAAGGCAAGGTCTGTAAAAATCTGTCGGGTAACGCCCTCAATAAATACTATCGGCAAAAAGACACATACAGTCGTTAAAGTGGAAGCGGTAATTGCTCCTGCTACCTGTCTTGCTCCGTTGACAGACGCTTTTATCGCTGAATACCCCAGACTTCGCAAACGGTAAATGTTTTCAATGACAACAACTGAGTTGTCAACCAACATTCCTACTCCCACCGCCAGTCCCGACAGGGAAATGATATTCAAAGTAACTCCGCTGAAATACATCAGCACCACTGCAAAAACTAACGATATCGGAATAGAAAAGGCAACAATAATTGTTGGCTTGATGTCTTTGAGGAAAATAAACAAGACGATAATCGCAAATCCTGCACCGACAATCAAGTTCTGCAAAACATTATTGACAACAAGATTGATATAATCCCCTTGATTCATCAGCATAGTATAATGGAATTTGCTGTTCTGTGATTGAAGACTATCCAGCTTTTCAATAAGATTGTCACATACTGTCGCTACAGCCGACTGTGAGGACTTGGTAAAAGAAAGCATAACCCCATTATTGCCATTGATTTTAGCATATACTTTGTCGGAAGTGTCGGCTTTGAACACATTGGCAATATCTTTCAGATAAATCGGGTCAACACCGTCCATGTTCATATCGAAAAGCAACAGTTCTTTCATTTTGTCAACATCTTCAATTTTGTCGCCAACTCTGACCAGATATTGACTGCCACTGTCAGTGATATACCCTGCAGGCATGGAAAAATTCTGTGCGGTCAGAATACCTGAAACCATATCCAGCGTGATGATTTTAGTCACATCAGATTTATCTTTAGTTGTTTTCTGCTGTTCATTGACCGTTTTAAGGGTTGTTTCCAGTTCGGCTTTAGTGGTTTCCAACTGAGCTTGTGTACTTGCCAATGTGCTTTCATTGACACGCAATTCCACATAGGCGGTATTCATCTGATAAGTTGCTTCGTCTTTTTGCTTATTGAGTTCTGCCAAAGCACTTTCCAGTGTAATTTCGCCCTCGTTAAGCTGTGTCAGGGTTTCATTAAGCTGATTAATAGCACTGTCCATCTGGTCAATACCGCTTTTCATTTCGTCAATGGCACTTTGTAAAGTATCTTCGGAAAATCCCTTTTCGGTGAGGGATTTCGTCATAGCGGATAAAGATTGCTTTAAGGTTTCAATCGTCTGATTATATTCCCTGATTTTTTCGGGGAGTTCGGCAGTTTTCAGACCCATTTTCTTTAAAGCATTTTCGATGGTTTCCAGTTGTTCCAGAGCTTTCTGGTATTCTTCGCTTTCAGGCGACATCAGTTCCATTGCCGACTGTAATTTTTCAGCCGTTTCCTGATAGAGTTTCATCTGTGTGACCGCTTCGGTCATTTCGTTGATGTTCTTCTTTAATTCCAGTAATACTTCCTGTATGCCGACTATCTGTTCATAAGTAGACTGGAGTTGTGTACGCTGTGTGGTGAGGGCTGAAAGAGTATTCAAAATCTGCATTTTACCGTTGAGTAATTCGGTCTGTTTTTCGTTTAACTGATTTTGTGCTTCGGAAAGCTGTTCGCCTGCCTGTTTTCGTTGGGTTTCCAGTTCATTTTTGCCCTGTTCAATCTGTTTCTGCCCCTCTTTGGTCTGTTCCAGACCCTCATTGAGTTTTGCCAGACCGTCATTGATTTCAACCTTGCCCTCATCAAATTTATCATCTATGGCTTTCTGGATTTTGGTATTGATTTTCTGGAGTTTCTTCTCATCAATCACAACATGGATACTTTCCGTAATTGACCCTATCTTACTGACAGACGCAACGCCGTCTACCCCTTCCAACTGATTGAGTAAAGTATCGCTGACATATTCCGAAAGTTCTACTGTGTCCATGCCCTCTACATCTACCGCAACTACCGCTGCGGGCATCATATCAGGATTGATTTTCATAATAACAGGTGAGGCAACCATATCATTCCACGAACCTGTCAGCGTATTGACACTGCTGTTGATATCTACCATAGCACTATCCATATTTTTACCGTCCTCGTATTCCAACGCTACTGTGGAATAGTTGTCGGCGGAAGTGGAAGTGACCTGTTTTACACCGTCCAAAACAGACAATGCCTGTTCAAGCGGTCTGGTGACTTCTGTTTCTACCAGTTCAGGATTTGCTCCGGGATAAGCTGTCATGATGATAACATAGGGAAAATCCATATTCGGCAATAAATTCGGTGTCATACTGGTAAACGATACCACACCTAACACGATTACAAGAATAACGGCAACAAAAACCGTCATCGGTTTCTTTACACTGAATTTTGACATACCGTTTACCTCCATAACGAACAATCGGTTAAAGGGCTGCCGCCCTTTAAAATCCTGCTAAGGGGCTACCGCCCCTTAACCCCGCCCACTTTTTTGAAAAAAAGTGGACAAAAAACTTTTAATTGTCATCGCCCGAAGTGGGAAAAGATTACGACTGTTGAGGCTTTTCCTTAAAGGCAAAAAAGCGTTGACCAATATAGTTGAGAGCGACAAACAGACAACTACCAATCACCATAGAAATATTAGCAGAGGTTGTATCAATATTCCACCCGAAAAGAGAAATGTTGTTGGCTTTACAGAACCATGCTGTAAGCGGAATGGCAAGACCATACGCAATCGAATAACACACGGCAATATTGACCGCAAATCTGACAACAGGTTTCCAGCCTTTTTCGTTGTTTTTGAAGGTAAAATATTTGTTGAGGAAATAACTCATCACACTCGCCAGACAATACGAAACAGATGATGCAATCAAAGTTCCTCTCTCTGCCATCGTGTTAAGCGGAGTGAAATTGAACAGAACAAACTGCAATCCAGTTCCGACTATCGTGTTGAGTATTCCGACAAAAATAAATTTCCAGAATTTGATGTCAAAAAAGTTTTTGGTAAAGTCAATGAGCTTTTGTTTCAATGTATCTGCACCGTTCCTTATTGTCAGAATTGTCCGAAATAATTATTGCTTTGTTTTTTGCTGTTATCAGTGGTATCTTTCGGAACTTCGTCAACTGTTTCCTGTATTTTGGAAATATGGTCGGTAGCAGTGATGTTGGTATCTTTGACAATAAATATCGGTCTTTTTTTGGTTTCCAGAAAAATTCGGCTGATATATTCTCCCAGAACACCTATGGAAAGTTCAATAATACCACCCATAAACAGCACCGCACAAAGTGTGGTGACATATCCTGGAACATCTATACCGAAAATCAGTGTCTGGATAAGGGTAATGATAATGTAGATAAACGCCACTCCCGAAAACAACACACCCATAGCTGAAAGTATACGCAATGGAGAAACCGTAAAGGAAACAAACCCGTCCAGAGCATATTTGAACAGTCCCCAGAAACTCCATTTAGTAGACCCGATTTTTCTTTCCACATTTTTATAGGGAATCCATTTGGTGTCAAATCCTACCCAACTGAACAGACCTTTTGAAAATCGCTGTACTTCGCCCAGTGAAATAAGTGCATCTACCATCTGTCTGGACATTATGCGATAATCAACTGCATTGTACGGCATTTTAACATCAGAAACTTTGTTGCTGATTTTATAAAAACTTTTAGAAAAGAAACTTCTGATTTTGGACTCCCCTTTTCTGGAGGTTCGTCTTGCAGCACAACAGTCATATCCCTCGTCCATTGCCTGACACATATCAACAAGCATTTTAGGTGGGTGCTGTAAATCTGCGTCCATTACCACAACATAATCTGCACTGGAATATTTCAGTCCTGCATACATGGCAGATTCCTTTCCGAAATTTCGTGATAAAGAGATATAGGCGACATTACTGTATTTTTCGGCAAGTTCTTTCATTACCGCATAAGTGTTGTCTTTACTGCCGTCATTGACAAGTACAAATCGGAAAGTGTAATCGCTGATAGTTTCAGTAACTGCGGTCGTTTCTTCGACAAAAACTGTCAATCCGTCTTCTTCATTATAACACGGTACAACTAAATCCACTGTTTTCATAACTTTTACCGTCCTTAAAATCCAAAATTGTTATCCTGTATTATAGCAGAATTTTTTTAATAAATAAAGTCATTTGCAAAAAATATTTGTGATGAACGCTGGAAAGGTAACCTCTATTTTTGTAAAAAATTTACATTTATATAGGATATTACGATAAATTACTCTTTCAAGTAATTTACTATCTTATTAATCAGAAAAAACTGAAAAATTAGTGGTTAGAAAATAGTTAATTTCGGTAATTCCAAAAAATATTGCGGATTTTCTACTTGACTTTACACAAAAGCAATGATAACATTATATACAGATAATATATGTATAACAATGAACAATTTGCAATTAAATTTCAAAGGCGGAGGTTGACAATATGACATTTCAGGAAGCATTCGATGAAATCAAAGATATTTTTATCCACTCAGATGTAAGCGATTATCGGGATTTTCTTGCCATACAGATTACCATGACTGGAGAAGGTGGCGGAACTTTTTATGTAAAATTCTGTGACGGCAAAGTAGAAGTGAAACCGTTTGATTATAGAGAACATGATTTGATATTCATTTGCGATACATATGATTTTCTTAAGATAGCCAGAGGCGAAATGAGTGCTATGGCAGCCTATACCGTCGGCAGGCTGAAAATAGAGGGTGATATCGGCAGAGCGTCCGTTATTCAGAAACTTGTTGGAAAACATTACTGATTTAAACTATCAAGCCGTACAGAGAAAATTTCTGTACGGCTGTTTTGTCGTGGAGTTGTCGGGGACGCTGTCCCCGAACCCCTGATTTAAGGGCTGTCGCCCTTAAAAATCCTACTAAGGGGCTGCCGCCCCTTAACCCCGCCCACTTTTTTGAAAAAAAGTGGACAAAAAACTTTTAAGTTTCACCGCCGACACTTAGATAAACAATCCGAACGAAGTGAGCCTTGAAAGTTTTTGTCGAACTTTTGAGGGCAAGTTCGTGGGGTTCAGGGGCAACGCCCCTGATAGGATTGTTAAGGGCAACGCCCTTAACCTGAGGAAAGGAAAATGATGATAATGAAGATTTTAGCGATAGAAAGTTCTTGTGATGAAACTGCCTGTGCTGTTGTTGAAAACGGAAGAAAAGTTCTTTCGTCCGTGATTGCTACACAGGTCGATGAACATAAACTTTATGGCGGTGTTGTTCCTGAAATCGCCTCCAGACGACATACTGAAAATATCGTGGGAGTTGTTTCTGAGGCTTTGGAACAGGCTTCTGTGTCACTTGACGATATTGACGCTGTTGCTGTCACTTATGCTCCAGGACTTATCGGTGCGTTGCTTGTAGGAGTGAATTTCGCTAAAAGTATAGCTCTTTCCCGAAATATTCCGCTGATACCTACTCATCATCTGCGTTCCCATATTGCCTCAAATTATGTGGCTCATACAGATTTGCAACCACCTTTTTTATGTCTGGTTGTCAGTGGAGGGCATAGTCACATCGTTCTTGTGGAAGACTATACTAAAATGAAAATTCTTGGTCGTACCCGTGATGACGCTGTGGGTGAGGCTTTCGATAAGGCAGGGCGTATGATGGGTATGTCGTATCCGGGAGGAATTGCTCTGGATAAAATTGCCGAAAATGGTAATCCTGACGCTTTTTCTTTTCCGTTTCCCAAAGTGAACGGCTCTCCTTACGATTTCAGCTTTTCGGGACTGAAAACGGCTGTCATCAATAAAATTCATCAGTTCTCCCAAAAAGGAGAAACTGTCCCTGTGGCGGATTTATCAGCGTCTTTCCGCAAAGCTGCGGTCAACTGCCTGACGGTCAATTTAATGAAGGCTGTTCATGATACACAAAGTAAAACGGTCGTTATTGCAGGCGGTGTGTCGGCAAACAGTTTGTTAAGACGGTCTTTACAGGAATTGTGTGACAAGGAAAATATCCGCTTATATATGCCACCAAAACATCTTTGCGGTGATAATGCCGTTATGGTGGGTTCACAAGGCTATTATGAATATCTGTCGGGGAATATCGCTGACCAGAGTTTGAACGCTTATGCTACCAAATCTATTGAGGAGGGTTGATAATTTGACCTACCGTACACCTGTTTTTGGTCGTCTATACCGTTTTGTCGCTATAGTATTATTGTGTTTTATTTCCAACAGTATTCTGTTTTTTGATTGGTTCGATTTATGGAAATGGTATTTTCTCTGTGTGGTTGTCTTTTTACTGCTGAATATATTTCCCTCCGTTACCAAAAAAGATTATCCGTCTTTCCGCTGGCGAATGTGCAGTCACGGGAATGAACTGCTGATATATTTTTCTGTTTCGGCAGTTGTTTCGGTGGTATATCAAATATGGTTTGTCGTCACTTTCAGCGGACAGAATAATCTTCCCGCTTTACTGCTTTCTGTGGGAATTTGTGCTTTGTATGAAAATTTACTGTTACTTGGCGGTCTTATTGCGGTATTCTTCACCTCACAACAGCTTGGTATCAAATACAGAATACTTACATTACTATTCTTTTTTATCCCTGTTGTAAGATGGTTTCTGGTTATCCGTATTATCCGTATTGTCAATACCGAAACCAATTTTGAGATTTTCAGATATCGGCGGAATTGTCAAAGAAAAAATGAAAAAGTATGTGCCACAAAATATCCTGTACTACTGGTACACGGTGTTTTTTTCCGTGACAGTCGCTACTTCAATTACTGGGGGCGTATTCCCGAAGAACTCACACAAAACGGTGCGAAAATTTATTACGGCAATCATCAATCCGCACTCTCTATAAAAGACAGTGCCGAAGAACTTGCAGAGCGTATACGGGAAATCGTCCGCAAAGAAAACTGCGGAAAACTCAATATCATTGCCCATTCTAAAGGTGGTCTGGATTGTCGTTATGCTATCAGTGAACTTGGGTGCGATAAATATGTGGCTACACTGACAACCATCAATACCCCTCATCGTGGCTGTCACTTTGCCGAATATCTCCTGACAAACCTTCCCGAAAAAGTGACCAGCGGTATTGCCGACAAGTATAATTTTGCTTTGAAAAAACTGGGAGATAAAAATCCTGACTTCATTTCCGCTGTTTCTTGTCTGACTGCAAAATACTGTGAGGAATTGAACAATACTATCCATGACAGTTCCAAAGTGGTTTACCGAAGTGTCGGTTCTAAACTGAACCGTGCTACAAACGGACAGTTTCCGCTGAATTTCTCCTACCATCTGGTAAAATTCTTTGACGGCGACAATGACGGCTTGGTATCGGAAACTTCTTTCTCTTTCGGTGAAAAATACACCTATCTCACCACAAAAGGTAAACGGGGAATTTCTCATGCCGATGTTATTGACCTCAACAGAGAAAATATTCAAAATTTTGATGTACGGGAATTTTATGTCAGTATGGTTTCCCAACTGAAACAAGAGGGCTTTTAAAAAATAATTCTACCTGAGTTGACATTATTTCCTGAAATGCGTAATTTGTAATTCGTAATTATTGAAAAACAACCTGTAGCTATGACAATTAAAAGTTTTTGTCGAACTTTTTTCGAAAAACAACCTGTAGCTATGACAATTAAAAGTTTTTGTCGAACTTTTTTCAAAAAGTTCGTGGGGTCAAGGGGCAAAGCCCCTTGTGGGATTTTAAAGGGCAACGCCCTTTAACTCCCCAAAATTCAAAACAAAATTTGCCAAAGCAAATTTTGACAATAGAAATAATTGTAAATATTTCTTGTTATTTTATCATATTGCGATTGACTAATTTCATTTTTTCGTGTAATATAAGTTATACAGATTATTTTTTGATATATATGAGGTGGAAAACTTGGACATAACCTCTGACACAACTGCAAACAGAGAAATTGATGATGAACAACTTGTCTGTCAGATACAAGAGGGTAAGGGGGAATTGTTCAACATTATTGCAGACCGTTATTTTTCTGTCATAAAAGCAAAAGCCTTTGCACTTTCTATAACCGATACCGAAGACAGTATTCAGGAAGGTCTTATGGGTTTGTGGAGTGCTGTACAGACTTACGATTTCACCAAAAACATTAAGTTTCGGACTTATGCGTTTCGGTGTATCGAAAACGCTATCCTTTCAGGAATAAAAAGAATTATGGGTAAAAAACAAATTCCTAAAGAAAATATTGTCTATCTTGATGGCAATAATACGCATTGCATACAGGATACTCTCCCCTCCCCTGAAGAAAGTATCATTCAACAGGAAGACTATCTCTGTATGGTTGAAAAAATCAAGTGCGTACTTTCTCAAAAAGAACTTTGTGTATTGTCGTATTATCTGGCAGGAAATTCCTATCAGCAGATTGCCCATATCATGAACTGTGATAAAAAGGCTGTCGATAATGCTATACAACGCATACGCAAAAAACTCAAAAAATAATCTGTTCACTCTCACAGATGTCCGTATAGCTTAGACCAGAAAAAGCAATGTAATTTTACATAGACAACGGTGCAACCCCGTTTTCGGACAAAAATTTTTTAAGTGAGGTACTATCCGATGTATGAAGACAAAACATTAATTTGTAAGGACTGTGGAAAAGAATTTATATTTACCGCTGGTGAACAGGAATTTTACGCTGAAAAAGGTTTTACCAACGAACCTCAAAGATGTAAAAACTGTCGTGACGCACGCAAAGCAAGCCGTGCTAAAAGAGAAATGTTCACAACCACCTGCGATGAATGTGGTAAAGAAACACAAGTACCTTTCAAACCTACCGAAGGCAGACCTGTTTACTGCAAAGAATGTTTTGCCAACAAAAAATGATTTACTTTATCGGTCATCTATCTTAGTACCAGACAGTTTTTATTGTGTTTCATTGGGTTTTTAATGGAAATTGCATGGTTCAATAAGGAATGTAAATCAATGATGTTGAAAAAGCACCCCGTTTTCGGACTTTCTGTCCGTCAACGGGGTGCTTTTTGTCATTTATTGCCAAAATTTGCTTACGCAAATTTTGATTTCGCCCTTAAAAATCCCACAAGGGGCTTTGCCCCTTGACCCCACCACTTTTGAAAAAGTGGACAAAACTTTTAATTGTCATAGCTATAAGTTGCTTTTTGGCAATTACACATTTTAGAAAATAATGTCAACCGTTCAGAAACAGGATTATAAATCTAAATCATTGGCAATAATATCATCATAAGTTTCTCTTTTAATAATCAGTCTTGCCTTACCGTCCTTGACCATGACCATAGCAGGTCTGGGATTGCGGTTATAGTTAGATGCCATAGAATAATTGTATGCTCCTGTCGAAAGTACCGCCAGCGTATCACCGACTTGTACATCATAAACAGGTGTATCTTTCTGGATAAGGTCACCGCTTTCGCAACATTTACCCGCTACGGTAACCTTTTCGTTGGGGGTCTTGTCGGCTTTACTTGCATTGACAACCGTGTAAGCGGAATCATACAGTGCATAACGGATATTATCCGTCATACCGCCATCTATGGAAACATAAGTACGGATATTGGGAATTTCCTTTCTTCCGCCGACAGTATAAAGTGTAATGCCTGCTTCTCCCACCAATGAACGACCAGGCTCAATGTAAATATACGGTATGGGAATATTGTATTCTTTCGCTTTAGCAATAACTACTTCCGAAACAGCTTTCATATAGTTATCATATGCAGTAGGGTTGTCGGCTGTGGTGTACATGATACCAAAACCGCCACCTAAATTCAGCTCCTGAATAACATAACCTGTCTGCTTTTTGATGTCACCGATAAAATCCATCATCACTTTGCCTGCGGAAACAAACGGGTCTATATCAAAAATCTGTGAACCTATATGACAATGCAGTTCCGTCAGTTCGACATTTTCAAAACTGAAAGTCTTTTTGACCGCTTCCATAGCTTCTCCTGTTTCCAGTGCAAAGCCGAATTTGGAATCAATTTGTCCTGTCATGATAAAGTCGTGGGTATGTGCATCAATTCCCGGCTTAATTCTCATGGAAATTTTTACGGTCTTACCCTTTTCTTTTGCCAGACGGTTGAGTAATTCCAGTTCGTAAAGATTATCCACGACAATTTTGCCGATATTATAGTCAAGTGCCATTTCCAGTTCGGATTGTGTTTTGTTGTTGCCGTGAAACTGGATTTTTTCGGGGGGAAATCCTGCTTTCATTGCCGTATAGATTTCACCGCCTGATACAACATCAAGTCCCATATTTTCGCTTTCGGCAAGCTGTACCAGTGCTTTACAACTCAGTGCCTTGCTGGCATACAACGGTAATCCGTTTCCGCCATAGTAATTTTTCATGGAATTGACATACGAACGGCAATTCTTTCTTACAGTATTTTCATCTATGACATAAAGCGGTGTGCCAAATTCCTGTGCCAGTGCCACTGTATCGCAACCACCTATGGTAAGATGTCCCTGTTCGTTGATGTTCAAGCAATCGTTGACAAACATCTTTCATTTTCCTTTCCTTTTTTAAGTACTGAACGGTTTTATTATACACCATCTTTACCAGAATTTTCAACAATATTTTGAATATAATTTCTGATTTCTTGTGTACCTTCGTTCTTTATCGCTGAAAACGGAAACAAGGGTATATTTCCATATTCACTAAGCATAGTTTTGATTAATTCGTACTGTTGTTCCTGCTGTGTCTTTTTCAGCTTGTCCTTTTTCGTCATAACTACGATAAACGGTAAATCCGCTTCGGTTAAAAATTTTATCATATTCAAATCGTCCTGTGTAGGTTTGTGTCGCATATCAATAATCTGCACGACCAGTGCTATTCTTCTTTGCTGTGCAAAGTAACCCTCTACCAGCTCTCCCCAACGCACTTTCTCCGCATGAGATACTTTAGCATAACCATATCCTGGCAAATCTACCAGATTGAACAGCTCACCAACCCGAAAAAAATTGATGGTTGCCGTTTTTCCAGGCTGACTGCTCACCCTTGCCAATGCCTTTCGATTAACTATCTTATTGATTAAGGACGATTTTCCCACATTTGACCGTCCTGAAAAGACAATTTCAGGCAAATCACTTTCTTTAAGCTGACCTGCCTTTCCTGCGGTATACAGCAACTGTGCCTCAAAAAATTCCATAACTCTCCTCCTCATTCTGTTAAGGGCTTTGCCCTTAACAATCCCATCAGGGGCGTTGCCCCTGAACCCCACGAACTTTTTGAAAAAAGTTCGACAAAAATGGTGGGGTCAAGGGGCAAAGCCCCTTGTGGGATTTTTAAGGGCGAAGCCCTTAAACTCATCAAAATTCAAACAAAATTTGCGTAAGCAAATTTTGACAATAACCATTTGATTTTCAACCACTCAGGTAGAAATTTTGTTCTATTGAATTGTAGGAACAGATTGCTCGGTGGTGGTAACAGCACTTTTCTTGACAGATTTCTTCGGCTTTTTGCTGTCCGTCAGGGCAATATCCAGCACCTCTTCTATATGCGTTACACTCTTAAATTCTACGGCTTCTTTGACTACAGGGTCAACTTCATAAAGGTCAGGTACATTGTCTTCGGGAATAATGACCGTTTTAACCCCTACTCTGTAGGCTGCCATTGTTTTCTCTTTCAGACCACCTATCGGCAATACTCTGCCACGCAATGTGATTTCTCCCGTCATCGCTACATCTTGCCTTACGGGAATGTCTGTCAGTGCAGAAATAATTGCTGTAGTCATCGTAATTCCCGCTGAAGGTCCGTCTTTCGGCACTGCTCCTTCGGGAGCGTGTATGTGAATATCCTTTTTCTTGTAAAATTCACTGTCAAACTTGAATTTCTCTGCCATTCCTCTTGCACAACTTAACGCAATTTTTGCAGACTCTTTCATTACATCTCCTAATGAACCTGTCAGTTCAATTTTGCCTGTTCCGTCAAGTAAAGCAACTTCTATCGGTAAAATCGTTCCGCCTGCTGATGTCCATGCCAGCCCGTTGACGATACCTACCATATCCTGCTGTTCAATCGTTTCGGGTTTGTATTTTCTTGGCCCTAAAAATTCTTCGATGTTTTTCAGTGTAATCGAAACTTTATAATTCTCATCTTCCACAAGATGTACCGCCGTCTTACGCAATAAATCATTGATACGCCGTTCCAGATTTCTGACCCCTGCTTCTCTGGTATAGCTGTCGATGAGGTCATAGAGTGCGTTTCTGGTGATTTTGAACTGTGAGGCTTTGATACCACTGTTTTTGAGTGCTTTCGGAGTAAGATGTTTCGTAGCAATATTGAATTTTTCTTGTCGGGTATAGCTGTCAATATGGATAATGTCCATTCGGTCAATTAACGGTTCAGGAATGGAGGAATAATCGTTGGCTGTAGCAATGAAAAATACTCGGCTTAAATCATAAGGGAGGTCAATATAGTGGTCGGTAAAAGCGTGGTTCTGTTCGCCGTCAAGTACTTCCAGAAGTGCTGATGTCGGGTCACCCTTGTAATCGTTGCCCAGTTTGTCAATTTCATCAAGAATGATGACAGGATTTGAAGTTTCTGCCAGTTTGATGGCGTTCATTATTCTGCCCGGCATTGAACCAATATAAGTGCGTCTGTGACCCCTGATTTCGGATTCATCATGTACACCGCCTAAAGCAATCCTTTGACATTTGCGGTTAATCGCTTTAGCTATGGACTGTGCAATAGAAGTTTTTCCCACTCCAGGAGGACCTACAAAACAAAGAATTTGTCCTTTGACATCAGGAGATAATTTTCTCACTGCAAGCGTTTCTATAATACGGTCTTTGACTTTGGTAAGACCGTAATGATTTTTCTCCAGTACACTTTTCGCTTTTTTGATGTTGATGATTTCTTCGTCAAAGGTATTCCACGGCAACTCCAGACAGGTTTCCAGATAAGTATGTATCACATTGGCTTCCTGTGAACCAAACGGCAATGCAGAAAGCCTGTCACATTCTTTCAGGAGAACTTTTTCGGAACTTTCGTCCAGATGCAAAGATTTGATTTTATCCATGTATTCCCTGATTTCGGAATCGGGTTCATCTATACCGTTGAGTTCTTCTTCCAGTACCTTGAGTTGTTCACGCAGATAGTATTCTCTTTGATGTTCATCAATTTTTTCCTTTGTCATACGGTGAACAGAATCTTCTATCTCCAGTATGAATGTTTCTTCCAGAATGTTATTGATGACGGTTTCCAGTCGTTCTTCTATATCCGCACATTCCAGAATTTCCTGTTTTTCTTCATAGTCCATTCTTGTATTGCCTGCGATATAGTCACACATCTTCCCTGAATTTTTGGTTGTCGCAATATGGTAGACAACATCAGGGGGAAATTTGGGAATAAGGGAAATGTATTTTTCAAAAAGGTCTTTCAGTGAACGGACAAGTGCTTTCTCCACTGCCTTATCTGACACGGGAATATCTTCCAGTTGTTCAATGTCCGCTTCAAGATAAGACTGCTTTCCCGTCAGCAACATACCACTGACGATTTTTGCTCTGTATTTGCCCTCTATGATAACCCTTACCATATCATCAGACGGTCTGACAATCTGACGGATTTCCGCTACTGTACCGATTTCGTACAAATCTTCGATATCAGGGTCATCAACATCGATTTCACGCTGAGTGACAACCATAATCTTTCGGTCACGGTTCATTGCCTTTTCCAGTGCTGTTGCGGATATCTTTCTGCCTACATCAAAATGCACCAGCATTTCAGGAAAAACAACCATTCCCCTTAATGCCAACACAGGCATAGTTTCTGTGACTACCGTTGTTTCGCCTGCTATATCGACATTTTCTTCTATTTTTTCTTTTTGCGTATCTTCCATAAAATGCTCCTTTTTGATTAAACCAATCCTTAAAAAAGGCTGTAACCTTATTCAGTTACAGCCTTCGGTGTTTCAGAGTGAAGTACTCACCGCCTATAGAGGCGGGAGCTTCCTTTAATCCGCCCAACCTTGCAAAGGATTTCATTTTACGGGCATCAGTTTCCGAGGCTATGGGT
>CACWNY010000048.1 GCA_902762375.1 uncultured Ruminococcus sp. | reverse complement strand
TCTTAAGACCCCTTGTAGACTACGAGGTTGATAGGTCGGAAGTGTAAGTGTCGTGAGGCATTGAGCTTACCGATACTAATAGGTCGTCAGCTTGACCAAGTGTTTTGGTTACTTCTATCCTCTGCTAATCCTTTATTCAGTTTTTAGGGTGTATACTCAAAATCAGTGTGGTATCTCCAAGTCATAACAGACTTGGAGATTTTTGTTTATTTGCTTGCAGGGGTTTCACCCCCGCACCCCTGAGTTAAGGGCATTGCCCTTAACAATCCCACTCGCTTTTTGAGAAAAGCGAGGCAAAAACTTTTATGGCTCACTTCGTTCGGAATGTTTATCAAAGTGTCAGCTATGACAATTAAAAGTTTTTGATTGAACTTTTTTCAAAAAGTTCATGGGGTCAAGGGGCAAAGCCCCATATGCACTAAGTTAAACAAAAACTTCATTTTATTGTAAATTAATAACATAATTTTGCTTTTAAATATTTATATTTTGTTAGTATTTATATATGACGATTTATGAAATTTAAAAAAGCGTAAAAATTATAATTTATAAAAATATCACAAATATTTTAAATTTTTATAAAACAGTTAATTTGGCTAATAAAACGATTATTTTATATTTATTATTTAGTAAAATACACAAAATTTCGTTTTTGAATTATGTTAGTGCAAATGGGGCAAAGCCCCTTGTGGGATTTTTAAGGGCAAAGCCCTTAAACTCCCTAAAATTAAAATAAAATTTGCAACAGCAAATTTTATCATAACGAAAGAGGTGAAATATCCTATGTCAGTGTTGAGTGTAAGAAATCTGAAAATGACTTTTGTCGAAAGAACATTATTTCATGATGTTTCCTTTGAGATTGAAAGTAAAGATAAAGTCGGGTTTATTGGGGCAAACGGTATGGGAAAAACCACGATATTCAAAATTCTTAGTGGACAGCTTGAACAGTCAGAGGGTGAAGTTTCCTTTGCGAAAAATACGATTATCGGTTATTTGGAACAACATTCCTATAGTATACCTGACCGCAATATCTATGACGAACTATTGTCTGTATTTGATAATCTTAGGCAACAGGAAAAGGAACTGGAAGAACTCCCCGTACTTATTGAACTGGAAACCGATGAAAAGGAAAGAGATATTCTCATCAAAAAGCACCTGAAATTACAGGAAAGTTTTGAAAATAACGGTGGTCTGACTTATAAAAGCCGTACCCGTTCTACATTGCTGGGACTTGGTTTTACCGAAAAAGAATTTACTATGGAAACAGGCAAGTTGAGTGGCGGACAGCGTTCAAAATTATGTCTTGCCAAATTATTGCTTTGCGGTGCGAATTTTCTGTTGCTGGACGAACCTACAAACCATCTGGATATACAGTCTGTGGAATGGCTGGAAAATTTTATTAGGGAATTTAACGGTGCGGTTATCATTGTTTCCCATGACCGTTATTTTCTTGACGCTGTTACCAACAAGACTATCGAACTTGAACATCAGAAAATTATGACCTATAAAGGCAATTATACAGTCTTTAAAGAGAAAAAACAGAAAATTCTTGAAGATATGCGGAGAAAGTACGAAAATGATTTGAAAGAAATCAGGCGTATTGAAGGAATTGTCGAACAGCAACGCCGTTGGGGACAGGCTCATAATTTTATCACCGCCGAAAGCAAACAGAAACAAGCTGACCGTTTGAAATCACAGCTTGTCGAACCTGATGACCAGTCACTTGAAAATATCAAGTTCCGCTTTGAACCGAAAAAAGTTAGTGGTAATGATGTTCTCACTGTCACAAATGTTTCAAAAAGTTTCGGCGACAAACAATTATTTTCCGATGTCAGTTTCAATATCAAGAGAAACGAAAGAGTTTTTGTTTTAGGTATGAACGGTTGTGGAAAGACAACACTTTTCAAAATTCTGCTGAATAAAATCCGTGCAGACAGTGGGCGTATAGAATACGGTGTCAATGTCGATACAGGGTATTTTGACCAGGTTCAGGAAAATCTTAATCTGGAAAATAATGCCCTTAATGAAGTATGGGATATGTTTCCGTTTATGACACAGACCGAAGTCAGAACAGCTTTAGGGTCATTTTTATTCAAGGGTGACGATGTTTTCAAAAAATTATCCAGTATGAGCGGTGGAGAAAGAGCGAGAGTGGCATTACTCAAACTTATGCTTGAGGGAGATAATTTCCTGTTGCTGGACGAACCTACAAACCATCTTGATACGCAATCCAGAGAAGAACTGGAAAGTACTTTGCAGAATTATGACGGTACTTTATTGATTATTTCTCACGACCGTTATTTTATCAACAAACTTGCCGACAGAATTTTGTATCTTGACCAGAACGGTATTACCGAATATGTGGGGGATTATCAGTATTATTTGGAAAGGTCGTCACAAAAAAGTACTGACGAAACCATATCACAAAAATCGGAAAACGCAAAACCGAAAAATAATGACTATCAGTTACGCAAAGAACAACAGTCAAATATCCGAAAACTCAAAACCAGAATCCGTAAATGTGAGGAAGAAACGGAAAAACTGGATAGTCTTGAAGAAGATTTGCAGAAAGAACTGGAAAATCCCGAAAATGTCAATGATTTTGAAAAGCTGATGACACTCACTACACGATTACAAGAATGTCAACAGAATAAAGAAAAGGTCTATGAAGAATGGGAAAATCTCCAAATGCAACTGGAAAAATTTGATATGTAAATAAAAAGTTTTTACCTGAGTGGTTGAAACGCAAGTAATTATTAGTAAGATTTTTATCAATTAAAGGGCTTTGCCCTTTAAAATCCTACAAGGGGCTTTGCCCCTTGACCCCACCACTTTTTTGAAAAAAGTGGACAAAAAACTTTTAATTGTTATAGCCATAAGTTGTTAATTAAATTACGCATTTCAGAAAATAATTTCAACCGCTCAGCAGGAAAAAATTTCATCTCATTCACTGTGAGTAATTTCACGGTAAAAAGACGGTATTTCGCCAATGATAATGTTTTCGGCAATAGGAACGGTGGTGATTACCGTTTTGTAGGTTTCAAAGTCCTTGTCTGAAGTAATGTACACTTTAGCACATACTTTGACGGATAAAGCGTGTTTTGTTTGATTAATACCACATTCTGTAAAAGTGCTTTCTATGTCTGTCGTCACGCTTGCCGAAAAGGACAGCTTTACTGTTACATCAAATCCTCTTGCTCCGAACAGTTGCGAATATAAAAAATCTCCTATGTTGTAATTGATACTCATGCCTGACATTTCTTTGATATTCTCTTGTGATTTTAACGAAACTTTTGCTTTGAATTTGTTACTGTTGACAGAATTGATACTGATATTGGTAACAGTCTTTCCGTTGTTGTTGATTTCAGCAAAATCGCCGTATTGGTAATTATCTTCGCATAGTGTATCAATGACCGCTGTATTGACCGCATTGGTGCAAAGTTCTTCGGCTTTGAGTATAACAATATTATTAATACCGTCTGAAATCTGTCGTTCAAAAAATATGTATATGAGGTAAAACAATATGCAAAAAATACTCAGCAGGATTTTTGGAAAATGAAAATGATGTTTTTTATGATATCTCCGTCGCATAAAATACACCCCTTTTTATAATAATCTAAAATGACAATTTTGTTACTTTTAAAAAAAACTTGATGACATCATTTTTTTGATGTTATTTTGTTGTTATTGATGTATTATAATCTACTTGTAGAAAGATGAGGCTAGTAATTAAGCTGTACGCCAAGCAGCTAAAGTGCCATATAATTATCTTAGACTTCTTTCTTCCTAAGAATTTCTCACAACCGACTGAGATGTCGGAACTCTTGTAACCTTAAAAGCAAAAAGAAACAGAGGTATGCTGAAGCCTCTGTTTCTTTTTGCTTTTTTTGAGAAAATTTTGAAAAAAGGTATTGACATCTTATTTCTTATATGATATTATTAATTTATTAATAACAGAAAGGAGTAAACAATATGGATTCGGAAAAAGAATTTTTACAAAAATACAATATGGACGATTATGAAAGACCGTCTGTGACATCTGATATTATAGCCTTTACCATCAAGTTCACAGAAGAGGACAGTTACCGACATAATCCTGACGGTGCTTTACAAATTCTGTTGATTAAGAGAAAGGGTTATCCGTTCAAAGACCATTGGGCGTTACCAGGAGGATTTTTACAGTCTAACGAAACGATTGAGGAATGTGCTTATCGTGAAGTGTTTGAAGAAACAGGTGTAAAGCCAGCTTCCCTCATGCTGACGGGAATTTATAGCGACCCTAACCGTGACCCAAGAGGCTGGATTATTTCCAACGCTTTTGCCACAATATTAAGTGATAAGGATATCAACGCAACAGCAGGTGACGATGCAAGCGAAGCATTATGGTTCAACATTGCTTTTAATTGTGACACCGATAATACCTACACGCTTACCCTTACACACGATGATATTGTCATTACTGCCACACTTAAAGAGAAAGAAACCAAGTTTGGCAAAACAGATTTTGTTATTCAGAATAGCGGAGAACTGGCTTTTGACCACGCTAAGATTATTGCCACAGCACTCACAGTTTTAAGAAGTTCGGCGGAAAAATTTGAATTGATATTTGATTTTCTTCCTGAGAAATTCACACTTTCAGCATTACAGCAGGTACAGGAAACCATTATGAACATTTCAGTATTGTCAGCGAATTTTCGCAGAAAAATTTCATCGCTGGTTCAGGAAACTGATGAGTACACCACAGGAGCAGGTCACAGACCCGCCAAACTTTTTACCAAAAAACACCTGTAAGGGGCGTTGCCCCTTAACCCCATCAGGGGCGTTGCCCCTGAACCCCACGAACTTTTTGAAAAAAGTTCGACAAAAACTTTCAAGGCTCACTTCGTTCGGCAATTTTTATCTAAGTTTGAGCGGTATCAATTAAAAGTTTTTTGTCCACTTTTTTTCAAAAAAGTGGGCAGGATTTTTAAGGGCGGCAGCCCTTAAATCAGAGGTTCGGGGACGAAGTCCCTGACAAAGCAGGATTTTTAAGGGCGGTAGCCCTTAAACTGTGGTAGCCCTTAAACTATAAGGAGGTAGTCAACATGAAGAAAATTTTAGTGGTTGTGGATATGCAGAAAGATTTTGTAGACGGTGCTTTGGGAACAAAAGAAGCTGTAGAGATTGTGCCGAATGTCGTGGAGAAAATCAATAGCTTTGATGGTGAAATTTTTGTGACCTATGATACACATTTTGAAAATTATATGCAGAGTGCTGAGGGAAAAAAATTGCCTGTTGCCCACTGTATCAAGGGAACGGACGGCTGGCAACTGGATAAGAATGTACAGTCAGCGTTGGAAAAGAAATGTTATACGGCAGTGGAAAAAGTGACTTTCGGTAGTGTAAATTTGCCCGAACTTATCAAAAATATTGTTGGTGATGAAAAATTTACGATAGAATTAATCGGACTTTGTACAGATATTTGCGTGGTATCCAATGCACTGTTACTCAAAGCAAACTTTCCAGAATGTGAAATCACAGTTGACAGCAAATGTTGTGCGGGAGTAACACCGAAAACACATGAGGACGCACTTTCCACAATGAAAATGTGTCAGATTAATGTAATATAATCAAGGAGGATTTTTTATGTTTGATGTATTGAAAGTCAAGAATGAATGTGTACAGTGGATAAGGGATTTTTTTGAAAAGAACGGAAAAGGTTGTAATGCTGTTGTAGGAATTTCGGGCGGTAAAGACAGTTCGATTGTGGCAGCACTTTGTGTAGAGGCACTTGGTAAAGAAAGAGTTATTGGTGTGCTTATGCCTAACGGCGAACAGGCAGATATTGATATGGCACTTTTGCTGGTGCAACATCTGGGAATAAAGTATTATGTTGTCAACATTAAAGAGGCGGTGGACGGTTTAATTAAGAATATTCCGTTTGCGTTGCAGACACAAAGTCTGACAAATTTACCGCCTAGAGTGAGAATGACAACATTATATGCCGTTTCACAAAGTCATAACGGTCGTGTGGCGAATACCTGTAATCTGTCGGAGGATTGGGTAGGTTATTCTACACGCTATGGGGATTCTGTAGGGGATTTCAGTCCATGTTCACATCTGACGGTTGCTGAAATGAAAGAAATCGGTCGTCTGATTGGTTTGCCTGATGTGTTAGTGGATAAAGTACCTATTGACGGGCTTTGTGGAAAAACTGATGAAGATAATTTAGGTTTTACCTATGCCGAACTGGATAAGTATATCCGCACAGGTGAGATTGATAGCTTGGAAACAAAAGCTAGAATTGACCGTATGCACAAAATGAACCTCTTTAAATTAGAGGTTATGCCGTCATTTGACCCGAATATTCCTACAAAAGCGGAATAAAAAGAGAGGAAAAGTATTATGAAACTGGAACCGATTATTATTTCTTTATTGGATACAGATTTATATAAATTCAATATGAATCAGGTGATTTTTCACAAACACACAGATTTATGCGGTGAATACTATTTCAAATGTCGGAATAAAGATGTTGTTTTCACACAGGAAATGTTTGAAGAAATCAACGCACAGATTGACCACTTATGCACATTGACCTTTAAAAAAGAAGAACTGGATTATTTGCAGTCGATACGGTTTATCAAGAACGACTATGTAGAGTTTTTACGGTTATGGCACCCGTTGAGAGAATATGTTACTACGAATTTGTGTGAGAACGGCGAATTGCAGATAGTCGTCAATGGACCTTTGTTTTCGGCTATGCAGTTTGAAATTTATTTACTGGAGATTGTCAACGAAGTGTATTTCCGTCTGAAATATGACTATGACGAACTGTTGAAATCGGCAGAAGAAAAACTGGATAAAAAAATTCAGGCATTGAATGACGGAACATATACTTTTAAATTTGCTGAATTTGGTTGTCGCAGAAGGCTTTCGAGGGAATGGCAAGATGTAGTAGTCAGACGGCTGGCAGATGAAACGGACAAATGTGTAGGTACATCAAATGTCTATCTTGCGATGAAATACAATCTTACTCCCATAGGAACATATGCACATGAATTTGTACAGATGTATCAGGGAATAGACTCTATACCGCTTGCCTACAGCAACTATTATGCGATGAAAGACTGGTATGTGGAATATGACGGTGATAACGGAACGGCTCTGACAGATACGGTGACAACAGATTTGTTCTTGCTGGATTTCAACCGTTCGATGGTGAATAACTATACAGGCGTAAGGCATGACAGTGGCGACCCGTATAAGTGGGGAGAAAAAATGATTGCCCACTATCAGAAATACGGTGTTGACCCGAAAACAAAACTGTTGCTTTTCAGTGACAGCCTTGACTTCGATAAAGCACAGAGACTGTTCGATTACTTTAAAGACCGTGCCAAAGTATCTTTCGGTATAGGAACATTCTGTTCGAACGATACCTCACAGACAGCACTCAATATTGTTATCAAGTTGCAGTATGTCAATGACAGACCTGTTGCCAAACTTTCTGACGACAGCGGAAAAGCAATGTGTAAGGATAATGAATATCTTGATTATCTTCGCCGTTCGGTAGAGTTCAGACTTAACCGTGAAAAAATGAAATAGTTCCGTAAAAAATAAACGACAGACAGCGGTATTTTATCATCAATCCGTTGTTTGTCGTTTTTCTGTAATATAGCGGTAAGCATTTCGGGAGAAAGTTTTATAAGTACGGCTGATACTCTGTTCACTGACACCAAAGTTTATAGCAATATCTTTGGCAAGGGGAGGGGTGTGAGTTTTCTGAAAGTCAGCAAAAATGGTTTTGTCAAAGAAATCAAGGTCTTTGACGAAAATCAGCAGTTCATGATAATCGTTGATAATGCTACAGATTTTTGCGGTAATCATTTGGGAAAGTAAAGGTTTTTGGCGAGGTTGCCGTGTGGTGAAAAATTCGTTGAGAAATTGAAGAATTTCTTTGACAACAGCCATATCTTCTATATGTATGGAAGAATTATCGGGAATGAGTAGATTTTCCCATAAATCAGCATTTTCGGGCAAATCGTGGAGTAAAGCCGTAGAGTTTTTGTAGCTGTACAGACATTCTCTGACAAATTCTTCTGAAATTCTGGTAGCATTGGCAATAAGTGTGACAGTAGTATTATCAGTTTTAAATTCACCGTTTTTAGCAACGATGAATTTGAAGTAAGTTTTGATAACAAATTTATCTTTTTGGGGAATGTGCATACCGCTTGTATGCTCCGAAAGTATATTTTCGGTAATAATTTTTGTTTTTTTCTTTTTCAGACAAAAGTTGAAATAATGCAGAAATTTCCCTTTACTGTCATCATAATTTTTTACACATTCCTTTACTGTTTCGACAATTTCAACACTGTACTGCTGATTTTGTTCAGATACAAGCGTAAGATAGTGGTAAATATTTTCAATCAGTTTCAGCAGTTCTTTTTTGTACAGTACGCTTTCAGGCGGAATATTCTGAAAAAACAACACACTGTTTTCGATAAGGGTCTGATAATATTCTTTTTCTTTCAGCATAAGAACCTCTCACACAGAAAGCAAAGACTTTAACAAGGTTTTTGCCTCATCAACGGACGAACATTCCAGCGTATGCGTAAGAGAATTGATGTAATATAAGGGTGTCATATCGCAAAGTTGTGTATTGACAGGCTTTTTGTTGACAAAATCCGCTCTCCCATAAAAGATATTATCAATATCACATTGTAAGAATTTTTCGGCAAAATGCAATGCCGTAAACAACACAATCGGTAAATCTTTAGGACCGTAAGTGATATCCGCTATGATATGTGCATTTTGTTCAAATTCGTCAATAATACCCATTAAAAGTGTATCATGAGTGATTTTGGTTTCAAAGTAATCAGTTTCTATGGTGGCAAAAGACACACGGATATTTTTCCCCTGAGAAATAGCAGAAAATTCCTGTTTAAATACTTCCACATTTTGCTGATAATAGCTGTAGTCGTTTTTCTTGACAAGCAGAACAATTTTCAGTTCCTCATTTTCCGACAGATTTTTTTCCAGAAAAGCATTTATCGGATAAACAACAGCTCTGTCTGATATACTGATACTACTGTCATCATAGTCATAAACACGCTTGTATAAATCTTTCCTCACGGGGATATTACAGAACAGAATTTTTTTCATTTAATCACCCGAAATTTCAGAATATAATTTGTACAAAGCATAGCAGGCGGAAAGTTCACGAACTCTTTCTCTGTCGTTGTGTTTGGTTTCGCAGAAAAGACATTTTACCGCAAAAGTTTTTTTCAGTGTTGAAACACCAACATAAACTAAACCAATCGGTTTATCTGTCGTTGCTCCTGTAGGGCCTGCAATTCCTGTAGTGGAGATAGCAACATCACTTTCTGAAAGTTTGCGTACACCGTCCGACATCTGCATGGCCACTTCTGCACTGACTGCTCCCAGTGTGTCTAAGATATGTTTGTCCACACCTAACACTTTAGCTTTGATTTCGTTGGAATACGAACACACACCGCAGTCAAACACACTTGACGAACCCGATAAAGCGGTGATTTTTTGGCTGATTAATCCACCCGTACAGCTTTCGGCTGTGGCAACTTTCAAATGTAAAGTTTTCAACTTTTCCACAAGCCGTTTGTGGATATCTTCAAGGCGGATATTTTTTTCGGAAAGTTCTTTCAAGAAAGTTTCTTCATTTATCGTAAGCATAATTTTAATCTCCATGTTTTGGTTTATGTCAAAATTTGCTCACGCAAATTTTGTTTGAATTTTGAGGAGTTTAAGGGCTTCGCCCTTAAAAATCCCACAAGGGGCTTTGCCCCTTGACCTTTAAGGGCTTCGCCCTTAAAAATCCCACAAGGGGCTTTGCCCCTTGACCCCACCACTTTTGAAAAAGTGGACAAAACTTTTAATTGTCATAGCTGACACTTAGATAAACAATCCGAACGAAGTGAGCCTTGAAAGTTTTTGTCAAACTTTTTTCAAAAAGTTTGTGGGGTTCAGGGGCAACGCCCCTGATAGGATTGTTAAGGGCAACGCCCTTAACTAAACGCCTGCTTTGTTTTTCAGACGGAGCATTTTTTCTCTGATACGGTTTCGGCGGTTTTCGGTTTCGGTTTCGTTTATACGGATAGTGCCGTCATCACCGATTTCCAGAACATCACCTTCAGATACATTTTCGGGAATTTCTGCTTTTTCCAAAGCAAAGAACTTTCCGTCATCATCTTCGCATATGGCATAATTTTCTTCAAAACGGTCTATAATCAAAGTTTTCATTCCGAATCCTCCTGTTGATGATTGTTCATCAGTTCATCTCTTTTTTCCAGCCAGTCCTGATAAGTCATCAGAACTTCTCTGGATTTTGACCCCATATGAGGACCTACTACTCCTAATTGTTCCATTTCATCAATCAGTCGTCCTGCACGGGCATAACCCAGACGAAAACGCCGTTGTAACATAGAAGTGGAAGCCTGTCCTGTTTCCAGTACAAGTTTGATTGCCTCTTCGGTAAGTTCATCTGTTCCTACACTGACATCATTGTTGTCATTTGAAGATGAACTGTTTTTTGAAAATCCTTGTTCGGTAATTATATTGATTTCATCTTCAACTTTCGAATCGTACTGTGGTGTATGAGCATTTTTGATATAATCTGTAACTCGTTCAATTTCTTCATCTGACGCAAAACACCCTTGTACTCTTATCGGCTTGAAAACACCGATAGGAGCAAACAACATATCTCCACGACCGATTAATTTTTCTGCTCCGCCTGTATCCAGTATGGTACGGGAATCCAGTTGCGATGATACTTTCAGGGCAATACGGCTTGGAATATTTGCTTTGATAAGTCCTGTAATGACATTGACGGTGGGTCTTTGTGTAGCTACTACAAGGTGCATACCTGCCGCACGGGCTTTTTGTGCCAGACGGCAAATCGCTTCTTCCACTTCGTTCGGAGCAGTCATCATCAAATCCGCAAATTCATCAATAGCAACAATGACATTGTGCATTTTTTTTGTGGGGATTTCTATGCCGTCATTATTGACAATGGGATTTTCTTCCAGTTCTTCTTCGGTCATTTTAGCACGCTCTTTATTATAATGTTCTACCATTTTGTTATAGCCGTAAATATCTCTGACACCATATAAGGCAAAATTCTGATAGCGTGTTTCCATTTCATTGACTGCCCAGTTCAATGCACCTGCCGCTTTTTTGGGGTCGGTGACAACATCAATCAGCAAATGCGGAATACCCTTGTATTTGGTAAATTCTACCATTTTAGGGTCTATAAGTACCATCTTTACATCTTCGGGACTTGCTTTATATAAAAGACTGATTAATATGGAATTGACACATACTGATTTACC
The DNA here is from genome assembly GCA_902762375.1 of uncultured Ruminococcus sp. Lineage (GTDB taxonomy): Bacteria > Bacillota > Clostridia > Oscillospirales > Acutalibacteraceae > CAG-964. The sequence continues at coordinate 5,871 of CACWNY010000048.1, read as the reverse complement.
TGAACCTGTTGTACCTGCGATAAGTAAATGTGGCATTTTGGCAAGGTCGGCAATGATGACATTTCCCGAAATATCTTTACCAAGCACAACCGAAAGTTTACTTTTCTGTTTACGAAATTCTTCCGATTCTATCAGTTCACGCATAGTAACCATCGTGGTGACTTTGTTGGGAATTTCTATCCCGACAGCAGATTTTCCCGGAATTGGTGCTTCTATTCTGACACCGCTTGCTGCAAGGTTCAGGGCAATATCATCAGAAAGATTGGTAATCTTGCTGATTTTTACGCCTGGAGCGGGTTTGACCTCAAATCTTGTTACAGATGGTCCACGACAGATGTTGACTATCTCTGCATTGACACCGAAACTTTTTAAAGTGGAATCCAGTTTACTTTCATTGCGTTCCATTTCCTGTTGAGCTTTGGTGTAATCTTCTCGGCTGACATAATCGTCAAGCAACTCGAAAACGGGATAACGGTAATCTGATGTATCATTTTCTTCCTGAAAACTTTTGGTTATCTGTTGTTTAATATCCTTTTCTGCTTTGGCAAGTTCCTGTTTACGGCTTTGTTTTTTTGTTGTTATCTTTTCTTTTTCGGAAACTTCTTCTTTTTTCAACTCTACATGAGGTTGTGGCAATTCCTTTTTTGGTGTAGTGTCTGTTTGTTCATCATCGTCAAATAAATCCTGAAATTTCTGGTCTTTGTTTCTTTTTCTTTTGGCATTGGCAAACTGTTTGCTGAAATCCTCTGTAATGACAATTTCTGTATTGTCATCATCTTCGTCATAATCATCATCTTTTCTGAACAGCGAAACAACTTTGTTTTTAATACTGCCTTTCGGAATGTAGTGTCTGATAAACTGCATAATTTTATTCCCTATCTTGTGGAGAAACAGTAAAATATCTTTCGTGGTAATGCCGAAAATGAACATCAGAAAAATTCCCAATGCCAATACACACATAATTTCTGAAACGGTAAACCCAAATAAAAACGCCAGCGGATAACCTAACAGACAACCAATTATTCCTGATAAAGACCCCTGCGAAAAATCTTTTCGGGCGTTGACAAACATTCTGGCAATACAGCGGAAATAATTTTCATGCAAACCGCTTCTACCGTTGCCGAAAAGAAATATCAGTGTAGCAACAATCCAGACGGCAATGCCGATTAACCGACAAAGACGGATAAATTTCGGACTGACTTTCATTTCGAATGCCGTCACAATCCCGAGATAGGTCAGTACACACGGACACACAATGGCAAGTATACCCAGTAACCCTCTGAAAAACAAATGGATAACTGTCCATAAGTTTTCTCCCGGATATAATACCACCACGAACATCAGTATCGCACAGGCAAACAGAATAACGGATTTTTTCTGTAAGGAAAAAGCGATTTCTTCTTCCTCTTCTTCTAGTTTCTTTTTACTTTTCTTTTCTGCCAATTTTCATACCCCCAATTCCTTACAAAAATACCAGATATTTTCCCGTAAACAGATTGATACCGCTTTTTAATTCTGTAACACTGATAACGGTTATGACTATCCCTACAACAAGACCGTACACAATAAATAAAACAATGTTTTTCTTTTTCAATATCCATTTGAAAAAAGATATCGCAAAAAGTCCTGTAACCGCTGAAATGACGATACCCAAAATCAACGGCAACATAATTTCTGACTGAATATTTTCGGAAAGGAAAGCACGCCTTCCCTCCATCACAACAGCCACAGTAATTGTAGGTATAGCTGTCAGGAAAGCATAATCCAGAGCTTTCTGTTTGTTGATACCACGCATTTCTCCGATAACAAATACTGACGCTAATCGGGAAAGTCCGGGAAAAATTGCCGAAAACATCTGGGCAATCCCCATACTCAACACATCAATCACATTCAGAAATCTTCTTCCAGCCCCTTTTTTACGGACTATTCCTCTTTTTTTATAAAGTTTCTCCGTCATATCATTCGACAAATACCCCAATACCAGCATAACTCCTGTAACAACCATAGAAATACCTGTAATGATAAAATAAGCATTGTTGTTGGTGAGTATTTCGGCAATATTTATGGCATTCAGTCCACCACTGAACGGCAACGGTACAAACAACAATAGTAACGGCAAAAATCCGATAAGTAACATTACCAGTAAATTTTCATCTTCCTTCATTTCTGTCCAGTGAAAACGCCCCATTATCATATCGCCGATAATGGTAAACACCGCATGAAATAATCTGATAATCAGTTTACGATAGGCAATCGTCAATGCCAGCAATGCTCCCATATGCAACATGATATTGATAAAAAAATTATTGTTGTTGTTTCCTGCGATATGTTGCACGATGACAAGATGTCCGCTACTGGATATAGGCAGAAACTCTGTCAGTCCCTGAACAATTCCCTGAATAATAAGATAAAAAATATTCATGGCAATTCCTTTCCTTGTTTAGTCAGGGACTTTGTCCCCGAACCCCTGTTTAAGGGCTACCGCCCTTGTCGGGGACTTTGTCCCCGAACCCCTATTTAAGGGCTACCGCCCTTAAAAATCCTGTCCACTTTTTTGAAAAAAAGTGGACAAAAAACTTTTATGGTTCACTGCGTTCTGATTTTTTCAAAAAAGCAAAATATTTATCTTATTATAACATTTTTATTGCCATAAAGCAACATTGCGATGGCATTAATTTATTAGATGACAAAATCTAACAGGATAGTAAATAGAATCTGTGTTAATATTATCGTCATAAAGGTTGACAATCGGGGAAAGATGTAAGATAATAGAGAAGGAATCCTATGAAAAAGATTGGTGAGGTAATGAGAGTAATTACAGGAACAGCCAAAGGGCGAAAGCTAAAAGCATTGGAAGGCAATGAGGTAAGACCCACTACCGAAAGAGTAAAAGAAGCAATATTCAGTATTATTCAGTTCGAAACGGAAGGACGACTTTTTCTGGATTTATTTGCAGGTTCGGGACAAATGGGAATAGAAGCCTTAAGTCGTGGAGCAAAAGGAGCGGTGTTTGTTGACGAAAGACGGGAAAGTGTAAATATCATCAAACAAAATCTCCAGAATACAAAACTGGAAAATCATGCCCAACTCTTACAGATGGACGCTTTTTCCTATATCCGCCGTAACCATGTGGAAAAATTTGATATTGCTTTTCTTGACCCACCGTATACTACAGGGATTTTACAGGAAATATTACCTTTGGTAACAGATAATATGAAAAAAACAGGGGTGATTATCTGCGAAAGTCCTGTTTTTGAAGAAATACCCGAAAAAATTAACCATTTTACTCTTGACAGAAATTATCGTTATGGTAAAATTATGGTAAGCGTTTATCGTTGTGAGGAAGTGGTGGATTGACAAACAGAACTGTAATTTGTCCGGGCAGTTTTGACCCCGTGACACTTGGGCATATGGATATAATAAGCAGAGCTTCAGTGATGTTTGATAAAGTCATTGTTGCTGTTTTGGTCAATTCATCAAAAAAGCCTGTCTTTACAGCAGAAGAAAGAATTTATCTTTTAAAAAAAGCACTTTCGGATTTTGTTAATGTAGAGGTACAAAGTTTTGATGGTCTGTTAGTGGACTATGCAAGACAGGTCGGTGCAAGTGCTGTTGTCAGAGGACTGCGAGCTGTTTCAGATTTTGAATATGAGTTTCAGATGTCGCTGACCAACAAGAAACTTTATCCGCAAATGGAAACCATATTCCTCACTACCCGTTCGGAATATATGTTTCTCAGTTCCAGTATTGTTAAACAGATTGCTGTACTGGGTGGGGATATTACCAACTTTGTTCCGGAATGTATTCATCAGGAGATAAAAACAAGGCTTTCCGAAAAAAAATGACTTCGGAAAATTAACAAGTAAAGGATGGTTAAACAACATGAAAGTAGAAGAATTATTGCAGGATTTAAGAGAGTTAATTGAAGACGCTAAAGTTTTTCCGCTTTCGGGCGGAAGATGTTTGATTGATGTGGAAAGCGTAAAAGAATTGCTTGACGACATTGATGACACACTTCCTCAGGAAGTCAGACAGGCTAAGGCTATCGTTGCTGACAGACAGAAAATTATGAATGACGCTAAGGCAGAAGCAGAAAATATTATCCGTTCTGCAGAAGATAAAAGAAAATCTCTTGTCACACAAAATGAAATCGTCAGACAGGCTAATGCTGAAGCGAATGAAATTATTCTGGATGCAAAGAAAAAATCCAGAGATATGCGTGACGCTGTTAATCAGTACATAGAAGATATGCTGAGAAATGCTGAAGAAATGCTGGCAGGTCAGGCAAGTGCTTTGAAGAAAACAAGACAGAATATTCAGGAAAGTCAGCATCACGGTAATCAGACACCGCCTCCGGTACAAAAACCGACAACGCCTCCTGCACAAGACTAATGTAGGTTGTTATTGCTCATCTTAATGGAACTATTAGGGTGAGCATATCTTTTTTCAATTAGCAATTAAAAGTTCCTCACTGCGTTCGGAATGACATTCATTTACGACAAAAACAACCCGAACACAGTGAGCCATAAAAGTTTTTTGTCCACTTTTTTTCAAAAAAGTGGGCAGGATTTTTAAGGGCGGCAGCCCTTAAATTAGGGGTTCGGGGAGGAACTCCCTGACAGCACGGATTGTGAGGAATTATATTATGATACAGTTTGAAGAATTAAGACTGGAATTGGAAAGAACGAAACCTGAAATAGATGATTTGGCAGACGCTCTGGGACTGAAAGCTATGGAATCTGAAATTCAGCAACTGGAAAACAAAGCTACAGAACCTGGTTTCTGGGACGATATGGAAAAATCACAGGTTATTTTACAACGGACAAGTGCTTTGAAAGATAAAGTCGAAGGATACCGTACACTTGTCAGTAAATATGAAGATACTTTTGCTTTGATTGAACTTGCCAATGAAGATGAAGACCTTTCGTTGCTGGAAGAAGCACAAGGCGAAGTGAACAGTATTAAAGAAAATCTGGAAAAACAGCGTTTGCAGACTTTACTCACAGGGGAATATGATAAAAATAATGCTATCATTACTTTCCATGCAGGTTCAGGCGGTACGGAGGCTCAGGACTGGGCAGAAATGCTCTATCGTATGTATAACCGCTGGGCAGAAAAAACAGGCTTTACGGTAAAAACCGTAGATTATCTTGACGGCGATGAGGCAGGACTGAAAAGTGCTACCGTTCTTATAGAAGGTTTGAATGCTTACGGCTATCTCAAAGGTGAGGCAGGCGTGCATAGACTTGTCAGAGTTTCGCCTTTTGACGCTTCAGGCAGACGGCATACCTCTTTTGCTTCACTGGAAGTTATGCCCGAAATTGACGACAATATCAAAGTGGAAATCAATCCTGAAGATATCAAAATGGATGTCTATCGTGCCAGTGGTGCGGGTGGTCAGAAAGTCAATAAAACTTCTTCGGCTGTCCGTCTGACGCATATTCCCACAGGGATTGTTGTTTCTTCTCAGGTGGAAAGAAGTCAGTACCAGAACAGAGATGTTGCTATGAAAATGCTGATGTCTAAGCTTATGGAAATCAAAGAAAGAGAACACCTGGATAAAATTGAAGATATCAAAGGTGTGCAAAAAGAAATTACATGGGGTTCACAGATACGCTCCTATGTATTCATGCCCTATACTCTCGTCAAAGACCACCGCACCAATTTTGAAACAGGTAATATCAATGCCGTGATGGACGGTGATATTGATGGTTTCATCAATGCTTATCTTAAAGCCCTTAGTCAAAACTTACTTAATTCGTAATGATAAAAAACTTATAGCTATGACAATTAAAAGTTTTTGTCCACTTTTTTCAAAAAGTGGGCAGGGTTAAGGGGCGGCAGCCCCTTAGCAGGATTTTAAAGGGCGGC
>CACWNY010000047.1 GCA_902762375.1 uncultured Ruminococcus sp. | reverse complement strand
CAATATGGACATTTTATGATTTCGTATACCATATTCCTCACCTCATTTTTACTATATCACATTCTACTCTATTATTCAAGTCTTTTGGGACACTACCCACTTTTGTTAGCACGATACGGATAAGCGGAAGCCGTAAAAAGAGAAAAGCCGCTTTCGATGAAAAATCATCAAAAACGGCTTAAAATGGCATCCTCGGCGGGATTCGAACCCACGGCCTTCCGCTTAGGAGGCGGACGCTCTATCCGGCTGAGCTACGAAGACGTGTATGAAATTTTAATTTATTCTACCACATTACCATACACTTTTCAACCAAAAGTGTGTGTTGGAACATTTTCTTAGGAGGCGAACGCTCTATCCTGCTGAGCTACGAAGACATCTTTTATATTATAGCACAGTCAAAAATAAAATTCAATGTTTTGCAGAATTTTATTTTTAACGGAAAAAGACTTGACAATTCATGAAAATATCCATATAATTTGAGTACAGATATTTTAACAAGTAAAAAGAGTCTGCTACTTCTATAAGTGGCGGGATACAAAACCAAACAAGCGTCAGTAGTGGGCGGAGAGAAATCGGTATCCCCTATTGACAAGAAGCAATCCACACACCGAAAGAGGTGCTGTCGTACTCTGTAAAATTACCGAGCGTGGATTGAAACAAACAAACAAACAAAGACGATGAAAAGAAAAAGATATAATTACTTTGTTGCAGAGAGTTGTCGGGTGGTGTAAGACAATACAAGGGATTATATGTATAGCTCATCTTGGAGTTGCCTGTCCGAAACAAAGTAAGACAGGACGCATGACAGCGTTAAAAGTCGGGACTTTGTTGGAAGTTCGCTGAGGAGTGACAGTGGTCACTTAAAACAAGGGTGGTACCGTGTTAATTTACAAAGATGTAAATTATCGCCCCTTTTCTTCTTTGTACGGAGAAAAGGGGTTCTTATTTTATCGAGAGGTGATTTTTTACAATGAACAATTCTTTTAGAAAATATTTACCGTTTAAACAGATTGATTTACCTGACAGACAGTGGTGTAATAATGTGATTGATAAAGCCCCTATATGGTGTAGTGTAGATTTGCGTGACGGCAATCAGGCATTGGTTGACCCGATGAACTTACAGGAAAAACTGGAATTTTTCAAATTATTGTGTGATATGGGATTTAAGGAAATTGAAATAGGATTTCCATCTGCGTCTGAAACAGAGTATGAGATTTGCCGTAAACTGATAGAGGACAATTATATTCCCGATGATGTTACCATACAGGTGCTTGTGCAGGCAAGGGAACACCTTATCCGTAAAACTTTTGAAGCGATTGAAGGAGCAAAGAATGTCATTGTCCATTTTTATAATTCTACATCAACTTTACAGCGTAAGGTGGTATTTAAAAAGGATAGGGCAGGTATCATAGATATTGCCGTCAAGGGAGCAAAGTTAATCCGTGAACTGACGGAAAGTTATGAGGGAGATACCAATATCCGTTTTGAGTATTCCCCCGAAAGTTTCAGCGGAACAGAAGTGGATTTTTCGGTAGAGATATGCAGTGCGGTCATGAAAGAACTTGGGTCAACGAAAGAAAACCCTGTCATTCTCAACTTACCCAACACCGTAGAACTCTGTACACCGAATACCTATGCTGACCAGGTGGAATATTTTATTAAACATCTTCCTAACAGAGAAAGTGCGATTATCAGTATTCACCCTCATAATGACAGAGGAACAGGTGTAGCTTCGGCAGAACTGGCATTACTGGCAGGTGCAGAAAGAGTTGAGGGAACGCTGTTCGGTAATGGTGAAAGAACAGGTAATCTGGATATTGTCACGGTGGGACTGAATATGTATACGCAAGGTGTAGACCCGAAACTGGATTTCAGCAACTTGCCCAGATATAAGGAAGTTTATGAACGCTGTACGAATATGAAAATTCATGAAAGAACACCGTATATTGGCGAGTTGGTATTTACAGCATTTTCAGGTTCACATCAGGACGCTATCAACAAAGGTATGGAGTACATGAAAGAAACCGACAGTCCATATTGGGAAGTGCCGTATCTTCCTATTGACCCTGCTGATGTCGGCAGACAGTATGAACCGATTATCCGTATCAATTCACAGTCAGGAAAAGGCGGTGCGGCATTTGTCATGGCACACAATTTCGGCTACAAAATGCCTAAACAGATGCACCCCGAATTTAGTGCGTTGGTACAGAAAAAATGTGATGAACTTGGCAGAGAACTTATTCCCAGCGAATTGCTTGCTATTTTTGAGGATGCCTATATTAATACCGTAAGGAAATATGAAATTGTCGGACACCCTACTGTTTCTGAAATAGGTGAGGACGGCAACATGGTAAGGGTTACAGGAATATTGCGTACAGACAACAACCCCGAAACGGATACCAGAATTTCAGGTGACGGTAATGGTCCTATAGACGCATTTTTCCATGCGTTGGAAGGTGTGGGTATTTCGGATTATAAGTTTGTGGACTATTTTCAACACGCTATTTCCACAGGTTCAGACTCAAAGGCGGTATCGTACATTCATCTGATGACACCACGAGGCGGAAGTATTTTCGGTGTAGGCATTTCAGGAAATATTTACAGAAGTTCTATTTTCGGTGTACTCAATGCCATTAACCGTGCGGAGTTATCTAAATGAAAAATAAAAAGAAATATCAAGGTTGTCTGATAGGTGGTGCTGTCGGTGACACATTAGGGTATGCTGTCGAATTTATGAAGGAAAAGGAAATTTTTTCAAAATTTGGAAAAGACGGCATTACTGAATATGAACTTGTCAAAGGCAAGGCAATTATTTCAGACGATACACAAATGACACTTTTCACCGCAAACGGTTTGTTGCTTGCCAATGAAAATCATGATTATATTAAATGTATTGCACAGTGCTACAGAAACTGGCTTTATACACAGATGAGGGACTATGCAGAAAATGATTATGAAATTGTTTCATGGTTGATGGATATTCCCGAATTGTATGTTCCTAGAGCTCCGGGAAATACTTGTATCAGTGCTATTATGAAAGGTTGTAATGGTACAATAGAAAATCCAATTAACAACAGTAAGGGTTGTGGGGGAGTAATGAGAGTTGCACCTGTCGGATTGTTTTTTGATAATCATGAATATCCTGTAAATAAAATTGACAGGCTTGGTGCAGAAGTTTCGGCTCTTACGCATGGGCATGAACTTAGTCATCTTTCATCAGCATTTTTTGTTCATGTAATTACCCTAATTTCTCACAATGCTGATATTACATTGATGGACGCTATACAGAATGCCAAAGATACGGTTATACAGCTTTTTTCTGATATGCCGTCTGTCAGCTATTTTGTCAGTCTTATAGACAAAGCTATTTTTCTGTCACAGCAAACAGATATTGAGAATTTGACAGCACTTCATCAGATTGGTGAAGGCTGGGTAGCCGAAGAAACAATAGCGATTGCTGTTTATTGTGCATTGAAGTATCAGAATAATTTTGAAAAGGCAATTATTGTTTCTGTCAATCATAACGGTGACAGTGATTCTACAGGAGCAGTAACAGGAAATATTTTAGGGGCATATCTCGGCATTGATGCTATTCCAGAAAAGTTTCTGGATAATCTTGAACTGAAAGATATTATTTTGAAGATGGCTGATGATTTATACAACAGTTAGTCGGGGACGCTGTCCCTGACTAACTGTTCAAGGCCTACCGCCCTTGAAAATCCCGCCCACCTTTTTGAAAAAAAGTGGACAAAAAACTTTTAATCTCACTTTGTTCGGATTGTTCCGCTAAGTTTCAGCTATGACAATTCAATATTGCTGTCATTCTGAGGAGCAAAAGCAACGAAGAATCTTCAAAAGATTCCTCACTTCGTTCGGAATGACAACCTTAAGTTGACGACATTGCCCTGATGGGATTTTAAAGGGCAAAGCCCTTTAATGAATAAAAATTCAAAACAAAATCTGCATAAGCAGATTTTGACAATAATTATCTGATGTTCAACCGCTTATTAAAGATTTTAGGGAAGTGATATGATTATGAGAAAATTTATGGTATTGCTTTTGTTTGGTGCGATATTGGTTACTTTGACAGCATGCGATAATAATTTACCTGAAAATGCTGTTGTTGATGACAGTACAGAAATACAGACAACAGAAAAAATGGTTGAAATATCTACGGATTTTTCTGCTACGGAAGTTCAGACGGAAATTATAACGGAAACAACAGAGCTATCTACAGAACCACCCACACAACCGCCTACCGAACTATCTACAGAACCAATTAGTGTTTTACCTACCAAAGAAGAAGTTTTTTCCACAGCAATAGAAAAACATTATGATTATGTTGACCGTGTAGGAAATACCTACAATAGTGTTATCCGTATTCCTAAGATTAACAGTATAGACGGTGTTGATTTTGAAGATGTCAATGCACAGATTGTCAGCGATAGCATGGACAGAATTTCTGCTTCTGATGAGGAAATGGAAAAGCAAGTCAGCTTGACCACAGTAGGTATAGATTATCAAAGTTATGTGGGTCATGATATGATAAGTATTCTGGTTACGCATACATCTTCTTTTGGCGGACTACAAGATTTTTTTGTTTACAATGTGGATATTCATACAGGAAATCTGATGGACAATGATGAAGTTGCGGAGAAATGGGGATTATCTGCTGAAGAACTTCATGAAAAGATTAAAAATGCTCTGGAAAATGACTACCGTCAACGCTACTCTGCCAATATTGAAACGGCGGATTATGAAAGATTGCTTGCTCAGACACTTGATGAGGAAAATATCGGACAAAGTAAGGTATTCGTTGATGAAAACGGACAGTTGGAAGCCGTTTGTGTGGAATATTCTTTAGCAGGTGCAGAAAGATATTCTCAGACAATAATACTGGAATAATCAGCAGAATTTTGCCGAAAAAAATGACAACTACTCAGGAAAAAACACTGGTAGTTGTCATTTTTATTTTTATAGAAAATCAGTTGTTTTCAGAAACAACACTTACATCAGCGTCAACATCACCATCAGCGATTTCGTCAGTGGTAGCACTTTCTGTAGCAGGTTCAGTGATAAACATGGTCATAGGATATTTGTCGATAGCTTCGGTATTGATTTCACATTTATAATCTTTTACCGCTTTCTTGACATCGTTCTCAAATTCCTCATCTTTCATCTGATAGAGTACGCTGGTACTTAAATCTTCGTCATCAGCCAGTTTTTTGGATTCTTCTTTGATATCGCCTCTGTAAAGCAGATATATCATCGGTGCATCTCCGTCTTCACCGACAACAATGTATTTAGCCTGTTTGTCTTTCATTTCTTTGAAAGCCTTCTGTAATTCTTCGCCCAGACCTGAATTTTCCAACAGATTGGTTGCAGAAATTGTCGGGTCAGAATCTACTTTATAGTCTTTCATGTAAACTTTGACTTCATCAGCATAGCTTGTACCATTATTGATGGCTTTGACATACTTATCAAAGTTTGTTTTGATGGCTTTGATATCCTTATCGCTTTTCTTTTTGTGGGTGTCTGCGGTTTCGCTACTGTCGGAACTTTCGTCTTTTACTTCATCGTAAAGCGGAAGGGAGATATAATTGTAATTGACATAATTTTCCTCATAATATTTTTTGAGTTCATCAGCCTTGACTTCTTTTTTTCCGCCTTTCTGATAGGTAGCACGGAATATTTTATCAGTTTTCATACGGATAGCTTGTGTTTCGGTGAAAGATTCTTTGCTGATACCCATAGTTTCACAGGCAGTTTTATAGTAAGATACCCAATACTGGTCAGCAGTCGCTTTATAAGAAGAAATTTCTTCATCGGTAAGGGTCAGTTTCAAATCCTTGAATGTTTTGTTGACATAAAGATACTGTTTACAGGATTCGTCAGTTGTTTTGGTGATAAATTCCCTTGCCGTCATTTCCTTGTCGTCATCGTCTTTAAGTTTCTGGTCAAGGAAGTCGCCCTCACCATTTTCTACTTTTGATGACGCATTGTAGAAGGATTCCATATTGTAATAAATGTATGTGCCAATAGACATAGTGGAAACACTGTCTTTGTACGACCAAGAGTAATCCTTAGGATATTTACCAAATACGGTAGCCTGTACGCAACCGCTGAGCGTTGACCCTATCATCACAGTGCCTATAGCCAGGGCAACTGTTTTGTTCAAAATTTTCATTATCATATCCGTCCTTTCTGAATTTGCCACTAATCATTATACACTTTTCCAACTTTTTTGTCTATACGATTTTCAAGATTTTCTATAAAATTATTTTTTCTGTTAAGGGCTGTCGCCCTTAACAATCCCACCCACTTTTTTGAAAAAAAGTGGACAAAAAACTTTTATGACTTTTTTGAAAAAAAGTGGACAAAAAACTTTTATGCTCACTTCGTTCGGATTGTTATCTCAAGGTATAGCTATGACAATTAAAAGTTTTGTCCACTTTTTCAAAAGTGGTGGAGTCAAGGGGTGAAACCCCTTGTGGGATTTTAAAGGGCAAAGCCCTTTAACTCCCCGAAAAAATCCAAAATTTGCGAAAGCAAATTTTGACAGAATTGTTACCATAAAAACTAAGGCACTGAGAAAATTTTTTCAGTGCCTTAGAAAATGAAAGGAATAGATATTAGCTGAATTTATTTTACAGTCACTGTACAGGTAGCGGTCTTGCCGTTGTGGGTAGTAACGGTGATAGTAGCTGTACCTTTCTTTTTAGCAACGATTTTTCCGCTTAAAGTGACAGTGGCAACAGCTGTTTTACTGCTTGTATAGGTGTAAGTCGTGAAAGCGTTGGAAGGGGTGAGAGTTTTCTTAAGGGTATAGGTTTCGCCGACTTTTAGGGTCAGTTCTGTTTTGTCAAGGGTAATAGCTGTGGGAGCTTTTTTAACGGTTACCGTACATTCAGCGGTCTTGCCGTTGGTTGTTTTGACATTGATAGTTACCGTACCAGCTTTCTTACCTGTGACAACACCGTTTGAAGTTACCGTAGCAATCGTATCATCGCTACTTGTCCATGTGCAGTAAGTTGCGGAATTTGTCGGAGTTAAGGTAGCGGTAAGGGTTTCTTTCTGACCGACAGCAAGCGTAGTAGAGGTTTTGTTGAGAGCAACGCTTGTGGGAGCTTTCTTGACAGTTACCGTACAGGTAGCAGTATGACCGTTAGTTGTCTTGACAGTGATGACAGCCGTACCGACTTTTTTAGCGGTAACTCTGCCCTTATCGTTGACAACAGCAATCGTTTTATCACTGGAAGTCCATTGCTGATAGGTAGCGGAATTTGTCGGTGTAAGAGTGGACTGTAAAGTATACATCTGACCGACACCTAAAGTCATTTCTGACTTGTTGAGTTCGATATTATCAGGAGCTTGTTTAACAACGACTGTACAACTGTAAGTCTTGCCGTTGTCTGTGGTAACAGTGATAGTTGCTTTTCCGACAGCACGACCTGTTACTTTACCCTTTGAAGTAACGGTAGCAATATCCTTTTTAGAAGATTTCCATGTAAAGGTTGTTTCGATATCCCCATCATCGGGAGTGAGAATAGGTCTTAAAGTGTAAGCCTGACCGACACCAAGTGTCATGGAATGTTTATTGAGGTCTACGCTTTCGATTTCCTTTGCCGTAACGACACACTGTGCGGACTTACCGTTATCTGTGGTAACGGTGATGGTTGCTGTACCTTTGGCATTGGCGGTGATATTGCCGTTATTGTCTACGCTGACAATATTTTCATCGCTACTTGCCCATGTGTAAGAGGTGAGAGCGTCGGTAGGGGTAACGGTTTGTGTGAGAGTTGCCGTTGTGCCGACTTTGAGGGTCATTTCTGTTTTGTCAAGAGCGACACTTTCGGCGAACGGTTTAACGGTGACTTTACACTGTGCAGATTTGCCGTTATCTGTGGTAACGGTGATAGTTGCTGTACCTTTTGCTTTTGCGGTGATAACGCCATTATCGACAACAACAACATTTTCGTTACTGCTTGCCCATGTGTAGGAAGTATAAGCGTCAGACGGTGTAACAGTTTTGGTCAGTGTTGCGGTATCGCCAGATTTGAGGGTGAGTTCGGTTTTGTCGAGTGCGATACTTTCGGGAATATTGACAACCGTAACTTTACACTGTGCGGTCTTACCGTTGGCAGTGGTAACTGTGATAGTGGTTGTGCCAGCTTTCTTTGCGGTGATATTGCCGTATGCCGAAACAATAGCAACTGTTTTATCACTGGATTTCCATGTATTGGAGGGGTTGTAAGCGTCTGTGGGATTGAGTGTTATTTGAAGTTTTTCGGTAGTGCCGACACCCAGCATAAGGAGTTCTGTCTTGTTGAGAGAAACACTTGTCGGTAAATCCTTGACGGTAAAGACGCATTTAGCGGTTTTACCGTTGGAAGTGGTGACAGTAACGGTTGATGTGCCTGCTTTGAGGGCAGTAACCAGACCGTCTTTTGAAACGGTAGCAACATTTTTGTTGCTGGAGTTCCATGTATAGGATTTTGTTTTTGCGTCTGTGGGAGAGAGAGTAGGGGTAAGTTGTGTGGTATAGCCTACACCTGTCTTAACGGAAGTCTGGTCAAGGGAAACGCTGTCGGGGAGTTTATACACGGTAACTTTGCAGGTAGCGGTAAGACCGTTGTTGGATTTGAGGGTAATTGTTGTGTTGCCTGAATTTACAGCGGTAACTTTGCCGTCATTGTCAACAGTAGCAACATTTGTATCGGCACTTGACCATGTATATCTTGCTTTAGCGTCAGAGGGAGTGAAGATTTTTGTAAGAGTATAAGTATCGTCAGGGAAAAGTTCAAGGGTTTGTTTATCCAGTTCAAGTGTTTTGGGAACAGGGTTGACCGTAACTTTGCAGGTGGCTTTTTTACCGTTTTCGCTTATGACAGAAATAGTTGCCGTACCCTCATTTACAGCGGTAATTTTACCTGTCTGTGTAACTTTTACTATCTTGTTGTTACTGCTTTTCCATGTGAATGTACCAAAATGATTTTCGGGCAATGCAGAAAAATGAAGTGTATCTGTATCTTCAAAATCCATGCGGATTTCTGTTTTGTCCAAAGCAATGCTATCAGGGAAAACATAAAGCTTTGCGTTGGTAACAATACCATTACCATCTTCAATCGTCAGATTATTCCAGTTTTCGGTAGTATTGCGGAAATAGACAGTTTCAAAGGAATTACAATTTTCAAAAGCATTGAAATCAATTTTTGTGAGTGTTTCGGGGAGAGTAACTGATTTTAAACTATAGCAGTTCTGGAATGTCCAGACGGGTAAAACAGAAATCTGTGCAAACAGATTGACATTTTCCAGTTTGTTACATTCTCCAAATACACGCCATTCAAATGTGGTAACGCTTTGAGGAATAGTAATATCTGTAAGGTTTTCACAATTCCAGAACGCATATTCTTTTACCGTTTCCAGAGTGTTGGGAAGAGTAACTTTTTTCAGTTGTCCACAATGTTCAAAGGCACTGTTTTCAAGAACGGTAACACTTTCGGGAACAGTGATACTTTCAATACCTGAACTGCTCAAAGCCCGACCGAAATTGGTAATGCCGTTTTCTAAAGTAACAGTTTTCAGATTTTCACAACCCTCAAACAATTTGCTGCCAAATTCAGTAACACTGTTCGGAATGGTGATATTTTCCAAAGCGGTACATTCATAGAAAACGAAGTCACCTAAATTGGTAACACTGTGTGGGATAGTAACTGTTTTCAGGTTACGGCAATACTGGAAAACTCTTTCCTTTATTGTGGTAACATTGTCAGGAATGGTGAACGAAGTAAAACTTGTACATTCTTCAAAACACCAGCCGTCAAGCGATTTGACGCTTGCAGGAATGTTGACATTTTTCAGATTATGACATCTTAAGAACATTCTTTCGGGGATATTCTCAATGGTATCAGGAAGAACAACCGTTTCCAGATTTTCACATTCATAGAAAGTCCAGCCGTCAATCTGGTTTACGGTAGCAGGAATGGTCATAGAAGTGAGATTGTTACAGTTGCCAAAAGCATAGTTACTCAATCTTTTCAGACTTTTCGGGAAAGTAAAAGTTTCGATGCTGGAATGTCGCAGAGCTTCGCCGATAGTGGTAGTTCCCTCCGCAAAAGTGACGGATTTCAGATTAGGGGTATCGACAAACCATTGTCCGCCTATATCGGTAACATTTTTAGGAATTGTCATAGAGGAAAGATTATCACATTGTCCGAAAACCTGATAACCAATTTTGGTAACACTTTCGGGAATATTGACTGTGGTTAAGGAATCACAGTTCCAGAACGCATAATTGTCAATCGTTTCCAGATTACTCGGCAGATGTACTTCAGTCAGATTGATACAGTTCTCAAATGCACTGTTGGAAAGGTAAGTCATACTTTGAGGAAGAGTAATTGTTTCAATTCTGGAATTACGGAACATTTGTCCGATATTGGTAATACCGTTTTCGAGGGTGACAATTTTCAGATTGTTGCAGTTCTCAAAAAGACAACGACCAAATTCGGTAACACTGTTGGGAATGGTGATTTGTTCAAGAGCCGTACAGCCATTGAATAAACTTTCACCTAATGTTTTGACACTGTTGGGAATGGTGATTTGTTCAAGAGCCGTACAGCCATTGAATAAACTTTCACCTAATGTTTTGACACTGTGCGGAATAGTAACTGTTTTCAGATTATTGCAATACTGGAAAACCTGATTACGGACGGTTGTAACGGTATCGGGAATGGTGAATGATGTAAAACTTGTACATTCTTCAAAGCACCAGCCGTCCAGAGATTTTACGCTTGCGGGAATGTTGACATTTTTCAGATTATGACATCTTAAAAACATTCTTTCGGGAATATTCTCAATCGTGTTCGGAAGAACGACAGTTTCCAGATTTTCACATTCACAGAATGTCCAGCCATCAATCTGTTTTACGGTAGCAGGAATTGTCATGGAAGTGAGATTGTTACAGTTGGCAAAAGCATAGTTATTCAATCGTTCCAGACTTTTCGGGAAAGTAAAGGTTTCTATAGAAGAATACTGTAAAGCATTGCCGATAGTAGTAGTACCCTCCGCAAAAGTTACCGATTTCAGGTTAGGTGTCTGTATAAACCATTGTCCGCCAATAGTGACAACATTTTTTGGAATAGTCATAGACGAAAGATTATCGCACTGTCCGAAAACCTGAAAACCGATTGCGGTAACACTTTCGGGAATGCTGACTGTGGTTAAGGAATCACAGTTCCAGAACGCATAGTTGTCAATGCTTTCCAGATTACCTGGCAAAGTAACTTCACTAAGGTTTATACAGTCCTCAAAGGCACTGTTGGAAAGATAGGTCATACTTTGAGGAAGAGTAATGGTTTCAATTCTGGAATTACGGAGCATTTGTCCGATGTTGGTAATGCCGTTTTCGAGGGTGACAGTGGTTAAAGAAGAACAATTCTTAAATAACTGTTCGCCAAACTCTGTAATACTGTTGGGAATAGTGATTTGTTTGAGAGCTGTACAGCCATTAAATAACTCTCTGCCTAATGTTGTAACACTGTGCGGAATGGTGATATTTTCCAAAGATTCACAACCGCAGAATGCATATGACCAAAGTTTGGTAACAGTGTTGGGAATATTGACAGTTTTCAAATTTTTACAGTTCAGAAATACGGATTCATTGATTTCTGTTACGCCATCGGGAACGGTAACACTTGTCAGGCTTTCACATCTTTCAAGACACCAGCCGTCCAGAACAGTAACGCTGTCGGGAATAGTGATGGATTTCAGATTGAAACAGTTTAAGAACAGTCTTTCATGCAGTATTTGTACACCGTTGGGAATGTTGACAGTTTCTAAGTTTTCACAGAAAGCAAATGTCCAACCGCCCATGTCGGTTACAGTGTCGGGAAGTGTAACACTGACAATATTTTTGTTGTCACGAAACGCAGACCAACCAATAGCGGTAACAGGTTTGCCCTCAATCTGTGAGGGTACAGTGACTTCTGTGTCAGTACCTGTATATTTGGTGACAGTAACACTCTCACCCTCAACAGAGTACTCAAAATCGTCAATGGATTTGCTTTCAGCCTGTTGTGTCTGTGCATGAGAAGTTTCTTTCGGGGTTTCGTATGCCATTGTACCCACAACACTTGTCATACAGATACTCTGTATCATCAGTGCCGTAAGTATCAGCGACATGACTTTTTTTGAAAGTTTCATAATGTGATTATCTCTCCTTTTCTGAAAATAGATTTAAAAATTCGTTATTATAAAATACTTTAGCACAATAAAAACTTTCTGTAAATACTTTTTGTAAGATATTAGCAAATCTGACAGTTTACAAAAATTTTTTTGTCTATATAGTCAGGGGCTTCGCCCCTGAAACCCCGATTTAAGGGCTGCCGCACAGTGTCTGTGTTCCCAACCCTTAAAAATCCCGTCCACTTTTTTGAAACTTTTTTGAAAAAAAGTGGACAAAAAACTTTTATGCTCACTTCGTTCGGATTGTTATCTCAAGGTATAGCTATGACAATTAAAAGTTTTGTCCACTTTGGGGGAAGTGGTGGGGTCAAGGGGTGAAACCCCTTGTGGGATTTTAAAGGGCGAAGCCCTTTAATGGATAAAAATTCAAAACAAAATCTGCTTATGCAGATTTTGTCAATTTTCAGCACAGAATAAAAATGGTTATAATTCTATTGTTTTCTGTCACATGGAAAAGTACATAAAAAATTGCTAATGAGAATGTAGAAATTTTAGAAAAAAAGAGTTTTTTACATTTATTATAGAAATGGCTTGCAAAAGGAAAAACAAAATGATAAAATGTATATAATTGTAAACTGTAGCGGAATTGTTTGTTGACATACTGATTTTGACAAATTATTCTGTTGTAAAAATGCTGACAATTAATGAAAGGAGAAGTAGCCTATGACACAAACCATCACCATTGTTGTCATTACATTGTTCCTGCTTTTTTGTATTTCCTGTTTTTTTATTCGCAGAAAAAGTGTGAGCAAGCGTATTGTAAGTACTGTATGTGCGTTATCTCTGTTAGGTAGCGTTTTTTCACCTGTAATAAAGGTGTTTGCGGAAAATGATAACAATAATCAAACGCAGTACCGTCAGCAAAGTTTCGAACTCCACCCCAATGAACAGAAAACGGAAGAAACTGTTATCCTTGACGGTATTATGCCCAAAAATTCTACTGTAGAAGCGGTAGATGTGACAGAACAGGTTGCCAATATGGACGGTTTTGTTGACAGTGACACCACCGCTAATACGACAGATACTGAAAATACAGATGCTTCGGTTGTGGTTGCCTACGACATTACCATCACTGACAGCAATAAGGAAGAATATCAACCTCAAGAAAATCAACCTATATATGTAGAGATTTTCAATACAGTAATTGATGAAGGTAGTCCGTTAGAACTCTGGCACATCAAAGATGATGGCACAAGAGAACAGGTTACCGACTTTACCATTGAGGACGGCAAAATCAGTTTTTATGCTAAAGGATTTAGTGTATATGCTATAGTAACACCCACGCATGTTCAGGCAAGTTCGCTTGCTGACCTGACGGGTGCAAGGTCAGGTTTAGGATTTTATCTGCATTACGATAAAACTTATTTTCGTAACACTATGAATAACAATGGAAATGCCTTAAACACTACCGATATTACTACTGCTGTTTATAATTCATACATATGGTTTTTTGAAAAAGAAGGCGATTATTATAAAATTTATTCTGTTGTTGGCGGTGTAAATAAATATATTCACAATACAACAGGCAATGATATTGAATTAAGTGAAACGGATTATGACCTTTTTGAAATTACGAAAACTGGCGATTATACTTTTCAACTTAAAAAGAAAGATGAAGCAAAATATTTGCAATATTCAAGCGGTATAAGATATAATACATCTACTTACGGCAAAATTATTATGGACTTTGCGGATACTTCCTATCTGAACGGCAAAACTTACGGTTTGATAAATTATTCAGGTGGTACACTTGGTTATGCACTCATGGCAACAGGAACTGACCAGAATGTTTTTGAATTGAAGTCTTTGATTGTCAAGGAAGATAACGGAAGAAAAACACTGTATGTTGCGGAAAACAGAAATATTTCTGCATGGACATTTAACTATGTATCACCAAATTGCTACACGCTTTCTACACAGGTGAACGGCGTGACTAAATACCTAAAACTTAATAACTCAACAGTAAGACTTGTTGATGATGTAACGCAAGCGTCTACACTTAAAGTAGCATACAATACTGTCGACAATAAAGTTAGACTTACTGATATAAGTAACAATCGTTCTGTTCACTTTAACAATAACAGTATAAAATTTACAGCAAATCAAAATAGCAGTAGTGTCCAATGGCTTTATCTTGTTGACAATGTAGGACTGTCGCAGGAAGATTATATTACCTATTCTGCAGACAAAGTGGGTGTTTCTGACGATGCAGTAACCAACGGTACATCTGTTATCGTGTATACCCGTATATGGAACGATGAGAAAAAAACCTATGAATTTTATGCGGTTGACCATGACGGTTCGTTATATCCTTGTTATGAGCGTGGCGACCAAATCATGTGGGTTGGCAACAAAATCAATACGCTTTTGTGGAATTTTATCGAATACTATGATACAGACGGAGTAACACCAAGTTATTATTATGAACTGTACAATCCCTATTCAGGAAAATACATCGCTCCCAATATTGAAAGTGGACAGACCATTTCGGATAACAAAATTGGTATCAATATGCCGGGCAGAAGAGAAGAAGAATATCATACTACCATTATTGCATGGGACGATGTTCAATATGCTTATGCAGGTATTTATGCCGATATTGAACAGGGGAAAATTTCTCCAACGAAAAGAAAAAATGCCAGTACTTTCTATTTTGCCATAGTAGAAACGGCAACAAACACGCTGACAAAAGTAAATACGCTGGATAACAATCTGTATGGTATTACCATGAAAATGATTGACTTTCCTAAGCAGACAAGTAATGATACAGCAACAACGGGGAGTTTGCAGAATTATTATTTGCAGAATGGTAAATGGCGACAAAGACAGGCAACATTGGGGTTATTGTCTACTAATCTGAATGACAACGATTATCCCACGATGACAGGAAGCAATAAGAATTTAGCGGAGTTATTTGACCCGGAAGAAGGGTCATTATATCCGAATGGAACTACTGTACCAGCAAGTCAGACATCACAAACAGTCAATCATCTGTTTATCGAAAGTATCTATAATGCCAGCGGTTATTTTGAATTTGATAGTTGTCAGAATTACGCTACTCTGATATCAGAGGGAACAACGACAACCCGTCAGAATGATTTTATTGTCTATAAAGAACTTGGTACAACAAACGACGGTTCAAAAACAACATTGCAACACGGACAGTTTTATCCTTATAATACGATTAAACAGGGAGTTTATTCCACAAGCAATCCTGAAAATCTGTATGGGGCTTTGTCAATGCCGGGACAAGCTAATACAGCTCTTCTGGAAGAAACCGACCCCAGAAAGTATGAAAAATTACACGCTATTCAAGGAACAGTCAACTACTATAATGGTATGGAGATGAGTGCAAGTTTTATTCAACCGCCAGATGGTAAAGACGCATGGGGACATGATATTATTTTCGAGTTCACAGGTGACGATGATTTCTGGCTGTATGTTGATGGTGAACTGGTTATCGATTTGGGCGGTATTCATTCTGCATTGGAAGGTAAGGTCAACTTTTCCACAGGTGAGGTTGTTTTGGGCGGTCGTGGAACAGAAACGAACGAAGTCATTATCACAACGACACTGCGTGAGCTGTTCAGACAGAATTACCTTACCCGAAATCCCGATGCTACTTCAGCAGAAGTCAATGCTTTTCTTTCCGAATATTTTGATGATGGCGAAACCGTTTTTAGAGATTATACTTCTCACTCCATGAGAATTTTCTACATGGAAAGAGGTGCAGGTGCATCTAACTTACATATGCGTTTTAACCTTAACCATGTCACACCAGGTCATGTTATGCTGACAAAAGAACTGACAGGTGTACAAGTACCTGATTTTGATTTGGTAGAATATCCTTATCAGATTTTTTACAGGGTAGTCGAAAACGGTCCCGAAATGCTGTTGACGAATGAAGATAATCTGATTAATGTTACCTATCAGAACTCCACACAACAGGTAAAATATCTGGAACATTATACACCACCCGGAAGCACTGTTACCTATGATGGTGTTTATCTGCTGCAGCCCGGAAAAAGTGCAGAAATTCATTTTCCCTCTGATACCGTTGAGTACAGAGTTGTGGAATGTGCGATTAATGAAGAAGTTTATAACATTGTTCATGTCAATGATTTAAGCGTTGAGGGTGTGTACATTACCAACGGAACGGAAAATACTGACCGAAAAAATTATGATTCAGGTTGGATAGAAGTCAAGAGGAAACCGTCAATCGTTTATAAAAACAATGTTGTTGAGAGTGCTTTGCGAACATTGAGTTTCCATAAAAAACTGCTTGACGCTGAGGGCAATGAACTGACCGCAGAAGATGATGATACGACATTCAATTTCCGTTTGTGGCTTTCTAACGGTGCTGATGATACGCTGGAACTTGCCAATATGTACAAATATTATGTAAAAGACAATCATGGTCATTTATGCCGTTGGGATAGTGATACGCAAAAATTCGTATCTACGGAAAAAACCAATCACTCCACATTATCACAGGAAGAAGATGACTTGTTGTCATTTGAAACTTCTATAAACGGAGCGATTTCCAAAATCCCTGCGGGATATACCATAGAAATTCCTAAGTTAC
The DNA here is from genome assembly GCA_902762375.1 of uncultured Ruminococcus sp. GTDB lineage: Bacteria > Bacillota > Clostridia > Oscillospirales > Acutalibacteraceae > CAG-964. The sequence goes on along the minus strand of CACWNY010000047.1, from coordinate 32,393 downwards.
CCATCGGTATGAAATTCAAAGTAGAAGAAAGAGATTCAGAAATCCCGCTTGGTTACAGTTTTTCCGAATATCAGCGTGAAGGAAATACCTATAGGGTCGAAAACGGTGATGATGACAACATAGGAGAGGTTGTTCCTTTGCAGTCACCGTATATGACGGTAGAAAACAAGCGTGGCTGGGGATTGCAGGCAACTAAGGTCTGGAGTGACAGCGATTTCACGGAATCTCATGATAATATCTATACCGCTGTTTATGTCAATAATATATTGGTTTCGGATACAGTCAGAAAAATCAAAGACCCCGAAACAACGGTAAGCTATTTCTTTGAACATCTGCAGGAAGGTACGACACTTGAAAATTATCTGATATATGAAGTAAAGCTGACAGACCCTGTTGTTCATGATGACGGTACAGTTACTTACAGTGCCATTGAACAGGCTCGTACTATCAGCGTACCCGTTACTCCGCCCACCACAAAAGTTCCTGAATATGTTGTGGAATATGAACAGGGAACGATAACGGGTGCGAATAATCATATCCGAAAAGATACCATTACCAATGTCCGTAAAGGCGGTCTGGTTATTTCCCTTTACGATATGGTCAGCCGATACGATGAAAACAATAAAATACCTCTTGCTGACGGTGTATTCGTCTTAAAACGGGGAGATACCGTACTGGGTACATTTACTTCAGATGTATATGGCAGAATTACCATCGTCTATGATTTTGAACACGATGTTGACTATACCCTCACACAAACCAGCCCTCCTGATAAGTATATCCCCGTACCAAATACGATAACTTTTCAGGTCAACGGTACCACAGAACTTGATGGTTCGCTTACCGTAACAGGTGTTACAGTAAGCGGTAACCCTGCTAATTGGCAGAACGGCTATCAGGCAGGAGATTCCAATGCGGCACTGGTTGCTTTTATTGAGGTGTTCAACAAACCGTATAATTTCAGTGCGGTAAAAGTGGAAAGCGATACCAATGACCCGCTGGAAGGAGCAGTATTTACTCTCTACCGCAGTGTATCAGGTATAGACGGTGAAACACAGGACACTAATCCTTATCCAGGATATGAAGAGATGATATCAGATGAAAACGGTGTTCTGACAGAACTCGACAACACTCTTCCACCGGGTAAATACTATCTCGAAGAAACTTCTGCACCGTTCGGGTATGAAATACTGGAAGAACCTATTGTTTTCACCCTTTCAGAAACAGGAGAAATCACCATAAACAGTACCGAACACATTTCTTATCTGACGACCGAAGATAATCTTAGTGGTACAGCAACTTCTTATACTATCAGTATTCCTAACGCCAAACTTCCTGACGGTGACGACAAACTTACTTTAAGTCATACTGTCAATGCCGATAATGTCAATTCGGGTCTGAAACTGGAAACATTGAGTGTTGCCAATATGGATGTATTCAAGGTCAAACTGGGAACAAAGTATATGCAGGCAGGTACAAACAATGATGTTACTGTTCCGTTGGAACTCAATTTCCGCCGTAAATCTCCTAACTATATCTATATTAACGGTAATGCCCGTTATCCGGCTCATCATACTTATGCTCAGAAAACAGTTGTGACACAGAAAACCAACAGATTGGATATAATCCAAACCAGAAAAGAACAGTGGTCACCTACCTACAGTGAGATAAACAACGCACAGTCAGATGATGGTAGTTACTTCACAGATATCACCGCATACTACACATGGAGAGATACCGCAAAACAACTGGATATTAACGGAAATCCGCTCGTTCCTACTGTAAAATCAGCAACAGGACAAGGTGTCGGTGTACCGACTAACGGTATTGTTTCTTTGTTATATGACCAGACCGCAATTTTCCGAAATCAATTTCCCTCTACTGTTGACAGTAACGGCAATACTCCGTTGATTTCTTTCCAGCTCCAGACAGATATTTCTAAATTCCAGACCAGTAATTCCAATAATTCCAATATTGACGCTACTACAGGTATTATGGGTTTTGATTCTTCTTCAAGAACTTACAACGATTTCTATGAAACAGACTTTAAATTGGTTGGCGGAACTTATACAGAAACAACTACCGTAGAAACGGCACGGACAACAGGTTCAGGAGAATTTAAAGTTACCAGCAATAACATGGCTCTGGAATATACCCACAATATTAAGACAGGCAGTGTAACTATCAGTAAAAAACTTGAGGGAAAAGTGGGTGATAAAGACGCTGACGGCAAAAAGACAGAGTATACTTTTGTTATCTCTTATAGAAATCTGTTTGGTTGTCGTGTTCAAGGTAATCTTACTAAGGAAGCGTTTACTCTTGCAGAAAATCTTATCGGTACACTTTCAGGCACAGACGCACTGGGGCATAGCTATGACGATACTAACTACTATACAGCAGATGACCCTAAGAAAACCGTAAAAGTAAAAGCAGACGGAACATTCACTTTAGTAGAAGGTGCATCAGTTACATTTTCAGGTATTCCTGTAGGAACAAATCTGAAAGTAGAAGAAATATCCTCATCTGTCGAATATTATGGTGAAGCATTGGAATCACGTGTCAGCAAAGTTACTTTTTCAGGTGTTATTAGTGATAATGATAACCTTTCGACAACAAAAGATGGAGCCTTTACTAAGAATAATCTTACTCCGACAAGTGAAGGACGGTATACTGTCAGTAACAATAATACCTATGAGATGATTAATAATGCAAACTGGACATATGAGGTATACAACACTTACAGTCCAAGAATACCTGTACTGTACAGATATATTGACAGGTATATCGTCAACGGACAGGCAACAGATTTACGGAATAACTACACTTATTTTATTAAGGGTATCAGTACAGAATATGAAAACGGTCTGCAAAATGGTTCACTAAGTCTGAAAGATGTTGCCAGAAGTGATGTTTGTAGTTCTGCACCGCAGATTTATAATGTATTGTGCAATTATTCACTTTCTGCAAACGGTGTATATTATGACGACCAGAATACATTTTACCGTGATGTTGTCAGAACACCATCAGGTACATCGAAAAGCCATTTTGAAGTGCTGAATGTTTCTACAGAACTTAACGCTATTCTTGACGCTATGTACGGCGATGATGACGATAACTCCACTATTAACGAAACAGCTTATAATGCGTTGCATGATGACTGTACAACAAGCGGAACGGTTTCCGCACAGGACAGCATTATCGGTCTGAAAGACTCTCTGAGAAGTATTATCAACAGAGCTATACTCAATTCTTCGTCAGCACTCACAAAGGCACAGCTTATCGCTAAATTACAGACTACAGATTATTTCTATTATAATAATGGTGAGTTCTATATTATACAGGCAACCTATGCTAACCACTTAAGGCTGTATGATGTCAATGTACAACTGGTTGTTCCTAATGACTGGGACGCAAGCGGAAAAACATTGACTGAAACGAAAACTATCGGTAATTACCAGACAGGTGATTATATCAATATCAAATATGAAGTACCTTTCAACGGAATTACCAACCTTTCTCATACTGCTAATGCTGTTGATACAGATATTATTAATGCACTGGGACTGTCGAGTGACGCCAAGGAACTCTATCACATCACGACCGCTGACGGCAGACAACTGTACTTTGGCTACTGGGAGAGAATTGTTTCTTACCATGACGGCAAAACAACCAAAACAACCTTTACTCCTGTTTCTACCAACTTTAACTATCATTACCGTGTCAATGACCATGTTACCATAAGAGCGGTATATCAGGAGGCAAATAAGGCAGGCAGTGAATCTTCCGACAGTAGAAAGCGTTATGAACCGGGTAAGACCTTTGCTCAGGAAGAAGAATTTGTGCCATTTGATACAGAAAAGAACAGAACTATCGAAAGACTGTATAATCCCGTTCAGAAAACAACCCACATCATTTTCTGGGAAGAAGATGATAACGGTAACAAAATGTACAAAGACAGTAGCGGTCGTTATTCCATTCCCGAAGCATTGCTTGAACCTTTCGGAACACTGGAACGCTTTGACGCTGAGGCTTTCCACACCGCACACCCCGATATAACCCCACTCTATGTACAAACCGTTACTTCAGATGCTACACTTACCGATACAGGTTATCTCACTGTGAACGGTATTACTACTGCAAACTCATCTATTGGCAACGAAACGGAACTTTATCAGGTTTCCTATATGGTGCCGAATGAAGAAGAACAGGTAGGTTATGCTTCGTCGGCGACAGACAGAACCTACAACAACTATTCTGTACAGACCGCCAGCGGAAAACAAGACAGAACCCGTGTAGATGTTGTCTTTGGCGGAATAGGTTCAGCGGATTCCGATGTGGACATTGAACAGGTAGGTTATGTACTTTTCCAAAGCCCGAAAACAGGCGACAATGCGAAATATGGTAATACACAAACTTTCCGAAATGCCCTTACTTTGGGTGGGTCGTTAAGAAATATGCTGATTGGCAGTGTTTCGGCAAGTGTCACTGACAGTAAAATCGTTGTCACACAAGATACTACTCTGGGTGATTACAAAGTCAGAATGAGTATGACGAAAGTAACCAAACATGCTGATGCTGACAGTACTTTAGAACCTAATCCCACTACCAACGGTGTTGTATTGACAAACAAGAACAGAGTAAATATTGTCTTTGATATGCCCAACAATGAAAATACACAAAAAAGTTTCTATACTTGTTACACGGTCATGAAAATCAAAGATAATAACGGAGAGGCTATGTATCGTATTTCTGCTACACCTGTTACTTTCAATCTGATGGAAGTCAAGGATTTCACCGAACAGAATACCAGAAAAACTTATTTCCTCAATATGTCCAACGGTACTGCTGTAGCACAGTCAGACTCGTCCGAATCGTATTACGAATTTAATGATACAAACCCTGAATTAGGTTATCTGGGTTGCAGTAACTATACAACAGTTGTTGACGGCAAAAGTATTGTCCTTACACCTCACTTCTTTGATAAAACTGAGGGAACAACCGTCTATAAAGGAAGATTTGTGAAAGTGACAATAGGAAAGAAAACATTGACTGACGAACAGATTGCACAGTTAAATCGTAAGGAGGACTTGGAAATTATCTTTAATGCGTCTGAATATCTGAACAATCCCAATACGGAAAATTCTGTTGATATAAAAGTCTATATGGAGAAGTATCAGTCTTCTTAATATTCGGGCTAATCATAACATAGGCAATTATCGTTTTTAGGGAGGTTTATGATGAAAGAATATATTGAACCCGAAATTAAGATAATCGAATACAGTTTAACAGATGTTATATCGGCATCGCAACCGCATTACAATACCAACGGTACAGAAAAGATAGATGAAATTATTATCGACTCTGAAATAACAACGGAAGAAACAACATTACCCGACTATATTGTTCCCACAGATGATGACTGGTGGTAAGGGGCTTTGTCGGTCAGGGGCTTTGCCCCTGAAACCCTATGAGGGGCTTTGCCCCTCAACCCCACCACTTTTTTGAAAAAAGTGGACAAAAAACTTTTATTAAAAGTTTCGGTCAAGCCTTTTCAAAGGCTTGTGGGGTCAAGGGGCAAAGCCCCTTGTGGGATTTTAAAGGGCGAAGCCCTTTAATGAATAAAAATTTAAAACAAAATTTGCCAAAGTAAATTTTGACAATAAAGACCAACAACCCTTAACCAAAAGGGAGGAATAATAGATGAGAAAATATAAAAAAATTCTGGCTGTTTTCGTTTGCGTAATTATGATAGTAGTATCTTTCACCATCAGTGCAGGAGCGTATAGTGAACAGGACGGGTTTCTGTATGAATTTATTGATAATTCTGATGTTATCGAAATTATCGGTATTTCTCCAACAGGTCAGTTGGCAGACCAACAGACAATCAGTTTACCGTATTCCATAAGAGGTGTGGCGGTGATACAGATAGGTAAATCAGCTTTTTCTACCAACAGCACCGTCAGAAATCTGGAAATGACGGAAAATATTTTGCAGATTTCTGATGACGCTATGTACCGTATGACAAATTTGCAGAGTATCACATTACCGAAATATCTGATGATTTTAGGAAAGAGAGCTTTCGCTTATTGTACAGCGTTGGAAAGTGTGAATTTTGAAACACAAGAACTGAAACAGTTACAGGAATTTATCTTTTACGGTTGTACCAGACTTAACAATGTCATACTTTCTTCGTCCGTTCTGGAACTGGAAGATTATTGTTTTGGACATTGTATGAGTCTGGATAAAATCTATATTCCGTCATCGGTTGCCAAAATTTCGCAGACAGCCTTTTACTCCACGAAAAGCGGACTGACGATTTATGGTGAAGCAGGTTCTGTTGCTTACCGTTACGCTTTGGAAAACAACATTTCGTTTGTGGATATATCCAATAGAAAAAGTGAGGAGCTTTTTCAGGCTGTTTCGTCTGTTGACTATTGGCGAAATCATACGAATATTTCATGGTATACGCAAGACAGTATAACAGCATTGACGACAGCTTATGATAATGCGGTTGTTGTCAGCGAAAATTTCTTTTCCTTGCCTGAAGAAGTCAGTACAGCACTTGATAATTTGAATAATGCTTACCATTCATTAAAGCTGAAAAGTATGGAAGAACTGGATAACCTGATTATACAGGCAGAAAATTATTTACCTGTATTTTTCCAGTATACCGAAAGTTCGTTTAATGAACTGGAAAACGCACTTTTACAGGCAAAAGAAGTACAGCAAAAGGAATTGCCGTCTGAAAGAGAAGTACAGTCAGTAAAGAACAATCTGAATGACAGTATTTCTGCATTACAGCAAGTGATGAAGTATGATGTCAATAATGACGGTAAAATTACCCTTTCGGATATTATCTCCGTACAAAGATGGCTGATAAGTGATTACTCCCTTACGCAAAGAAACATCTACATAGCGGATTTTAATAATGATGGGGTGATTACACTTACTGATGTTATTTTATTCCAACGCTATTTATTGAGAAACTGAATACTTTTGAGGTAGTTCCAATCTAAACGACAAAATCCCTTTTCAGCCTTTAGGCTGAAAGGGGATTTTGTAATTTGGGAAATGGGGAAGGAGTAAGTCATCTTTTTGTGTGATTTTTAAAGGGCTTCGCCCTTTAAAATCCCACAAGGGGTTTCACCCCTTGACCCCACAAGCCTTTGAAAAGGCTTGACCGAAACTTTTAATTGTCATAGCTATAGGTTATTTTTCAATAATTACGCATTATTTAACGGTAACTGTACAGCTAGCGGTTTTGCCGTTGTGTGTGGTAACGGTGATGACAGAAGTACCTGATTTTTGAGCAACGATTTTACCTGTACTGTATACTCTTACCACATCAGGATTACTACTTGTCCATTTGTAGGAGGTTGCAGAATTGGGTGTGGTTGTTTTGGTGAAAGTATAGTTGCTGTTGACATTCAGGGTCAGAGTTTCCTTATCAAGAGTGATTTCTTTGGGAGCTTTCTTGACAGTGACTTTGCAGGAAACTTTCTTACCGTCCCAAGTTTTTGCTGTGATAGTGACTGTACCTGTCATTTTACCTGTGACAACGCCGTCTTTATTGACAGTTGCAATTTCTTTATCGCTGGAACTCCATTTGATTTCTTTGGAAGCGTCATCAGGAGTTACGGTTGCTTTGAGGGTATACTTCTGTGAAACACCGATATTGACAGCAGTTTTATTGAGGGTGATACTTTCGGTGGGTCTGACCACTGTTACGGTACATTTTGTTTCATGAGTATAACCACTCTTTGTTGTTGAAGTAACGATAATATCTGTTGTACCCGTCTTTTTAGCGGTGACATTACCATCTTTATCGACTGTAGCTACATCAGGATTACTACTTTGCCATGTGATTTTCTTAAAATCGGATTCCATATCACCATATGGTGCGGAATGATAAGTAAGCGTAACGGTGTCGCCGTTATTTACAGTCAATGTTTCTTTATCCAACTCAACATAATTCATATTGTCGAAATAAACCATAGCTCTCTGGAAATACAGATTGCCCAACAGTTCGATTTTTACATTTTCTTTCCACTGGTCATTACCGCCTGTATAACGGACAGTTTTCACTTTGCTACAATTAAAGAAAGCGGTCTTCTTTACGGTAACATTTTTTGTCATCAAGAAATCTACTTCGTTAAGAGATTTACAGTTACCGAATGCCATTGCGTCAATCGTAAGAGAATTGTCGTCAACAACTTTTTGACTTGAGGTAAAGGTAACTTTCTGTAAGTTACGGCAACCGTAAAATGTATAAGATGAAATATCAGCAATATCAGTCAAGGTGATTTCACCACTTAAAGCTGTACAGTTTTTAAAAGCTGACATTCCTAAGTATTCCAGTTTTGCAGGAATATTTACTTTTTCCAATGATTTACAATTTTCAAATGCACTGGAACCGATTGTCATAACTGAATCAGGAATATTGACATCTGTCAGACTTCTACAGTTTTTGAACATTTCATCAGAAATAGAATGTATTTTTTGGGGCAGAGTAACAGACGAAAGCTGTGTACAGTCTTCAAAAACGGAAATACCAAAGAATGTTTCAGCTTTTTCAGGAAAGTTGATTTCTGTCAGAGAGGAACACCCTTTAAATGCAGTACTATCGACTGAATCCAACGCTGTCGGCAAATTAACATTGACAAGTGATGTACAGTTTTCAAAGGCACTTTCACCGATAGTATATATGGTTTTTGGTAAAGTTACGCTGACGATTTCACTATGGTCTTTAAAAATATTGTTTTTGATTTCTATTACAGGTTTGTCTTCAATCGTATCAGGAACAGTGACTTCGGCTGTTTCAGTGCCGTCGTAGGTGCTGATAACAACATTTTCATTATCTATATAATAACCCCAGTTTTCAAAATAAGAAAGTTCTATGGGTTCTTCTTCCGTGCTGTCATATTCACGGGCAGTTGTGGCGGTAACTTCTCCCGTACTTTCATCGTAGGTTACCATCGCATCGGCTACCCAATTTTCATTATCATTCTGATAACTCCATTGTGTATTGTTTTTGATAACAGCAAAAGAATTGTCGTTATTCCATTCATATACAGAAAAAGTATATTCTCCGGGAGGATTGTTGGTAAATTCGAAACAGTACAGTCCTGTATCTTCATCTTTCTCCATATCCATTCCGCCGAACATATAAGGGTTATTATTGTCCGTCATGACTGCATAATAAGGTGTATTTTCTTCATGAGCGACATTAAAGACCGTGATAGACAGTGTACCATCATCGAAAACAAAAGTCAGTTGTTGTTTCAGTTCATTAACATCATGGAACACTTTTAAATTGACAGAAACAACACCGTCCTGAATAGTGACCTGTTTGTTGTTTTTGGTTGAGGCAATTTCCTGTTCACCCAGACAAATGCTGACATTTTCCGAAGTGGAATTTGTTCGGATAATCAGTTGTTTGTTGTTACTTCCACCAATTATAAAAGAGGTGTAGTCTGCGGTGATGTTGTTTTCTTTGGTAATACTGTCACTGACGGCAATGACATCGTTGTTTACCGCTGAAACACTAAGAGTAGCACCGACTGTCGTACTGGCAATTATCATAGACGCAAGTATACAGCAAAGGATTTTTTTGGATTTCATAGATATACCATCTCCTATAAAAATTGATAAACTCATTATAACATAAATTTTTTGAGTTGTCACTGTTTTTTTGAATAAAAATAAGTCTTGCTATATAGATAATATTGTGCTACAATTCTATATGAGGTGATGTCGTATGATGACGAAAAAAAAGACTATGCTTTCTTTGATAACTAACCTATTGATTTTTGTGATTACAGTATGTGTGGTAATTTCGTATTTTTTTGCCGAACCGAATGTACTTATTCAGCACGGAGTTGACGCTTTCCGCTTTTTTACCACAGATTCCAACATACTGGTAGCGATTGCGTCCATTACAGTAGCAATCGCTGATATCCGCATACTGCTTGGCAAAACGGAAAGTTTGCCCAAAGCAATACTGCTGTTCAAATTTGTAGGTACGGCTTGTGTTACGCTGACGATGACGGCTACTGTTGGATTTCTCATGCCTGTTTACGGTACTTTTGTCATGCAGGGAAGTCTGATTATCGTTCATGCTATTACACCGCTTCTGGCATTGCTTTCTTTTGTTTTTCTGGAGAATGTTTACTGTATTAGCATACCGCAGTCTCTCATAGGAACCATTCCCATGATGATATACGGTCTTGTTTATGCTTTTATGGTAACGCACCATATATGGGACGATTTTTATCGTTATAATCGTGGTGGTCAATGGCTTTTGTCAGCAATTTTTATGACTTCAGGCTGTTTTGTCATGGCAATCATTACGGCTTTGTTACATAATCTGGCACTTAAAAATAAAAAAGATTCTACTTGAGCGGTTGAAAAGCAAATAGTTATTGTCAAAATTTGCTGACGCAAATTTTGATTTTAAGGGCTTCGCCCTTAAAAATCCCACAAGGGGCTTTGCCCCTTGACCCCACCACTTTTGAAAAAGTGGACAAAACTTTTAATTGTCATAGCTACAGGTCGTTTTTCTATAATTACGCATTTCAGAAAATAATGCCGACCGTTCGGGTAGAAAAATTTTCCGACAAATAATCCTTTATATTGCAGAAATTTTATGACTAATTAACAAAATATTGAGATAAAGTTTTTCTATTTAGATTAATGAAAAAATGTTTTATCCTGAAACGGCAAGAAGACTCCGACCTCTATAGGTCGGGGATGAATTGCCATCAGCCCGTAAGGGCTGAGAATGGATTGACATCTCAAAAATATAATGATAGAATACAGTTGTAAATATCTGCTATGATAAGAGGTGAGAAGCATTGAACAAAGCCTACAAATAAATGATTACCCTTTTGTTATAGAAAAATAACCTATAGCTATGATACTTGAAAGTTTTTTGTCCACTTTTTTTCAAAAAAGTGGACAGGATTTTTAAGGGCGGTAGCCCTTAAAACAGGATGTTAAAGGGCGGTAGCCCTTTAAGAAGTAGTGTTCGATTTTTTCTTGCGTCTTGCAGAGCTGATAATCATATAGAGAATGATGGAAACAGCAGTCAGAATGAAAAGTATACCGACAATCAGAAACAGAATAGAGAAATTACTGTCCTGGTCGGAATTGTTGTTTTTAATGAAACTGAAATCTCCTGTACCGTTTGCATTGCCCTTATCAAAACTGAGGCTGATTTCCTGCCAGTCTTTTTTAGAAAGATTTTGTTCTTTGATACTGCCGTTACTGTTATACATATCTACAGTTTTATCAACGACTGCGGTAGCAGACTGATAGTCGGTAGCCATTTCAAATTCTTCAAATGACATACCAGGATTATAATTGTCAACAATAGCATTCTGATAGTCGTCATTAAAATCGCTGTTGATATCATAGTCGATAACATTACCGCCATACATATTATTATAGTAATCTGCGTCATAATTAATGTTTGGTTCAGGGTTATCCGGAGGTATTTCCTGTTGACTATTGCCGTCATCATAAGAATAAGGCGGTTCAGGGTTGTCATTATTTTGACCGTCATCGTAGGAAGAATCGGGAACACTGATGGGGTTATCGTTATAGGACGGTGTAGGTTCAGGGTCAACCACAGGGGGAACATAAGGTTCAGGGTCAACCACCGACGAATAGGGTTCAGGGTCAACCACTATGGGATTGTCTCCGCCACCGTCAGAAACAGTATTATCGTTGTAAGAAATTGTGTTGTCATCGGGGTCAGCATATACGCTGAAAGTGGCTACGGAACAGACCATCATAAAGGTCAAAATCAAAGAGGTCAGTTTTAGGCTTGTTTTTCTCATAAAATTCTCCTTATCTTAATAAGTATATATTTATCATATCACAAGATAATGCTAAATTCAACCGTCATCAGTTGATTTTACAATTTGCTTATAATTTAATGATTTTCAAAATTTGCTTTGGCAAATTTTGTTTGGATTTGAGGAGTTTAAGGGCTTCGCCCTTAAAAATCCCACAAGGGGCTGCCGCCCCTTGACCCTGCCCACTTTTTAAAAAAAGTGGACAAAAACTTTTAATTGTCATAGCTGTAAGTTGCTTTTCTATAATTACGAATTACGCATTACGCATTAATTTAAAGGAGTTGTTCAAATGGATAATTGTACAAGAAGAGATAAAGGTATGGCATATATTACTGATGAAGAAGTATTTTTGCAGTTGCTGGAAAACAGAAAAATAGTTCAGACATTCAACCGAACAGATTGCTGTGATAAAGAAACATTAGATAAACTTACCAGACAGATGTTAGGAAAATGTGGAAAAAATATTTGTCTGACACAACCGTTTTATTGTGATTACGGAAAAAATATTTTTGTCGGGGATAATTTTTACACAAACTATAATTGTATTATTCTTGATGTAGAAAAAGTGGAAATCGGCGACAATGTATTATTTGCTCCGAATGTAGCGGTTTATACGGCAGGTCACCCCGTACACCCGACACCAAGAAAACTTGGTTATGAATATGGTATGCCCATAAAAATCGGAAATAATGTATGGGTAGGCGGTAACAGTGTAATTTTACCAGGAGTTACCATAGGGGATAATTGTGTTATTGGTGCAGGAAGTGTTGTCAATAAAGATATTCCCGACAACAGCATTGTGGCAGGAAATCCTTGTAAAATCATCAGAACAATTACTGAGGAAGATAAAAAATATTATTTCAAAAATCTTGTATTTGATGAGGAAGCGTGGGAAAAAATAAATTTATAATTTTGGCAAATTGACTTGTCAATAAATGATAATTATGTTATAATAATGTCAAATACTTTAGGTATTATCATTAATTTTTCCAGGAGGTATTCTATGCAGTACAATATTGAAGGTGGAATGTTCCCCATTTTAGAGGTATCATTAGCTAACGGGGAGTCAATTATCACACAAAACGGCGGTATGGTCTGGATGTCGCCTAATCTTACAATGGAAACCAAAGCAGGCGGTATCAAAAAAGGTTTTTCAAAGATGTTCAGCGGTGAAAATGCGTTTCAGAATATCTATACGGCACAAGGCGGAGATGGATTTATTACCATTGCTCCCACATTTGCAGGTACAGTGTTGGCATTTGACATCACTCCCACTAGAGGACTTATCGTACAGAAAACAGGATTTCTTGCCAGTTCAACAGGCGTGGAGTTGTCGATATTCCTGAACAAAAATCTTGGTGCAGGATTTTTCGGCGGTGAAGGATTTATCATGCAGAAAATTTCAGGTAACGGTAAAGCATTTATCGAAATTGACGGTTATTGCAAAGAGTATGTTCTCCAGAAAGGACAGAAAATCATTGTTGATACAGGTAATGTAGCGGCACTGGAAGAAACCTGTACGATGGAGATACAGCGTATTAAAGGAGCAAAGAATATCTTACTTGGCGGTGAAGGACTTTTCAATACCGTTCTTACAGGACCTGGTAAAGTATATCTCCAGTCACACCCGCTTTCCACACTGGCAGCAAGTATGCGTCCTTATATGCGTACCAGCAGTTAAAAAAGGATTGGCAATCAATAGTTATTCTTTCAGATAGCAGATTAAAGAAATCCTGTTCAGTAACCTTACCGTTTACTGAACAGGATTTTTTCTCACCAATTTTTTGTTAGGGGTATTCAGCATACTTTCCGCTTTTTTCAGAACTCGGATATCGTTTTCATAGCGACACATAGATTGTGCCTGTTGAAAGGACACCCATGTATAAGTATCAATTTCGGAACGCTGTATTCTGACATTCGCACATTTTGCCTCTGCCAGAAAAAAGACCACCCTTTTTCGGATTTTACCGAAAGGAATATAGTCACTGATTTGTCGGTAATTGTCATAGAAGCAGACGGTTAAACCTGTTTCCTCTTTAATTTCACGGGCAGCGGTCTGATGTTCACTTTCGCCTTTTTCCATATGACCTTTGGGAAAACTCCAGTATTTACCGTTTTTGTTTTTGACCAGCAACACTTTCACGCCGTCTTTAAAATGGTGGAATACAATCGCTCCGCATGATTTTTCATACAGACAACTCAGGCGATGATACCGAACATTCCTCACTTCTTTGAGGAGATCTTTAATATCGGGTTCATAGTAGACTTCGCCGACAGGAGCAGCAATAAATTTGATATTGTTATTAAGTTGTGTAGTAGCAATAATCATACAGTGAACAGTGTCACTCAATTCCTGAGAGGAAAAAATAACGATACTGGAACGCCTGTATTTTTTGTCAACGCATTTGACAATGTAGCCTGTATAGACACCTTTCGGCGAAATTTTTCCTAATATAGCAATATCGGCAATCGTACCAAGCATATTTTTTCCTCCTTTCATTACAGGTTAAGGGCGTTGCCCTTAACAATCCTATCAGGGGCTTTGCCCCTGAACCCCACGAACTTTTTGAAAAAAGTTCGACAAAAACTTTTAAGTTCACTTTGTTCGAAAGTTGTTCTGATTTTTATGTTGGTCATGATGAAAATGTAATTACGCATTACGAATTACGCATTACGAATTACTGAAACATAGCGTCCATTTCAGAAGTTTTGGAAACAGAATTGGCGGACATAATTCCGTTGAGATAAAGAACATTGGTAATTTTATTTTCTTCAAGATAAGTCCGCAAATTTCTGGCAAAGTTGTCGATGTCAATCAGATGGACTTCGCTGTAATTTCGACAAAGGAAAGGTGCTAACGCATAGCCGTATTTATCCGTGACAACGGCAATCTTTCCACTTTGTACAGCGTTGTTCTGGATAACGGTATACGCACAGTCTTTTGTGGCATAGATATCAGACGGAGCAAGACCGTCAGTCAGTTCAGAATTATAGTAGGGCATTGCTACAGGAATTTCTTCACCCTGAATAAGTGCGGTCACGATTGCGGTATCGGGAAGATTGTAGTAAATTACCGTATCGGGATTGCTTATCAGCATGGGATTACCGTTTTTGGTTTCTTTGGAAACGGTTGCCTTGACATGAGAACCCAGAAAATTATAATCGGCTGTACTGCTGATTAAAGTGTCAATCTGTATCGGTTTGACATCAAGAACTTTGGTTAATGCTGTATACGCATAATAAGCACCGTATTGTGTCCAGAGTTTATCCGTATTGTAGTAAAGCGGTGTTTCATCGTTGCGGTGTTGTCCGAGCGTTTCATAGGTGTCGACAGGGGTGACATCTGGAGAAAGGCGTAAAATAATAGCGTTGATATTCTCCATCTGTAAGTTAGAAATTTTCTTGCTTAATCTTTCAGGTAAAGAGATTTCCGTTGCACTGGGGATAACCATATTGTATACCTTGTAATTTTTACCCAACAGCTTTTTATAATTATTGATACTGTCGGCATAAGTATGAGCGTCGTTGACTGTGCCTTTGAATACTTCATAACCCTTGTTCTGCCATATGTAAACAGCACCGTCAAGATAGCCGTCAGATTTGTCGTCAGTTTCCAGCTTTGGCATGATGGTTTCTTTGACGGTATGACCTGTTGTGAGTTCAGTTGCTTGTGTGGTGGTAGGTGTTTCGGAATGGTTGTTCACTACACGCTTGCCTCTGTTGAGCAGATAGTATACTGTGTAAAATGTTCCTGAAATCAGTACCAGTGCCAGAATGAATGCGATTATCTTTCCTGAACCGCCTTTTTTGGCGGTATTTTTTTTATCAGCCATATTGTACATCTCCTTTTTTGACAAAATTTGCAAGAGCAAATTTTCCAGAAAAGTTTTTGTCCGCTTTTTTTAAAAAGTGGTGAGGTCAAAGGGACAAAGACAACCCTTTAAACCTAAAATATCACTATAATTATAATATAAAATATTGCTAATAGCAAGTAAATTATCCGAAATAAGAATGAACTTGCTGTAAATTATTCTTTTATGCCGAAATTTTTGACAATTAAAAGTTTTGTCCACTTTTTCAAAAGTGGTGGGGTCAAGGGGCAAAGCCCCTTGTGGGATTTTTAAGGGCGAAGCCCTTAAACTCCCCAAAATTCAAACAAAATTTGCGTAAGCAAATTTTGAGTTTATGGTTAAAAATTATTGCAAAGTAAAATTAAGTACTGTATAATATAAATAAGTATAACCTTTGTTAGAAATTATTTGTGATAATAGAAAAGTGAGAGATATCATCATGCTGAAAATTACACATCTTACCAAAAGATACGGAGAAAAAATTGCCGTTGAGGATTTAAGTCTGGAAATATCCAGCGGAACGATTTACGGCTTTATCGGTCACAACGGGGCAGGCAAGACCACTACCATCAAATGTTGTTGTGGTTTGTTGGGGTTTGAAGAGGGCGAAATTACGGTTGACGGTATTTCTATCAAAGAAAATCCGCTTGCCTGTAAAGAAAGACTTTCCTATTTGCCCGACAATCCTGATTTGTATGACTTTATGACGGGAATTAAATATCTTAATTTCATTGCGGATATTTATCGCATGGAAAAAGATTTCCGTGACGAACAAATCCATCGTTATGCAAAGATGTTCGAAATTACGGAAAATCTGGGACAACCTATCAACAGTTATTCTCACGGTATGAAACAGAAACTGGCTTTGATATCCGCATTCATGCACAAACCGAAATTAATTCTGCTTGATGAACCGTTTGTCGGTCTTGACCCGAAAGCCTCACACGAAATCAAAACGGAAATGCGTCGGGTATGTGATGAGGGAACAGCAATCTTTTTTTCAACCCATGTGTTGGAAGTCGCTGAAAAACTCTGTGATAAAATTGCCATTATTCAAAAAGGAAAACTCATCGTCAGCGGAACAACCGAAGAAGTCAGAGGAAATACATCATTAGAGAATGTATTTCTGGAATTAGAGGAAAATCATGATTAAAACATCTTTTCATATCGCATTACAGATTTTGAAAGTCAGTTTGCAGGCTATGCTGACTTCAACATTATCCTTTATCAGTGGAAAAAGCAATCTGAAAAAGTTATATCATTCCACATTCGGAACAGTAATTATTATTGTCATGATATTTTTTATACTGGCATTGCTGTCGTTCTTTTTTGGAGCATTTATGGTTGTTGCGATTGCTGTGGGTGGACAGGCAGATATTTATTTTTTTGCGGTATTTGCAGGAACGGTGATTTTTTCACTTATGGGCAGTATTTTTGCCTCACAATCCTATCTTTTTGAAGCACAGGATAACGAACTATTGTTAAGTATGCCAATAAGTCCGACCATCATTCTGACAGGCAGAGCTTTTACCTTATATACTCTGAATTTTCTGTATAGTATAATCGTGATGTTGCCGTCATTTCTGGCATATGTGTCATTTGTGGAAATATCGTTTTTGGGATTGCTGTTTTATCTGATATCTTTTTTTATTGTTCCTGTGTTCATAACGGCTTTAGGGTGTATAATAGGATATGTGTTATGGAAAATAGCCTCCAAAGTACCTAAGAAAAATGCTTTCTCAACAGTTTTCGGTATTATCATGTTGTTGGGAATTGCTGTGACATGGCTGTTGATTGACCGTGTGTCCATGACATTACAGGAATTTCTTGATTTGATACTCTGGACAACAGAAAACTATCTGTTACCCATTCACTGGTACGCAGTGGCAATATCACAAGGCAGTATTATTTATATGTTGCTGTTTGTGTTATTCTGTATCATTGTATTGATACCTGTACTGCTATTCATTTCCAGAAGATTTATCACCATTATCACTACAAAAGAAAATATCCGTAAAAAACCCTATGTCCGTAAACCATTGCGACAGCATAAAGTCTTTGTGGCTTTGTTAAAAAAAGAAATCGTTTATTTTTTTAAATTGCCTGGCTATGTACTTAACAGCGGTATGGGAAGTATCATGATGACAATTATGGGAATATTTCTGTTGTATAAGGGCGTGAATATTCCTGAAGATGTCTATACCTATTTACCGAATTTTGATGATGTATTAAAAATTTCCATTGTCAGTGCGGTATCTTTGATGGCAGTGATGAATGATGTATCTGCACCGAGTATATCTCTGGAGGGGAAAACACTCTGGATATTGCAAAGTTCTCCTGTAAACTGTATGCAGATATTTATGGCAAAAGTTTTGGTTGCTCCTATTATCACTTTGCCTGGTATTATTTTCCTGACAGTTGTATCTGCGATAAAATTCAATGTTAATGTGATAGACCTTATCTTTATATTCTTCATTCCCACACTGGCCTCATTCTTTTCGGGAGTGCTTGGTGTACTGATAAATTTACGCTTTCCCCGTTTTGACTGGTCATCAGAAATTATCGTCATCAAACAAAGCGGAAGCGTTCTTCTGGCACTTTTAGGAGCAATATTCATTACAGGATTGCCGTTTATCTTTGCGATTATTTTTCCAGCACTGTTGCCAAATTTCCATATAGGAATATCTTATGCTATATGTTTAATCTATCTCATTACAGTAACTGTAGTATGTTGTCTGTTACTGAAAAGCAAAGGGAAAAAGATGTTTATGACATTGAACAATTAAGTGTTATAAAATATCACGGTCAGGCGATGACAATTAAAAGTTTTTTGTCCACTTTTTTTCAAAAAAGTGGGCGGGGTTAAGGGGCGGCAGCCCCCTAGCAGGATTTTAAAGGGCGGCAGCCCTTTAACGAATTGTTTTCAGACAAAATTTGCTTACGCAAATTTTGATTTGTGTTTTTATGAGTTTAAGGGCGTTGCCCTTAAAAATCCCACAAGGGGTTTCACCCCTTGACCCCACGAACTTTTTGAAAAAAGTTCGACAAAAACTTTCAGTTGTCATAGCTGAATGTCTGATAATCATTCCGAACGAAGTGAGCCATAAAAGTTTTTTGTCCACTTTTTTTCAAAAAAGTGGGCGGGGTTAAGGGGCGGCAGCCCCTTAGCAGGATTTTAAAGGGCGGCAGCCCTTTAACTGTTTAAATTTGCGAAAAATAATATTGACAGTATTATTAACAACTGGTAAAATAAACATTAAGAGTACATTAACGGAGGCTTGGAACAACAATGGAGACGGCAAAGAAATTATCTGTCCTCTTTTTAGTGATGATAATGCTTGTCAACATAGGAATGGTCAGCGTTTCCGCAGAAACAAAAACGACTGACGGTATTACCGTAAGTTTCGAAACGGACAAAAAAAAGTATACAGATGATGAAACGGTTATCGGAAAGTTCGAAATTCTGAATGTAAGTGCCAATGATATTCAGGATATTGACGCAAGAATGATTATGCCGAAAGGTTATGCCATCAATGAAGGCAGTGTAATGTCATATAGTTATGATGTTATCAATGTCGGAGAAAGTGTTGATGGTGAAATTACCTGCGTTCCCAATGCGAAAGAACACAATTATAAGGGTATATTCTGGACGGGTGGAAGAATAGCTTTGGTGATAGGGGGTATTGTAGGTTTAATTGCATTGCCTTTTATAATGAGAATGATTGCTTCCTTTCTTAACAGTAGAAAAAAGCCAAACGGAAATACAACATCATCACCAAATATAACCGCTTTGTTTCTTGCTGTTTCGGTGGGAATAAGTGTGATGATGTGTTCAGTGAACCATGTTTCGGCGGTGAGTAGTGACAGCAATTCCGTTATATTGACAGAATCTGTACAGTGCGGAAGTGTGTATATACCGATACAGTTCATGGTTAGTTTCAAGATGAGTAACAGTCAGTCCTATCAGTTCACAACAGCTGACAATCCTCAGACTGAAGCGAATGTGTATGAAACTACGGTTAAAAGTCTTATGGACAAGTACGGACAGGGAGAAGTAGTTAAACAGCAACTTAACGGAAATGAACAGTACTGTATTCAGGGACTTGGACTTGTCAAAACTATAGATTTCGATAAAGACGGTAACGATGAATTGTTGTGTGTATGCGGAAGTTATAAAGACAATAACTATACCGCAGAAATGAAACTTTATCGGGCAAACGGTAAAAAAGTACAGACGGTCTATGAAGATACCTGTATCTATCAAGGAAAAAACACCACTTATTACACTGAATTTATTTCAGAAGATAATGGTATTTTGTTACATACAAAAACATCTCATGTTCATGATGTCAATGATGAGTGGAGTAAACTTACAGGAAATAAAGTCAGTGTTGCCAGAACTTTGAAATCCAAAATGGAAAATAATAATGTATGGATATATACTGTAGACGGCAGTAATGTTACGGCACAGGTATTCAATACACAGTTGGAACATTTTGATAACCATAAACAAAGTTTCCCGATGAATAATCAGACAAATCCTGAGCCACTTTACAATATCTTGCAGGCAACAAAAAATACGATGACTTATCTTGCCCCCACTGTTACTTATGTATTCAGCGAACAGTTCTTACCACAGCCTACCGAACCGCCTACAGAAAGACCTACTGTAAAACCGCAGGAAACTCCTGTTGAGCAGTCGCAACCTCAGCAACAGCAATCACAACAACCTCAGCAACAGCAACCGCAGACAACTCCTACACAATCTCCTGCACAGTCGCAGAATGGTGGAAGTAGTATAACAGTTATTCCACCTCAAAGTAATGGCGGTTTCACCATTATTTCTCCTCAAGGTGGCGGTGTGTATGGCGGTGGTGTATATGGTGGTGGTGTCACACCTTATAGTGGCGGAGGATATTATTCTTATGGATATAGCTATCCTTACGGTAGGGGAGTAGTAAGAGATTGGCGAAGTGCCTATAAAGAAAAACTGACACAGCTTTCCAGAGAAAATGCCAATGCGTTTTTTGAACTTTGCGATACAGATAATGATGGTATTCCCGAATTATTCCATTCTGTGGGTAATTCCTGTTACTTGTATGTATGGAACGGCTACAATGTAGAAAAAACGGATTTTGTTTCCCCTTACGCTGTGGCTTATGTAGACTGTTCGGGAGGATATATCGGATTGCCAAGTTTTGACGGCGGTTATTCTCCCACAACTATTTACAAAAAATCCAGCAGTGGTGTCAGTCGTGTGATTGAGTACAGAATTGACGGCGGTTATTATGGCGGAGTACCTTATTATATTGTCAATAACCGCAGTGTATCGGAAAGAGAATATTGGTCAAGCGTTCAGATGTATGAGAATATCCGTTGGAAAGATGTCGGCAGGTCATGTCCTTTCCGTAGCAGTGACATCAACAAAACGGTAGATTGTTGGCGATAATGAAAAAGTTTTGTATACCTAATCTTCCGACAAATCCTGTAAAAGATGTGATTGTATCAGGAGAATATTCTTTTATTGTCAGAGAATTAGAAAATCTAGGTATTGACTGTATAACGGTAAAGCCATGCAGAGCGTTGCCGTATTATGAACGATATCATGCAGATTTGCACCTTTCCTGTTATCGGAAAGGTGCTGTTTGTATAGGCAGTAATACGGACTTTTCGGCAGATATTTCCGCTTTGCACATTGAAAGGGGAATATGTCTGCAACCGCACTATCCTGAAAATATTGCTTTCAATCATGTGATAATGGGCAATACTTTTCTGGGCAATATTGCCTTTACTGACAGCCGTATTATAGATTATTGCATGGATAACCAGTTTCGTATGTTGAATGTCAGACAGGGGTATACAAAATGTTCCTGTGCGGTTGTGAATGAAAATGCTCTGATTACGGCTGACAGCGGAATTTACCGAAAATGTCTGGAAAATCGTATAGATGTTCTCAGAATTGACAGCGGTTACATCAATCTTTACGGTTATGATTATGGTTTTATCGGAGGGTGTTGCGGAAAAATTTCCAAAGATATTCTTGCCTTTACGGGAAAACTGAACGCACATAAAAATGGGGACGATATCAAAAGTTTTTTACGCAACTATGGTATTTCTGTTGTAGAATTGAGTAATAAGCCCTTGTTTGACATTGGCAGTATTCTTCCGCTGACGGAAAAAACAGCTACCTGAACGGTTGAAAAGCAAATAGTTATTGTCAAAATTTGCTGACGCAAATTTTGTTTTGAATTTTTATGAGTTTAAGGGCGTTGCCCTTAAAAATCCCACAAGGGGTTTCACCCCTTGACCCCACCACTTTTAAAAAAAAGTGGACAAAAACTTTTAATTGTCATAGCTATAGGTTAGTTTTAGCATTACGCATTTTAGAAAATAATACCAACCGCTCATGTAGGAAAATAATTACTAAAACGATATTGTTGATTTTGGTAATTGTCTACAAAAAATAAAGTGGTAAAGGTATTGACAAATTCTTCCTTTTTTATTATAATTATATTGAAATCTATTAATTTACCAACATCTTTTACTTGTTATATTTATACCTCTTTCCTTTTGGTGTGCTGACCTTGATAATTTTTGATGGTCAGCACTGTTTTTTTCGGAATTTTTTATGACGACATTTTTTGCATATGAAAAAAATTTATTTCCGTAAATGGATATTATGACGAAAATGTGTTATTCTATTGTCAAAATACACAAATTGTTTATCTGTTTTTTGTAAGAGAAATCCAAAAAAAGATAAGCAAATTATACAAAATATTATAATTGCATATTGCATTTTTAAGAAATATAGTATATAATTATAAAGGTAAAAGTTGGTTTGAAAAAACTGACAAATGTATTTTATCCAAAAAACAGGAGGCTAATATGGAAGATATCAAAGGCTTATATGACCTTGACTATGCACAGAAGGTCGTTAATTCAGAATCTGCATTTCCAGGAGGAATACTGGGACCCCACCTTACAGACAGAGGATTTACAGTAACCGTCTATAATCCACAGGCAGAGTCTGTAACAGTCATTGACAAGAGAAGCGAACAGCGTTTTTCAGGTGTCAAGATTGATGAAGCAGGATTGTTTGTGGCTTATCTTGGTTGCGATGCGTCAACCCCTTACTATCTGGAAATCACTCCCTATGACGGTGAAACCTATCAGACAGAAGACTGTTATCGTTTCCCTGTACAGACTTCATCACAGGACGCTTATTTGTTTGGTTCAGGCACACTGTATGCGGTTGCGGATATTATGGGTGCTCATTTAAAGACGGTTGATGGTGTAGACGGTACATTGTTTACGGTATGGGCTCCTAACGCAATGAGAGTCAGTGTTGTCGGTAACTTCAACAACTGGGACGGAAGAATCCATCAGATGAACAAAGTATATAATGTTGGTATTTTTGAACTGTTCATTCCCGGTGTTAAGGAAGGCGATATGTATAAATTCGAAGTCAAGACACAGTGGGGAGCAATCCTGATGAAAACTGACCCGTTCGGTAATTATCAGCAGAAACGCCCTGAAACGGCATCTATCGTTACGGATTTAAGTCACTTTGTCTGGACAGACGACGAATGGATGGAAAAGAGAAGAAATACCAATCTGGATACACAACCTATTGCCATTTATGAAATGCACCCCGGTTCATGGAAACGCAAGGGAGAAAACAGAGATGAGTTCCTGACTTATCGTGAACTTGCTCCTGAACTGGCAGATTATATCAACGATATGGGTTATACACATGTAGAACTGATGGGAATTTCTGAACACCCGTTTGACGGTTCATGGGGATATCAGGTAACGGGATATTATGCACCGACTTCCCGTTTTGGTTCACCCGCAGACTTCCAGTATTTTGTTGATTATATGCACAGCAGAGGTATCAGTGTTGTACTTGACTGGGTTCCTGCACACTTCCCGAAAGATGCACACGGTCTGGCAAGATTTGACGGTACACCTGTCTATGAACATCCTGATGCTCGTCGTGGTGAACACCCTGACTGGGGTACTTATATCTTCAACTATGAAAAGACAGAAGTCCGTAACTTCCTTATTGGTAGTGCTTTGTTCTGGATTGAGAAATTCCATGTTGACGGTCTGAGAGTAGACGCCGTTGCTTCCATGCTTTATCTGGACTATGGTAAGAGAGATGGCGAATGGTTGCCGAATATATATGGTGGCAGAGAAAATCTTGAGGCTATGGAATTTTTGAAACACCTCAATTCCATCAACTCACAGAGAAATCCCGGTTCGGCAATTATGGCAGAAGAATCCACATCATTTGCTGGTATTACCAAAGATGTCAATAAGAATGGTCTTGGATTTGCGTTCAAGTGGAATATGGGTTGGATGAATGACTTCCTGCGTTATATGTCTACAGACCCTATCTACAGATGTCACGACCATAATGAACTGACATTCAGTATGGTTTATGCAACATCAGAGAAATTTATACTGGTACTTTCTCATGATGAGGTTGTTTACGGTAAATGTTCCATGATTAACAAAATGCCTGGTGACGACTGGCAGAAATTTGCTAACCTGCGTACCGCATATGGATTTATGTTTGGTCACCCTGGAAAGAAACTGTTGTTCATGGGTCAGGATTTTGCACAGTATGATGAATGGAATTCCAACAAAGAGCTTGACTGGTATCTTATCGACCGTGTAGACAACAACAGAATGTTACAGCAGTATTATAAGAAGATGTTGTCCATTTACAGAAGTCACCCTGCACTGTATGAACTGGATTTCACATATGACGGTTTTGAGTGGGTCAACTGTAATGACTGGAGCCACAGTGAAGTCAGCTTTATCCGTAAGCCTGCAACAAAAGGTGAAAAATATCTGTTGTTTGTCTGCAACTTTGTTCCTGTTCCGCATGACAATTTCATGATTGGTGTACCTTGCAAAGGTGAGTATAAACTCATTATGAACAGTGACTCTTCTGAATATGGTGGTTCTGATTACAACAAGATTACTTCTGTAACGGCTGAAAAAAGAGAAGCAGACGGCAGACCTTATTCCATCATTTATTCTATTCCCCCTCTTAGTGTCAGTGTATTTGAATTTGACCTTGTAGAAGATACTCCTGAAGAAGTTGAGGCGGAGAAAAAGAGAAACGAAAATTCCGATAAACTCAAGGCAATGAAAGAAAAACAGGCTCAAAAGAAAAAAGCTAAGGCTGAAAAAGCAAAAGAAGAAGTAAAGGAAACTTCTGAAGAATAATAATCCTGATGTACGGAATACATGGTTTCAACAGAAACGGTGTATTCCGTTTTTTTGGGTTTTGAAGATTCTTCGTCGCTTTCGCTCCTCAGAATGACAACAATATATTATTTCAAACAGGCTTTTTTCTTAAGTTGATGACATTGCCTATCAGGGGCGTTGCCCCTGAACCCCACGAACTTTTTGAAAAAAGTTCGACAAAAACTTTTATGGCTCACTTCGTTCGGAATGATTATCTAAGTGTCAGCTATGGCAATTAAAAGTTTTTTGTCCACTTTTTTTCAAAAAAGTGGGCGGGATTTTTAAGGGCGGCAGCCCTTAAACTCTCCAAAAAACAAAAAAAGCGGTCGCACATTTTTTAATGCGACCGCTTTTTTGCTGATTACGAATTAATCTTCAGTACTATCAGTGCTATCATCAGGAATTTCGGGTTCTTCATAGGGTTCTTCGGTTGGTTCTTCATAATAAGGTTCTTCAGTTGGTTCTTCGTAAGGAGGTTCTGTAGACGGTTCAACAGGAACGATTGAGGTAGATGGTTCAGTAGGTTGTACGGGAGGAACATAAGACCCTGCGGTAAATCTGACTTGTTTGTTCATAAAGTCAATTTCGTATTTTCTCCAGATTTGCCCGTCAACTTCTACATAAACAACAGAGGTATCTTTACCTCTTACGGAAAAGGTAATCTGTTTTTGTGTGGCGGGAATCATATTACGGCTGACACTTTCATCAAGAACACCGTCAATCGTCACTTTTACAGGACATTGTGTAACAGCATTTGTGGGAAGAAGTGTGGTAATATTGAGGATTTTATACTTATCCAGACCTTTGGCAACATATACTTTAACGGTAGCGTCTTTCTGGACTTCACTGCCTTTCATCGGACTTTGACCCAGTACAGTTTCTGCAGGCAAATCGACTTCTGTATTATATTCATAATCGAAAGTCAGTCCGGCATTGGCAACCGCTTCGGAAGCCTGGTCTTTGGTCATGTTGGCAATATCGGGAACGATGACAGTATTTTTGACAACGGTCTTTTTGACAAAGACTTTGATTTTTTCGGTAATAGAAACTTCACTACCCGCTTTAGGCGTAGTATCTCTTACGATATCTTCGGCGGTATCTTCGTCCTCAATGTAGACAACATCGGCGGAAAGTCCTTTTGCTTTGATTTTAGCAATAGCGGTTTCTTCGGGTTCGCCTGAAACATAGGGAACAGCGATAAGTGTATCGGAACTATTGACCGTAAGGGTAATAACTGCACCTTCTTTGACTTTCTTTGCTCCTGCTTCAGGTTCCTGAGCAAGAATTTCGCCTTCAGGTTTGTTGGAGTCATAGATATTGATAACATCCCATGTAAATTTGTAATTTTTGTTTTCGGTGACAGTGGAGTATTTTTGACCGATAAAGTTAGGAATATCAACAGAAGCGGTATTGCTTGCCTCACAGGAATGTAAGAGGGCAAGTGAACCGAACAAAATCAGACAAAGAATTAAAGAGGTAAACACACCTACAAGAATGTTGAAAATAGGAGAACGGGATTTTTCGGCCGCTTCGGCATATTTAGCATAAGTAGGTTCATCATCTTCGGGTTCTGTATCATCAGCGGGATATTCATAATTGAACACGGTAGAAGGATTTTTGGTAACTTTCTGTAAATCAGAAAGCATTTCTTCTGCACTGGCATAGCGTTGGGTAGGGTCTTTACGCATAGCCCGTAAGGTAATTTCTTCCAGACCTGCGGGAATATCGGGATTGATATCTCTGGGAGGCTGAGGGTCAGACTGGAGTTGCATAATAGCTACAGAAACGGCACTGTCCGCTTCAAAGGGCAATTTACCTGTCAGCATTTCGTAAAGCATAACGCCTATGGAATAAACATCGCTTTTACCGTCTGTACGCTCACCTTTAGCCTGTTCAGGGGCAATGTAATGGACAGACCCAATCGCTTTATCCGTCATGGTACGGGTTTCGGTGTTGGAAAATCTGGCAATACCGAAATCAGTTACTTTGATAGTACCGTCCTGGAGAAGCATCATATTCTGAGGCTTTACATCACGGTGAATGATACCTTTTTCATGTGCGTGTTGCATAGCTTTGAGAATCTGGCTGGTGAAATAGACTGCCATTTTCCAGTCAATTTTATTTTCCTGCTGGTCAAGGTATTCTTTAAGAGTAATGCCGTCAATATATTCCATGACGATATATTGTATCACATCTCCGAAACTGACATCATAGACCTTAACAATATTCGGGTGAGATAACACCGATATCGCTTTGGATTCATTTTTAAAGCGTCTGATAAAATCACCGTTGTTGGAAAATTCTTCTTTAAGAATTTTGATGGCTACAGTGCGGTTATCCTTGATATCATGTGCTTTATAGACGGTAGCCATACCGCCAATGCCGATAAGTTCCTGAATTTCATACCTTCCGTCTAATTTTTTACCCACATACTTATCCATAAACATCACTCCCGAATATTATTTGCATACATCACGGCAACAGAGATATTATCTCCTCCACCATTGCGTTTAGCTTCCTCTGTCAAAGCATCAGTCAGTTCATCACCACTGTAATTTTCCGTATAACTGAGGATTTGCTTATCTGAAATGTAGTTGGTCAGCCCGTCAGAACAGACAATCAGAATATCTTCATCACTGAACGGTGCTTCTATGTAGTCAGGAATAACATAGGGGTCAACACCGACAGCTCTTGTAATGAAATTTTTGTTAGGGTGTACCTGAGCCTGTTCTAAGGTAATTTCCCCACGATTGACCATTTCCTGTACAACGGAATGGTCCTGAGTAAGTTGTTTGATTTTTTTATTGTGTATACGGTAAACACGACTGTCACCTACATGGATAATCATTGCCCAGCCTTTATGGGCGACAATCAGTTCCATCGTTGTTCCCATACCCTGTAAAGTGAAATCTTTGCGTTGTTTGTTATAGATGGCACTGTTGGCTTTATCGACAACATCTCTCAGAAAATCTTCTGCCTGATAGTCGCTGGACTTTCGGTCAAAGGCAACAATCGTTTTTTTAGTGACATCAACGGCTGTCTGACTGGCGACATTTCCGCCATTGGCACCGCCCATACCGTCACAAAGCACTGCCCACATCAGTTTCCCGTCAAACAGGAAACCGCCGTCCACACAGTCCTGATTACTGGAACGAACCAAACCGATATCTGTTCTGGTATACAGTTGCATTTTAATGCTCCTTTCGTTATAGTTTAAGGGCTACCGCCCTTAAAAATCCTGTGTCAAGGGCGTTGCCCTTGACAATCCTAGCAGGGGCTTTGCCCCTGCACCCCACAAGCCTTTAAAAAGGCTTGACCTAAACTTCAAGAAAAATTTGCTGTCGCAAATTTTAAGAGGTCAAGGGATATGTTTACGGCGAAGTTGTCCGCAGGAAGCGTCAATGTCAGAACCCAATGTACGCCGTACCGTTACAGGAATACCGTTGGTTTCAAGGATTTCGGCAAAGTGGAGCAGTTGTTTTTTCTGACTTTGACGGTAGTTGGTTTCGGTAACGGTATTGACGGGAATGAGGTTGATATGACATAACATTCCTTTGACAAGTTGTACCAGTTGTAAAGCACAACTGTCCGTATCGTTGAATTTATCTATCATAGCGTATTCGAAGGTAATACGGCGTTTAGTGGTCTTGGCGTAGTACCGACACGCTTTGATTAACTGTTCAACAGGATATTTTCTGTTGACAGGCATAGTCTGATTTCGGAGAGTATTGTTGGGGGCATGGAGGGAAACAGAGAGGGTAATTTGTAATTTTCTGTCAGCGAGTTCATATATTCTGGGAACGATACCGCAGGTAGAAAGGGAAATGTGTCGCATACCGATATTTAGTCCTTTGTCGCAGGATACCAGTTCCAGAAATTTCATGACATTGTCAAAGTTATCCAGCGGTTCACCCATACCCATAAGTACAATATTGGCAATACGGATATTGTTGTCGGATTGAGCGGTCTGTATCTGGGAGAGCATTTCGGAGGGGGTAAGATTGCGGGAAAAACCGCTTTTCCCTGTAGCACAGAATGTACACCCCATTTTACAGCCGACTTGTGTAGAAATACAAATCGTGTAACCATGATGGTAATTCATTAGTACAGACTCTATCAGTTCGCCGTCATAAAGACGAAAAAGATATTTTACCGTACCATCATAACAGGAAATCTGTTTTTTTTCAATAGTTGCGACAGCAATGTAATATCTCTCTGATAAAGTTTGTCGGATATTTTTAGGAATATTCAGCATTTCTTCAAATGAGGTGATATTTTTTTGATGTAGCCACTGAAAAACCTGACTTGTCCGATAAGAGGGAAAATGAAGTATCTGGAAATCGTTGTTCAGTTCGTCAAATGTCAATGATTTGATGTCTTTCCGCTCTGACAAAAAACAACACTCCTTTTACGATTTCCTGATGAATGTACTGATGAAAAATCCGTCACTGCCGTTTTTGGTGGGGAGCAAAGTAACAGCATTTTCCATAGTATCAATTTTTCTAATTATATCACTATTCAGGGTAATGTTCAAGGGTTGAAAGTCCAAATGTTCCTGTAGAAATTTTTTTACATTGTTTTCGTTTTCGGCAGGGTTGAGCGTACAGGTGGAATAAATTAATATACCGTTGTTTTTAACATACTTTGAACAGTTACAAAGTATAGCATACTGTACTTCGGGAAGGGTATCCAGTCCTAAATCGTTTTTATAACGGATTTCGGGCTTACGGCGGATAATCCCTAATCCCGAACAGGGAACATCGCACAGTACTCTGTCGGCAAGTGGTAAATCATCGTCTGACAGAGCATTTCGGACTTTTGTGTGTATATTGGTGATACCTAAACGGTTAGCACCGTTTTGAATGAGGTTTACCTTGTGGTCGTATTTATCAAAAGCATATACTTTACCACTGTTGTTCATGATTTCCGCAATAGTGAACGACTTTCCACCAGGTGCGGAGCAAAAATCATAAACTGTCATATTTTCTTTGACTTGTAGTAATTCACAACAGATTTGTGAAGAAATATCCTGTATATGAAATAATCCTTGTTGGTATTCTGTCATATTTTCAACCGAACCTGTGTTTTGTAGGACGAGTGTATTTTCACCGTAAATCAAGTCCGCTTGTATACCGTGTTCAGAAAAAGATTGTTGTAAGGTTTGTGTATTTGTTTTGAGGGTATTCACCCTGACATATACAGGAACACGACCTGTAAGATTTTCCATAATGTCAACGGCAAACTTTTCTCCATAGGCATTTACCCATAACTTTACGATATTTTCAGGCAAAGAATACACTACTGAATAATATAACCATTTATTTTGTGACCTGTCAGGCAAAGCATACTGATAATCTTTTCTGATAAAATTTCGAAGTACGGCATTGATAAATCCCGAAGATTTATTCAGCCGTAAATTTTTTGCCAGTTTGACGCTTTCGTTGACAACAGCACTGTCGGGAATTTTATCCATAAACAAAATCTGAAAAATTCCCATTCTTAAAATTGTCAGGACTGTTTTTTCAATTTTTTTCAGACGGATAGTCGTATACTGTCGGATAATATAGTCTAGCAGTATTTTTCTTTCCAGAACACCGTACACCAACGCTGAACACAAAGCAGTATCCAGTGAGGTCAGATTATCTTTTTTGATTTCGTGATTAAGTATAAGGTTAGAATATGCACCGTCATTTTCAATTTTCGATAAAATGTTGAGTGCTGTTTTTCGGGCATTTGTCATAGTCAAGAAATTCCATTTTCATAAAGTTTAGGTCAAGCCTTTTTAAAGGCTTGTAGGGGTCAAGGGGACAAAGTCCCCTTGTGGGATTGTTAAGGGCAACGCCCTTAACCAAAAACAGTGTCAGTGGTAATCCGATAGCCACGCACAAAATCCGCAGAAGTCATTTTCTTTTTGCCGTCAGGCTGAATTTCCAGTATCGTTAAAGACCCCTTTCCGCAAGCAACAACAAGCGGATTGACAGACAATACTTTTCCTACCGTTTCCTGTTCTGAAAATTGTTCATTAATGCGTGAAGTGAAAATCTTCACTTTTTTACCGTTGACATTTGCGGTTGCTATGGGCCATGAATTAAGTCCTCTGATTTGATTATGGATTTTCTGTGCTGTATCTGACCAGTGGATTTGACATAAATCTTTTGTCAGCATGGGAGCATAACTAGAGAGTGTATCGTCTTGTTTTTCAGGAACAAGCGTATGACTTTCAACGGCTTTCAGTGTTTCTACGATTAATTCCGCACCCATTAAAGACAATCTGTCATGTAGTTCAGTTGCGGTTTCGTTTTCGCCGATTTCCGTCTGGGCTTTCATCAGCATATCGCCTGTATCCAGACCTTCTGCCATATTCATCGTGGTGACACCTGTTACTTTTTCGCCGTTCAGTACCGCCCACTGAATAGGTCCTGCACCACGATATTTTGGGAGCAATGACGCATGAACATTGATACACCCATATTTCGGCAAAGTCAGAATTTCTTTGGGTAAAATTTTTCCGTAAGCCACTACCACAATAATATCAGGATTAAGTTGTTGTAAGATTTCCAGTGCTGTACCGTCTTTCATGGAATTTGGCTGATAGACAGGAATATTATAGGTCAATGCACATTCTTTGACAGGTGGCGGAGTAAGTGTATACTTCCGTCCTTTAGGTTTGTCAGGCTGTGTGAACACTCCTGAAACATGGTAGCCGTTTTTGATGATGTTTTCCAACGGTGCTACGGCAAAATCGGGTGTACCCATATAGACAATATTCATAACAACACTCCTTTTTAAAGCGTTAGTCCTCTACTTCGGAGGCAGGAATGACACGGATAACTTTTGTATTGAACAGAATACCGTCCAGATGGTCAATTTCGTGACAAAGACATCTTGCGAGTAATTCTTCACCTTTAACGGTAAATTCCTTACCGTATCTGTCAAAGGCTTTTACCGTCACGGTCATAGGACGCTGTACAATGCCCCACTGGTGCGGACAGGATAGACAACCTTCCATTTCTTCTTGCAGACCGTCCTGTTCAATGATTTCGGGATTGACCAGTTCCAAATCAATTTCTTTTTCGGGAATACTGATAACCACTACCCGTCTTAACACCCCTACCTGTGGAGCTGCCAGACCTATGCCATTAGCTAGTGCAAGTGTTTCTTTCATATCGTCAATCAATATTGACAGTCTTTCATCAAATTTTGTTACGGGGTGACACTTTTTCGTTAATACTTTGTCACCCTCCTTGACTATATTCCTTATTGCCATATCAAATCTCCTTTGGTTTTATCAGAATTTGCTTACGCAAATTCTGGATTTTTTTGGGGGGAGTTTAAGGGCTGCCGCCCTTAAAAATCCTGCTAAGGGGCTGCCGCCCCTTAACCCCGCCCACTTTTTTGAAAAAAAGTGGACAAAAAACTTTTA
>CACWNY010000046.1 GCA_902762375.1 uncultured Ruminococcus sp. | reverse complement strand
GAGGAATCTTTTGAAGATTCTTCGTCGCTTTCGCTCCTCAGAATGACAACAATATATTATTTCAAACAGGCTTTTTTCTTAAGTTGATGACATTGCCCTGATGGGATTTTTAAGGGCGAAACCCTTAAACTGTCCCCGATATACCTCGTTTTATATGCTGGATATCATAAGCAGGGAGAATATCCCGAAAATGATGTTCCAGCATATATTTTTTTACCGTTTCATACTGATTTTCGCCCAACTCAAAAACAAGAATACCATTTTCTTTTAAAGTGTAAGTCCAGTCGGAAATAATCTTGCGGTAAAAGGTATAACCGTCTTTTCCGCCGTCAAGGGCAAGGAGCGGTTCATATTGGATTTCTTTTTGCAAAGTCGGAATTTCGTCAGTAATGATGTAAGGCGGGTTGGAAATGATAACATCAAAGGTATGTTCTGAAAATTTCGGGGTATCTTTGAGAACATCTCCATATACGGGAGTGATGTTCTGGCATTGATTGTGTATGATATTTTTTTCCAGATAAGAAAATGCTGTAGGAGAAAGTTCCAGAGCAGTAACTGTACTTTCTGGAAAAATTCTGGCAAGAGCAATACTGATAGCACCGCTTCCTGCACACAAATCAAGAATATTTGGATTGGTTATTTTATTTTTTCGGATTTGTTCAGCACACAATTCAACAACAGATACGGTATCTTCTCTGGGAATGAGGACACCTTCACCGACAAAAAATTCGTAATCCATAAACTGCCATATTCCACACAGATATTGTAACGGATAGCCTGTTGCCCGTTTTTCGGCAAGAGCAAGAATTTGTTTTGTTTTTTCGGTATCGGCAAGTTTTTCACCGTCAATAATGATAGCCTGACGGTTCATCGCAAAAATTTTTTCAAACAGACACAAACAGTCAAAGGCAGGAGTTTCATTTCCTGCCTTTTGTAATATACGGATAATATGTCTGTATAACTGATGATAAGTCATACATTAATCTTCTTTCTTTTTGAGAATATCTTCACCGTTTTCAGGAATAACAGCTTTCATCGCTTTGATAGCTACTTCTATCATGTGTTCATCGGGTTCACGGGTAGTAATTCTTTGGGCAAGCAGTCCAGGAAATGCAATCACTTTAGTAATGGCGTTGTCATAGCGACCACAGATTTTAATAAATTCATACCCTATTCCGCAAGTAACAGGCAACAACAGAATTTTGACGACACTTCTCAAAACAGGATTGGTGATAGGAATGAACAAACCTATGATAATACCGACAAGCAACATAATCACAATAAAACTTGTTCCGCAACGAGGGTGAAAACGGGTATGTTTTTTGACATTCTCAACGGTAAGTTCTTCATCACTTTCGTAACAGAAAATTGTTTTATGTTCCGCACCGTGATATTGGAATACTCTTTTCATATCCTGCATTTGTGAACAGACAATAATATACAACAGAAAAAGCACAATTCTGATAATACCCTCAAAAGCCGAACGAAAAAATCTATCACTTACCCATGACATACCCTCTTTCGTTTTGAGTGCATCTGACAAATGGTTATACAGCCATGTGGGTGTCATAAAAAACAGCAGTACGGCAATCGCAATACCAAAAATCATGGAAATCACCATAAGAATTTTAATAAAGCTATCCCCCATTTTTTCATCAATCCACTTTTCCAGTTTTGAGGGTTCTTCCTGTTCATCTTCAGGAATACTTTCCATCGCCTTGTCAGCGGATATCATGAGTGCCTTGTAGCTCAGACGCATGGAGTCTATCAAACCGCCAAATCCCCGTATAAGGGGAACTTTGAATATCGGAAATCTTGAGGGCAGACTGACAAACGGTATTTCTTCTGTATAGATATCGTCTTTTCCTGTACGGACAGCCACCATTGTTTTTTTAGGTCCTCTCATCATAATACCTTCAATGAGTGCTGAACCGCCAATGGAAGTAATTTTTTTGATATTTTCTTTTCGTGATTTTCCCATAATCATTCTTCTTTCCTTTTTCAGAGAAAATTATCTATTCTGAATTGTCAAAATCTGCTTACGCAGATTTTGTTTTGATTTTCAGGAGTTTAAGGACTTCGCCCTTAAAAATCCTGCTAAGGGGCTGCCGCCCCTTAACCCCGCCCACTTTTTGAAAAAAGTGGACAAAAACTTTTAATTGTCATAGCTACAGGTTGTTTTTCTCATTACAAATTTCAGGAAATTATTCTTCATCATCAGTTTCTTCTTCGATAGGAAATGTCAATGTAACGGTTGTGCCGACATTTTCGGTACTTTCAATGTCCAAGCTGCCGTTATGCAGGTGCATAATTTCATCAACAACCGCAAGTCCGATACCTGACCCTCTTTGTACCTGATTTGCCTTGTAGAATTTTTCCTTTACTCTCGGCAAATGTTCTTCGGGGATACCGCAACCGTTATCACTGATAGCAATTTTGATATTTTTGTCATCGTTTTTAATTTCTATTCCGATAACCCCCGATTCGGGTGTATATTTCAGAGCATTATCAATGACATTGATAAATACCTGACGGATTCTGTTCTTGTCACCTTGTACAGGTGGGACAAATTCAGGTTCTTCGTATAAAAGATGTTTTCCTTCATTCAACGCACGGTCACGCAACATATAGATAGCTTCATCAAGTTCCGCAACCAAATCTATTCTTTCCATATTGATTATCATTCTGCCACTCTGTATACGGGAAAAATCCAGTAATTCTTCTACGATACCTGTAAGCCGTTCAGATTCTTTGGCAATAACTGTCATACCCTTTTCAAAAGTACGGAAATCGGGTGTATCACCCATACGCATCGTTTCTGCCCAGCCTTTGATAGCTGTGAGTGGTGTACGCAGTTCGTGAGAAACTGACGAAATGAAGTCATTTTTCAGCTTTTCGGAAACACCAAGTTCCTGTGCCATATAGTTGATGGAGTCGCAGAGTTCACCAATTTCGTCATCGTTGCGTTTTTCCAATCTGGCATCAAAATCGCCCTGTGCAATTCTTTTGGAAACATCATTGATTTCCCGTATAGGGTTGACAATCGACCGCACAAAATAAGCTCCCGACATCATCACGAAAAACAACAGAAACAATCCTACTACAATCATAAACATGACAATAACAAAAATCTGTCGGTTAGCAGGCTCAAGCGATACACAATATCTAACCGCACCAAGTTTGTTACCTCCTGTATCGCTGATAATTCTGGTCACTGCCATAACATATTCTTCATTCTGATAGCCTTTCCAGAAACCGTAACCGTCCTCACTTTCATTGGCAACATTATAATCAGGCATTTCAGAGGATTGGTCAGGCGGAAACCCTGTGGAAGTGACTTTAACATTACCTATCGGGTCAATAATCATCATTTCCATGCTTTCTTTGTCGGAAAAGTTTTCGACATAGCTTCGGGAATTGCGGTCAAATTCCTTATAATTTTCAGAAGTGTAATTGCCGAAAATATTGCTCAATTCGTCAACCCTGCCGTTGAGTGTCTGATGTATGCCGTTATAGTAATAGTTACTCATGACAAATGACAAGACAACTATCAACAATACCACCACAACCAACATAACACCGAATGTATTAATCAGCCAGCGTGCTGTTATACTTTTTCTCATTGTCCGTCACCGTTTCAGGGATTGACTTCCCATTTATATCCAAGTCCCCAAACGGTAACTATGTATCTCGGACTTGACGGACGGTCTTCAATCTTCATGCGTAACCGTCTGATGTTGACATCGACAATTTTATCTTCTCCATAGTAATTCTCGCCCCATACATGTTTCAAAATAGCAAGACGGTCAATCGCCTCTCCCGGTTTGGAAAAGAAAAATTCCATAATCTGAAATTCCACTTGTGTCAGTTCAATCAGTTTTCCTTTTTTGTACAAGGCACGACTGCGTAAATTCAGGACAAAATCCCCTGAACGCAGTTCTTCACGGAATTTATTGTTGAGATTGCCTTTTTTCGCCAACACAACTCTGCGGTGTAAGGCGTCAACTCTTGCCACAAGCTCAGACGGAGAAAACGGTTTGGTTACATAATCGTCCGCACCCAACATCAGTCCTGTGACCTTATCCATTTCCTGTGTTTTGGCAGTCAGCATAATAATACCAATATCGCCGTTCTTTTTTCTCAGTTCTTTGCATACCTGCAAACCGTCAATTCCCGGCAACATAACATCAAGCAAGGCAACATCAATATCACCATTGTTTTCTTCATATTTTTTCAGAGCCTTTTCTCCGCTGTCTGCCTCGACAACATCGTAACCTGCTCTAACCAAATTGATAACCACAAAATCCCTGATTGCGGATTCGTCCTCACATACCAATATTTTTCTCATAGATAGCACCGCCCTTTTGATTGCTTCATTTGATAATGTTGAAATTCTCTGTAACCTGTTTTGTAGAAATATCTAATTTATGTTCATCGGTTTTACCGAGTTTACAAGTATATATCAGACCTGACTGGTCTTTGATAACGACATAGCCTTCTGCCAGTCGTTCAGTACCCTCATTTTTCCAGACCTTTTCAGTAAAGACTTTCAGTGTCAGCAAAGGTTCAGAATTGACCGTTACGGTTTCTGTTTTGCTTTCAGGTTCGGAAGAAATTTCAGGTACGGTAGCACTTTCCCTAGTAGTTTCACTGGGGGTCTCTGCGGTATTGATAGTTTCTTCATCAGTGCCGTTGATTTCATAGAAAATCGTTGTTCGGGAAGAATTTTCATTGGAGGCAACCACTCTGTTTTCCCACTGTTCGGGCAAGACGAAGTAATAATTATCAAAGTAATTGGAGTAAGTATCGACAACCTTTTCGACAGTTTCACTTTTTGTGTCCATTTTATTCCAGCGAATAATCGGAGATGACGAAACACTCTTTAAAGAAACAAGAGGTGTATAAACAGAAGGAATTTCGGTAATACCGTCATTATCGACATCTTTACAGACAGTTACGGTATCTCGTAAAGTAATGTTCTGACTTTCTCCAAGACTATCAACAATATTGAGCGGATTTTTCAATATCTGGTCATCTTTGGAATAGTAGATAACCTGCGTCAGTTGTTCATTCTGATTTTGTGTGTAGCCGTCCACAAACAAACCTTTGGTCTGTTTATCGACATTTCCTGTAATAATCTGTGAATAGCTGGTAATATTGGAAACGGTAGAAATTTCGGACACTTTCGAAAATGTGCCGTCCACACAATTACTGTAAAGAATAGCTGAAGTGGTTGTTTTAGAAAGTTGTTCATCAGTAGGATAAGTCGTAAAAACCACCAAATCGTCAATATTGTCGTTGGTGATATCGCTCATGACCATTTCGGTATAGGTTGTATTTTTTCCGCTGACGATAATCTGCTGAATTTCATCATTGGAGTAGTCATATAAGATAATCTGGTTACTGGCAGTCATATAAGAAGTCCATGCCACAATGACTTCGGATTTACCGTCATTATCCACATCGCCAAAATAAATACGGTCGATATCCGAATTAGGGTTAGTGTAAGTACTGATGACTTCCCATTCATCATTGGCTTCTTTCATGAATATGATATTGATGTTGGAATTATCCTTAGCAGTTTTATAGAAAGCCATTGCTTCTTCTTCCTCATCTCCGCCGATATCGTGCATAATAATAGCGGAACGGTAATCACCCGACTGAGGATATTTTAATTTATAATCACCTTTGGTGGTATTTTCAAGTAAGTTCTGGATTTCTGCCTTAACGCCCATTGCTTTAGGAGGTTGCAGTAAATCATCATCAGACATTCCCGCAAAAGAACAGCCTGAAGTCACAAACATAATCATCAGAATAAGTATTAAAGAAGTTAATTTTCTCATTACAAACTGTCCTTTCTTAAATTTAAGGGCTACCACCCTTAAAAATCCTGTTAAGGGGTTGCCACCCCTTAACCCCGCCCACTTTTTTGAAAAAAAGTGGACAAAAAACTTTTATGGCTCACTTCGTTGGGAAATCTTTATCTCAGGTCTGGCTGTGACAATTTAAAGTTTTTGGTCAAACTTTTTTCAAAAAGTTTGTGGGGTCAAGGGGCAAAGCCCCTTGTGGGATTTTAAAGGGCAAAGCCCTTTAATGGATAAAAATTCAAAACAAAATTTGCGTATACAAATTTTGGTCATAAAAATACTGTTTTTAAGGGGTTGCCACCCCTTAACCCCGCCCACTTTTTTGAAAAAAAGTGGACAAAAAACTTTTATGGCTCACTTCGTTCGGAAATCTTTATCTCAGGTCTGGCTGTGACAATTTAAAGTTTTTGATCAAACTTTTTTCAAAAAGTTTGTGAGGTCAAGGGGCAAAGCCCCTTGTGGGATTTTAAAGGGCAAAGCCCTTTAATGGATAAAAATTCAAAACAAAATTTGCGTATGCAAATTTTGGTCAGAAAAATGCTGTCAGTCGCCCGTAAAGACGGCTGTACAAAATTTAATGGGAATACCCTGTTCAGAAAACATCTTTTCATGTTCAGTGGGGATATTGTCAGTCATACCGCTGTTGTGTAAATCTCTGGTAATATAGGTTACAGTAAATCCGCTTTCGGCAAAGTAGACAAGACTTTCCTCAAACAAGCCGTCATCGTCAGTCTTGAAAAAAACTGTTCCGCCTTTTTTCAGAAAAGTTTTGTAATGTGCCAGTTGTCTGGTGTGGGTCAGACGGCGTTTCTTATGTTTTTCCCGTCCCCACGGATTGCAGAAGTTGATGTAAATCCCCTCAATGACATCATCAGGGGTAAAAATATTTTCTATCCGTTCCACATTATAAGCCGTCAGCAAGATATTGTCTACTGTTTTTTCCTGAAAAATTTCCACAATATTTCTTCTGGCAACCCCCAACATATCTGGTTTAATATCCACACCGATATAATTGTTGGACGGATTTCTTCTGGCGATTTCTCCGATAAACGACCCCTTTCCGCAACCAACTTCCAGATAAAGCGGTTGTCTGTGGGTAAAACAGTCGTTCCAATGTCCCCTATTTTCTTCAGGATTTTTTACAAAAAAATCGCATACGGCAAGTTCAGGTCTTGCCCATTTTTTTCGTCTTATTCTCATGTGTCTTCTCCAAAGGTCTAGCTGTGACAATTTAAAGTTTTTGGTCAAACTTTTTTCAAAAAGTTTGGCAGGATTTTTAAGGGCGGCAGCCCTTAAATCAGGGGTTCGGGGAGAAACTCCCCGAAAAGACAGCCCTTAAATCAGGGGTTCGGGGAGAAACTCCCCGAAAAGACAACCCTTAAATCAAAGGTTCGGGGATTTATCCGTTATAACTTAGTCTTCAGTAGTGTCAGGAATTTCGTGGGCCTCTGTGGGAGGTTCAGGAGCTTCCGTAGGAGGCTGTGTAGGAGCTTGGGTAGGTGCTTGGGTAGGTGCTTGGGTGGGTTTCGCTGTAGGAGGTTGTGTAGGTTTTGCGGTAGGCTTAGCTGTCGGAGCTTGTGTCGGAGCTTGGGTTGGTTTAGCTGTCGGAGCTTGGGTAGGTGTTGACGGTTTATTGACCTTGACACGACAGTTGACAGACATACCATCTATTGTACCTGTAATGGTACATTCGCCATAACCCTTAATTCTGACCGTTCCGTTAGTGGCAACAACAGCTACTTTCTTATCCGAAGATGACCATGAAACAATATGAGAATGGTTACTAGGCGTGATGGTCGTTTTCAGCTTAAACTGTTCGCCAAGCGTACTGGTAGTATAGTTGGCAGGTTCAATCGTGATACTGGTAGCCAGAATAGGATTGACAATGATTTTACAACTAGTCTTTTTGCCGTTGGCAGTTTCTGCGGTTACGGTACATTCACCCGGAGATTTTGCCGTGACAACACCACCTTTGGCAATCGTCGCTACTTTGGAATTGCTGGATTCCCACTTAATGGACTTATCCGCAACATTATTGGGTGTCCAGTAGATTTCCAGCGTATCTGTTTCGCCGACAGTCAGCACAAGCGTATTGTAATTGAACAAAATACTTTCAGGTTCTCTGTTATTATTTCCTGAAGGATTGGGTACAGGATTAGGAATAGCGTTGGTAACGATTTCTATAGGATTCTGTGAATTAGTCACATTCTGCGTAGTATTTTCTGTACCGATTTCAATATCGTCATCGTGTAAAGTAAACATTCTTTCTTTACCCTTTAAGTTGCCTTTACCGTCATACCATGACAGCATATCACTTCTTTTTTCGGTAGCAAAAGTATACACGGCAGGTTTTTTGGTATCGTCATAACCGTAATAAACATCAGGCCAAAGAGGATTAGCATTAGCAGTTGCCTTTGAAACATCTACAGTATCTTCTTCTCCTATTCTTGTTTTTCTGGCAACAACAACTGTACGGAAATCTGTATATTCATATGAACAGGTTGAAAGGGTCAACAACTGGTCTTTTTCGTTACAGGTAACACCTGTGTTAATCAAAGAACGCATTCTTACCAGATAAACATAATTCATAAATTCTGCGTCACTTTCAAAACTGCCTGTGAGATAATTAAAGAAATCACCATGTGCATCCAGTGTACTTGTCTTGTAAACAGAAATAATCTTATATACAGCGTCACCTTCGGGTGTATCAAAACGGATAGTAGGGTGTTGTTTGTAGAAATCCATATCTGCACTGTATTTACCATAACCCATAAGATTTTCAAACATACTGCCATCTCTCATATGATGACCGTGTAAAATCAGATTTTTGGATTTGATTGCCTTGTTACTGCGATAGTCTAAGAAAATACTGCCGTAACCACTGTAGTTACCGTAAATATCTCTGTGAAGATAATACTGTGCATCATCATTATCGCCAGGGTGCTGTAAAACAGGATAGTCAATTCTTGTATCGTCTATGCTTATCCAACCGACAACTTCACTGTTGATTTGTTTAAGTTTATCCCAGTTCTTGGACTGCTTGACGGGAATAACTACTTTATGTCCTTCTGCATCAGTCGTAATTTCTGTGGCAATTTCAATCGTATCTGTTTTGACCAAATCACGGATTTCATCATACTTGTTATTATTTTCAATCGGTTCAACAACCATAACCTTCGTCAGAATAACTGCTGTGACAACAAATACAATGATTGCCAAATCCAATATAACTTTTCTGACTTTTTCGCCTGTGCTGTCTATACCAAGCGGAATAAAGTTTCTGCGGAAAAATCCTACTTTCTTTCTTGGCTTTGACGACGCTCCCGAAAGAACAACGGCACCGTCTGTTGGTTTTGAGGAATCGCCTTCAGAAGTTTTGATGTTGTTATTATTGACTTTGCTAGGCTTACTATTATTGATAGTCGCTTTGCTGTAGGTACGCATATCTACCTGATTATTGTCAATTTTTTTGGTATCACCGATATGCACATGAGGTTCATTTTTCTTCGTTGGCGTGAAACCGCCGATTAAATCAAAAGTTTCCTTTTCTTCTTTGGGTTTGCTTTGCAGATTTTCGATATCAGGATATTTTTTATTAATCTCATCAAGAACAAATGTGGTCATTGCTCCTACTTTAGCAACATCATTTTCAGGCAACAGTACCACAAACACTCCGTTAATGATAAAATAACAACCGTTTTTCTGGCGGTTTCCGTCTATATCTACCGCACCTTTTTTCACTCCTGTCTGATTGCCTGCCTTCTCATAATACATTACATTTATTCTGTTGGAATTTTCAGATACTATCAGCGAAAGCGTATCATATACTTTACTTTTGCTGTTACCGTTTATGGCATTGGGAATGATGATATAATTAATCTGTTCACTGGGATTGGTAGATTGTGCGATTGCTTCAATAATTTTTTCTTCTTCATCATCAAGTTCTGTCTTGTAAGCGATTTTGGTATTTTTGCTTTTCAAGGCATTGGAAATGGCACTGAGTTCGGCATTCAGCGACATTGACTTTTCCTTATTCCTAAGTATATACAACTCAGCATTCATGAAAATTTCTCCTCTTTAAAATTTTGCTACCTGAATGGTTGAAAATCAAATAGTTTCCGTTAAAGGGCTTCGCCCTTTAAAATCCTATCAGGGGCGTTGCCCCTGAACCCCACGAACTTTTTGAAAAAAGTTCGACAAAAACTTTTAATTGTCATAGCTACAGGTTATTTTTTATACTATAAATGAGCAAATCTGAAAATTGCACAAATACTTGTCATTGAATCTTTTTTAAGACCCTTCACTGCGTTCAGGGTGACAAACAGCGTATATTTATTGTGCATAATCACGAAAAACAATAAATTTACTCATTTATAGTTTTATAATTACATTTCAGACGCTCAGGTGGAAATTTTGTTTCATTTTTTTGTAACCTTACTTTTATCTGTCATTTTGAAAATCTTCATTTTCAAAATGAATTTCCTATTGTCATTACCCTTACTCCTGCCAACGCATTCTCTATCAGAACTTCTGTATCCAGTTCATTTTCCACTTTTACTACATGACTTAATACAGGTTTTGTTCTGGGGTGCTTTGGTGTAAATACCGTACAGCAATCTTCATACGGTTCTATAGAGGTATCAAATGTGCCTATTTTTCTGGATATGGTGACGATTTCATCTTTATCCATGCCTATCAGCGGTCGGAATACGGGCATTTCACAGACAATATCTGTACAGCCAATCGCCTTTAATGTCTGACTGGCAACCTGACCAAGACTTTCTCCCGTTATCAGTGCATGACAATCCTTTTGCAAAGCAATTCGTTCACTGATTTTCATCATAAATCTTCGCATGATAATGGTAAATAATTCTTCAGGGCATTTGTCTTTGATTTGTTCCTGAATTTCCGTAAAAGGGACGGTATACATAGTTATTTTTCCTGCATACTGCGATACGATAGCTAACAGTCTTTGTACTTTTTCTTCGGCACGCTGTGAAGTATACGGAGGACTGGCAAAATGTACTGCTGTCAGCTCCAGACCTCTTTTTGCCATCATATACCCTGCCACAGGACTGTCAATACCGCCTGATATCAGAATGACAGCTTTTCCGCCTGTTCCTACAGGTATTCCACCTGCCCCTTTGACAACACCTCCACGAATATATGCTCCAAAATCTCTGACCTCTACCGTTACCGTTATTTCAGGATTTCTGACATCTACCTGCAAGTGCGGAAACTGTTCCAGTATATATCCACCTACCTGTTCGCATATTTCAGGTGATTTCAATGGAAATTTCTTGTCCGAACGCTTTGCCTCTACTTTGAATGTCTGTGCTTCTTCCAGTTGTTCGCTGAGATATTCCACACTTTTTTGCTGAATATCTTCCAAAGTCTTTTCAGCAACACACGCTCTGGAATATGCCGTAATGCCAAAAGTCTTTCCTACAAGTTCACACGCTTTTTCCATATCACAACCATCATCACAAGGTGTCACCCTGATGGTGGACTGTGCTATCTTGATTTCAAATCTTCCTGCTTTTGTCAGTCGGTTGCGTAAATTCTTTATCAGCGTGTCCTCAAAATTTTTTCGGTTAAGTC
The DNA here is from genome assembly GCA_902762375.1 of uncultured Ruminococcus sp. Classification (GTDB taxonomy): domain Bacteria; phylum Bacillota; class Clostridia; order Oscillospirales; family Acutalibacteraceae; genus CAG-964. The sequence goes on along the minus strand of CACWNY010000046.1, from coordinate 12,772 downwards.
CCTTCAACACAATTTCGCCTAGTTTGATGAGAATAATCTCTTTCATATACCGTAAACCTTTCTCATTTCATTTTTGCCAATGTCTGTATGCCCTGCGATAAAGCTTCCACTAAGCGGTCAATATCTTCGGTGGTATTGTACTTGGAGAAACTGACCCGTATGGCAGTATCGGACAGATTTTTCGGTAACTTCATTGCCCGCAAAACATGACTTTGCTTTCCTTTGGCACAGGCTGAACCACTGGAAACATAAATGGCTTTCTCTTCCAGAAAATGTACCATAGTTTCACTTTTTATATTTGCTACAGAAAAATTGATAATGTAAGGCAGTGCATTTTCGGGAGAATTGATATGAATATCTTCCATCTGTATCAACTGTCTTCTAAGATAATCATTAAGGTGTTGCATTTTCAATAAATAGCCATAATCCATTTCCTGTACTGCCTGTCCAAAACCTGCTATCAATGCTGTACTTTCTGTACCTGGACGAATTTTCCGCTGTTGTTCTCCGCCAAACTGACGGGGAATAAGATTTGTTCCCTTTTTAATATAGATAGCTCCCACACCTTTTGGAGCATGGATTTTGTGGGCGGAAACGGAAATCATATCCGCTTGTAAGCGGGTATTTTTAAACGGAATTTTGCCAAAGGCTTGTACAGCGTCAATATGAAAATATGCCTGCGATTTTTTCCGTTTTAGTAGCGTATGCACTTTCTCAACAGGTTGTATCGTACCGATTTCATTGTTAGCGTACATCAGCGACACTAAAATCGTCTTATTATCTATCGCATTGCTGATATCTTCTACACGGACAATACCTTCTTCACTCACAGGCAGATAAACGACTTCAAATCCAAGACTTTCCAGATACCCACAAGCCTCCAGAACAGAGGAATGTTCAATAGCAGAAGTGATAATTTTATTCCCCATTTTTCTCCGCTTGAGTGCTGTGCCGATAAGTGCCAGATTATTTGCTTCCGTACCACCACTGGTAAAGAAAATTTCTTTATCTTCCACACTGAGCTTTTGGGCTATCTGTATTCTTGTTTCGTCAAGTACTTTCTGAGCCTGAAATCCTTTGGAATGTAAAGATGACGGATTACCATAATTATCCGTAAGCATCTCGCAGACCTTTACGGCAACTTTCTGTCCTACCTGAGTAGTGGCACTGTTATCCAGATAGATTTCGTGAGAACTTATCATTGGTCATCTCCTTTTGATAGGCAAAAGTAGTTCCTTTAAACTCACATTACATTATACACAAAAACCATTCATATTCCAACACTAATTCAAAATTTCAACGATTATTTTAAAAAATTTAACAATTTATACGCAAACTTTAGTATTAATTAGCAATGACTATTTGTTCGTTTTTTCTGACTTACTAAAAAATATTTTTTATTCTATAAATGAGTAAATTTATTGTTTTTCGTGATTATGCACAATAAATATACGCTGTTTGTCACCCTGTTTGTCACCCTGAACGCAGTGAAGGGTCTTAAAAAAGATTCCTCACTGCGTTCGGAATGACAAGTATTTGTGCAATTTTCAGATTTGCTCATTTATAGTTTTATTCTGATTTTTTCCAAAATCAGAATAAAATCCGTCTTACTGTACACACTTATGGTAATGCGTAATTCATAATTATTTTGAGTTAAAGGGCGTTTCCCTTTAAAACACAAACAGGGGCGTTGCCCCTGAACCCCACAAACTTTTTGAAAAAAGTTTGACCAAAAACTTTTAATTGTCATAGCTGACACTCCGATAAACAATCCGAATGCAGTAAGCCAGAAAAGTTTTTGTTCACATTATTTTGAGTTAAAGGGCGTTGCCCTTTAAAATCCCATCAGGGGCGTTGCCCCTGAACCCCACAAACTTTTTGAAAAAAGTTTGACCAAAAACTTTTAATTGTCATAGCTGACACTTTGATAAACAATCCAAACGCAGTAAGCCAGAAAAGTTTTTTGTCCACTTTTTTTCAAAAAAGTGGGCAGGGTTAAGGGGCGGTAGCCCCTTAGCAGGATTTTTAAGGGCGGCAGCCCTTAAACTAAAGACAGTCCTTAAATACAAAAAGGTTGTGATTTTTTTGAAAGTGACAAAACAACAGTATTTCCAGATGACAAAAGTAGCTTCTCCAGACAGTAATATACTTGTCAACTGTACAAAAGCCTTCTTTATCGGAGGTTTGATTTGTACTGTCGGACAGGTTCTGACCAACTTTTATATTGCTCTTGGCGTATCTAAAGAAATTTCAGGAACTTTAACCTCTGTTTCCTTAATATTTCTGGGCGGTCTGCTGACCTCTATAGGCATTTATGATAACATTGCCAAACATGGCGGTGCTGGAACTTTAGTACCCATCACAGGTTTCGCTAATTCCATTGTTTCCCCTGCCATAGAGTTCAAAAGTGAAGGATTTGTACTTGGACTTGGTGCCAAAATGTTCATTATTGCAGGTCCTGTATTGGTCTACGGAATTATCTCTTCCGTCGTTTTCGGAGTGATTTATTATCTTCTTAATTATGTTTCAGGAGGAATATGATGAAAAACTGTCATTATGAAATTCCGCTTTCCCTCTCCCGACAACTCTCCCAGAACAATGACGCTCTGCAAAATTATTCGACTATGACTACCCAACAAAAAAATTGCGTCAATCAGAAAATTCAAAACTGTATCTATGATGCGGAAATTACCCGTATTGTACAGAATATCGCTGACGGTCAGTTCGATTGCTGAAAAAACACCGCAGACCCATTTAATATCGGTCTGCGGTGTTTTTTAATATTCTCAGCAGAATTCATAGCTACAATCTTATTGCTAAATCAATTTATGTATCACTGTAAAGAATTTCTTTTATTATGTAAACGAAAAACAACGCTGAGTGAAGTACTCACCGCCTATAGAGGCTTTCATTTTACGGGCATCAGTTTCTAAGGCTATGGGTTTTTTATGAGGCAAACCCTTCCCGTACTCCCTACGGTACTGCTGTCTTACGAACAGCTTTTGGAAACCTTATTATAGGATATTTTAGCAACATATCTTAATGTTGTCAAGGAAAAAATCAGCCTTACGGCTGACGGCAATTCATCCCCGACCTATAGATCCGATTCAGGATAAAATTGTTTAAGGTATGGTAGGAATGCTTGCTCTCAGGCATATAATCAGTGTACAAAACATATGAGTGAAACATTTTCGGTTGTGTTTCAAGTTTGATATCCACTCCTGCCTGTTTTGCTTTCTTATATACTGTAAGCGTATCATCAAGCAACATTTCGTCTTCACCTGCAAATAAAAGCATAGGCGGAAATCCGCTGTAATCTGCAAATGCTGGTGATATATATGGATTTGTTCGGTCAGTATCTCCGATATAATCATAGAGATAGCTGTTTAAAAGCGTCTGTCTGGTATGTTCATCAAACAAACCGTTTTTATCGCCTATTTCAACATCTTTCTGATAATTGACTGCATAACTTTTACCTGAAGCTGTCATATCTGTCCATGCAGAAAGTAGAAATATGCTGTTTGGCATACTACACCCACTATCTCTGAGATATAGCATTAACGCAAGTGTCAGATTGCCTCCTGAAGAGTCGCCACCCACGATAATATTTTCAGGCTTTATCTGCTGTACTTCTGTCAGTTCGTTCCATAAGTCAATGGCTTCATTTAACTGAACAGGGTACTTATATTCGGGCATAAGGCTATAATCCAACAAAATTATCTCAATACCTTCTGATAAATCACAAAAAGGTGTGCAGAAGTCCCGATAATTATATGTCAGACCTGAAATATAGCAACCTCCATGAATATACATTACCACCTTGTTGGAAAATGTTGTCCCTTCCTTTTTCAACCGTTGATATCTGGTTCCTTTCGCTGTTTTCAGACACTCAAGCGTATAACCCTTTCGGGATTTTGTATGCGAATATTTATCGGACATCGCTTTCATTTTTTGTTGCATTTCAGGGTGAATTATAGGATTAATATTTTGCGTGTGCATCATTGCTCTGAAAAAAATCGCTCTGATTGACATATCTTACTCCTTTATCGTCCAGTGGGTACTTTCCTGTTGCAAGTGTACCATTTTAGCAAACAATCCGTTTTGTTCCATAAGGTCTTTTGGCGAACCACATTCTGCCACAGTACCGTCTTTAAGTAAAACAATCTTATCCGCTGATTCTACTGTTCTCATACGGTGTGCAATAACAAGTACAGTCTTGTTTTTCAGCAAGTGAGAAAGTGCCTGCTGTACTTTCGTTTCGTTTTCCACATCAAGAGAGGCTGTTGCCTCATCAAGCAAAACAATGGGTGCATTTTTCAGTAAAGCACGGGCAATCGAAATCCGCTGGCGTTCTCCTCCTGAAAGTCTTGCACCATTTTCGCCAATCGGTGTATCGTAGCCTTTTGGCAGACGGTTGACAAATTCATCACAGTTAGCCATTTTTGCTACTGTAAGGACTTCTTCATCTGTTGCCCCATGTCTGCCAAGACGGATATTTTCCATTACCGTATCATCAAACAATACCACATTCTGAAATACCATTGAATAGTCTGTTAAAAGCATTTCGGAATCAATTTTGTTGATGTCAATACCGCCGACAGTAATTCTGCCCTCAGTTGTATCCCAAAGACGGGCAGAAAGTCTGATGCAAGTGCTTTTGCCTGAACCTGATGCTCCCACAAGAGCGGTAACTTCACCCTCTTTAGCCGTAAAACTGACACCTTTCAATACTTGTTCGTTATCGTAGGCAAAGCTGACATTATCAAACACAATGTCATACCCTTTTGGTTTGAAGTCTTTACTTTCCTCAACGGTAGGTGTGTCGTATATTTCCATAAGACGACCTGCCGAAACCTGTGACACAAACATTTCGGCAATCAATGCAAGACTTTGGTCAAAGGGTGCATAAACCCTTGTGATAACTAACAAAAACATAAACAAAGTCATAAAGTTGATTTGTCCTGACAAAATCAGATTTGCCCCGACTAAGATAGTTGTCGCAACACCCAGACGCATAATTACACTTGCACCATTGACAAATAATCCTGTTGCCAACTCTCCTTTTATCATAACAGATTCATGACGGTCAATTTTTTCATTCAAATCTGCCAGACAGATTTCTTCACGGTTAGTCGCACGGATTTCACGCATACTTTCCAGTGTTTCCTGAATACCATCAGAAACCGTAACCCCAGCTTTTTTAGATTTTTCGGAATTGCGTTGTGCTATCTTACGGCTACCGAACAGTAACGCAAAGGCAACCGGTACACCCCAAAGACACGCTATTCCCAACCGCCAGTCATACACCAACAGCACAACGGCAATGATAGAAGTAGAAACATAAGCACCGTACAGATACCCTAAACAGTGCGACCATACATGTTCCATACGGTTGACATCACCCATAATCGTTTCTGTCAAATCAGCAAGGTCACGCTTTCCAAAATAGCCCAGTGGCAGTTTGCGGAGTTTTTCTGCCAGACCTATACGCATATCTCTGACTTCGCCGTATACCAGACCGTATGTTGCATGATATTGCTGTAAATGTGTAAGTACGGACAAAAGGATAAAGACAACAGTAGCAATAATAAATAGCCAGAGTTTATTCAGTGATTGATTTTCGGTTAATGTGTTCATAAATTGCAACATCATCATATACAGAATACCCATACCGCCCATAACAACAAGATTGACAACAACCGTCCATAACATACCTTTTTTGGTATTGCTTACCCCTTTATCCGACAGGGCATATTTATGTTTAAATTTTTCCGTGAACATTACTTATCCCCTCTTTCATTTCTGATTTTCCATGTTGTTGCCTGATTGTAATCCTTCCACATACGCTCATACAGACCGCCGTTATGTTTTAATGTTTCATGATTTCCCTCCTCGACAATTTTTCCTCCGTCAATGACAATGATTTTATCTGCTCTTACAACAGTTGACAGACGATGTGCAATCATAATCACAGTTTTATTTTTTGTCAGTTTTGCCAGTGCTTTCTGAATAAGCATTTCGTTTTCAGGGTCAGCAAAAGCTGTTGCCTCATCAAGTACAATAATAGGGGCATTTTTCAGAATAGCACGGGCAAGGGCAATTCTTTGTTGTTCTCCACCTGAAAGGTAAGTTCCTTCTGTACCAAGCATTGTATCCATTCCATTGGGCAATTTGGCAAGAATATCTCCACATTGTGCCATATCCAGTGCGGACTGCACTTCCTCTTTTGTAGCGTCAGGTCTTGACGCTCTGACATTTTCAAATACAGTCGTTTTGAATAAGTGTGTATTCTGAAACACAAAGGCAATCTGTTCCATAAGTATGTGGGGGTCTATATTGCGTACATCTGTACCACCAACCTCTACCACACCTGATGATACATCCCAGAAACGAGGAATAAGACTTGCCGTTGTTGTTTTTCCTCCTCCCGAAGGTCCTACAAGTGCAACAGTCTGTCCTGATTCTGCCACAAATGAAATATCTGTCAGTGCTGGCAATTCAGCACCTTCATAAGTAAAGGAAACATTTTTAAACTCTACACGATTTCCGTTCGGAATTTCGGGATTATCGGGAATTTTCAACAATGGTGCATTCATTACCAAATCAATACGGTTCATTGCCGTATTGGCAAGCATAGCACCACTTGCTGCAAACATAATCTTTGCCAATGCCGTAGAAACAATGGCAGAAAAGACAGCATAAAAGGCAAAATTAGTAACAAAATCCGCAAAACTGCCCAAAGAAAGTGCTGTTGGTGCTAAAAAGACCGCAACAGGTACTAAAAAGACAAATGCCCCTTCGGTAAAAGTAAGATTGACAGACTGCGGTAACCGACATACACCATCAGTATATTTTTCCGCTTTGATACTGTAATCCTCAATAGACTGTTTAAAGGCTTTGAAAGAATAAACTGTCTGTTGAAAAATCTTTACCACAGGAATACCACGAACATATTCTGTACCTGCTTTACTCATGGTATCTTGTGCTGACTGATATTCCATCATCAGTTTTGCGTTTTTGCCACCCATCATAGAAAACATTGCCACAACCGAAATGACCGCCGAAAGCAAACAAGCACCACCCATACGCCAATCAAATACAAACATCAGTACAAGCATTGCGATAAACATAGCTACCGTACCGACAATATCTGCAAGATTATGAGCGAGAAGTGTTTCCGTTTCTGATGCTGCACCGTCCAGACGGTTACGCAACAAGCCTGACGCATTGTTATCAAAAAAGCCAAGCGGTGTTTTCATCAGATGTTCCATTCCCTGTTTGCGAATGTTGGAGGCAGTACGGAAAGCCGCTAAGTGTGTACACATCAATGCACAGAAATAAACGACAATACCTCCAAATGAAAATCCAAAAGCTATCCAGCCGTATGTAGCAATATCTTCCGCCTTTGTCCAATTCGGAGCAACGGCAATCAAATCCCGTACAACAAGCCATATACAAATATATGGCACCATGCCTAAACTCATTGCCACTGCCGAAAGTCCAAGTCCTAAATAAGTAAGCCCACGATACTTTCCTGTATAGACAAGTATCCGTGATAACGCTGACTTTTTCCTTTCCGATTTCAAAATAACATCTTCCCTTCTCCGTTTTCAATTTGCTATCTTAACTTAATTCAGATTTAAAGTTAGTTTAAGCTAATTTCAATAATACCTTTTTTCAGAAATTTTGTCAAGTAAAAGAAAAAGTGCTGTCTGTTTTCTGTTAAAAGAGACGATTTTTAATTATACAAGACTAACTTTATTTATCAATAACATAGAAATTTTTTCTTGTACTTGACAATGATGAAAATTTTATTTATAATTCTTGCAGTTAGTTAATACTAATTTATTTTCCTGAAAATGTCGTTCCAATGCCGTGAAACTCTTATTCTTTATTGACACGCAAAATGACAGCCAAAGGTATTAAAAACAACCTATAGCTATGACAATTAAAAGTTTTTGTCAACTTTTTTCAAAAAGTTGTGGGGTCAAGGGGCAAAGCCCCTTGTGGGATTTTAAAGGGCGAAGCCCTTTAACGGATAAAAATTCAAAACAAAATCTGCGTAAGCAGATTTTGACAATGATAAATTACGAATGACTTTATTCGGGTCATGTCTTGTCTGAAATTCAGCAATAACCCGTTAAAGAAATATACAAAGACATCGTCTGTTGTCATTCAGCGGACAATGTACTTTAGACAGAAAGGATTAATCATACAAAATGAATACTATCAGAAAAATTTTATGTTTAGCATTATGTACCTCTTGTCTGTCCCCTATGGCAGTTATCGGGGCAAATGCCGATGAAGAATTAATTTACGGCACAATGAACATTCCCTATAACGAATTTTTTGCCAACGAAACGGTATGTCATGAAGTTGACGCTGTATCTTCAGCAACAACAGGCAAATGGAAAAATGAAAATCTTGTAGCAGGGTCTTATGCTCAGGAAAACAGTGACGGTTCAGGAACAATTCTCGGTGTTTCTTATCCTGTTGCACTGACAAAAGAAACACTGGATACACTCAGCGAAAAATATAGTTTTACACCCTCTGATACTACCCCCTCAGCCTACAAACTTGTTACTCTGAAAGACGGCAAAGCAGATTTTTCTGCAGTAATTGGCAATACCACAGATATTGTCGGCGTAAATACATCACTCAACAGTAATTCTGTATGGGGAGATTATCAGATTACCGTTGACGCTATCCATAACAGTAACGGCACATCGGATATTGGCAGGATTTTCGGTGTTATACTCACCACAGAAAAGGGCGAAAAGTATGCTTTGCGTCATTTACAGAATATCTGGAGAGATGAACTTGCGTGGTCATCAGGTATCAAGACAAGCGAACCTCACGGCAATGTGCTGAATTATGAAGATTATGTTGGGCTCATGGGACAGACGATTGATAACATCACTTACATTACCGACAGTGGTTATCATATACTTGACACAGACCTTTATGTCCCTGTAAAATTTGAAAATACCGTCACAGTAGAAAATGCAGGTATCACTGACGGCAAAACGACCTTTACCGCAACGACTTTTCCTGAAGGTTATCTCAAATCTTATTCCATAGAAAATTTATCTGCTACAGTTTCTGACGGAACAATTACTTATTCTAATGCTTTACCAAATCAATATACTTTAAAAATCAGCGACGCAAACGGAATTTATGCTGATGTATTTGCCGATTTTATTCTTTCCACTGATAGTCTGCCCGTAAAATTTGACGGCAAAAAAATCACAGTCGCCGATACATTCAGCAACAGTGATTTTGAAAACTATATGAATAATCTTTCTTCTGTAACCATTGGTGAAAATACTTATGGAGCAAGTGGTAAACACGGAGTAAAAATCATTGATACAGACGGTACGATTGACCTGACGGCTATGACGAAAGGAGAAGTTCCTGTATTTGACGGTAGCGGTATCTATGAAATGACAGTAAGTGCAACAGGTTACACCAATGACCTCAAATTCACGCTGAACACGACAAAATCTGATGAACCTGCTACCGAACCGACAACAGAAACAGCAACCACAAAAGAACTCCCTACAACACCCACAACCGCTAAAACAGAACCTACAACTTCGAATACCAATAATAACAACACTAATACCAATACAACAAATACCACAACTTCCAATACACAATCCAGCGGTAAAACTGTCAATACAGGTCAGACCGCACAAACAGTTTCCATGCTTACAGTATTGTTATCTGTCGGTGCAGTTATGACAGCTTTTTTCAGAAAAAAACATAATAAATAAACTTGCAACCTCCTTATATTCATTTTCCACTAAAAACAGGACTGTTTTCCCACAAAAATGCTTTTCGGAAAACTGTCCTGTTTTTTGAGAAAATAATCAGCGGATTTTCATAGACAAAAATAAGGGCTTCGCCCTTAAAAATCCCACAAGGGGCTACCGCCCCTTGACCCTGTCCACTTTTTGAAAAAAGTGGACAAAAACTTTTAATTGTCATAGCTATAGGTTGTTTTTCGATAATTACGAATTATGCATTAAAAATTACGCGTTTTAGAAAACAATGCCGACCGCTCAGGTAAAAAATCTATCAAAGGAATGTACAATTATGCTTTTTACTATCGGATTAATTTTTTCGTTACTGTTGCCATTCATATGCGGTAAACTTATAAAAAAATATTCTGTTACATTTTATATTGTATCGGCAATCTTCAGTATTACGGCAACCGTACTGGCAAATTTCAGTCGTGATTTACCTGTTTTTGTTAATCAATATATCCTTGCTTTGTTCAGCAAAAGTATTATTGCTACTTTTTTATGGATAATTGTAATGTGGACAGGTGCTTTAAAAAACGGGTCTTTTCTCATCAAAAAACTTATGCCTGTGCGTGGTGAACTTTCCATTATTGCTTTTATTCTTACCTTGTGTCATGTGATTGTCTACGGACAGATTTATCTGACAAGATTGGTTTTCCATTCTGATACTATGCCAATATCAATGCTGTTAATGACATTACTTTCTGTTCTCATGGTAATCATTATGCTACCTCTTTCCATCATTTCTTTCAAAACAATCCGAAAGAAAGTCAGTCCTAAAACATGGAAAAAAATACAGAAATTCGCTTATCTGTTTTATGCCTTGATTTATATTCATATTCTGATACTGGATATTCCAAAAGCACGCTCAGGCAATAGAGAATATCTTTTTAATGTGATAGCATACAGTATTATTTTTATCTCCTATGCAATATGCAGAATAAGAAAATATTTTCTCAATCGGAAAAAAGTACAGAATAAAGCCTTGCTCAATACCGTTTCAGCTGTGATAGGAGCAGTATCTGTATGTGGGGTTGCCTTTTTTGTTCAGCCACTGCCTGATAAGGTTGTCGAAATCCGTCCCGAAAATAAAATGGTTGTTTCAGAAAGTGTTACCGAAAACAGTTCTTCACCAACAGAAACGCCTTCTACTATTGCCACACAACCTCCAACACAACCCCAAACTTCTTCGGCTACTGAAAAACCTACCCAAAAGCCATCCGAGAAAACTACCGTTTCAACAACACAAATGCCTACACAAGTTCCCACACAAATTTCTACTGTTGTCAGCACAACCCCTGCTACACAGATAATTACTTATCAGACAAATGAAACTCCTGTTGCTGTGGAAACACCACAAGAAAATAATGATGTTCCTGTTCAGCAGGAAATACCACAGAACATTCCTGTTCCCGCAACGGAAATGCTTACCCCCACCGAACCCGAAAAAATTTATATCTACAATGACGGCACTTATACTGCAACCGCTTTCGGCTATGACGGAGATGTGACAATTACTGTTACTGTTAAAGATGATGTCATTACTGATATTAAAGGCACAACAATGGAAAGTGACGACTATTATTTTTCAATGGCAAAAAAAGAGGTTTTTCAGCAAATCTTAGACAGACAACAATCTGATGTTGACGCTTGTTCAGGAGCAACTTACAGTTCAAAAGCTATTATGCATGCTGTACAAAAAGCTCTTGATTCCGCAAAAAAACACTGACTGAACGATTTGCATTATTTCTTGAAATCAATAATGAGTAATTATAGAAACACAACCTGTAGCTATGACAATTAAAAGTTTTGTCCACTTTTTCAAAAGTGGTGGGGTTAAGGGGCAAAGCCCCTTAGCAGGATTTTTAAGGGCGACAGCCCTTAAACTCCCCAAATACAAAACAAAATTTGCGTAAGCAAATTTTGACAATAACGATTTGATTTTCAATCGCTCAGGTGATAAATTTTGTAGGTCATCAATGTTTTTCTCTAAGAATAACATTGATGACCTTTTTTCCGTTACTCAAAAGTTACAGTCACACTTCCATTACCCAGTACTTTCGCAAGTCCATCTATATTATCAATATGTCCGATTTTTGTATATTGATATGAAGTCTGAAAACTTTTGTAAAATACAACAAGGCAATTATCTCCGAAAAGCATAATATCCCCCTCTGAAATATTTCCGACATTTTGCTGAGCAGTAGGCAAAGATGTGCCAAGATAATTATATTTTTCATTGCCGTTCAGTTCAGACATTTCAAGTGTCATAGGTAACAACTTTCTTAACTCTGAAACGGTAGTATTGTTTTCTAAAGTAACAGAGAAATTTTTATCACCGACAGTCATTTTCATAGAATTGACCTCATTTGTTTCACTTTGTGCAGATAGATTTTCTGACGGTTGCTGACTGTTTTCGCTGGAAGATACCGAACTTTCTATTTTGTTCGAAACAGATATATCCGCATTGTTTTTTTCTGACTGTGTGCAAGCATCAAACAAAAACAATACTAAGCCAATAGCGATGGCAGATAAGATTATTTTCCCAGTCCTGTATGTTGAAAATTCTGCTGTTGTCATTCTGGGTTTCCTTATTTCAGATACTGGCTATAGAAGGTTACTATCTTGTCAAAGGGAATTACATTATCAGCACCGCCATCATAAAGGTCAGTATGCACTGCATTAGGAATGATGAGTAGTTCCTTGTTATCTGTATATTTGCTGTCTTTTGTCATATTAGCATAAGCATCACGGCTGAAATAACAGGAATGTGCCTTTTCGCCGTGAATAATCAGTACGGCACTTCTTATTTCATTACTGTAAGTGTTGATAGGCTGATTGGTGAAGTACTCACCGCCTATAGAGGCCAATGTCGTCAACTTAAGAAAAAAGCCTTTTCAAAATAATATATTGCTGTCATTCTGAGGAGCAAAAGCAACGAAGAATCTTCAAAAGATTCCTCACTT
>CACWNY010000045.1 GCA_902762375.1 uncultured Ruminococcus sp. | reverse complement strand
CCAAAGAGTACGGGAATCAAGGACTTTATCTCCTAATCCAAGACCTAAAAACCGCATGAAACTCAAGCGGTCATTGATCTGATATTCCGTCTGATCAAAAGACAGATTATATATTCTACGGAGTACCGATGCCTTGAATTTGATGATAACATCGATTGGTGGACGTCCTCCCTTTGTGTAGTCCTCCTTTTGACACACGGTGGTGAGCTTGTCTCGAAACATTTCCCAATCAATTGCTCCATTCAGTTTTTCAAGCGGATCTCCTAATTGTGTTAATCTTTCATATCTGTTCTCCGTATCAAAGAACCCTAACTGTATATTTCTCATACCTCTATTATAACGCTTTCTCTCTCTTTTGTATAGGGGTTTTTAGAGATGCCCATAAGACAAAGCGCATACGAACCTCTGACTCTTACCATGGTTTTGGCAATGGCTTCCTGCGGGTCATGCGTATATTTTTTGTAATAGTAATCCACAAGCTTGATAATTACTTCTGTATCCGTCTGCGAATAAAATGTATAGCCATGTTTAAGGAGTTTTTCTTTCAATTCCATAAAATTCTCAATAATGCCGTTATGAACACCCACTACCTCCGACTCCACCTGACCGGAACCTGTACCTGTACAATTTCCGCTGACATGGGGATGAGCATTCGCTCTGCTGGGTTCACCATGCGTGGCCCAACGCGTGTGACCAATACCACAAGTACCAATCAAAGCATTTCCGTTATCAGTTTTCTCGGCTAATATCTTCAGACGACCTTTCGACTTGACTACCTCTGCAAGTTCGTTGCCGTTGCGTATAGCAAGTCCGGCAGAATCATAGCCACGATATTCCAATTTCGATAACCCATCCAGAAGCACAGGGGCTGCTTGTTTTCTTCCAACAAATCCTACAATTCCACACATACTATTTACTCACTCCCATGTAATCTTTTAAATTCAGTCGGATTTTGTCTTGCTATCTCCAAAGACTACGGTACATAACAATACTGTACTGCGTTTTCTTACTTGTTTTTTATTTTTAACAGCGACCGCCATGTCATTATGCACAAACAAAATGACATGAACATAATCTTCCACATCAGTGCCATCAACTCCGCTTTTATGAAATCTATCGGGTTGAACGTAGCAAAATACAACTACACTCCATTCCCAATCTACTTTCTACATATCCAACTTATCAATATGCTCAAGCATTGTTCCCATCTGACTGTGAAAGATTTGTACATTGTCCTTTCAGACATTCCTCTATGATTCGGTATTATGCAGGCGTTCCGCAAAACCCCCTCAATCAGCTTTTTGCCGGAACTGACAACACTATCCACGACGGCAAATGTTCTATATACCACACACCTATCAAACTGAATACGATGTCAACACAACAAAACAAAAAGCAACCTTTATACCGTCTGTATTATATTATGCATTATAAAAATTGTCAATACTTTTACCCTGCATCACCAAAACAATCCTGTGTTTCTTTTTCGCTTTTATTTGTTCAATTTGACGATATACTGCAATATAAATTAGCTAGTATAACCAACCACAGACACACATATATAAAACGGAAAATAATAATATATTATTATTTTGCTGTATTGTTATTGTAAATTGTAAGATGAAAACTATAAATGAGCAAATTTGAAAAATTGCACAAATATTTGTCATTCCGAACGAAGTGAGGAATCTTTTTTAAGACCCTTCACTGCGTTCAGGGTGACAAACAGCGTATTTTTATTGTGCATAATCACGAAAAATAGGAAATTTACCCATTTATAGATGAAAACAAATATCCGCATAAGCTTAAGGAAAGATGTCTACCTGATGTGTTTTTAAGGGCGTTGCCTTTAAAAATCCCACAAGCCTTTGAAAAGGCTTGACCGAAACTTTTCATTGTCATAGCTAAAGGTTGTTTTTTATCTTTATGTATTTCAGAAAATGATATTCTTGAATTCTGGTCAAATGTTTTCAGGATTTGCAGGGGGGTAAAAGGCAGAAACTTTGATGAAATTTTTATCTGAAAACAGTCTTCATACAGGTGATTTGAATATCTGTCATTCAGATATTCAAATCCTTCCGACAGAACACAACAACACTTGAAGTAAATAAGATAACCGCTCCCGTTAACAGAACGATAATTCCTATAACCGCCTTCAACTCTCCGTCAACAATGCCGTCAGGGTTGAAAAGTGTGAAAAAAGTAAGGTATTTTATATTGTCAGCCTTGTCCCCCATATTGGCAAGCATTTTCAGAATATACATCAGAACGGGAATACCTGCTCCCGCTCCGACACTGTATTTTGTGTCAGAAAATACACACGAAGCGGTAAAACAGATACTTCCGATAAACAAGTGCAGAAACAATAATCCTGTATTCAATGACAGAAGATGTCCGATGTGCAACTGGTCAGGGTAATCGTATTCGGCGAAAAACAGTTCAACGGCGGTGATGTAAAGGTTTAACAACAGTATACCGCTTATCAGTACCGCCATCTGCGTAAGTACCACTGTACGCCTTTTCAGCGGTGCGGACAACAGCGAAACCATAGAACCTTTGTCCACATATCCCGCTATCAGTCCGTTTCCACGGATAATGCTGAACAGCATCGGGATTATCAGCAGAATGAATCCATACAGATAAGAACACATGAACCCTGTCAGAGTAGTTGCATCGCCTGTCATACCAAACGATGCCATGAGTTCCGGCATAAGTTCCACGTATTTATCCAGCATTTTTGCCAGTTCAGGCTTATACATACTGATGATAATGGCAATATACATTGTCAGTACCGTACAGAATATCAACAACAATTTTATACTTCGTTTCATTTCCCGTTTATACAGTGCTGTGCTGATCAAGTGATTCATCTCCATAATAGTGCATAAAAATATCTTCCAGACTTTGTTTTGCAGTGACTGTCACTTTCCGACCGTTCCGCTGACCATGAAAATCTTCGGCAAATGCCTTGGCAAGTGCTTCTGTTTCCAGCGTGACGGTATAGGGACGGACATGGCGGTTTCTCAGCTCCTGTACAGGATTTACCTCTGCCAGTCTGCCGTTTCGGATAATGCCGATACGGTCGCAGGTACGTTCGACTTCTTCAAACATATGACTGGACAACAGTATGGTTTTGCCACGCTTTTTTTCGGCATTGATAAAGTCAATGAATTTGTTCTGCATCAGCGGATCAAGTCCGCTGGTAGGTTCATCAAAAATGAGAATGGCCGGGTCATGCATCATCGCTACAACAAGTGCGATTTTCTGTTTCATTCCCTTGCTCATTTTCTTCAGTTTCACTCCTGGGTCAAGCTGAAAAAAATCCAGCAGTTCTTCCTTACGGCTTTCCGTTCCCAGTCTGCGGTACTGTTCCATGAACTGAAGATATTCTGTACCCGTCATCTCTTCAAAAAAACTGATTTCTCCTGGAATATAGCCAAGCTGTGCCTGTATTTTATCCCTGTCTTTCCAGCAGTCCAGTGCGTTGATTTCGCATTTTCCTGAAACAGGCTTCAGAAATCCCATAAGATGCCTTATGGTCGTGGTTTTCCCTGCACCGTTAGGCCCAAGAAAACCGAATGTTTCCCCTTTTTCCACCGAAAAAGATACCGCAAATATCCCCTTTCCCGACCCGTAATCACGGGTAAGACCATCAACAGTTATCATTCCCATCAACATATACGCCTCCCTTTATTTTGCTTATACCTGCATACTTTGCCTGTAAGTATACTATACCAGTCTGAACAAAAATTTCAAGTCCTCCGCAATAAAGATTTATCCCTTCCCCTCAAAAACGGACAGGATATTTTTATACAACATCAGAAAATACGGTTATAAGCCATACTCATTCCTGTCAGTAATTTCTATACCGTTCTGCCTGTTTCCTTTCTGCTCAGCGTAGATTGTCTTTTCTTTGCCTGTATATCCCCTTTACAGTGATACGCCGTTGTTAAAAATTCTGTACCATTGGTTGAAATTACTGCTGAAAAATACTATAATGAACATAATCACAGATTTCTGCTGTGTTTCATCACACCATTATATGTGCGGATTAATCAACAAAGGAGATATATCTATGAACCTTATTCCGAGTTTTTCTGTAGACCATACCGCCATCATTCCCGGCATTTTTGTCAGTCGGACAGATACGGTCGGTGAAAATATGGTGACGACTTATGACATAAGACTGACAAGACCTAACCGTGAACCCGCAGTCGATGTCGGGGCAATGCATTCACTGGAACATATCATCGCCACTTTCCTGCGGAATGACGTTCAGTGGAAAGATGAAGTCATTTACTGGGGGCCTATGGGCTGTCTGACAGGGTTTTATCTCATTCTCAAGGGCAACCGCCCTGCACAGGAGATTTATGACCTGATTGTCAGTGCTTTTCAGTCCGTAAATGAAGTACAGCGCGTTCCCGGCACTACACCACGCAACTGCGGACATTATCTCATGCATAACCTGGGTATGGCTAAATGGTATGCCCGAAGATTTGCAGACTATCTTGTCAAAAACTCCGGCAACACGGAAATTTTTACCTACCCCAAAACTGAACGACTGACAACGGACGACGGACAACATTTCTATGATTCCTGACCTTGTCCGACAATCAACGGCATTCATGAACATGACATCATGAGTGCCGTTCTGTTGTACTGCTGACTTCCGTACAACGGTAATATATCCATCATTGCCTGCGAAAATTTCGTGGGTTTTTTTCTGTTTTTGCCGTCAGAAATCCTGCCGATTAAGATAAAAAAAGTCACACTTACTACTTTTTTCGCATAGTATTTACTTCCGTTTCAGGCGAAATTTCAAAAAAAATTTGCTGTATAGAAAAAAACAATAAATCTGTCAAACGCAAATTCAGAAAAATGCACAAAATTCAATATGAAATATTATCTTATTTGGCAGTGTAAAAATTTCTCTGTATATTTTTCACTTTACCGTAGAAAAACCATGTCATCTGTTGTACAAAATGATGAAAAATAACTTTTTTACACATTTACACTAATTGCCAATATTCTATTTTTATCGTGATTAAAGATATACGTGCGCTGACAATATGTGGAATTTTGTTTCAGCGTTTTTTATTAGAAATCAATATATATGGTATCAATTCTAACAATCTTAAAACCAGTTCCATAATATAGTATAATTACTATAAATGAGCAAATTAAAAACAAATTTTCAAGCCTATATTCCGCACTTGAATCGAGAATTTTCGTAGATTATTTGTATAATATGACGAATATTTAAAAATTTGCTCATTTATAGATAATTAACTTATTGAAAAAGAAATAAATATATGTTATACTTTAATTACCACACATATTGTAAATTATCAGACTGAAACATATATAATCGTTTTGTCGGATAATTCAACCTGTTTTTTATATTACTTTGGAAAGGAAGGTGTGTCATTGTGGCACAAAATAGTGCTATTATTGTGGTTGCAGGTATATTGGTTTTACTATGTATTTGGTTCAGCAAACGAAAGCAGGCAAGCAAGTGTGTTGTCAGTATGTTGTGTGCGTTATCGGTACTGGGCAGTGGAATTTGTCCGCTGTTCCTGGCAGGTTCTGCCAACGCTGAAACAGATACGAACTATTGTGAACAGTGTTTTGAAGTTCACCCGAACAACTCCGGAGCAGAAGACACTGTCACACTCAACGGCGTTATGCCGAAAAAGGCAAAAGCTGAAGTGACTGATGTCACGGAAAGCTTTGATGCACTCGCTCAGCAGGAAAATACGGAAAATCATGTTCTTGCTGCGTACGACATTACCATTATGAATGGTAATCGGGAATATCAGCCCAACGAAAACAATCCTGTACTTGTCGAAATTGCCAACGCTGAAATCAAAAAAGAAAATGTCAGCGTATTGTGGCATATCAAAGACGATGGTACAAAAGAGGAAATCACTGATTTTACGGCAGAAGACGGAAAAGTCCGTTTTTATGCCAAAGGGTTCAGTGTCTATGCGATTGTTGATGTGCCGTTACCCGCTTCTTCCAAAATGGATCAGGCAACCGAAGTATCGGAACTTGTTTCAGAAAGAGGTCTGAGAACAGGTTTCTATGTCTATTACGGTTACGGCAACTATTTTACCGATACCATCATCAGTGCAAACTCCGGCGGTAATGTCAATGATGGTGTTATTGCTGTCGATGATGACCTCGAAATGGCAGGCGTGTGGTATTTTGAAGAGGTCGAAAAAGATGGCAACACCTGTTACAGAATGTATACCAAGATAGACGACGTTCGGAAATACCTCTATACTACCGGTACTAACCAGAACAACAATGTCGGACTGACAGAAGATGTCACCAGGGCAGACATTCTGAAAATCGCTTCTGCGAATAATCATCAGAACTATCCCAACTCTTTCTGTATCAAAAAATATGATACAACGGATAAATATCTGCAATATTCGACAGGCGGACATGGTATACGGTATTACAGCAGCAGTCTGAACAACGGCAGAGTGACCAACATCAATATGATTATCCGTTTTGACTTTGCGGACGCACCGGCATTGCCCAGGGACTATTACCGTCTCAACGGTAAATCCTACGGTCTGATGAACTACACAGGTCTGACGATGGGTGATGCATTGATGGTTCCTGTAGAACAGGAAAGCAACTATCTTGACCTGATGACGATGTTTGTTAAGGAGGACACGCAGGTAAAAACATTGTATGTTTCACAGGACAGTGACATTTCTTTGTGGACATTTCAACTTCTGCCAAATACGGTCAATCAGTACTACATTTTCAATGAAAAAGACTCAGTGGTAAGATATCTGAAGTTTAACGGCAATCAGTTGGAAACAACAACCAATTTTGCCGACGCTACGGTGATAGATGTTGTCAGTAACCGTAACAACAAAGTCAGACTCACAGCAGGGGATTACTCCATATCTTTCCACGCCGACAACGACAATCACAAGAAATTTATTCTGGAGGAAACCGATGCCAACGACAAAGACCAGTGGCTTAACCTTGTCACGGTATCCGAACTGACTGAAAATGACTATGTTACCTATACCGCAGAAAAAGTAGGTGTTTCCGATGCATCGGTAACGAATGGTTCATCAGGTATTCTGTACACCAGAGTATGGAATAACGAAAACAAAGCCTATGATTTCTATGCTTTGAACTATGACGGTACACTGTTCCCCTGTTATGAACGTGGCGACCATATCATGTGGCTGGGACACAAAACGAACATTCTGTTATGGACGTTTACGGAACATTACAATTATGACGGTTCACGCAGTTTCCGTTATGACCTTTACAGTCCTTATGGTAACCATTATCTTTCACCGCAGGTGGAGAACGAACAGATATTTTCCGACACAAGAGCTTTCATCAATCTGCCCGGCAGACGTGACGGCGAATATTATACGTCCATTATTCAATGGGACGAAAAGCAGTATGCCTATACAGGTCTGGGGGTAATCACCGTACCAGACCCCGTAACAGGCGGAGAATACAAAAAAGTTATTCCCGTATCCAGAAATCAGGCATCTACTTTCTATTTTGCACAGATAGAACGTGGTACACCCAAACTTACCGAAATCAAAACCATAGACAATAATCAGTACAATATACAGATGAAAATGGTCGACTTTGAAGGCAGTATTCAACATCTGGGCTGGCAACAGAACGAGTTTCTCAATACAAGACAGGAAAGCAATGACAAATGGGCAGACAAAGGACTGCTGTCTACCGATTTGAAAGAAAACGGCTATCCCGATACAACAAGACGGACAGACGGACAGAAATCCTTACAGGAATTATTCAATCATGATGCCAGCAAAGTAACCGATGTCAACCATCTGTTTGTGGAAAGTACCTATAATTCCAGCGGTTATTTTGAATTTGACAGTTGTCAGAACTTTGCCACACTCTTACAGAGTGACGGAAGTATCGGAAATAATTTCACCGTATATAAGGAACTCGGTACGGCACAGGGCAATAAAACCACCATGAAACACGGACAGTTTTTTCCGTACAATACCATTACCCCGGGGATTTATTCTACCGATAACCCGCAGAACCTTTATGGTGCTCTGGCAATGCCAGGAGAACCAAAAACGGCTCTTTTACCCGAAAGCGACCCGAGAAAACATGAAAAACTCCATCAGGTTACCGACCATAACGGTCAGATAGTCAGCAGAGCCAACTACCATTTCGGTGTGGAACTTACCACGAGTTTTGTACAATCGCCGAACGGTAAAGACGCATGGGAGCATGATATTGTTTTTGAGTTCACAGGTGACGACGATTTCTGGTTTTATGTCGATAACGAACTTATCATTGACTTGGGCGGAGTACATTCCGCATTGGGAGGCAATGTCAACTTTGCCACAGGTCAGGTGACAGTGGGTGGTTTCCAAGACCCCGCTCACCCGAACGACAAATCAAAAGAAGTCGTAAAAACCTTTACTTTGCGTGAAATATTTGCAAACAACTACAAGGAAAGAAATCCCAAACAAGCCGATGAAACCGACGAACAATTTACGGCAAGAGTCAATCAACACTTGTCCAAGTATTTTGACGAGGGGAAAACCGTTTTCAAAGACTTCACCACCCACCAGATGCGGATTTTCTATATGGAAAGAGGTGCAGGTGCTTCCAATTTGCATATGCGTTTCAACCTCAACTATCTTAAACCCGGTCATGTGCTGATGAGAAAAGAACTTGACGGAACTGAAACACCCGATTTCAATCTGGTAGAGTATCCGTATCAGATTTTCTACACCGTAGAAGTACCCAATGAACAAGGTTCTACTACCTCTGAAGAACGTCAGCTCACCCGTATGATAGACAACGGCGGTGTTACCTATCAGAATTCCTCACAGACGGTAGATTACCGTGATACCTATATACCGCCCGACTGTACAACACAGTATAAAGACGTTTATTTCATACGACCGGGACGAGATGTGGAAATTGCGTTCCCGCCTGCTGCCACCGCATACAGGATTGTTGAATGTGGTGTCAATGAACATGTATACCAAGATGTTCTTATCAATCATAGTGGCGGACTAACTGCCTCACAAATTGATAACAGTTCAAGATACGATTACACTTCACAGTGTATTCTCATCGGAAACGGCCCCACCGCAGTATTCACCAACAAAATTTCCCTTGACGCACTGCGGACATTGAGTTTCAAGAAATTCCTGTATGACGAAGAGGATAGACTGTTGACGGAAGAAGAAGACGGTACAACTTTCAAATTCCGTTTATATCTTTCCAACGGTGCAGAAGATACGCTCAGACTTGCCCGTTTCCATGACTATTATGTAAAAAGTCCGAACGGAAAAATCTGTCGTTGGGATATCAGCATTCAGAAACTGGTGGAAACGGATAAAACCGACTATGCAACGCTTACCGACGAGGAAAAAGAACAGCTTACCTTTGAAACTTCGTCAGAAGGCGAAATCAGCCGTATACCGACAGGCTATACCGTAAAAGTACCCAACATTCCCAGGGCAACGAAATTCAAGGTAGAAGAACGTGAACTGGAAATTCCCAACGGTTACCATCTGAAAGGATATGAGTGTGCCAAAGACGGTACAACACCTACCTACAAGGTGGAAAGTGAAAGCACCCCCAATGTCGGCTGGATAACTGACGCAGCAGAACCTTTTGTCAATATCAGCAATAAACGTGGTATCGGTCTGGAGGCACTGAAAAAATGGTCAGATAAAGATTTCGCTTCCTCACATGACACCATTTATACCGCTGTTTATCTCAAAGAAGGAAATGGCAATAACATCACATACCGTTTGTTGCCCGATTCCGTCAAACAGATAAAGCACCCTGATACCGCTGTACGATACTTTTTCGACAGACTGCAAACAGGAAAAACCATTGCCGACTATTATATATTTGAAGTTGAAGTGACAGACCCTGTTCTGGACAACAACGGCAATTTAGTCAGCTATGACGACAGCAAGGTAAAACGCTTAAATGAAAACGATGTCACCGAAATTTCGGCAAAATCCCGAATTACGCAGAACGTACAGACATATGAATATGTTGTCAGTTATGAAATGGGAGAGCCGAGAAATTCCACGCCAAATATTGAATCAGGCAATGTCCGTACCGATATTATCACCGATACCCGTAAAGAGGGTATCAACATTGCTCTTTATGAAATGAATGCCGAGAACAATCACGATGTACCGCTTGCCGACGGTGATTTCACACTGACAAAAGGAGAAGAGTTGCTCGGATACTTTACCTCCGACGAAACAGGAAAAGTCACGATATTCTATGATTTCGAAGTCGATGCGGAATACACACTGACGGAAACTTTAACACCCAACGGTTATGTCGGTCTGCCACAAGCAGTAAAATTCAAGATACACGATGAAAATGATACTGCGGGAAACAGAATCCGTAAACTGGTTATCACAAGCGGAAATGATAGTTCCAATGTTGTGGGAAACTGGGAAGTTGCCACAAATCACCCTGACCAGACGATTATTGCTACACTGGATATCTTCAATATGCCGTTCAGACTTACTGCAAAGAAAGTTGACGGTATAAGCGGTGCTCCTCTGCCGGGGGCGGTATTTGCCCTTTACCGCAGTGTTGTAGGTTTTTCAGGCGAAGTCAAAGACTTTTATCCTATGGAAGATTATGAAGAACTGGTCTGTGACCAGAACGGCATCATTCCTAAAATAGACAGCTCTTTGCCTAAGGGAAGATATTATCTCAACGAAGTTTCTGCTCCCGACGGTTATATCAAGCACGACGAAGATATTATTTTCCGTATTACCGACAAAGGTGAGGTATACATTGATTCCAAACATCAGAATTATCTTCAGCTGATTACCGACGAAAACAGGTATGTTATCACGATTCCTGACGCTCATTCCAATGTTCTCACGCTGACTCATAAAGTCAATGCGGATAACGTCAACAAGGCACTTAAACTGGAAACAATGGGTGTTGCCAACAAAGATGTCTTTGAAGTACAGATGGGTACAAGATACATGTATTCGGGCGGTGAAAACCCCGTGGAAGTACCACGAACCCAAAATTTCACCCGAAAATCACCGAATACTACCTACATTCAGAACAATCCCGATTATGCTGACCAGACACCAATTACCAGCTATACCAAAAAGACGGATATCATTCAGCAGGCAAGAGAACTCGTGGAGTGGAATCCCAAACCGTCAGAAAAGAAAAACAATTGTTCGATAGACGCTCAGGACTATACGCCTATACAGGCATATTATGAATGGAGCGATACCTCCCAACAGCTTGACCGAAACGGCGAAAAGTACAGTACACCTGTCATGTCCGCTACAAACAAAGGAACAGGTGTACCGCAGACTGACGGTACAGTAGCTTTGCTCTATGACCAGACCGCAACTTTTATCAATCAGTTCCCCTCCATTATCTGTAAAGCTATCGAACATGACGAATGTGATGAAAAGCCTCTTCTGAAATTCCAGTTAAAAAGTAATTTACAGGCATTCAAATCCGTCAACGATGCCACTACAGGTATAGCACAGCTTTACCACAATATTGTAGAGGGAGAAGAAGAAAAAACACCGCTCGAAAGAAAGCACAATCAATTCTATACGGCAACCGTCGATATAGAAGGTATGACATTCAACAAACAGCTCAGATCCACTTACGATGTTGTCGACAGGTACGGTGGCGGTGAGTTTACTCTTGACGGTCAGCAATATCCTGTAGATGAACAAGGTAACATTACCGTTGTTGACGAGAATATGTCCATTACTTACGAACACACCATCAAGACAGGCAGTGTCACCATCAGCAAGAAGCTGGACGGTGTTGTGAGTGATAAGGATACGCAGGAAAAAAAGAAAGCCTATACCTTCAGAATAGCCTACAGGAATCTGTTCGGCTATCATAATCCCGACAGTTCTATTGACGAAGAACCCTGGACATATGCCGATGGTCTTTACGGCACGCTTTCGGGAAAAGATGAAAATGACAGAGATTACACCACAGACAACAATATTGTTTCCGCAACAGGTGGCCAGTTTACCCTGGTAGCGGGTTCATCTGTCACCTTTGACGGCATTCCCGTAGGAACTATATTGCGTGTCGAAGAAATTTCCGAATTTATTGGTTCGGGTGATGAAAGAATGGAATCCCGTGTCAGTCAGGTTATTTTTTCAGGCGTTGTCTGTGAGGGCAATCTTGCAGAGGAGAACCAAAAAGACTACACAGGCGAAAACAGTAAAACAGACCTTTTCCTGGATACCCAGACCGTTCAGGACGGCGATGACACCAGAACGAAAGTCATTATTAACACAGGTACGTATCAGATGACAGACAATGCTGACTGGCTCTATGAAGTACACAATACCTATGGTGCAACACCTGTACTGTACAGATATATTGACCGTCATATTGTCAATGGCAAGCCGACAGATTTGCGTGACAATTACACCTATTTCACCAAGAATGTTACCGTAAACTATGATGATATCAACAGCGACGGAACACTGAAAGCCAATGCCAAGACAAGTATCTGTGATTCTGCCCCGAAAATCATGAATGTATTGTGTAACTACGATATCACATATAATGCAGAAAGCAATACTGATGGTATCTATTACGTCAATCAGAACACATTCTACCGAAACAGCATAACACAGCCCTCGTCAGACGAAGAAAAGAAAAGCCAGTTTTCCTTGTGTGACGTTACCGAAGAACTGGAAACTCTCCTTGATGCTATGTGCAGCCAGAACAGTGCAACAAACTATGCTATGCTGAAAGATGACTGTAAATCTTTCAAAAGTCCACAGGTACAAGGCTATGCCAAAAACGATGTCATCGGACTGAAACAGGCATTGAAGAGTATTGTTGATGAAACTGTCAGTGCAAAAGGCATTACACTGAAACAAGAAGCATTGGAAGCATTGTATACAGCATTGAAAGAAGTTTTCTATTATCGGAATGACCATTTCTATATTGTCATGGCAACCTATGCCAACACACTGCGACAGTATGATGTCGATATCCAGCTGGTTGTACCGAATGCACTGAATCCCACAACCAAAGCATTCAGCGAACAACGGGAAATCAATATAGATTCTGTGGTGCATAAAACGGGAGATTATGTACACATCAGATATAAAGTACCGTTCAACGGCATTACCAACCTTTCCAACACCAACCATGCCGACGGTGGACTGAACATCGGTATTATCAATGCGTTGAATCTGTCCGCCAACTGTAAGGAACTTTATCACATCACCACCGCCGAAAACAGGGAACTGTATTTCGGTTACTGGGAAAGAGTTGTCAGTTATCATGACGGCAACTCCACACAGACGACCTATACCCCTGTTTCCACGAACTTCAATTATCATTACCGTGTCAATGACCACGTTACGATAAGAGCGGTCTATCAGGAAGCCAGAAAAGGTGGTACAGAAACTGATGATAACCGAAAGCGTTATGCTCCGGGCGTAGAGTTTGGCAACGAAGAGGATTTTGTTCCGTTCGATACCGATAAAAACAGGACGATTGAAAGACTATATACCCCCTTGCAGAAACGCACCCGTACCATTTACTGGGAAGAAGAAAACGGTGTCAGAAAATACAAGGATATTTATAATCAGTACACCATACCCGAAGAAAAAATAACGGGTCTGAAAAACTATGATGACAGATTCTATCAGGAAACTTATGATGCCAAATACGGCAAGGACGTGGTAAAAATCCTGATTGATGTGGAACAGGACTGGCACGACGTTGCTTTGAATGATACGGGTTCTTATCTGACGGTCAACGGTACGACAACGGAAAGTTATTCTGTCGATGAAGAAAGAGAACTTTACCAAGTGTCTTACATGGTTCCCAACGAACGGGAACAGGTAGGGTATTCCGCTTCAGCCACAGACAGAACCTATAACACTTATTCCGTACAGACGGAAGACGGTGTACAGGAAAGAACACGTGTGGATATTGTTTTCGGCGGAGTAGGTTCAGCGGATTCCGATACCAATATTGAACAGGTAGGCTATGTTCTCTTTCAAAGTCCGAAGGACGATAATGCGAACTATGGCAATGCTTCTGCGTTCCGTGAGGCTATCTTAAACGATACAGCGTTAAGAGAGAAGCTTTATAATGTCTCGGATACAGCAGAAAATGACAGAACAGGTTCAGACAGTATCAAAGATTTCCAAGGTGGTTACAATGTCAAAATGAATATGACAAAAGTCACCATGCACACAGGTACTGCTGAAACTGACACAAGCGGTGTGGTTCTGACCAATAAAAACAGGGTGAATATTGTTTTTGATATTCCCAACAACGAAAGTACCAGAAAAAGTTTCTTTACCTGTTATACGGTAATGAAAATGAAAATCAAAGGCGAAGATAATTCTGAACACAGTTTTTATCGGGTGTCACCCACTCCTGCAACGTTCAACCTTCGTGAAGCAGATATCGTGACGGAAAATGAACATAAGAAAACGTACTTTATTGATACAGAAAGCGTAACTAACGGCAATTATGTCTATCTGAGCAGTAACCACATTACTGCTACAGAAGGCAGAAGACTGATTTTCACACCACATTTCCTGGAACATATGGATGATAACGGCGAATACTATACAGGTACAATTTCCAGAGTAGAGGTAGGAAAAACTGAACTGACAGCCGAACAGATTACGCAGTTGAATGACAGAAAAGACATCGAATTTGTTTTTGACCCGTCTGTTTATCTCAATGACCCCATTTCTGAAAACACGCTTACTGTGAAAGTGTATGCCGATAAACTCAGGAAAAACCATACCTGAGTTATCTGGTAATATCTCACTGAAAAGCTGCTATTAGGGAGGAATGTTATGAAAAATTACATCGAACCCAAAATGGAAATGATTACCTATTTTGTATCAGATATTATTGCTTCTTCACAATCTACCACACATGGTACTGAAACAGGAAACGAATTTGACCATTCTGAATATGTCGTTCCGGAAACATCATTACCTGACTGGATAGCTCCTGTCAGTGATGATGACTGGTGATACAGATTTTTTCGTCTTCGTAATCCGTGTCGTCAGAAGTCGGCGACACGGAACCGAGTACCTGACTTGAAAATATTCATTCGTCTTCTGTTGACATCATTTCCATTGTTGACATCATTTCCATAGGGTATCAGAAAAAGGTGACAGAGAACCTTTACCCCCCAAAAAAAACAAGCGTATCCGTCTGCTGAAACAGACAGATACGCTTTTGACAACTCTTTACCACTTAAAGGGCTTCGCCCTTTAAAATCCCACAAGGGGCTTCGCCCCTTGACCCCACCACTTTTTGAAAAAAGTGGACAAAAACTTTTCATTGTCACAGCCATCAGCAGGCGGATATATCTGACAATAGTTTAAAGGCAACGGCTTAATTTTCAGGAAAAAAGTCGTTGCCTTTTATTTTTATCACTATAAAAAAAACAAATTTTCAAGCCTATATTCCGCACTTGAATCGAGAATTTTCGTAGATTATTTGTATAATATGACGAATATTTAAAAATTTGCTCATTTATAGTTTATCAGTCATTACTGCCGTAAAGATGTCCATAGTTTTTCAACATCTCTGCACCAATGGATTATAACGTTTTCAGATATTCCATTTATAATGAATTTGTACGGGAGATGATACAAAGATGATGACGGTACACGAAATCAGTGAGCTGACAGGTTTGAGCATACGGACTTTTCAATACTATGACAGGATAGGTCTTTTACCTCCTGCAAAGTATACTGAAAAAGGTTATCGCTTATATGACAGCAAACAACTGGAAATACTGCAACAGATTTTATTATTCAGAGAATTAGGTTTTTCACTCAAAGAAATCAAAAGAATTATGGATAATCCGCATCTTGACAGAAACGAAGTTCTTGAAAAACAGATTACGATGTTGGAAATGAAAAAAGAACATCTGGAAAATCTGATTGTCTTTGCCCGTGAAATACAAAAATCAGGAGGTACAAATATGAGTTTCAATGTATTTGATACGAAAAAGATGGACGAATATTCCCGACAAGCCAAAGCACTATGGGGTGATACAGAGGAGTATAAAGAATTTGAAGAAAAAGATAAGGATAAAAATCTGCAACAGCGACAAACCGCTGTTACGCAGATGATGGACATTTTTATTGCTTTCGGAAAACTTAAAGAACAGGAAGCCAGTTCCGAAGAAGTACAGACACTTGTCAAAAAATTACAGGAACATATCACAGCAAATTTTTATCATTGTTCAAAGCAAGTTCTTTCAGGACTTGGTGAAATGTACGGCAATGGCGGTGAATTTACAAAAAATATCAATACGGTAGCAGGTGATGGCACAGCAGAATTTGTATCCTCAGCAATCAAAGTGTATTGCCGATAACACATAATGTCGTTATGGTTTGTTATCGGGTAAAAAACGGCAAAAACTTTTTCATAGGACTATCACACTACTATTTTA